>CAZTKJ010000001.1:0-141143 GCA_964614185.1 uncultured Lachnospiraceae bacterium
TGAGAAAAGCGCTTCTGGTCTAGGACTTACCAGAGGCGCTTTGTCTACAGTCTGAGCCATCCGTTTTATCGGATGGCTTTTGTTGATTTACTGGTTTTCTCTCTTTATATCACTTTCCGCTAATTTGTAAAAATATTTAATGTCCCTTAAAAACTGTAGGGATGCTCTTAATTGGATATCTGAAAAATCTTCTATCATTTCAGCAATTTCATTATGGTAAATGACTCTTCCGCTTTTGGTACTGCCACAAATCAATTCCTCTATGGAACAGTCCAGTGCATTGGCAACGTCTATCAGCTTTTCCAGTCCGATTTTGCTTCTGGCATTTTCTACATTACTGACATGCTGTGTAGATACTCCTGCCTTATCTGCCAGTTCTGTCTGAGACATCTTCCGATCTTCGCGTTTTGCCTTTATTCTTTTGCCTAAATCTTTGTAATCTAATGCCACGATTCTCCCTGCCTGTAATCCGCATACATCAAACACTGCTTCTGTAACAATAAAATATAATTCAAAAAATATTCTATAGAAATCTCCTTTCCTTTAAAATCATCTACATAAATGTTTTATTCTCATAATTATAATTCACAAAAATTTTTTTGTTATTCGTCCTGCAACTATTGCCTGTCAAGCTACACAACCGAATTGAAGCAGACGATTTGCACGATGAAGATGAGATTTAAAAATCGTGGAAGCCTCTGCTGAACACGATTTTCGTATTAAAAAGCTCATCGGAATGCTTCGTGCATCGAGTATGCTCAATTCGGTTGTGCAGTTGGACATAATTACAGGCCATTTGATACGCATAAAAAACAGACAGGAATCTTCCTGTCTGCTCTCTTTCCTCCAATGTCATTATCAACATGTGAAATCTTAACCTTTATTTTCCTCAAACCAATTTTTTACTTCAAATAAGTCTTTACAAATCATATGTGCAAGCTGCTTTATTTCCTCATCAGGCTGTATCATATCCGGCACCATAACAGGTACGGTGCCTGCCCTGTAGGCAGCACGAATGCCATTATAAGAATCCTCTATGGTCACTGCTTCCTTAGGTAAAACTTGCAGATGATCGCATGCCATAAGAAAAATGTCCGGTTCCGGTTTGCTCTTTTTGAGCATATCGCCGCAAGTCAAATCATTAAAATACGTTATCAGTCCGGCGTCTGTGATTTCTCTTTCCACTGCGGACTTCTTAGTTGAAGAAGCCAGTCCAATCAGGTATCCCTCTTCTTTCAAATAGGAAAGCAGTTCTTCAATTCCCGGTTTCATAGGCAGTCTGCCATGGTCATAGCGTGCATGGAATGAAGCGGAAATTTCTTTTACATAGTCATCATAAGGAAAATCCGGTCCATAATAATCTAAAAAAATCTGCCGGGTACTTGTGGCATTTACACCGATACACTTATAGTAGACTTCTTCCATTCCTGTAAGACTGTATTTCTTTGCAAGTGCAAGCCATTCTTCAAACACAAGCCGTTCTGAATCAAAGATGACGCCATCCATATCAAAGATCACTGCTTTATACTTCATATTTATGACCATTTCCTTTCAAGGTTCGAACCTTGCATTAAAATAGGTTCTTTATGGCTCCTGCCGCACCTGCAAGCTTATCTGCTGACAGCTTTGCCTTTACGCCGTTTACCACCTGGTCTACCACCTCTTTAGGAAGCTTCACTCCAAGCACACTTTCTAATGCCTTTACCGGGTCCTTTTGAAACTGCTCCTGAAGCTTCTTATCCTTTGAAATTTTATCTACCGCTTTCATAACCTGTTCTTTTACGTCCATTTTATTCTCTCCTTTTATTATTATAAGTCATATAAACTCGCAAATTCGTGCTTATGCACTTTCTGTCCGATTTTATCAGACATTTGCTCGTTAATGCCGCAAGAAAAACAAATGTCTGCTTTGCAGCCGCTTGTTTTTCTTTTGCGTACATTATAACACAGCGTTCTCTCTATCACAATCCAATATTACTGGTTACCATCATACAGTCCTGCCAGATTCCGGCTGCCATTTAAAATTTCTTCTTTTTATATTTTCGTTTCTTCTCTGTCTCCGGTATTTTTAATGATCCTTCGCAAGCCATCAATAGATTGCCTGAACTGTCCATATACCTGGTAGGCCGAATGGAACTGCTTAAGGGCCTCCTCACTGTCTCCTCGCTCCTTTGCATACCATGAATCACAGGCGTATTTATGAAGTTCTTCATGAGTTCTTACAGTCTGCCGGAATTCAGGTGCATTTACAATACGTGAATCTGTCTGAGCTCCTGCCCATTTACCAAATTTACAGCCGCCGGGGTTATTCAGCTGTTCTATCTTAAGCCGTTCAAAACCGGCCAGATTGTTGTAAATACGCCATGTAAAGATCAAGTGGTCAATTTCAAATACTGTGATCCAGTCCAAAGTAGTAAGCTTTGAGTTACTTCGTGCCATATCGCTTCTTGCTTTGTCAACATTTCGGGAAATACGATATAGATGTTCCCCTGTGCTTACGCATTCATCGGACAAAGTATGATAGCTCTCTGCAATAGCATCAATAGATGATACAAAATTTTCCGTCAACGCTGACTGTGTATTTATTTCTCCATAAATATGATCTATTTCCTCGCGGATAGAATCTAACTGTCCTGCCATACCGCCAATAGATTCAATAGATTTATGAACACTTTCATTTCCTTCTTTAAGCTGCTCTGCCGTAACATTCACTGACTGGGAAAGGTCATTAATGCCTGACATCAACTCTGTCACATACTGTACCACATCCTCTGCAGATGCGGTGGTACTGGCGGAAAGATCCCTGACCTGATTAGCCACTACTGCAAATCCCCTGCCGGCTTCTCCGGCTCTGGCTGCTTCAATGGAAGCATTCAGTGCCAGCAGACCGCTCTTGCTGGCAATTTTCTTAACCATATCAATGATTTCATTAATTTTGATTGCTTTTTCCTTAAAAACAGCAACCTGCTCACTGATATTCAGAACTTGTCTGGCAGACTCATCTACAATATGTATGCTTTCTTCCATCCCTTTAAGGCTGCTTTGTGAGGTTTCTATAACATTGTGGGCATTTTCCTGAATGTTCTGGACTGCTGTCTGAATATTCTGAACAGAGTCTCCCAGCTCTTTGCTGGAATCCCGCATGCCATTGATAGCGGTAGTCTGTGAATGAACCTGTTCCAACATTTCCTTTACGCAGGAACTGTCACCGATCTGTGACATAGAATCATTCAGCCGCATTGCAAACTTGTTGTTTGCTTTTAAAAATGCTTCCAATACATCATTATATTTTCTGGCCATTTCCACATCATGGAAGGCGGATGTGTCAAGCAATGAGTAATCTCCTGATATGGCCTTTTCCATTCCCTGCAGCAATAGCAACCTGTCTTCATTATAGTCATTGGTCTGTTTTTTCTTAATCACTGCTCTCCCTCCATTTTGACAAATTAATACCTGTTACTTTAAGAATACCATAAATTTTTACAAATGAACACTGTTTTACCTGCATTATTTCTCATATCGACTTTACAGATTCTTTCCCTAACTATAAAATAGAAATAACAAAACTAAAGGAGCATAATATGTACGAATGTCCCAACTGTGGCGGTAATTTAAAATTTGATATTGAACAACAGCTGCTTAAATGCGATTACTGCCTTACCACTCAGGATCCCTACCAAATAACTAAAGACAAGGATGCTGAAGAAGATAACCAGTTTGATGTGACTATCTTTACCTGTCCGCAGTGCGGAGGAGAAATTCTTGGCACCGATAATTCTATCGCTGAATTTTGCAGTTTTTGCGGCGCTTCTACCATTTTCTACAGCCGGATCAGCAAAGAAAAGCGTCCTTCCTGGATCATACCTTTTTCACAGACAAAGGAAGCCTGCAAAAAAGCCTATAATGCCCGGCTTAAAAAAGCTATTTTTGCTCCCGATGATTTAAGAGATGAAAAGGCCATTGAAAGTTTCCGCGGTATTTATATGCCCTACTGGAGTTACAGTATCTCCCAAAAAGGAACTATCAGCCTGAAAGGGAAAAAAAGCTTCCGCAGAGGAGACTATGTTTATACCAATCACTATGATATGGGAGGCTGCATCGATGCCTACTATCAGGACCTTTCCTATGATGCATCTTCTTCTTTCTCTGACAACATCAGCGAAAGTATTGCTCCCTTCCATGTAAAAGGCATGAGAAAGTTTACCCCTTCCTTTTTAAGCGGATTTTATGCAGATACTGCTGATGTGGACAGAACCCTTTATGAAAAAGACGCTCTGACCATTGCACAGACCGCCAGCTATGACCGCATAAAAAAAGTACCGGAATTTTCAGGAATTCAGTTTTCACTGAAAGACGTTGATCTGCACAGCAGAATGGAGCGGCCTGAACGTGTCATGTATCCTGTATGGTTCATGTCTTATCGCAAAAATGACCGTGTCGCTTACGCAACCGTAAACGGTCAGACAGGAAAAGTGGCAGCTGATATTCCCATAGATACCAAAAAATATGTAATAGGTTCTCTTATTCTTGCTGTTCCTATTTTCCTGTTTCTGAATCTGAATTCGTTGATTACTGCCACTTCCGTTTTAAGTATTTCTATGCCTCTGGAAATTGTGACATTTGTTACTTACATGATAGAAATCAGCCGAATTCATCAGCGTGACAGCCGGAAAGATGACAGAGGATACCTTGCCAGTCAAAAAAAACCTTCTAATACTCCTCTTTCTTTTAAAACCATCCTGCACGATCTGCTGGGACTATTATTTGCCTTTATGATTTCTATGTGCATTTTTCTGTTTGCTCCCGTAGAAGACGCCTGGTATTATGGTGGAACTACCGCTGCTTTTCTTGGGATTTTATTTACTATTGTAGAAATTATCAAAAAATATAATATACTTGCCACTCGCAGGCTGCCGCAGTTTGATAGAAAAGGAGGGGATGATGATGCATAAAATAACCATACATAAACTGACGATCTTTTTGGCACTTGGCCTCCTTCTCTTATGTCCGGCTATAAAGGTTTATGCTGCCTCTCCTGTCTGGACCAATCAGGATACAGGCTATTCTGTTATCATAGATGATGAAGCTGACCTGTTAAGTGAAGAGGAAGAATCCCTGCTTGCACTGACCATGCGGCAGGTTACTGCTTATGGTCATGCTGCCTTTAAGTCTGTCTCTTCCAATTCCTATTCCACTTCTTACTTTGCGGAAGAATATTATTACGAACTCTTCGGTTCCCAAAGCGGCACTCTGTTTCTGATCGATATGGATAACAGGGAAATTTATCTTTTCAGCGATGGCGCTATATACCGGGTTGTCACTACCAGTTATGCCTATACCATTACAGATAACGTATATCGTTATGCCTCAAACAGCAATTACTACCTCTGTGCCAATGAAGCCTTTTCGCAGGTTCATGCTCTTTTATCAGGCCATAAAATAGCGCAGCCCATGAAATACATAAGCAACACTCTGCTTGCACTCATATTGGCTGCGCTGATCAATTACTTTATTGCAATAGTCCTGTCCGGTACTGCCAAGCCTTCAAAGTCAGAACTTCTCAGTTCCATTTCCACAGGATTTAAATTTACAGACCCTTATACTACTAAAACTCACCAAACCAAAGTCTACAGTCCCCAAAGCAGCGGAAGCAGCAGTAGCGGAAGTCACAGCAGCAGCGGCGGTGGCCACAGCAGCGGTGGCGGTGGCGGACATAGTAGCGGCGGTGGCGGCGGACACAGGTTTTAACCCCGTCCGCCTGTTTCTTCTTCCTGTTCCTGCTGCATCAATTCTTTAACGGCATCTTCCGTATCATCAAACCTCTCTAAAAATTTGTTCCACTCTTTGATGGTAAAAGATTGTGCGCCTATCTGAAAAGATGGTTCCGTGTCACCATTTTTAACTTTATCAAATATTTCCTGCTTTTTCTCCTTAATCATCTGCATGTAGTCAACCGTAGTCAGATTTTCTTCTTTCTGATTGGTTTTCTGCTGAGGATTTGTATATGCCGCCCGGGCATATCCTGATTGTACTGTTCCAATTGCCATTATTGTTCCCTCCTGCAATATACTGCTCTGCCATCTTGGTAGAGAATGTAACTGTTCCCACCTGTAGCATCTTCTATCTGTAGTTCGTTTAAATCAGCCTTTCCGCTCAGAGACTTAATCTCAATGACCTTGGTTCCATTTGGAACTTTGTCATAATCCAGATGTATCGTAATATTGGTAACAGATCCTTTCTTCAAAAGTCCGGTAACGGTGATCAGACCGCTACGGGCAATATAAAGGTCCGCACTGCCGTCGCAGGAAATATTCGCTGCTTTTACAGAGGTGCATCTAAACTTTGAACCATCTTCAAAGACAATTGTTCCTCCCTGTACGCTTCCGCCAAAGTCCGCTTCTTTAGAAATGCCAAGCTGATAGTTCCCGCCTGCCAATGTCCCTTCTGTCTCTACTATATTTTTGCCGGAAGTCTTATAGGTCATCAGTTTTATGTTTTCAAATATTGTGTTGCACTTTAAGGTCAGTTTTCCGGTATATGCAATCTGCCTTTGCTGATCCTCTGCACCTTTTATTGTCACCTGTTCCGCATAAGACGGCATGGTTAGAGAAGTAAGGGTGCCTTTTGCATTTCTCATTTCTGCATCCTGCAGCAGTTCAATGGTATAGGACGCTTTCTTATCCTTTCTGCTGTTGATTTCAGCAATTGCTTCTTCCATACTGAAGAATTTCGTCCCGGCATCAGCAATCAGCACTGCTTCTGCCTGTGAAATATCTCCGTAGCAGAGATTCTTACCGGATTTATAAATACCGTATTCCGTTTTCTCTGTTCTCATTTCTGATATGGGAACAAAGAAATCTCCATCTGCCACCGCCGCTTTTAAGAGAACCGTATCATTCTCCAGAGCCACAAGATTTTTATAATTCTCATTCTGATACAGTGCTATTACGAAATATTCTGTCTCTGCCTCCGGTGCTGAAACCTTTCCGGTAATTTCTATGCCGGAATTACCTTTGGCATCCTGTTTAGCTGCCAGTACATTTTTTATATATCCGTCTTGATTCAGACTGCATAATTCCGCTATTTTCAGTTTACCGGATGCTCTTTCCCAATCTGATACCGCACTTAAGGTACTTTCTTCCATTTCTGTCTTTTTACTTATAGTAATATTTTTCCCTCTTAGAAATGCATTTTCCAAATGGAGATTTTGTACTGTAATATCTCCTGTGGAATGCAGATTTGCATCTTCTATGGTAACCTGCCCAAATCCCTGCAGCGCTGCTGCTCTTCCTTCTTCATCAGAACCTGTTACAAACAGCTCACCTTTCGTTCCGCCTTTTAAAGTAACCTTTTCCGAAGCTTCTGCCTGCATAAAGGAAAGTTTATAGTTTCCTGCGTTTATCGTTGCTGTTGACACTGCACCCTTATTATTGACAGATAACAGATTCATATATTCAAAGGAAGTATTACTCTTTAAAGTAAGATTTCCTGTAAATGTGAGATTGATTCTGCTGCTGTTGTCAGCAACGGTAAATACCAGTTCATTTACATTTGCCGGCATATTCAGCGCTACAGCTCTTTCCGGCTGTTTTTCAAATGTAACCTGATAGTTTTTAAGGTTATCTTTGGAAAGCGCTATATCTTCCCTGGCAGAGATTCCAATGGCTTTCAGCGCCGCTTCCACAGTTCTGAATCTTCCCTGATACTCTGACTTAGAAGTTCCGCCGCTTGAAGAAACACTGACGGAAGGAGCTTCAGATGACAGGTAAAGTCCTCCTTCTTCCGTAAGAAGACAATTTGTATCTTCTTCGTTTATTTGGTTTCCTTCACCGTCCAGCAATGCAATTCTGTTATCTGCTGCATTTCCACCAACAGCTGCCAGTCTCTTCTTCAGAGATACTTCTTCATCAGCAGCAAGCAAAAGCTCTGCATGGGTATATTCTGTATTTTCATCCTGCCCTATGACGGAAGAATCTTTACCAAGATGAATTCCCACTTCTACACTTTCATCTACGCTTCCGTTTATGGACAGCTGGGAAAGCTGTGTCATATCATATCCTGTCTTGCTCTTGCCATATTTACTTACGGTGTCAAGGCAAACCTTACCTTCTCCACCTTCTTCCAAAGGCATAATCGTATGTATCTTAAAGTCTCCCATACCGGCAAGTTCATTTTCTCCATCAGATACACACAGATTCTTAATGTCCACCTTACCGCTGACAGATATCTTTGTCCGGTTCAATCCAAGGCTTCCTTTAGACGCCGCAATGGTGGAAAATTCATCACTGCCTCCTACCAAAGTCAGCATACTGTCACTGCCGATAGTAATCCCCTTGCTTACAACATTTCCCTTGCCATCTGTCTGTTCCAAAGGAACTTCATTGACGATCAGGGTCAGCTTATCGGGAATCTTAATATTATCCATATAGATCAAAGAAGCATCTGATTCCTGTCCACGGATGATCTCTACAGTTCCTTTGACTTTGGACGGAAGAAGGAACTTACCTGTGGTTTCTTCTTTGGTTTTTGTATTCATTCCGGTCATGATCTGTCCACTTCCCATAAGTTCCAGACCATACCATGTATAGGTATTTCCCATACTATCCAGCATCTGTATTGCTTCATACCAGCTTTCTGCATAGGTGGAAGCAGATGCACCGTTTTCGCTGCGGGCAGTGATCTTGACCTTCATCCTTTCGCCAAGTCCTGCTTTAATATACTGCTTGATATCTCTGTAATAAACTACTCCTTCCAGCTGCTGCATCTTCAATCCGTCATTATCCATAAGCATACCGGCTGTTTTAAGCTGTTCTGCCTGCATAATGGGCGCCTGCAGAAGCGGAATATCCATAGGATTTTCTACGAACGGATTTTCTCCTTCTTCCAGCTTTTGCAGATATATCTCCGTACTTGTAACATCCGGCTGCATTACCAATACTGTTATAGTCTTTCCTGCCGGAATTGCAGAACTTCCCTTTATAATTGCATTGGTAGAATCATCCTTGGCAGATTTCTGTTTTACCAACAGGATTCCGTTGCTTCCTGCCAGCGTATCTGCCGTAAGAGAACCTGTCACCAGCAGTCTTGTGCTCTCTAAGGTATCTCCATCTGTTCCTGTTAACCCTAACGTTTTTACTTCTGCCTTACCGGAAATGCCAAGGACTGCTGTTCCTGCAGCTTCCCCTTCTTCATCCATTCCCAGATACAGGCCCTTTAACCCCGTAACATTACCTTTGATGTTAAATGCAGAATCATTGATAAGGTAAACTTCACAGCCTTTACCATCACCCTGCACATTGCCAAAGAGCAGCTCCCCTGCAACGCTTCCTGCGTCTATGATTCCTGCATCTTCTCCACACTGATCAAAAGTCAGCCTGGTAACACCGCTCTTACCGGTCTTCATGGTAATGTCGGCGGCGGCTGAAACTATCTGCCCCTTATTTACTTTTACCGGGTTTAAATTTACTTTTGCAAAAACGCCGGATGTATTGACCGTCAGATTTCCGGTAAAGGTGAGACGCTTTCCATTACCGTTAACTGTCAGACTGTCGCACTTACCTGCCGAGGGCATTAATAATGCTCCCGGAGAGGTAATTACCGTACCTTTGCCGTCTATTCTTCTGGTTTCTTCTATATCATCAAGAAGGGTTATCTGACAGCTGAGAGAATCGTCACCTAATGTATTGATTTCTGTCACTGCCTGATACCAGTCTGCAAAGCAGCTTTCTTTTTCCCCATAAACCAGTTGCACTTGCAGTAATCCCTCTGCATTTTCTCCGGGAAGGTATAATCCCTTTTCATGTTTGAACGGAATCTCTCCTTTTGCCAAGTCCGAAGAAAAAATCATAAAGCTTGATGCTGCTGCCTTAGGTGCAGACAATATTTTGTTTTCATTGGTTATTTCTGACAGAGCATTTACACTGCTTACGCCCTCCTTTACAACTGCAAGGGCTCCGCCTGTCTGATTTTCCACACTGCCATTAATTGTCAGGTCAGCGCCGGAAGTAATACACAATCTGGAGAAATCTCCTCCGGCTTCCTCACTGCATGACTGATAATCAGCAATATTCGTAATGACAGACCCTTTCTGTGCAATGGTAAACACAGCATTCTCTTTCAAAGTAAGTGTTGTAACAACTGCTTTGCCACCGGAAGTAAACTCTGTGCCGGCTCCTATAGTCAGCTTCGATACCGTAAGACCTCCGCTGCCTACGTAATAAGCAGTGTCTCCATACAATTCCAATCCTACAGAGGATTTCGTATCCGCTGTTATTTTATTAATGGATTTATCGGGGGCAAGTTCTATCTCCTTAAGAGTCAGTCCGTATTTGCCCATACTTATATTGGCCGTTCCCTTTCCATAATCAGGACTAAGGGTAATCTGTTCCAATGTGGTATTGGTTTTTAAAGTAATATCACCTGCTGTATGCAATACAATATCTTCTTCTGCCGCTGTTAAGGTAATATCTGCTGCATTAACGGGAAATACTACTTTTTCCGGTTTTGTTTCTCCCAGACTGCTATGGAGAGTGAAAACATAGGAAGCTGTCTTATCCTTTTGGGCATCTACTGCCTTAGATGCTTCTTCAAGGGTAGGGAAGGATCCTAAAGATACTTCTTCCCCATTACGAATACGGGATACTTCAACAGGAGCTCCTCCTGCCTCATACAGATAGATCTTGGTCCCCTTCTTTACAAGCTTTGCCTCTGTTCCTGCTTCATAATTTTCTTCTGCCGGACGGAAATGTAAAGCCTCTGCCGTTTTGGCATTTAGCAAAAGACCTTCTGTGGAAGGTGCATTACATAAACCTGCATTATCCTCCGAAGCAGCCTCTTTCACCTGAATTTCTATTTGGTTTTTAGCTTCTGACAACAGTACGGTACCTGTAATGTTAAGATATACGTCTGTTATCTTTCCTTTTGCATCTGCTTTCTGTCTGGTAACCAGCCTATTATCCGTAGTTTCGCTGACTAATATGCCTGTAATGGCAAAATCTTTATTAGCTGTAACCTGTGCATGGGATAAGGTTACATCTTTAAATGCTATTTTATCTGCCTGGAGATCAACGGGTTTATCTGCAGCGCCATAAATTCCCGCTTTATTAGCTGAGGTGAACTTACCGGTTACAATACAACTGCATCCTGCGGAAGTTCTGTAATCTTTAATTACGGCATCGGATACAACAGGCCCATAGCCATCTTCTTCTTTAACGCCCACTTTTAATGCGCTGCCTGATTCCTGATGCAGATAATCAGCAGTCAGTTTTCCCTGAACCCATAAATCTGCTTTCTGCTCTACTCTTGTAGCCGTAAAAGTACCGCCGGTTTTTTTAGTAGCAGCTGTATAATAAGGCCGCAAAGAGAAATCTGATGCTACAGAAACTTCTGCATATCCGCTGATATTTCCGGCCATTCCGTCTGCCAAACCGCTGTTCACATATTGTGTTGTTCCATTAATACTCTGATAGTCAGGAGTTTTTATCGTGCCTTCTACTTTGAGAGTTCCTTTGCTGCCGTTTAAAAGCAAAGGAGCTTCCACAACCACATCTCCTATTGTCAGTCCGTAGCTTCCTGTCTTTAACGTCATCACCGCCGGATACTGATAGCCTGCTGCCCTCTCATCCATAACCGACACAAAAGGCTCTGTCGCTTTCGTGTCTACATCAGAATTGGCCTTAAGAGGCGTCAATGTTACATTCCGCAAAGTAAGGTCTGTGGTTGTGGTAATAGCATTGCCTGTAAAGCAGATCCTGTGTCCGTCTCCTTCTATAGTCAGACTGTTGATACAATCTGCCTTGGGCATCGTAAGTGCCTCCGGCTTTAAATTGTTTCCATTCACTGAATCAATATCATGTATCAAAGTAATGGTATAGTCTCTTTTTACCTTCAGACCATTGATTTCATCTATAGCGTCCTTATAAGTGATAATATCTTCCAGCACTGTCCGTCCGTTGTCGTCATAGCTTAAAATAATGGTTTGCACTTGTTTTATATAAACAATATCTCCATTTCTTTTAAAGCTGTTTGCTTCCGGATCATTGCCGCCTGTTCCGCCATAGGGCAGACTGTTATCCGGATGAACCTGAATCATTGCAGTATCCACCAGGGGGGCTTTTACCAGCGTGAACTGCATATATACACTGCCTGTGCTTCTGAAGAAATATCGTCCTTTTCCATCTTTAGTATAAAAGCTTACCGGAGCATAATAATTTCCGTCAGAAAACTCTACCGAACCGGCTTTTTCCCCTGTCAGACGCTCCATCAGTCTGACATAGACCGCCTTTTCGGTAACTGTTCCTGTGATGGTGAATCCCGGGTTCCATATTCCTGTCTTATTGTCCATATCTGCCGAAACAGATATCACATTTTCTTCACTGCAATTAATAATGTTTTCTACAAAAAGCGTGCCGGCAGTTCTGCACTCCGTATTCTTTCCCTGTTCTTTCGCTTTATATAAATATAAATCACCTACATCCATGGATATAGCGCTAAAACAGCCGCCCTCCAGTAACAATGAAGCCAGATTCTTTACATCACCTGCTACTGTAAGATTACGATCCGTATAAAAGCTGCCTGTTTCCATTCCATTGCCTATGATCTGCCCAATTCCTTTTCCCTCTACGGATACCTGCTCAAACCGGACCTCATAACTGCCTACATCTATCTGCAGTTCTGTCTGGGGCAGCAAAGTAATATTCTGGAATATCAGTAAACTTTTGGCTGTAATGTTGTCATCTATTTGCAGTGTAACATCTGTGGCAGCTTCCCCGGAAACAGGACCTGATACAATCAGTCCATGTATGTTTTCCGGCAGTGCAAGGCTGCCCTTTACTACAGCATTCCGTGTCACTTCAATCTGATAATCCGACAGCCTCTGCCCATTAGCAGAAAGATAATTAACCGCCTTCTTCCATGTGGAAAATCTCCCCAGTTCTTCTCTTTTCCCTCCAGTCACGTCATATACATAAAAAATCGGATCAGGCTCCTCCGCATCTCTGGTGATGACATTCATTCTGGGGGTAGATCCACTGGAACCAACAAAATAATTAACGGAACCATAAGACCTATTATAAAAGCTCTCACCCAGTGCTACTGTATTGACACTGTCATAAAGCTTCGTAGTCCCTGATGCCCACATAGTATGGGTTTGGTCAAAATATACCTTCGTCTCATTATCAAAAGTAATGACTACGGAGAAAACATCTCCTTCCTTTACTACAACATCATCATAAATATCAATGGTATTATAGCCGGCATAAGCGGTCTGACCCTGATCCTGATAAACCAGTTCTCCACTTTTCGGGTTCGTTATGACTCCGTTTTTATCTTTAGAGGTCGGATTTATATATACCTCCACAGTATAACCCACTCCTGCGTTGAGGGTAAAAAATCCAACACCTTCTATTGTCTCAGCGCCGTCTTCATTGGCTTTAGCTTCATAACACTGAGCAATACCATAGGTATACGTGTAACTGCCAATGCATACCCCGCCGCCATAATAATAATTATTCAGGTCACGTTCCAGCTCTTTTCCTACAAAAGCTGCTGCCGAGGAATTTTTTATGGAAGTATCATAATAGGAAATATAGAAATATCCTTTATCTCCAAAAGAAGTGCCCCAGCTGTTCTTACAGATCCATGCTCCGTCTCCTTCAGGCTTTTTATGATCGATCCGGCCATAGAAACTGTCGGTAAAATTTTCCTTGCTGTAATTGTCATCCCATCCCACTATGGCAATGGCATGGTTCGTATAAGTATTTTTGTCGTTAAAGTAAGCCGCTGTACTCCAGCTCTGGAAATAATCATCATGATAATAGGATCCATACACTGCCCCATTAATCATAATAAGAGTCTTTACAGCATCGGCATCGGATATAGGAGTGATATAGCAGTCACTCATATAATAGGCATTCTTCTTCCATGCATCATCAGGTGTGGTGGTATCCCTTTTACCTAATATATCCGCATAACCTGTAGGATAGGGATAATCTTTTTCTTTGGCCGCTCCCTTCCAATTAGAGAGAGCAGTGGCCGCCATCTGAATATTGCCTCCCGTATTCATATAGCTGTATTCGTCTTCCAGAGGATTTACATAATCACCTTTTGTATTTCCCAACTCATCAGAACCTGTATGGGTGGCAAAATAAGCCAGATGCCACTCTGACAAGTCTATATCCGAACTTACACTCCCTGCTGCCAGCATACTTCCTTCCAGAGAAGCCATAGTTGCATACGCCCAACAGGTTCCGTAAGGATTCTGATTTTTAACACTTGTTACATATCCATCTTCTCTGGAATCATACTTATCCGGAAGAACTGAAAAGAGCATAATTCCACTCTCATAAGCTTCAACCATTTCTTCTTCCGGCAGTATCGGCAGATAAGAAGGCACCGCTGCTTTTTGCCTTGCAATCTCCTCTTCTGTCATAGGTCTTCCAAATATGTAATCAAGATCTTTGACAGATTCCGAAGGTGTAGGGGTTACGGATTCCATGGGTGTCCCTGTAGGAGTTTCCGAAGGCTCTTCCGTTGGTGTTCCTTCCGGGCTTTCTAAAGGGTCTTCCGAAGGTGTAACAGAAGGCTCCTCTATATCTGTGGGAGATACTGTCTCCTTTGGCTTCTCTGTAGGAAGATCTGCATCCGTCTCTATAGGAGTTTCTTCCGGTGTCTGCTCAGGCTCAGGCTCTTCCGTTGCTATGGGAGCAGGCGTCTGTGGTTCCTTCGTTTCCTCCGGCGTATTTGTTTCTTCGGGTGCTTCTGTTGCAGTCTCTGAGGAAGGCAGTGTGGAAGCATATGCCACTCCTGCCGGCTGCAAATTACTGAAAATAAGCGCTATACATAAAATAAAAGCTGCTAATTGATTTTTCCGTACTCTTTTCATATTAAACACCCTTTACTAAAATTTCTCCGATTATATAATATTCTATCATTTTACGCAAATATTGTCTATCCGGCAAAGAAACTTATCAACTCTGTAAACAAAAAATACACCGGAGCCGATTCTCATCGGGCTCCGGTGCATCTGCCTGTTGTTTACTTTTTCACAGTCACATCCAGTTTAAAGGTAGTGCCTGTAGTGTTTTCCATTTGATTTTCACATTTGGTTTCAAAGGTAATGGTCTGTTTCTTATTCAGCACTAACGCAGAAGGATTTACCAATTTCAAAGTCATAACCTGTTCATCTTCATCAAACTCAATTCTGTATGCTTTCTTAACCGCTTCAGAAGTTCCTTTGGCAAAGTCAACACCTTTGATTTTTGCTCCTGTAACGCTGGTCTTACTGATTGCCACATCAACCGTCTTCGGTCTGTTTTGCCCTGCATACAGGTAAGCAGAAGTGGGCGTGGTCTTAATCTTAGGAAGCGTTTGTTTTGGTTTGATGGTTAAATCACCGGTCTGATAAGTCGGCCTGGTCTTTCCCTCCTCACCGGGAACTGCTTTTAAGGTATAAACCAATTTAATCTTATACGTAGCTCCGGATGTCAATACTTCTCCATCCTTTACAGTTACAATTGCCTGATTTTCTTCCTGCTTGACCTCAAAATGTTTGGATATATTATTTCTGTTTTCATCTTTATAATAATTACCTTTATTATCGGTCATATTCAGTTCCCAAATAGTTACACTGTCAATATCGCTTACTATGCCTGAAACCTTACCGGTATAAACGATACTGCTATCTGATTCAACCGGATTGATTGTTCCTTTTGCTGTTACTTTAATGGAAGGAGTTGTCAGATTACCTTTAACTGTAATCTTGAACCGATCAAAAATCATGGTATCACTTCCCACTTGTACTGCTAGGTTATTGACATAATAATCATAACTGAAATTCTTATAAAATTTTGTATCCCTCAACTTTACTGCCACTGTGCCGTCATCCTTGAAGGATATACTAAAGTTCCGCTTATTAAGCATATCTGCTGCTTCCGAACTCTTAGTATTCACCGGCGTCAGCTCCATCTGCTGGGCATCAATAGTCCAGTCGCTTCCGGATGGAAGATTACCCAACGTGTATGTAGTCTTCACTTCTTCTGTTCCCGGTCTTAATGCATTTAAGCTAAAGGAACTGCTCTTGAGTTTAATGGTAGGAGTTTTGCTGTTTACTACTACTTTAAAGCTTACATATCCCAGTGTAACAGGTTCCTCATCCTCTCCATAAGAAACCATCGGCTTTACCTTAAAGCTATATGTTGTCAAACTGATATCCTCTTCAGGAAGTCTTATACCAATAGTATCATCTCCAAAGATCAATCCATCCATTAAGCTTTCTGCGTCTACGATATATTTCTTATTGCCGGTATATGTCAAAGTATCTTCATCAAATCCTACCAATACCGGATCTGCCTGATTCAGCGTAAGCTTAATGGAACCTTCCTGACTTTTACAGCGCTGATTTAAAGTTACACTGGAAGCAGATAATTTTACAGTAGGAAGCGTACTGGTGGTACTCAAATTAAAGGTATACTTGAGTGGTTTACTCCATGTAGACATCTGCACATTCATAACCGCTTTTCCTTTAAATGGAGTATCTTGAATTTTCAACTCAATGTAACCATTCTCCGCTGCTGCCGCAATAGCTTCAGTGGTATCTATCTCTTCAAACAAATCCGGTGTAGTTCCTGATGAAGATTCATCAAAAGATAATCCGTCAGCTATATCCAGATCAGCTAAATCTATGGGGTTCTTTGTCTTCTTATCCAGAAGCTGGAGCTGATAGCTTTGTTTACTCCTAAATACACTGGCTGTTGCAGAAGTCATAGACAGTACATAAGTAGGAGCCGTATTACAGGTAGGCACTGTAATCTTCTTCTTTATCGGTTCGGTATAACCCTCATAATAAATATATACATATCCGGTAACTACATTTTTCCCGTTAATCTGGGCTAATTCTGATGCAGTGCTTCTGGTAATTTCACCATTATCATCTATTGTGAAATTAGCAGCAAATTTGTCCGGACTTTCAGAACCCATATCTTTATAATTGGCTTCTGAAACCAGTTCATATCTTTCCACCGTTACATCCTTCAGGTTTTGAGTTACCTGTACGCTGCCTTGCTCACTTTTATCTGAAGTATGATTATAAAACAGGTTGATTTTTCCTGTTACTTTTACAGTAGGGTTTAATGCTTTATTTACAACTGTAAGCTCTGGCACCGGAATATAAAAAGTGCCGCCTTCTTCAAACTCTCCTTTAATATAGGCTTGTGTTTTGCTCTTATAGGTTACGGATTTGCCTGAAGCCAGCTGGAAACCTTCCGTTGCATAAATACGACATCCTTTTTCCTCATCATATTCAATCACAAGTCCTTCGATCTCTTTATTGTAATCGGTAATGTTTCCGGAAGTTGTCTTCTGGCATAACTGTAAAGCTACTTCCTGACTGATTTCTCTGTCATATACCGGTACGATATCAATATAAGTACCTGTTTCGGATAAAGTATTTACTGTAATTTTGGTATCTGCCAGTCTGGGAGTTGCATCTATTACACGTATAATAAAGCTCTCTTCCCTTACCGTCTTGGCTTTATCCTTATTCGTTACGGAAACCGTGATCATGGTTTCCCCTTCCATACCCTTCTTTACATTAACAGTATTGCTGTTATTGCTGCTCTTAGCGCTTGCCGGAGCTGCAATGCTGCTGTCGATACTCTTCCATTCGGAAGTAACCATCAGATTTCTTGTTTCCTTCTCTTCTGTTGCTATGACATTTACCTTGAAAGATTGAGCCCCTGAAGCAAGTGCCGCTTTACTATATTCAATTACGGTATATTCCTTTTGGGTTCCATCTGCCAACTGGATAGTTTCTTTCTTTTCCCTTCCGCGCCCTAAATTAGAGAAATTCAACTCTATCTTATCAATGAAGGCATCATCCCCTACTGTCAACTTAAAACTGATGCTTTTCTTGGAATTGCTGCGCAGTGTTGCAGTAATGGTAGTAGTTCCCTTGCCTTTGGCACAAATCAAGCCTGTATCAGAAATGGTTGCCACTGATGTATTGCTGCTCTTAAAGTTTACGAGCCATGCACCTATGTCTTTAGAATCATAAACTACCAGCTGGGTTTCCTGACCTGTTTTGTCAATCTTCGCCTCATTGGTTGTATAATCCACAGTAATGGGACGCTCATTGACCTTGTCCAAACGATATTTCAAACTGCCGGTCACGACCGTTTTAGTTTCATCAAATTCTGCATCAATCACTACTTTTCTTGCAGGCATAATAAAACTGAAAGTTTGGGCTGTGCTGGTACAACTGACAAGAGTAAACTCTACAGAAGAATCTCCCGTTGCCCTGATAGTTCCTGCTCTTAAACTGTATCCGCTCTTAGGTTTAACGGTAATGGTCATTTCTGTGCCTGCTGTCGCCTTAAGTTGATTTGCCGTCATTCCTGCATAGGTACTGAATCCCTGAGTAACGGAAATGGCAAAGGTTTCATTCAGACTCTCAAAGGCATAACCCATCTTCTCTGCATACTCCTGTACCAGACCATCATACCCTTTCATGGTCACTCCGTCTTTAATAGGAAATGCACTTTCTGCAATTTCAAAATCATCAATGGTATTCTTCTGATTAATAGTAACCGTTGTCAGTGAAGAACATCTCTCAAAAGCGCTTTCCTTAATTCTCTTAATTCCTGATGAAATATTAATTTCCTTAAGGGATGTGCATCCGCTGAATGCAGACATCTCAATTACTTCTACAGTATCGGGCATAGTAATATCTGTCAGCTTTTTACAATCCATAAACATCTTATTGGAAATATCCGTAAGGTTTGCAGGAAGTACTATTTTATACAGATTGCTGCACTGGTAGAAAGCGCCTGCTCCAATGCTGATTTCATGGCTTCCGTTTTTATTTACTTCATAGAGGCTGAGGGTATCAAAGTCACATCCTGCAAATGCATAATTGCCAATTTCCACAAGCTCGCTGCTCCAACCGATTCCGCCGTCTCTTAAAGCTTTGCAATGTTGGAAAGCACGAGTTCCGATTACTTTTACATTAGTCAGTGTTACTCTCTGAAGCTGGGAACAATTGTCAAATGCACTGTCCTTTATGGTTTCCAAAGATGCAGGGGCAACAAAATCTGTCAGATTTGTATTCTGGAAAGCTTCCTTTCCTACAGAAACAATCTGTCCCTTAAATGAAATAGATTTCAAGGAAGAATTTTTAAAAGTACAGTCTTTGATCTCTGTTACCTTTTCGGGAATCTCAATCTCTGTCAGAGCACTGTCTTCAAAGGCGCCGGCTTCAATGGTGGTCAACTGGCTTCCCTCATCAAATTTAATAATATTTACTTTACCATTGCCGCTGAATATATCTTTAGGAATAATCTTAGCATCTGCCGGAATCCATACGGTAGATAATGTAATTGTTTGTCCTTCTTTGATCTTTAAACGGCCTTCTGCATCTACATCGAAACAACTGCTTGCTCCTACAAGCTCCATATCCTCTCTGCCAATGATCATTTCATCCTCTGGCAATATTTCAGGAGACGGCGTCATTTCAGGTGTTGGCGTTTCCACCTCCTCAGGCATTTCTGAAGGTGTGGCCTCCGGGTCCTGCGTTGCTTCCGGCGTAACGGACGGTGTTTCAGTCTCTTCCGGCGTGCTGCTTACCTCTGGTGTATTTTCCGGAACTGCCGATTCATCCGGTGTCTGAGCAGGCGTCTCTTCTGGAGCTGCGCTCTCTTCCGGTTCTATCGATGCAGATGGAGTTTCACTTTCTTCCGGCATACTTGTCTCTTCCGGCGAAGGTGTTTCCACCACCAGTTCTAATTCTGTGTTTTCCGCATCCGGCGCTGCCATGACGCCCATGCCAAAAGATTCTGATGAAAAAATCATTGCTGCACATAAAACTGCTGCCAGTACTCTTTTTGCTTTCACAAATCTTCCTCCTAATTTTCTACTATCTCTATGTATGATCCAAATGATTCACTTATTCTAAATCTTATCATTTCAGTTTACTTTTTGCAACAAAATATGGTGGAAATCATGACGATTCCCACCATATTTTGTGATTTTTAAGATTTTTTTAAGATTGTTTGTATACAATGGTCATATGCTTTCTTTTCAATCGGCATTAATACATAAGTAATAAACACAATCAAGATACTTCCATAAACAATTGCCGCTATTGCACCATTTATTTCAATGGTAAATCATATGCCAGCCAATGCATTCATAATATGCTTTGCAATTGCCTCATTCCCGCACAGCCAAAGGGGTTGTGTTCCTATATAGCTTAATTTTTTGCTTCCTGTAAGTGTTTTGGCCACTATGATATTTCCTGTAATAATAAGCATAGCACGAATTATTGGATAAAATAGTCCTCCCAGTAATGGAACAAGCGCAAACAGTTCACCCAAAAAATCCTTTTTCATATATACTGTATAACTATAAGCAAACACTGTTCCTATTCCGAAAAATTCCGCCCACTTTATCCACCAAGCTTGACCTTCCGTGCGGTCCTCAAACAAGGCCTCTTTTGCTATATATCCTGTTGTATAGTAAATCAGATAATAACATGCAGAATCTACATTAAAAAACCACGATGGCGTTATATCAGGTCTATTGGGAAGCAGCATAACAGCTGTCAAATAAAATAATAATGATGCAAGAAATAAAAGTGATTTTCTTTTTAAGACTCTTCGCAAAAGATCAAATAAAACTGCCACACAAAACAAGCAGAAAAAAAACCACAAGGATGCCGCTGGCATTTGATTTCTGATTCCCCATATAAATTGCTTAACATATTTAATATAAGTGATAAAATCTGCTTCACCCAAAAATACCAGAACAATCATATTGATAATAATCAGGAAAAGATACGGCAGCAGAATCTGATATGCTTTCTTCTTTATTGTTTCCCATAGACTTAAATCTTTCATTCTGTCTGCAAAGAGTCCGGAAGCAAAGAAAAACAACGGTACATGATAATAAAATACAAAAATCGTGGAGATTTCCTGTGTCATTGCCCAAGTGACCACAAAAAATAGCCAATATCCCCAGAAATTTCAATACATCTACCCATTCAATTCTATCCTTATTCATTTTCTCTCCCCAAAGACTCATTTTTAAAAACAAACAATTTCCCTAAAACATAATTTAAGGCTGTTGTAATGACTATCATAATCATCTTGCCAATTTTGTCATCCACACTGCATACCTCTGTCAACACGATCAGCCCCAGGAAATCTACTACTCCTGTAAATCCTCTTCCCAAAACATATCTGATTATTTCCTTTATCTGCTCTCTGCTGTTTGTTTTTGTTCTGAATACAAATTTTTTATTCGTGCAGTATGCAAAAACTTTTGTAAAAATAATACTGATTATGTTAGCAATCTGATATGGCATTATTACTTTCAGCAATAAATAACTGAAATAGTTTGCTGCTACTGTCATAACGCCCCAGAATATATATCTGCCTAGCTCTGATTTTACTGCAAAATTTTTTATTCTCATTTCACTAATTCATTTCCTTTTAATCTGCTGCTGAGTTTTGTCATAAGTCGAAAAGGAAGAATACGTACTGCTATCTTTCCGGGAGGTGTTTTAAAAAATGTTAATATTACATACATCATAAGACCTTTTATTCTTATTTTGACATTTTGCTTTGGAAATGCAATTCCATATTCCGGAAATGACCTCATAAACTTTTTTCTAATGCCAATCTGCTTTTTCTTATAGGAAATTACCTGATTTTGTGTACGAAGGATTTCATCAATATCCGCTTTTTCACAAAACAGTGTTCCTTCATGAACAGACTGCTCTAACAACTCTCTGCCTTGATTCGTTCTTACGATGACCCGCGACCATCCCTGTCCTTTATTCCACGCATCTCCTACGGCAATATCTGCAAATTCTCCACTGTAGTCATAACACTTCCAACATCTCTTGGGTGAAAAAATCAAGTTCAAAAAAGTATATCCATGCTTATTTACAAAGAAGCTTTTCCCACTACTGTCTTCTATATAAAATCCGGTTCCTTTACCAAGTTTCTTACGATATTGGAGCTTCGTAACTGCTTCCTTCCTTATTCTGCCTTTGGAAATCAAATAGTCTGTTGCCGCCGGTTCCATATTAAATCCACAGAATACCGAAATCAGGACTTCTACTTTCTTCTTAAGCTCAGCATCAGCTTCTATAGCCTTCCTCATTCCCTGAACCTGACATGGCAGGCCCACAAAAGCAATTCTTTCTTCCTGCTGCTTAATTTCCTTTACTATTCTGTTTACCGGTATAATCATATATTTCGACTGTGCAGCTTCTAGAATCTCTTCTCTGGTAGTGGCAATATGCGTTTCAAACTCATAGGGTATATTATCTTTAGACCGGGTAACTACCGCTCCCCCTATCTGATGACGTTCCAGCATGTCTATAAGGAGTTGTGTAACTGCTCCGCCGGATGCTGCCTCATGTCTGATACTGCTGTCTTGGGCATGCACATTGAAAACATCCTGATACATACCGAAAACATCATTTGAATCATATTCTTTTCCGTATACTTTTTGCGACCACTCTTGCCATGAAAAATTTCTACCGGGACAAACCTTGCTGCACATGCCGCAGGCAATACATTTTCCCTTTTTATCTATGACTGTTTCTTTTTCAAATTCAAGTGTTTCTGTAGGGCATACTCCTATACAGGTACCACATTTAACACATAAGTCACAGGCAATAACTTCTTTTTCCAGTTCTCGAAACCCTTTCATCTCTGCTTATTCCTGCTCCACTTCTTCTTTCCACTCTCCAGTGTCATAATGAAATATTCTCTTTATACGAATCTTCTGGACATTGCCATAGTTTCTTCTGCTGTGATTTCCTATATCTGTCAATGCAAAAAATTTTCCGGATGCAACATGACGCAGTGAAAAACTATCCGCACTTTCCAAATGGATTATCACGGGACTTGAAATCGTATCCTTTATGATCATTTTGTTTTCATCTAAGAATATTACACGCTCAAAGTGAATATCTGACTGTCTATTTACCAAAATAATCTGATTCTTCAAAAAACCAATAATTTTATTCCCTACTAGTGCAGAAATGACACGAAGGCCCAAATGCATTACAGGCGTAGACACCTTTTGTTTTACTACATTCATATTTCCGGAAATTCTCATTTTGTTCTGCAAATATTCTATGTGGTAATCGTCTTTCTGCCAGTTAGTGGCTGCTACTTTTCCCTCTGCCAGCTTTACCCGGTAGCCATAATCTTCAAAGCTTGCCTGTCCATTCTGAAAAACACGGCAGACTCCTCCCTTTGCCCCGCTTATAATAATATATCTGTCTTTTTCAGTACAGGTCAGGAGACCTGCTTCCGGGAAAAATTTTCTTTGTTGATATTGAAAAGGAAGTAACTCCCCCTGCTTCTTTTTTTCTGCAGGTCTTTTTTCAATTGCCCGCAGAAAAGAATGCAGCAAATAATGAGAAAAATACCTGTCATCTACCGCATCCAGGAAATAAAACGGTTTTGTCGTATCTCCATACAAAAGCTCAAGCATGGCTGTAGCAATCCGGCTGCCCATAAGTTCTGTAATCTGCAGTCCTCCGGGAAGGAAATAAATGGTATTTCTGGATGCATATTCTCCCCCTGCCGTTCCATCAGGATGGACAAAATATTGCAAAAAGGAAACTGTTCTGTTTAAAGGTTCTATCACCCTTTCATCTCTGCTCATCCAGTAATATTCTGCCAGCATATCCAGGGAAACGCTTAAATAACCAATATCCGCTCCTCCATATTCAGAAAACCATCCTTCTGTTGACTGAAGCTTTAAAATTCTGTCTAATTTTTTATTTAATCCCTCTAATATCCATTCCTCCTGCAGAATTGTATATGCAGAATATAATGCCGTAATAGAAGCCAGTTCCTGGTTGTATGCCTTGGGTTCTATATGTTTCGTCAAATATTTTGCCGTTTTTTCAAACGCCTTCAATATCCCTGTATCCTGCATGGAAAGGCGTTTATACACCTCGCACATAGCGTACAGAGAAAAAGCAGTAGGAGGAAATCCATGTTCATTTGGATAATATTCATTAAAACTTCCGTCCTGCAGTTGAATCTTCTTCCAGTAATGCACTGTTGCCTCAGCCCATTCTCTTACCTCTTCCTGCTGATAAAATGCATTTCCCTCAAAATCAACTCCATATAAAAGAGCCAGTGTCAATCCGGTCTGCTGTAAAATGGCAGATGAAAAATCCCGCACTTTTAAATGCCAGTGATTTCTGTCACAATCTCCATAATTCAATGAGTCCTTGTCTCTGTCTACCTGTGTCAGCACCTTTGGCGCCATTCTTATTACATAATCCGTAAACATCAGTTATGCTCCCTGTCATATTCCATTTTTTTCATATGATACTTTACTTCTTCCAGCATCTTACGGTTTGCCGCAATAATATCTGCATGCAATCCTACCACATAAGTCTGAACTCCCATAAGGAGCAGGATTGCAGCCAGAATAAGAGAAGGCACATGTCCGGTATGCGGATCATTAGCCAGATAAATCAGATATCGGATGCCAAGAAGCATTCCCGTCACAAATGGCACAGTTCCGATAATACCAAAAAATTTCATTGGTTTATACATCATAAAGGCCCTGATAATCGTAAGTCCGGATTTCTTTATGTATGAAGGTATGCTATGAAATAATCTGGAAGGACGAAGTTCTGCATTCGTTCGAATAGGAACAGAAGTGATGGCTATTTTTTCTCTTCCGGCCTGAATAATCGTTTCCAAAGTATACGTATACTCATTAATAACATGTAAGCGCATGGCTGCATCACGTGACATTGCCCTGAATCCGCTTGGCGCATCAGGTATATCTGTATTTGACGCCACTCTGACTACCCATGAACCCAGATGTTGCAGCTTTTTCTTCAGAAAAGAGAAATGCTGTGTATCATCTATCGGTCTTGCTCCAATTACGATATCTGCTTCTTCTTTTAATACGGGATTCACTAATTTTTCTATATCATCACCGCAATACTGATTATCCGCATCGGTATTTACAATAATATCCGCTCCCTGTCTAAGGGCTTCGTCAAGTCCTGCCATAAAACCATAAGCAAGCCCTTTATTTCTCCGAAAATTCACAACATGATGTACGCCCCATTCTTTTGCAATAGCTGCTGTACGATCCTTGCTTCCATCATTAATAATGAGATATTCTATCTTATCAATACCGTCAATCTGTTTCGGCAGGGCATCCAGCGCCACTTTTAAAGTTTCTTCTTCATTATAGCAGGGAATTTGTATAATTAATTTCATCTTTTATATTCCTCTTTCAGACTTCTTTATTCTATAATATTTCCGTATGTCGTAATTTTATTTCCTCTATATTCTTCCTTAATTCTAAATCCTTCGCCAAGAGTGTCTCCTCGTAATTCCAGATATTGCAGCCTTCTCTCATAAGTTATTGCCGGGAAAAAATAATAACCGGTAATCTCATTTTCCCTTGGAATATACATAGTGATTCCTTCCCATTCCACTTCGTCACATTCTCTGTACACATAATAGGAGGATCTTTTTAAGGGTAGTTTTTCTATCTGCGTTACTGCTTTATAAGTAAAGAATATAACAAATAATCCTGTCATCAGCAAAACTGCATATCTGTAAAAATGTAAAATCTTTTTAGGCTCAGCTTCTATTAAATAAAACAATACCATGCATGGAATTAAAAACAAAAAAACACTTCCATACCTTGCACGCGGCGCCGTCATAATCCAATATACAAATTGTACAATTGACATAACTGCCATTATCATATCATAAGATTGGATTCTTTTTATAATTTTTTTGCAGGTAACAACAATCAACATTGGCAATGTTATAGCATTTATAACAGTTAATACCTGTACCCAAATCTTCTGTTGTCTAAACCAACCGGGAAACCACTCAAAAAATGACATGTTGCAGGCTTCACTGTATCTGGACATCTCATATATTCCCCTCGCTCTTGCCATGATTTCCTGTTTATCAAATTTCACGGCATAAGGCAACATTTTCCAGTCTACGTCAAAAAATCCTGTTGCCACACTGGGATACAGGAAATAACCGGATATTATAAAATTTCTGGCACAAAAAGGAAACAGTATAAATACTCCTGAGAGAACCAGCAATATAATGGTCTTATACTGCTTTTGCTTCAGCAGCTCTATTGCCGGCTTCAATGTTAATATCATGATCATTGCCACTGACAGCTTGACAGTTACCGCGCACAAAGCCAATAAGCATAGCAGTCCATAAGCAGCCGGCTGTTCATTCTTTTCTTCTATGTACTCACACCATTTGCAAATAATATACAGAAACAAAAGCAGCGCAAAATTATCAGTATTGGGTGATGAAAAGACAGAAACATTCATTACACTGTAAAGAAAAATAAGTAATCTGAAACAATCCGATCCTCTCATCCTCTTATTTTGAAATACTGAACATGTAGACAATGCATAAATGGTTATTGTCATGCACAAATATGCATTTGCAACATGCATTGACTGATCTATTAAAAATTCCCAGCTAAATAATGCCTGCAAAGGCATAAATGCACTGTTAAATGCCAAACGGTGGTGTAAATTTCCCAATCCTTTAACTACACCATATTCTTCTATCCATCTGATTGCCTGTGCATGGTATAAATCTGTATCTGCGTGATATGCTCTTTGACACGCTATAAACCAGAAAGATACAAATATAATGGAAATACACATGATCTGTGCTATACTTTGTAACGATAACTTTCTTTTGCGTAATAATGAAACTTCTTCACTAGCTTTTTGTAAAATACCCTTAAACTCTCTGCGGCACAAAATGCATATTATCAGGCATAAAAGTATTAAAACTATATTTGCCACAGCACCTACTTTATAAAATATACTAAACAGCTGTGCATACGCTATTATAAAGGCAATGCCCATAAATAAGCAAATATCGATCTCTTTGCAGATATAATTTGTTACCTTATTCAATACTGCAAAAAATCCAACACCCAATATAACTGCAATCAATGTTATATAGAGCCAATTAATTATTATTGCTGTCATTTTTGTCTCCTAAGAAATATTCTTTACCTGTGGACTTAAATGTATCACGTTCCCATGCCATCCCTGTCTGTACATATTCATACATAGGTGACTCATCTTTATAATAGTAAAACAAATATCTTCGCTGCCTTTCATCACCCTCCTGCCAATCAAAAATTTTTGAACTATCTGTTCCTTGCAGCAATCTGCTAAAAGCTTCCTGCAGATCCACAAAAGATACAGGAGCATCCGATGTCCTCATTTCATGCTTTTCCCCGATACCCTTCACAAATAAAATCGGATTCTGTCTCCATAAGTGATCCAATGTATATAATTCTAAAGGATCTGCATTTACATTATATCCATGATCTGCCATAACAATAATCACAGAATTGTCATATACATTTCCTTCCTTTAATTTGTTAAGATAGGCTTTGGTAATAGTCATACTTGCTTCCATGTTAGTTTCATAAGTAGCATCCTCAATAATATTCATATCAGCATCATACTTAAAAGGCACATGTGCCCCAGAAAGATGAATAAACTTAAAACATTTATCTGATGTATAGGAAAAATCATCATGCTGTATCCTATTATAAAACTGTTCATTCGAGGTCGCAAAAATAAAGAGAGAATACTCTTCAGGCGGTATCTTAAGATTTTTAAATGCTTCCGGATTAACAAAACAAATCCTCTTCAAATCAAAAGGTGCATATCTGAATCCTGTCATTTGAATCTGCCATCTTGCAAATGCCAGGTAAGAGGTTACACCCTTTTCATTTTCAAGAACATTTTCAAAGCGGAAATAATCTTCATCTGCCGGTATCATTTCTGCTTCGTATACGCCAAGTTTATAAGACTGCGCTTCCAATTTAGAAAAGAAATCCGAATTTTTATATACATTCATAAGATACTCATCATAAGGCTCATCATTCTCATACCAATCACCTGAAAAAATGAATGGAATGGAATGCTTGGTAAATGAATACACTCCCATAGTATTCCGGTAATACGTAAAATCTTCAAAAATTTCTTCGTATTCAGGATGTGTTTCAAGCATCTTATTAAACTCTTCGGAATCAGCAGCATCCAAAAGCAAAATAATAAAGTTCTGCTTTTCAGACATTTCAAATTGATTTTTTGTGCTGACAGCAAGATTGGCCTTCTTTTCATATCCCTTAGTTGTAATGCAGACACTTATCAATGTAATCATAAGCATTAATGTCATACATACACTGATATATTTAACGGCTCTATAAAACTTATCCCTCTTTATAACTTTCAATATGAGAAGGACTATACCTGTAATGACAATCCACAATATAATTGATTTAACCCGCTCCATTGGATACTTGCTCCAGTCAATAGGAGAACCATCAAGCGGAGGCAAATTATCAACCAGGAAATTTCCTTGGATATAAGAACAAATAAACGCAATAAAGTAAAATACTAATAGTATATGATACCATTTAGAACTTAAAACATTCACCAGAAAAAGAAACAGTATACTCATGCATGACATGATTATAAATACTACCAGCATCACCGGCAGGAGAAGATACATATCAAACCAAAATTCTCCTTTATTTGTAAAATATAATTCCATTGGAGAAAATATAAAGAACATAAAGCATACTGCAACTGTCAATATTATTCCAAGATAAAGTTCCTCTTTTTGTTCTCTCAAAATACTGTTAATCCGACTACCCATTTCTTTCCTTCCTTTTATATACCACTTTTGCAGCCATTCATGATCAGTTCAAAGAATAACTAATTATATTCATTCCTAATTGTCTTCTAAGAAATATTCCTTACCTGTGGGCTTAAATGTATCTCGTTCCCATGCCATTCCTGTCTGCACATACTCATACATAGGAGATTCATGATTAAATTCATAATACAAATATCTGCGCTGTCTCTCATCGCCTTCCTTCCAGTCAAAAATTTCTGAGCTATCTGCTCCTTGCAGAAGTCTGTTAAAAGCTTCCTGTAAATCTACAAAGGATATAGGCGCATCTGATATTTTCATTTCATGTTTTTCTCCAACGCCCTTCACAAATAAAATCGGATTCTGCCTATACAAATAATATAAATCCATATTTGAAATATCTGCGCTTGTATTAAACCCATGATCTGACATAACAATAATCACAGAATTGTCATATACATTTCCTTCCTTTAATTTGTTAAGATAGGCTTTGGTAATAGTCATACTTGCTTCCATGTTAGTTTCATAAGTAGCATCCTCAATAATATTCATATCAGCATCATACTTAAAAGGCACATGTGCCCCAGAAAGATGAATAAACCTAAAGCACTTATCAGAAGTAAAGGAGAGCTCTTCATTTTGTATTCTATTATAAAACTGTACATTTGAACTCGTAAAGATAACGCTCTCATCTGGCGATATTCTCAGATTTTCAAATGCCTCTGGATTAACAAAACAAATCCTCTTTAAATCAAAAGGGGCATATTTAAAACCCGTCATTTGAATCTGCCACCTTGCAAATGTCAAATAGGAAGTTACACCTTCCTTATTCTTGTTCTCAAGAACATTTTCAAAGCGGAAATAATCTTCATCTGCCGGCATCATTTCAGCTTCGTATACTCCAAGTTTATAGGACTGTGCTTCCAATTTAGAAAAGAAATCCGAATTTTTATATACATTCATAAGATACTCATCATAAGGCTCATCATTCTCATGCCAGTCACCTGAAAAAATAAACGGAATGGCATGTTTTGTGCAGGAATATACTCCTGTGGTATTCCTGTAGTAGGTAAAATCTTCAAAAATCTCTTCGTATTCAGGGTGAGTCTCTAATAATTTATTGAATATTTCAGAATCAACAGTATCTAACAACAGTATTACAAAATTCTGGTCTTCCGACATTTCAAACTGATTTTTTATGCTGACAGCAAGAGTACCTTTTCTTTCATATCCCTTAGTTGTAATGCAGACACTTATCAATGTAATCATAAGCATTAATGTCATACATACACTGATATATTTAACGGCTCTATAAAACTTATCCCTCTTTATAACTTTCAATATGAGAAGGACTATACCTGTAATGACAATCCACAATATAATTGATTTAACCCGCTCCATTGGATACTTGCTCCAGTCAATAGGAGAACCATCAAGCGGAGGCAAATTATCAACCAGGAAATTTCCTTGGATATAAGAACAAATAAACGCAATAAAGTAAAATACTAATAGTATATGATACCATTTAGAACTTAAAACATTCACCAGAAAAAGAAACAGTATACTCATGCATGACATGATTATAAATACTACCAGCATCACCGGCAGGAGAAGATACATATCAAACCAAAATTCTCCTTTATTTGTAAAATATAATTCCATAGGAGAAAATATAAAGAACATAAAGCATGCTGCGACTGTCAGTATTATTCCAAGGCAAAATTCCTCTTTTCGTTCTTTTAGAATACTACTAATTCGATTCTTCACTGCGTTTTCTCCTTTTACAAATTAACTTTATCCTGCGATTTAATGTATATCCAATAAATATTTTCGACATCATAAAATTCCCACTCTTCCGGATTCTGCAAATCATAAATCTTTTTCGCATTGGGATTTGTAACGTATACTTTTACATCTTCCATATTCTCCAATACTTCTTCTGAACCAAATCCATCTACATATTGATTCTCATCTTCACGGAACACATACCCTTTACTCCTGCCCTGCAAATCCATAAAAGTACATATTGCCAAATTCTCTTCTTCGCTTCCCATCTCTGCTATAATCGTATCTTCTGTATCTGCATTTTGTTTAATGAGGGTAAACATTTTCTGTGTAGCAAAGCCTTCTTTAGCATACCACATACTCATATGTCCCACCGCCATTATCAATCGTGAAATCAGAAAAATGATAATTGCTGTATAAATAATGATTCTTTGCTTAAATTGCCTCACTGTCATACTGATTCCTATAATAAATGTTAATGCAAATCCTGCCACAGCCGGTATTAAATATCTGTCCCACATATCACTTTTCACATGCAAAAACATCTGAGTAAGCATAATATAAATCCCGGTTGTTGTTACAAGAAAAAACATTTTCTTATTTTCAGTTTTTCTTTTATCAACAATAAGAAATACACCTGCCGCAATGCACAGCACTACTGCTAATATTACATATATTCTAAGCGCTCCTTTACACAACCCCAGCATTTTCCAAATATAATACTTTATTCCCATATCCAGATCAACTCCTGCATGACCGAGATTTGCAGAGGTAGTACCCACATAAAACAAAATAATTGACAGATGTGTTATTAATGTTACAGACCACCATGTGATTCCCATCACATTCTTCTTTATTATGTGTATAAAAGATTGATTCTCTATAGCAATCCATTCCAAACCAATTCTTAAGAAAACAAATGCCGGCAGCAGCAGAACAAAGCTCTCTTTCATGCAGCTGCATAATATGCCTGCCAAAATGCAGACTGCATCATATATATGATTATCATATTGTTTATATCTGTATTGTCTGGCCAGCATATAAAGAACAACTGCCAATAAAAGTAATCCAACATTTTCCTGATTTGCGATCCGATACCAGATTTCAAACTGACGCCCTAAAATAACGGTCATGGAAAACATATGTGAAAAGACTACATTACATGTGAAATGTCTTGCAGTCCAGTACAGCAAAACATAAGTGATCATTCCCTGCACGCACAACAATATATTGGGAATTACACTATTCCATCCAAACAAGTAAGCCTCCCATATCCTTAGAATTCCATATAGCGGACGCCATCTCTGTCTGATATCAAAATGCATAAAGTTGCGGTATGCCTGTACCCAGGATATTCCCTTATTTCTAGACAATTCAAATATTCTGACTGTTTCATGATCATCTACAAGATGCCAGCCTGAAAAAATAGTTCCTGTTCCAAATAGAATTCCGCCTAATAATAGCACTGCTATTCCGCACACTATCCACTTTTCATATGTCAGATAAGTATTTTTCATCTTAATCCCTCGCTGATTCTGCAAGCTCCTTCTCTAATTTCATGGCAAGTTCCACCACTAAATCTGAATTATAGTGACTATGTTCTCCCCATCTTCCAAGTCCGTATATGTTTTTAGAGCGAGTATAAGAAAGCAGTTTTTCTATAATCATGGGTTTAGAAATAGTATTTAATGGGTAGGCATATTCATTCATATAATAAAAGCTGCCATCATTTGCATAATTTACAGATCTCTCTTTTCTGGTTTCCAGCCAATATCCTTTACTTCCTACTGCAAAGTTATGTCTGACCAGAATCCTGTGATAGGGGATCTCAGGATCCGGAATATAAAGCCAATGTGCTGCGGTTTCCAGATTTTCAGGCACATATCTTATCTCAACAGCACTGGATTTTAATCCTCTAACAGAATCTGCCAGTTCTTCAGGCATTCCATAGATATTTCCCAACTCTGCCCATGGAATGGAAGTAATAATATAGTCTGCCACATAGCATTCACCGGAAGATACATATACTTGCCTCTTTTCACAATCAATACCATTTACACTTTTTTCATATAATATATTCTCTTTTATGGAATCAGCTATACGAAGCCAGACTTCCCCATAACCATACTTTTTCGGATAGTAAAAAACGGCATGTCCCGGCTGTGTTCCGTAAAATTTATGAGTCAGACAGGATCTGAGAGTATCTTCAAAGCTTACATTGGGTAGTTTCTCAAGCCAATAGGTACCCAATTCATTCAATTCATCAGCAAACATTTTACGGTTATAAGGAAGCATATAGTCTTCTGCCACCTTGTCTCCCAGCTTCCATTTTATCCAGTCTACAAATTTCCCCGGCATTGGTTCTTCTCTGTTACAGCCTGCTTTAGAAATAGATGTCAGATACTCTACCTGATGTTCCAGATCCATCTGCCAGATATTTGCTTCAAAAGGATGTCCTATATCCATACCAAATATCCTTATCCGGCTGTCTCTTTCAAATAAATTCCACTCTTCCTTCGGCATAAAGCGGAATAAAAATTCACATACTTTGGGTCGCCTCACATCTAAAAAATGACCTCCACCTATGTCAAGGGGACTCCCATCTACTTCTATGCTGCGGCAAAGTCCGCCGGCAGTTTTTTCCTTCTCCAGTACTAAAAAAGAATCTTCCCCTGCATCCTTTAATTTTCTTGCGAAGGTAAGTCCCGCAGGTCCTGCCCCCAAAATAAGGTACTTTATTTTAGTCATATCATCTATATTCCCTTCATAAAAAATCTTATGTACCTGCTTCGTAAACTTCAGTAATTATCCTATCCCATTCTCCACGTTCTTTAAGTAATACAGAGATAATATCCCGGACAGCTCCATATCCTCCCTTTATCTCTGAAACATAATCCGCATGCTGCTTTACCTCTTCACAAGCATCTGCCGGGCATCCTACAAAACCACACAATTTCATGGGTGATAAATCGTTTAAATCATCCCCAATATAACCCATCTCCTGTTTTGACAGATGATTCTGCTCCATAAAATCTTTTAGATAAGATGCTTTATCCTTTATCTTCTGTACAATAAAATCAAATTTCATCTCTTCCATTCTCCTGGTAGTTGCCTGGCATTCTCTTCCCGTCAGAACCATCAGCTTAATTCCTGCTTTATGCGCCGCTACATAGCCTGCCGCATCTTTCGTACAGAACTTCTTCAACTCATTACCGTGTTCATCATAATAGATCCCCGCATCTGTCATAGTTCCGTCCACATCAATGACTAAATAATTAATTTTACGTAAATTTTCTATACCAAGCATTGTCTGTTCTCCTATCTGTTATAAAGGGACTCTGTAAGAAACTCTATACTTATCTGCTTACGTATATCTTCTACATATCTGCGGTTCCTGATATTTTCTTCTACACCCTTAGTATGCTGGCTTGCCATATAAGAAGTAACATAATTACTGCCCTTTTCCTGATATCCATCAAAGCCTGCCACATATACCTGCTTTACTTCCAATTTGATCAACAGTTTCATAAGCATGATAACACAATTATCACAATTCCCTTTTTCATCAAAGCATAATTCTGAATAATTCAGTACATTCTCTTCTTCACATACATCAAGTAAATTGGATGTAATAAGCAAAGTACTGCCTTGTTTTTTTTCTTCAAGGGCGCCATACCTCATAGCATTGGAGCAGAAAATATAATCCTGTCCATACTCTTCTGAAGCAAAGTTAGCCGATATTATTACAGGAACATTCTTTTTGATAAAGTGCCAAATTTTTTCTTTTTCTTTTAAAATACTGGCTCCTGGCGCTAAAATCAATATTTCTCGTTCTCCCAACTCATTCTTCAACCGGTTAAGAAGCTTTGCATCATCAACTTTATGGTATTGAAACTTTTGATACAATTCCTCAATGTATGTCTCATCATAAGCTGTCTTTTTACTTTCTTCCACGCTTGCCAGTATCTGATTGATCTGCTTTGCCCGAAGTCTGCCTTTTCCAAGTAAAAACTCCGCATAATTTCTGTGCAGATTAAATTTTGCTGATAATGCATAGGCTGTGCTGTAACCCCACGGTTCAATCTGCTTTAATTGGATAATATGATCATCAATACCATCTAATACGGGATTTACATCATAAATAGTTCCCTGTGTTTTGTTCATATAATCCATGATCAGTTCCATGCACAAATTGCCGGGTGTTCTTCCCATACCCAGCATGGATGCATCAATGATACTTTTCCGTTCGCTGGCTTTCATGGCGATAAATTCCTGTGCCAGTGAATAAGACAATGCCAGATTTTCATGAAGATGCAGTCCAATCACAATGGATTTATCAAGATTGTGCTCTATCAATGAGTAAATACGAAGTAAATCCGCCTTCATCATAGAGCCAAAAGTATCTACAACAGAAAAGGCATAAGGTTGAATCTGGTTTACTTTTTTCAACAGTTCTAATATCATTTCATCAGAATATCCCATGATATTGATGGGATTGCAGAAAACTTTATATCCTTTTTCTTTTGCTTTTCTGATAAAATCAAGTCCCTCATCAATATCATAATCATGAAAAGTCACTCTGATCGCATCAATAGTTTGGCCATCATAATGCTCCAGTTTGTCTATATCATATTTATTGTGAAGTGCCATGGCTGTAAACATGGTATTTCCTCTTTTTTCAGGCAGCACAGGCATCATCTCTTTGCAGTTATTATAAAGAGTCTTATCTCTGTCATATTCACAATTACGGAGAAATCCTATTTCCACATAATCTACCTGGGAATCTGTCAGCTGTCTGATAATACTTTTAATGGTATGATATCCAAAGTTCCAGTCATTAATGTAACCGCCATCCCGCAATGTGCAGTCTAATAGCTTAATACTATTCATATCGCCCTTTCCATTTCCTTGCTGTTTACGGATTATTTTGTACCGTTCTGATTTTCTGTATTTTCAATACTGTCTAAAAACAGTTCAATATCATTAAACTGATTGACATGTTCTTTAATCCATTCCTCCGGCTTATCCCACCATTTTAAATGCATTAATTTTTCTATCTGCTCATCATGGAATCTGTATCCGATTATCCTTGCCGGAACTCCCGCTACAATGGCATACGGAGGAACATCCTTATTTACTACCGCACCTGCACCTATTATAGCGCCATCACCTATCACCAATGGTCCCATAAGCAATGCTCTCGTTCCTATCCATACATCACTCCCCATAATAATATTATACCGGGCATCCTTTTCACACTTTTTATAAATATCAAATCGGTTTTCATCCACATACGTATCTAAAAACGTCTCTTTCAGATAAAACATTGGGGAAGTAGATACAAATTTTCTCGCCGGATGTCCCTCTCTTGACACGGCTTTCACTTCTGCTCCTATTGAGCAATACTTCCCAATGCACGCATTTCTAAAATAGCATTTTTCTAAAATATATGTTCCATATCCTATGCTGCTGTTTAAAGCAGATGTTTCTTCTCCTATGTAATTATTGCCACCAAACATATTGTCAGAAGAAATACGGCAACCCTTAACAAAAGTAATTTTCTTTTCCTTTTTCAGTTTCTTTTTTAAATATTCCATGTATAATTTATCTATACATTTTGATATCTTTTGTTTAATCTTGCGGAGGTATTTGTTGCTCATTAATACTATTATGCTCCCTTTCGTTTATCAGTTTTATATTTTCCCGAGGCTCTATCATATTATACTTTTTTAGTATTTGTTTTCCACTATGCCAAAAAAAAGGAAACACAATAGCCAATATAATACTTACAATTGCATACTTGACTTGTGCTAATATACCTATGGTCTGAATGGAAAAATCTCTCCATCCTCTTAGATAAATAATAATATTATTAAATAAATATATATACAATGTGAACACTGCAAAATTTTCGAAATAACTATATTTATTTCTTTTCCCTCTTTCTATTCTTCCATAAAAAATTGATGCCAGTATTCCTGGAAAAAGCAATAAAAACATTTCTAATATCATAAATTACCCTTTCATATAACATCATTCAACACTAAACATTTGAGGCACTGTTTTTCCATATCTTGCATTATACTCCAAAATGTTATATTCTCCTATTTTTTCCTTATATTCCTCCGGTATCTCTTCTTCATAAAAAAACCATGTGTTGTCTTCTGTCATCATGCCTTGAAAATTAAATGCCGGAATTATCTTCTGCATTTCAAGCAGATATTTATCATAAGCTGTCATCTGAAGTTTACACAAATTTAGAATATTGCTTCCTAAATAATTAATACTCATATACTTTGGAACAGCATTTACATCTATATCATAATTTGCATGCATGATATAAGGTGTTGCATATATAATCTGCTTCTCCGACAAATCTTCTGTTTCCTGCCCTTCACTAATCTGCCCCCAAATCACTTCATTGGGAAAGTGATCACCGAACATTACTACTACAGTTGGATCCTCCAGTTGATCCACTTCATTTATCAATTTTTCAATTGCCCTATCCGATTCATATATCAATGATAAATATTGATCTACTTTTCCTGGTTCGGTTACATTATTTCTAATAATAGGAAGAGTTTCTCCTTCCCGCAAAGCACTGCCATCATAGCTTCCATGATTCTGCATAGTTACTGCAAATATAAACTGTGGCTGCGTACTGTCCTTTAACCAATCCATGATTTTTTCATAGATTGCTTCATCAGTCACAAAATTCCGTATTTCATCAGCCCCATCATAAAAATCAATAAAATATGTTTCCTCAAATCCCATATGTTTGTACACTGAATTTCTTTTCCAATTAGAACCTGAATTAGGATGTGTTGCTATCGTTTGATAACCCTGGCTTTTTAATGTTGTCGCTATGGAATATATATCCTTGTATATTTCTGTTGTAAATGCAATTGCTGTTGGATTAAGTTCCTGAGAATTTCCAGTCAAAAATTCATATTCCGTTTTACATGTATCACCGCCAATTGTAGATACCAGTACTCTACCAATTGAAGTTTTTCCATTCTCTGCCTGTGTATGTGTGAACGGCATATAGTCCTTATTCGTATCTATTTTTCCAATGTCTCCAATATCTGCAAATGCCTCATTCATAATTACTATTATATTTGGCTGTATCGTATTTTCAGTCTCTGCATCCGGATAATATATCTCTGCTATCTGTCGGACAAGCTTCTCACTATAGTTCTCTGGTACATTGACTTTGCTTTTTTTCATAATTTCCACAAAACCCAGTGTGCAGCCAACTGTGTTATACATTGCTTTCTGCTGCCAACCATTTTCATACGGTAATTGCATTATTCCAATGAAATCACTGTGGTAGCAAAGTAAAATTGCAAGAATTGTAACACTTGTCCCCAAAATTCTAAAAATGGCTCTATTCTTTATCACTCTGATTTTTTTGAAATTTCCCACTAATGTAATAATGCAAATTGAAAAAAAACATAGCCACCACATCTCTTTTGTAAGGAAAAACTGATATTTCCCTACCACTGTAGCTGCCGTTGTTATTGATTTAAAATCACCTGGAACAAGTACACTTCCTCTAAATTGATAAACAAAGCAGTGGATTAATATCCATATCATGTTTAACAGCATGCTAATACTGACTGTCAAATTCCAATCAGCAGTCATAAATAAAATAAATAAGGTAAAAATAAATACTATCAATATACTAATGGGAACATATCGCAATACAATGCTTTCCTCTATTCCGTTAAATGCAACTGCAGCCAAATAATACGAAATTACAGATACTAAAAACAGACCCATAATATCCATAATTTCCAGCGTGCGCTGCACTTTACCATATTGATGTCTCACCAGAAACACCAATATGCCAAGCAATAATAGCATCAATCCTATTTTAATATAAGAAAGTTCTAAATTATCTACTCCCTGAGAACAAAAAGCAAGAATCATTATTATAAAATAACATAAATGATGCTGAATTTCTTCTCTAATATTCAGTGTAGACATTTTATATGATAAGCCACTTAAATCAGAAAGATATATTGGCGCTGCGGCAAGACCACATAACCAGATAAAAGAAATATTGCTTTTTTCAAATGTAATATTCAAAAAAAGCATTACTTTTTTTGCCATAAAATACGTCACCAACAAAAAGCATACATAAAAGATAACCGTTATTCGCCTTCCGTTCGTTCTAAACTTATTTATAGAAAATGCTGCAAAAACAATTAGCAACACATTAAAAATAATATCATATAACACTATATTTCATCCTTTTCTTTTTACGCAAATCAAAGATTACACTACATGCTTTTCATTTCATTAATATCACTTCCCCTTAATCTTTCCACTGGGACAATTTTATTGGATGTATACAAACAACATCTTCTTCCCAATCACCGACTAATTCCGCTACTCTGAAATGATATTTTTCGCCAATCACTTTTCTTTCATTCCTATCCCACATTAAGTGTGCTCTATATCCTAAATCTTCATTAACCACTACTTTTCTTTCTGTCAATAGCATTGCCGTTGGAATAGCTGTTTCTACATGCAAACGCATAGCTGCAAATACACCACAGATACGACAGAATTCCCTAATTGCCATCTTGGAAACAACAAAAATATCACTGTAAGCATACATAAACGGATATTCTAATTTAAGAGTAATCCCCAACATTATTCTTCCCAGCAAATGTACTCTGCTTCGGCTGCTTGTCCAATATTGCAGGTCTTTAGAAATTCCTCCCTTGAAAGCAGTACATCTGGAAAAACAATAATTATCAAATCCCTTTTTCTCCGCTATCTGAAATGCCTCACCGGTCCCCGGCAGTTCTTCTTCTGAATTAACACCTTTATGAAGTCTGTGGGCTATTAATGCATTCTCTATACGTTCAAAACCACAGGGCCACTGTGATAAGGGATGCCAATATGAAATATATCCGCATCCTTCCTCCAGTCTAAAATATTGCTTATAATTATTTTCATCAATAACAGGATTGATAATCATATCGTCTGCAACAACAATGTAATGCTCATATTGTTCCTTAAAAAATTTGTCAAATCCCTGAGCTAAATATCCCTGAAACTGATAAGAGCACTCATAAACAGGGATTACATTATCTTTATCTCCATCATAAAAAGGAACAAGGTAATATCTGTTTTTAAATCGTTTCTGATAAATCGTTTCAAGACGTTCAATATTTTTATCAAACCGATGATTAAACAAAATAATTAAGCAAACTTCTTTATTCATAATTCCTCATCTTTCTCTTGCATTATTACCCATTATAATTTTTAACTCGAATCAATCCTTTGCTGAAATATGGATACTTCAGTCGCTTTTGGGCTTTGAATAAAGTATACCCTTTGCTGAACTCATACACAAAGTTCTTTTTTTCAAATATCTCTTTTATTTCTTCTGCATCTTCCTGCTTATGATAAGTACAGCAGGCGCATTTTACATTACGTGTTTTTAATGTATTCTCTGCGCCACGTATTATTTTCTTTTCACTTCCTTCAGCGTCAATTTTAATATAGATATTTCCTTCTGAGAAATGCTCTTTCAATACCTCATCGATGGTTGTTTCTACATCTGAGATCGTGTCACCTGCCATTTTATGAATAATATGAGTTTTTTCTTTATATGGTTCAAAGGTTGCACGCAATGCCGACATCCATCTATCCTGCATTTCAAACAGGAAAATCACTTTTGCCTTTTCCGCAATTTCTAACGCCATATTACCTTCAGCACTTCCTATATCCATAAAAACAGCATTTTCTTCAAAATCATATTTTTCTGAAAAATAGCGATGAGGACTCTCTTCATCCTGTTCCACCAAAATGGAAGAATACATATTTCTTATACTGTCTTTGTCCATATCTGCAGGATAATACAAACGTTTTCCCTTATGATAAACATATGGAAGTTCTGTCTCCTGATCAAACAAAACATCAATATCCCCTTTTTGATATTTCTCAATAAATGAGTATGGAAACATAAATAATTTATCGTTCCTTTTCATATATTCTATCTCATTATGGTATTTTTTTAAACGTGGATATTCCGTATAGAATAACTTCATTTTCAATCTATAAGTATATCTCTCTTCAGAATGAGACAAAAGCAGATACAGATATGTCAATTTTCTCCATATTGATTCAGGTACTATGCTCTTTATTTTTTCTTTCATTTTACCATACCTCTTTTATTACAATATTGACAGTTTAAATAAGACTATTCTTGCTGAATCCTTCCAATCACTTCTTCCTTATCCCTTAAAACTGCTTTTCCGTCCTTTACTTCATAAACAGTATCACATTTTTTAATCGTTGACAGTCTGTGTGCTATAATAATCAGCGTTTTATAATTGCTCAACGTTTCAACTGATTCCATTACTGCTTTTTCTGTTTCTCCATCCAGGGCAGATGTTGCCTCATCTAATATCAATATTTCGGGATTACAATATAGGGCACGTGCAATAGCAATTCTTTGCCTTTGTCCACCGGAAAATCTTACCCCTCTCTCGCCTACATGCGTATCTAACTGCTCCGGCAACTTCATTACAAACTCCTTTAACTGAGCCATATCTAAGGCAGCCCATACAGCTTCATCACTGATATCTTCGTTGTCAACACCAAAGGCAATATTATTTCGTATACTATCATTGGTCAAAAAAACTGTCTGAGGAACATATCCTACCAATTCTCCCCACGCACCACCTATTTTCCTGATATCAATTCCATCCATTGTCAGGCTTCCGGCCTGAGGAATCAGGATGCCTAAAATAATATCAGCTAATGTCGACTTTCCTGCACCGGATTCTCCAATAAAACCTACTGCTTCACCTTTCTTAATGGTTAAATTAAGGTGATCCAATACTTGTACCGTAGAGTTAGGGTAATGCCAACTGATATCATTTAATACTACTTTCTCTTTAAATCCTATGGAAACACATGCATCATTGTTCTTATTATCAAATTCCGATACCCCTATAATATTTCCCTGTGTTCTTTCATATTCCTCTACCTCTTTTATATTTAGATAGGTAGCATCGAGCGATGGGCATGCATACATAAAGTTATTAAAATGACTGGATATCTTCCCTAAAGACGGTAATATCCGAAATGCCGCCACCGCAAAAACTGCTATGTGTGAAATCATGTCTTCTGCCGCTTCCTGTCCTATCACCCGGGAACAAATAACAAGCAGCAGACCGGATACACATAAAACTTCTATTAAATATGCCGGGCTGGCTGTGGCCAAGGCAACACGGATTCCAACACTTTGCAGTCTATTTAAAGCTTTTTCATAACTACGCGTAAAAAATCCCTGTCTTCCGGTTATGATAATTTCCTTAATCCCCTGAAAAGCTTCAAACGTATACTTGGTGACAACCGGCCCATATTCTCTTGATTTCTCTCCTAATCGTCTCATCCATTTTCTAAAAAAACTATATACAATAAAAACGCAAACACTGGCCAAAATCATCATTGCCAAGGCCATCGTCACGTCTTTCACCATAATAAATATACAAATACATGCTATTGTCAGTACTTCTGCCAGCAAAGCAAAGCCATTATCAAGAAGTGCAAACACCCCCTTTACATCATCCTGTATTCCCCTCATACATTCTTCTGTACTATAATTAAGAAAGAAAGTATAATTTCTTTTCATGTATGATTGCATAATCTTGACTGACATTTCCCGTTGTACTTTGTATGCAAATTTATTTCTTACAAACAGTAAGAAAAATAAATATAAATTTTTCAATATATATATAAATATTGTGCCTGCCCCAATTGCGATAACCAGCTGCTCTGACTTGGATATATGCAAAAACCTCATAAAACTCTGAATATATGCATCTTTCATTAACTTATCTATATCTGTCAGTGCCTCTGCCAGCGGTAGAATTATGGAAACACCAAGCGTTTCTACTCCAGCACCTATTAGTGTCATGATACATACTAAAATTGCCGCCCTCTTTTGAGGACGGTTTAAAATAAATGTAAGCTTTTTCCATATGTCTTTAATACTTTTCCATGTATTCATTTTATTTCCCACTATTTACTAATTCAAATAAATACTGCTCCAGTTCTCTTACTTTATCGCTGATCTTGTAGTTATCCTTTGCATAATCATATGCCTGTTTTCCTCTCTCTTCTCTAAAATGTGGATCTTGGCATATAAGATTCATGCTTTTAATAAACTCTTCCTTACTCTCGCAAAGAAATACTCCTGGGATACGCGCAACATGACCTACATCTGTAGTTAATATAGTAAGACCGGCGGCGGCGGCCTCACATAACGATATTGACATAGCTTCCCAACTGCTTGCAGATACATAAACATCTGCTTTCTGATATATCTTAAGAATATCTTCTCTAGATAATCCACACAAAATATCTACGTAAATATCCTGCAATGCATATTTTTTTTGTAATTCACCATTCAGCCTGACAAGTTCCTCATAATATGCCGTATTTTTAGAACCGATCAAAATAAGCCTTGCATTTGAAATATCTGCTTCATAAAATGCTTCTAATACTAATTTTTGGTTCTTTCTCTCCACAAATGATGAAATATTGATAAATACCAATTCTTTTAAAGGATCCACTAAGAATGCTCTTCTCTGAAAAAACACATCCTCCACTGCATTTTCAAGTATAATGTCATTTGTAATACCTTGCTTTTTTATATACTGATATAATTCATCCTTATCATACAAATAAATGACTTTATCGTATTCTTTCATATTTTCAGGCAGATTTTCCTGATGCTTTTTCCAAAACATCTCTGTATGAATTTTCATAATATCGGCTACAACCTGCCTTCTTAATCGAAAATTCTTTATTAATTTCGAGATATCATATTCCTTTTTTAAAGAATATCCATGGGTATACAATACTTTTTTACCTGGATATTTCTTTAATTTCTTTTTCATCCAATCAAAAGTCCAGGTCGGAACACTGACTACCATCAGTACATCAGGATTATACTCAAAAATTTTCTTATCAAGCAGTGTTTTTTCGCCTGTAAATCTCAATGTATAAGGATTTCTCTTTACCTGAATCCGCTCTATTCTTACTCCATTATGAATAACTGTTCTTTCCAGTCCCTCACGCAGAGAAGTTATCACAAATACATTGTGAGTTTTTGCAAGCCCCTCTGCAATATACTGAGTCACCATCTGAACCCCATCCTGCAAAGGATAGTATGTGTCGACTAATATCATTATTTTCATTAAATTCAATTCCCTGCTTTTTAAATAGTTGGATTAGGATCCTTCATGGCATACAATGCTTTTGCAATTTCATAATCATAAACATCATCAATATCTGCTGCTTCTCTCTTATTTACTAGAAGACGATATGCCTTCGGTCCATAATTATAATGCCATTCCTTAACTTTATCCTTAGGCGCAAGATCAATACCATTGGTAAAATGATACAATAACGGAAGTTGTTCTGAATTTTTATGCTCCAGCCCCATCTTAAAGTTTAAAGGCCCCTTTTCATCCATAAGATATGTCTGATAGGGCGCACATGTAATCAGAGAGTCATATCCTTCTTCCAGTTTTTCAAAATATGTTTTAATTGCTTTTCTGTATAAGTAAGGTTCTACCAAAGGAGATGTAGCACATGCCCACATTAAATGATCGCCTTCGATAATGTCACAAACATACTCAAGAAACATACCAAAAGGCACTGACTCATTAGCATATTGAATGGGACGCTTAATAGCTTTGATTCCTGCCTCTTCTGCAATCTTAAGCATTTCATCTGAATCAGAAGAACAGATGATCTCATGGATACCCTCTACTTGTTTTAACTGTTCAATTTTATGCTGTAAAAGATTGGATTCTCCGAAAGGCAGAATATTTTTGTTAGGTAAACGCGTACTGTTTCCTTTTACCGGTATCACTGCTGAAATTTTATTGCTCATATCAATTTCCTCCTGTTTTTACGCTGTGAAGCGCTCTGTCAATTTTTTTGATTATATGATCTATTTCTTCTTTACTGGTAGTTTCATGGGCGTGCTCATCTTCTATAAGATAAGCTTTCTCTCGTAATTTTCTTTGATTTTCCAAAAAACCCCATTTTATTTTTTCATTGTTAAGCATTTCGAGATAGATTTTATATATTCCATCTATTCCTGAAACAGCTTTTATAATTCGTGTTCCAATCCCATAATTCTTATAAGACTGCAGCTGTTTCTTTGAAAGGTTATAGAAATCATTTCTTAAGACCTCCTCCGCCATATCTGCAAATTTCACATAATTAGGTGTATTCCAGTCTATAAGATAAATTTCTTCGATACTGGCTTCCGGTGTAGGAAATTTCTCTGCTTCTGCTGCAATTGAATGCTGAAATCCCTCAAAAGTTGTAATTTTATCAGAATCAGAAATAAGCTTTAATTCAAATCCTTCTGTAACGGGAAGTGGGAAAAGCAGCTGACACATTTTCTTAGCAAAAAATGCTTCTACGATTACAGAACTGTTTCCTGTATATACTTTATCGCAGGTCACTATCCACTGTTTCACCGATTCACCACTGATGATACGGAAGTTATCATATTTTTCTTCCATTTGTCCGGCCATCTTACTTGGATGGCCCGGATGTGGTCGGAAAATAAAATAGATATCAGGATTTTCTTTACATATTTTTTCTATCCATTCTAGCACGATATGTTGGGAATCACACATAAATTTATAATAATCTGTCCAATTCTCGCCAAAACGCATACACATATCGGCAATATAAGCCTGATCCAAATCATCTCCATAATATGGTGATGCAAACAGAACTGTCTTTTTCTCTGTAGGTATCTGATACTTGCGAAACAGTTCTTCTTTGGATAAGTAATATCTGCATAAAGGTTCTCTTAAAAAATCCATCCCCATATGTCCTACCAGCTTTATCTTTCGAGGATCCATATGAGCTGCTTCCTGCAGTCTTTTTACATTCTGCTTTCCCCATGATACCCTGACAACTTCTTTGCCTATTTCTACATAATTTTTAAAGGCGCCTTCTCTTTGCTCGTCTTTGGGGTATACAATATTCTCCCACTGGAGGTCAATAACTTTATCAAACGTAACATAATCTTTTGTATGCCATCGCAAGGTATGATTATTGTAACATGCCATGGTACATAAAACCTTTGTATGATAAATCGGTTTAGGAGAGAGTGCATTTTTCGCATCTTCAATATATGCAATTTCTGTTCGATATCCCCGCCTGTCTAACTCATATTTTGCCAGACAAAGATTCTCTAATTCTCTTACTTTATGTTCATATACAAATAAGAAATCTAATTCTGTCATAATTATCTATAATTTCCTCAGTTCATTTATAAAATCCGCTGTATTTTTAAGGGCATCGTATTTGCATTCCCAAAGCTGCCTTGAACATTTTCTCATTTCACAGATTTCTTCTATTGTGCTGCTATTCAATCGGTATATGGCATCCATTACTTCTTCAGGAAAAGGATTTTCTGACAGCAGAACACCATTGCCTTGTATCATATTAGGAATTTCCCCTACAGCTGTAGCAATAATCGGAACTCCAAATGACATGGCTTCCTGAATAGACACAGGGCATCCTTCTGTAGAAGAGGTGGTAATAAAGCAGTCCACACATTCATTCTCATAGAACTGCATAATATCCTCAACGGGCACATATCCCTCAAATTTGTACGAAATATTTCTTTTCCCCGATAACAGTTCACATGCCTGCTGCTGAATTTGAACAAATGCATCACCTATGCCAAAATGTGTCCATTTGATATTGATATCATCTATCATAGCCAACGCTTTTATGATTAAATCGATTCTTTTAAGAGGAATAACATTGGCGCAGCTTACTATATGCATATAGTCTCTTATTTTGTCTGTTTTGAATTTACCAACTGCATTCCTATTCACAGTTCCTATAGGCGCTACCAAATATTTTTTCCCTACGTCTATAGTTTTTCCCCAGTGTTTCAGATAATAATTCAGACCGGCATCTGCCACAAAAAATATTCTATCTACTTGTTCATCCATATACTCTCTAAAAGGCTGTCGATCATATGGATTTCTTTCATTGTATAAATCATAACCATGTATACGTGAAATCACTTTCATTTGGGGATATTTTTTTCTATCCATTAAAAACGCCATACAATTCGTATGGAACCAATAAGAATATATAATTGCATCATCTTCAAGCAAGTGATTCTTCTTCGCAAACTTTCGCAATTGTTCTGCTGACTCATAATAAGCAATTGTATCATATAATCGTCCCAGTAATTGGTTTCTTGTTTTTAGAATTTTTCTTATTTCATCTCTGCCGCATTTAGAAATTATAATTTTAATAACTGCTTCCAGTTTCTCTTTAATACCGAATTTTCTAATACAATGATATAAAGTAATCTGTTCATTTACCGGCATTCGGCACTCTGTTGAAGCAGAAACAGAAACAATATTTACATCATAGTATTTAGGCAAAACTTCCAATTCCGTCTTTATAAAGGAATACTCCCCGGAATTGTAAGGATATTCGTTCAGCAAAATTATTAATTTCTTACGCAACATCCATTCCTGCTTTCTTAAACTTCAAATTCCTGTGGCATCTCATTCGCATGTATCATCCACTACGGATTTTAGTATATTACAAATATTTTCTACTTCCTCTGTGTGCAAGTATGCATGCATTGGCAAAGATAAACAGGTATCGCAGATCCGATCTGTTACCGAATACATTATATCCTTAATAAACACACTCTCAAAAGCCTGTTGCATATGCATTGGCTTCTTATAATATATAGCAGAAGGGATTCCTGATTCTTTTAGCTTCGCCATTACATTTTCTCTTTGAGCTCTATCCTTCAGCTGAATTGTATATTGAGCCCATGCAGACCTCATTTCTTCTTTTACTATTGGTACTTTTACAATATCTTTTAACTGCCTTGTATATTGTCTGGCTATTTTATCACAACATTCTAATTCTTTATCAAGAAATTTCAATTTTTCCAAAAGAATTGCCGCTTGTATAGTATCTAAACGCGAATTCATCCCGATTCTTACATTATCATATTTATCCTCTCCTTTTCCGTGTACTCGATAAGAACGCAGTAATTCTGCCCACTCATCATTATTCGTAAAAACTGCTCCTCCATCGCCATAGCATCCCAATGGTTTTGCAGGAAAAAAAGAGGTCGTTGCAATATCTCCAAAGCTGCATGCTCTCTGTTCACCAATTTTTCCACCAAATCCCTGTGCAGCATCTTCCAAAATGAAAAGATCATATTTATCCGCAATCAGCTTGATTCGCCTAAAATCAGCCGGCTGTCCAAATAAATCTACTGCTACCACTACCCGTGGTTTTAAATCTGTTTTTTGTAAAATATATTGAATTACCTGTTCAAGACTTTCTGGACTGATATTGTAGGTATCTTTCTCTACATCTACAAACACAGGTGTTGCTCCTACTAATGAAGCTACTTCTCCACTGGAAAAAAAGGTGAGATCCGGTACGAAGACGGCATCATTCTTTCCAACATTCCATGTCATAAGGGCAAGCTGCAAGGCATCTGTTCCATTAGCACAGGTAATGCAATGCTTCACGTCCACATATTTCGCCAGCTCTATTTCCAATTGTTTAACTTTACTTCCACTGATAAAATCGGCATGAGTAAGAACTTCTTGTATTGCAGAATCCAGCTCTTCTTTATGTATTTGATATTGTTTTTTTAAGTCTCTGAATTCCATACTGCTATTTCACTCCAGGTAACCTTCCAAATTATATGTGATTATATTTCCTCTCTCGTCAACTTTACCGCATATCTCTGCCGGTATTCCTTTTACTAAGCAATAATCCGGGACGTCTTTTGTTACTACAGAACCTGCAGCAACCATTGCACATTTCCCTATTGTATGACCACACACTATAGTTGCATTTGCACCAATAGTTGCTCCCTCTTTTACTAAAGTAGTCAAATACCCTTCACGTCCCTTAGGATATCTTGCTCTTGGATTCAAGTCATTTGTAAATACACAAGATGGACCTAAAAATACACCATCTTCTATCGTTACTCCTTCATATACTGAGACATTATTCTGTATCTTAACCTCATTACCAACTTTAACATTGTTTGCAATATTTACATTCTGCCCCAAGGAACATGCTCTGCCAATAGTTGCACCTGATTGAATATGGCAGAAATGCCATATTTTTGTATTATCGCCTATTTCAACATTTTCATCTATATAACTGCTTTCATGCACAAAATAACCCATCTTAAAACCTTCCTTTAAAGTCAATTGTTGCACATTGTTCTAATGGGAATTTTACAGAAACTCCTGTAGCGGCAGATTTGTATATTGCCAAAACTAATTCCAGTGCCCTTTTCCCTGCTTCAGCATCTACATAAGGCTTTCGGTCATTTTGAATGGCGTCAATTACATCCGCATACAGAGGCGTATGTCCATATCCATATACGTTGGGAGGATTTTCATGAAACTGCTTTTTTACTTCCTCCGGATTATCCAACATATCAGAAAACCGCCATTCTTCAATAACATTAACAGACGTTCCTCCTGCTTTGACTGTTCCTTTTTCTCCAAACAAATATAATGTTTCTTCCAAATTTCTGGGATATATATTAGTTGTGCCTTCTATAATACCATAAGCACCGCTTTTAAATCTTATTAATGCAATTCCCAAATCTTCTGCTTCAATATACTTATGGTTCAAACGATCTGTCATGCCGACCACTTCTTCTATCTCATCACCCAACATCCAACGAAGCAGATCAATATTATGAATACACTGGTTCATCAGAGCGCCTCCATCCTGCTCCCATGTCCCTCTCCATGTGGCTCTGTCATAATATTCATGATCCCTGCACCATCTGACATGAGCAGTTCCATAAAACATTCTGCCAAACCGGTTTTTTTCCACTGCTTCTCTAATCTTTTGAATAGACTTATTGAATCTGTTCTGGTGGTTAGCACATACTTTTAAATGTAAACGATTAGCTTTTTCAATGATTTTATCAGCATCTTCTATGGATAATGCAATCGGCTTCTCTATAATTAAATTACAACCATAATCCATGCATTTAAGTGCAATTTCTGCATGCTTTCCACTTTCAGTAGCTATAGCGACTAATTCCGGTCTCTCATTCTGAAGCATTTCCTCATAATCGGTATATTCTTTAACAGTATCATCCAAATCAAATTTAAGTTTTTTATCCCTCATATTTGCAATCTGCAAATCACAAATAGCTTTGATTTCTAGATTATTTGCTTTTGCTGCCGCAAAATGATTAGGAGATATCCTACCGCATCCTATTAATGCATACTTCATAATATATTTCCCTTTCATAAACTAAACTAATAAGTATTTTTCCAGTAGGTCTGATATCTTTGCTGCAGCATGTCCATCACCGTAATATTTAGGGCAATCTTCTTTATCTACTCTTACGGCCGCTTCTGCAAATGTAAGTGCTTCTCTTACACTTGATTCACTTTCTGGATTCACTTTTAATATCCACCCCGTCTTCATTAAGTCTTCCCAAACATCTAAATCTACCATAAATAAGCATTTTGCACCAGCAAAAGAAGATTCCTTGGAAACACCTCCTGAATCTGTAACTATCAACCTTGCCCTTTGCATTAATGAGACCATCTCCATATATCCTACCGGTTCCACAATTTCTAAATGTTCAATCGCTTTAATTTCTTCCCAGAGTCCAAAACTCTTCAAGCATTTTTGCGTTCTCGGATGCATAGGACAAATAATCTTTCCACCCAATTTTTTAATGAAGCGAATAATACTTTCCATTCTTTCTTTGCGTTCTGTATTCTCCTGCCTGTGCCATGTCATTAAAATAATTGCTTCTTCTGTCTGCTTTTCTGCCTTGGATTCTAAACTCAAAAAGGTATCATACATAATATCTCCGGTCCAAAACGCTTTTTCTTCCATTCCTTCTTTCTTTGCGCATTCCATAGATGCCTTATCTGAACAAAATAATATATCTGACAAATGATCCGTTACAATTCTATTACACTCCTCAGGATTCTCTCTATGATGAGTCCGTATTCCTCCTTCTACATGTGCAATCGTCATATGGAGCTTAGATGCAACTAGCGCTCCCGCCAGAGTAGTATTCGTATCACCATAAAGAATAACCAATTCAGGTTTTATTTTCATTAACTCTTTTTCTAATCCCATCATGGCTCTGGCTGTTATCTCTGCATGGCTCCCGCTTCCAACCATTAAATTCACACATGGTTCCGGTATGCCTAATTCCTCAAAAAATATCTGGGACATATTAGCATCATAATGTTGTCCACTATGAATAATGCATTGTTCATAATTTCTATTTTGTAATTCATGATATAATGGCGCCAATTTAATAAATTGTGGCCTGTTTCCAACAATATGCGCTATCATTCTTCTCTCAACTTTCTATATATTCTATAATCGGATTCATAACCGATTCCATGCTCACATGCTGCATTGCAAAGTTTCTGATGGTATTCGCTACAGCAGCTTTATCTGTATGTTCTTTTTTAATATTTTCATAAAACTCAATTAACTCTGCTATATTGACATTCTGTGAATTATTAGGGAAATTTTTAACATATTTATAATCTTTATCCAATATATCTATCTCACATCCTGTTGTCAGCAGCATCCCTTTTGCCAGACACTCTCTTGTTTTCAATGCTCCCAGCTTCTCATAAATGCCTAGCTTATACATACCAAAAGAGGCTAATGCTATGTCACTTATATTATACATCTCATCCAGTTGCTTCCCTGACATTGTTGGATAAAATTTTATATGATCTTCTAATCGATACTTTTTTACTAACTGTTGATATCTTTCTTTTTCCGGTCCATCACCAATCAACAGCAATTCAACTTTGTATTTATGAGCTGTGTCCTGATAATATTCCCGCATTCCTTCAATAATACGCTCATAGCCATGGTGCCTTTGCATGTAAGCCACGCCAATCAAAGTAACTTTTTTCTCCTTATATTCTCCCTTGACAATTTCTATATTCTCTACATTCACCCCATTCGTTGTACATATAGTAGGCACACCAAATATTTCCGTATCCGCTGAATATGTTACAAATTTATCAATATACTTTTTCAGTCTTGTCCTATAAATCAGTTCCTTAATTAAAAACGGCCATGCATTCCACTTTCCAAAATCATCTTTATCATAGGGATAAGTAAATATTTCTATAATGATCTTACACTGGGGATATTTTCTTTTTACTCTTTTCCAAAAATTTACATATGCTCTGTCTGCCACTGCACGACGCACATATATAAAATCCGGAGCATCCAGTTCTTTAAAGGCCTGTTCATAATTCCGGGGTATCGATGCCGTAGGAAATAATCCCAGCAGTCTCTGAAAAAAAGTCCTTGGCATTGTTTCAATTTCAAGCTCACTTATATTATAGTGCTTCTGGAATTCTTCCATCTGCATATCTATTTTTTTGCTGACACCTATAGAAGTTCTTCCCTGAAAATGAATATAATATCCTTTTTTCATATATTTCACCAATTACCATATTACCCCAAAATCATTTGTAAAAGTATATCACACTCCTATTGTTAATGCAAACTCACTCCTTTCATTTAGAACAACTATTCCAACAAATATATTTTTAATCCTCTTTATCTTTTTTATCCATGACAATAAAATCTATATGAAAGCATTTCCTTCCCACTTCCTTAACATAAGGAATACCTATTGAGATCAGAATTGCTATCACTACATATTTTGTAAAAAAGGGAAAACTATTAAAGGCTTCTACATCTACTCCATCTACTTTCAAAATATATGTAATAATCCCCATTGTAATAAGGTTATTAAACAAAACAGCCTGTCCATATTCTAATAGCACGGCTAATAATTTTTCTTCATTTTTATCTCTTCTTTTGTGACAAATTGCAATCGTAATTAATGCCGGAAAAAACAGTCCTATTATCTGCATTTCTCATCCTCCTGTTCAAGCATACTGGGAATCAGCTCATCAGTATAAATACTTTTGATCCCATTATTAAGAAATCCTTTTGCATTTTCTAAATCATTTACCGTATGAACAAGCACAGTTATACCATATGCATCTGCTATCTCTAATATTTTCGGTGTTGCCAGTCTTGCCCTCATAGTAATGTATCTGATATTATTATTTTTACAAAATCTACAATAAGAAGGAAACGCCTCTTCTTCTCCTCCCCATGTCTGATATAAAGTATATATGATTGTCGGAAAATCATAAACTTCTTTTACAATATCAAGCATTTCATCATTATATATTTGAACAATAATTCTCTCTAATAGATCCTCACTTCCTGTTGAACGCACTGTATCCAAAATCAACGTAAACTGCTCCAAAGCTTTTTCGTCACGGTACTTAGTATCCGTAACAATATAAATGTCTTCATGCTCTTTCATCAGTAATAATACATCTTCCAATGTAAGAGGCGTATACTTCCCCAAAATTGGTGTTTTCTTAAATATGACTTCGGTAGGAACATGTTCCTCATCAATTCCTTCCTGATATCCGGCGCTCCAATCATGCCTACAAACCATCTTCCCATCTGATGTCAAATTAAAATCAACTTCAAATACTCTGTGTCCAAGTTCATAATTCACTTCAAATGCTTCCTTACAATTGGTATATGTAAGTCCGTCAATAGCTCCCATTGCATGTGCAATAGGATAAGATACAAAATCTGCATTTACAGGAGACTCTTTAAAATTTGTAAGCAAAATTCCAATAGCGATGGCTATTATCCCGTATACCCCCCCCCTCAAAATTGTGTTCATATTAGCATAAAAAAGTTTCATGGTACCCAGCCTGCATTTATAGCTTCCTACTTTTATATTCCATCTGAGCCTTAAAATCTTCTTCGCATTTAAAATGGCGTACAGACTAAGTAAAACAATTATTGATACCCCAACCAAAAGTTCCTTTAGCAGTCTCCGACTTCCCCAAAAAAGCACCTTGATATCCGCGGGCAAAAGAAACAATGAGTCTTCATTTATCCAATAAATAATCCATGTCCAAATAAAGCTATATATAATACAGATGATTCCTGTTTTCAGTGTTATTCTCTTCATTTTTTCCTCCATATAAAATCCCATATAGAATCACCTTATCCTTAAAACCCAACATGATTGCTTTCTACTGTAATTTTATGAAACAGGAAATTACCTTGATTATCTGTATATTTACAAACATTGATTTTATATTTATCTGACAGCCTTTCTGCAAAAAAACCTTCATTATAACTTTTTGCTATAATGTTAATTTGTATATCATCTCTTAAATAACTATCCAACATTTCCAGTTTATTTTTATCTAAATCACCATTAGTACTATATAATATATCCGTTTTTACGGCATTCCCTGTTAAATAAATAAATGCCGGTATAAGCCCAGGCTCTGCAAATATATATATATCTTCACATCCGCACTTTTGCCTTTCTAAGGCTTCCTCAGCCAACAGGTTGATTTCTACAGAATATGCCGAAACTCCTTTTGTTTTCTTTAATATATTTTGAAATGCAATATGGTCATGTACATTAAGAATTAACAATACTACTATGGCTACTGCCATAGCTATCTTCAAGTTCTTAGCCGATTTTACTTCCAATACATTTATCATACATTCTATTTCGCTAAACAAAATAGCTGGCATTATAAAAAGTACTGGTATAAAATGCTGAGGCTGCATTCTTGCTATAAAGGGTAAAGATACAATATAATAGCATACAAAAAAGCTATTAAGTATATTAATTTTTCTTATATCTGTCTGACCTTTTTGGAAAAGCACCCACCACAAATAAAAAATTATCTGAACAAAAATGAAAATGCCAAGCATGGAAAGAGGTGCAGCCGAAGATATCTCTCCATTTATCATTTGTTCACATTTAAAATTTGATGCAGCTTGATAAAAATAATGGAAAAAGAGCAATACCCTTTCTTTTATTCCCACATTTTTCCCTATTACATTCAATCCATTTGCTAAAAGTTTTTCTTTTATCAGTGGAAAGAAAAGCATTGCAACTACCAAAGCTCCTACTATACTTATTATAAATCCTACTGTATAATACTTTTTTAAGAACTTTCCCTTTTCCTTCTCACATAAAAAGAAATATGTTGGGATTCCTGCTGCTACTGTAAACAATGTGATACAAAAAATCAAGATAGCAAATGTATTTTTCCCTTTTCCCAATATATTCGTCAATAATGAATCTGCATATCCAAAAAAGTATAATGCACTACCGCTTATTAAACCCGTTATATATGAAATTTGAGGCCACATTCTGTACTTACGGCATCCTCTCCACAAGACAAACATAAATACAGGCGCAAAAAACAAAAAGCAAAAATAATCATAAAAGGCCATTCCCAAGCAAAAACCTGTTAAAAAGCTATATTTATCAATCTTCTTTCTTTGGGTATTGTCACTAATCACATGAAGATGGCTAAGTAAAATATAAATTGCAAGCAAAAAGAATATTGCTCCCGGAAGCATGATATCATACTGTGTTCTTGTAAGCGTTACCGCATAAATCATTCCGCTTAATATAATTGCTCCGGCAATAGCTGCTTTCTCTGACGATATTGTGCATATAATTTTATATACAAAAAATACTGCTATAATATAATAGATAAGATATGGTATTCTAAGTGTTGCTACACTTGCCTGAAGCAAAGACAACACTATTATCTGTAAAAACATGGAAGTCGTACCATGATATACTGAACCAAGCAGTGGCAATCCTACATGAGACATTGTTGTTTCCTGATTACCCATTTCTGGATAAACTACTAAAGCTGCCAAATAATCTGTAATAGCACTGTCGAAATATACTCCTGGCAAATCTATATTTATAAGTCCTACAGACAAAACAATAATTGCAATAAGAACTAAAATCACCATATCTCTGTTTTTTTGATGTTTTTTCATAGTTATTCCTTCCGTTTTCCTGAGATTCCCCTAAAAAAGGCACTGATTCCCTTTATCACTTCTCTTACCATACTATATCTCCCCTGCAGACTCCATATTACTATCCAAGCTAACCGATTAAGCAAAAAATAGGTAAAAAATGCATAAAACCTTTTCCCCATATGCATCCGGCTGCACATTAGCCAGTTTCGTGTAATATAATAGGCATTTGCAGGTCTTTCATTTCCCTTGGTAGAACCGTTTACTTTATGATAAACCACTGCTTCCGGACAATACCAGACATTTACATCATTTTCCTGTGCTCTCAGGCTGTATTCAGTATCTTCATAATACAGAAAAAATCTTTCATCCAAAAGTCCAATCCTGTCTGTAATTTCTTTAGAAAGAAATAAACAGCAGCCATTTGCAAATCCACATACCCCACTTTTATCAAACTGTCCCTCGTCCTTCTGGTTTATTCCTCTCTGTCTCGGCTTTTTAATGAAGTGCGTAAATTCACCTCCGGCACACCAGATCGTATCAGGTCTGTCTGCATATAATACCTTGGGAACTACAATGCTTTTTTTCTCTTTTTGAACTTCCCACATTTTTGCAATGGTATCGGGTTTGATCTCTGTATCATTATTCAATAATAAAAAGTAATTAATGCCATTCTCTATAGACCATTTGATTCCTTCATTATTGGCTTTGGAAAATCCATAATTTTGATTCAGTTCTATAATAAAAACCTGTTCATTTCCTCCCCAGTATTCTTTCAAGTCCGTCAATGAATTATCTGTAGAAGCATTGTCTACTACTACTATCTGCAGATGGTCTTTTATAGTACTGTTCAAAATAGAACAGATACATTTATTATTATAATCCTTACCGTTATAATTCACTAATATAATGCTTATTTTTTCTTCCATATAGGTTCCTTTAGAGTCTGCAAATATTGCATGGAAATAATTTCAGGTGCGTATACTTTAAAATCCATATCTTGGGGTTCATAGTTCTGCTGAATTTTATTGATCCACTCATTCTCATTATACGGATCATCTACATAAACAGCCTTTCCCTGTGTAACCTCCGGAATTGAGGTACATCGTGTAGTTACCACCCTGCTTCCAAAAAGCATAGCTTCTACAGGAGGCATTCCAAATCCCTCGAAAATACTCGGAAATAAAAACGTATGGCAGTTTTGATACAGCGCATTCCTCTCCTCGTTACTGACAAAGCCTGTTAAAATAATATTTTTTTCAATCTGTTTTTCTCTGATAAGCTTCTGTAGTTCCGCTGCTGCACTGCCGTTTACACCGCTTATCACCAGTTTATCAGGAAGTTCCTTGTAATCATGGACTATCTTATCCATCATCTTTATTAATGTAAGCAGATTTTTGTGTGGAATCATTTGACTTACAGTATAAAAAAATTCCCCCTGCACAATATTGTATTTATGATGCAGCAGGTCAAATTCTGTCACTTCTTCTTTTTTTATTAAAATGGGATTGTAAATAACGCGAATATCTTTTCTATGATACTTCTTCTCTATGTCGGACTTAACCCAGTTTGATATGGTCAAAATCCGCTCTGCCATAAGTGCATCCATTCTCCAGCATATTCTGGAATACACAATTTCATGAAATGGATGGTACTTCGGATAGTGATATGCCTGCAAATCATGAATCACACAGGTATATTGAATTCCTCCGTTAAGCCATGGTTTACAGTATACCGGTTCAAAGCATTTTTTAAATCCATTCTTACGAAGAAATTTATTCTGATGCAGATTCTGCCAGATAATGCGCTTTGCTATGTTCTCTGAAACAACATCTGCCGTCAAAAGATGGTATCTGCTGTCTTTTTCATATTTCCTAAAAGTACATTCATTATCTTTTGAAACCAACAGCGTAAAATCAAAATCTTCTTTCAGCTCCATAAAACCATCCAAAAGATTCCTGATATAAGATTCTGTTCCTCCTACTTTTCCCGGACGGAGCCATAGAAGGTCAATTGCTATTTTTTCCATAATCCACTCATTTCTTAAACAATACTTCTTACATTACTTATCCTCTTTCGGAAAAGCTTTTGTTTCTTCTAACTCCCTTATCCGCTTTTCCATCATGCTGATTTCCTGAATCAGTGTTCTGATCTTAAGCATCTGCCTTGAAACAATTGATGTCAAAGTCATTAATATGGCAATAATAAAAGCAATGCATAGCACATATAGCCCGTTCATATTGCTTTCTATGCCAAGTGTTCTGACAAAAACAACTAATATTTCCGGGCAAAAAATCATTACTCCCATTACAACTCCTGCTGCCAGCCAAAGTAATGTATATTTTAATTCCAGCATTCTCTTTTTTAAATAGTATAAAATCAAAACAAAATAACAGATTACTGCTATTGAGAGTGTAATACGCAATGTAAGCGGGATCATTTCTGCCTCCTGACTCCAAAGCTGAGTCTTCTGATCAGCATGGCTAAAGTAACTTTAATCATATAGTACACAGACTTTTTTAGGGTAATTGAACTCTCTCCTTTTTCTCTTTGCCTCATTACCACCGGATACTCTCGTATTTTTCCTCCGTAGACCGCCGCGATGACCATTGCTTCCGGTTCCGGATAATCTGATGGGTAATCTTCCGCAAATATTTTAATAAACCGTCTGTTTACTACTCGATATCCACTGGTAATATCCTTTACTCTTACCCCTGTTAAAATCCATGCAAGAGCACTTAAAAATTTAATACCTACTCTTCTTAGCTGAGATGACTGAAAACCTTCTTTCTCTACAAACCTGGAACCAATAACTACATCTGCCTGCTCTTTTTTCATCAATTGGAGCATTCCTTCTAAAAATGCCACATCATGCTGCCCGTCTCCATCGATCTGCACTGCCATATCATAACCATTATCTCTGGCATAGCAATATCCTGTCTGCACAGCACCACCAATACCCATATTGATAGGAAGATTCAGTACCTGATATCTATTTTTCAGACAGATTTCTTCTGTATTATCCTCAGAACCGTCATTCACAATAATATAATCATATTGAGGATAATTATTTATCAAATTGTTTACTACTTTTTCGATATTCTCGGCCTCATTATATGCCGGAATAATAATTAAACATTTTGTCATTGTTCACACTCTTACTCTAATTTTTACTTTTGCATATTCCTTCCAAAGTATAACATTACTTTTCCCAAATGTATATAATACATTCTTTATCCGTTATGATTTACTTCTTTTTAAACGTCCACCAGATAAGATATGAAATAACTTGGGAGCAAGCTGAATCATCAGCTTACCTATCAGAACTGAAATCAGAATTCCTCCCACACCTGATATAATATAATTTGTCAATGCCATTATATCATTCTCCGGTAATAAAGCAGCTATTCCCTTTTTAATAGTATCTACAATTAAAGGATGTACGGAATATATAAAGAAACTCATTTTCATCCATTCATACACTGCAGTTAGCCTTAATATATCAAATGCAAACCACAAAGATATTACATTCAACAATAATAAAAGATTTAATATATAATTACTAACTGTGACCTTTTGAGTAATAAATCCCAGATAAAATCTTATTGCTATTAATAACAATGAGACTACTAAGTACCATTTTCCATTCTTACTTCTATTATAAAGTTTTTCTCGTTGATGCAGTGCAAAGTAAGCGCCCATCACCCAGTATACTAATGAATTAATTCTTATCCCATATGTTCCACCAGGGATTCTTTCAATCCAATAATTTATAATAAGTACTCCCAGTAAAAAAAGAATTCCAAAATGATTTTTTATCAAGTAATAGATAATAGGCGAAATTACTATAAATAGTATTAGCTGATACATAAACCAATAACTTTTATTATATATATGACCAAAAACTGCAGCAATAATCGTTATTCTATCTATCGGAATTTCTTTCGTATCCATAAAAAAACTACTGAGTGGGATCTTGGTCAAAAGTACAAACAACATAAAATATATGGTATTCCACAATAAATAAGGTATCAGAATGCTGAATGTGCGGTTTTTATACTTGTTCCATATTTTTTCTGTGCTATAATTTTGAAAAAATAAGATTGACGACATAAAGAAAAATGTTGGAACTGCAAGATTACCAATTACCTTGGAAATAAAATTTTCAAAAAGTGGTATCATAAACCATTTCAGATGGTTATATCTTTCTATATTATAGCTATGTAAAAACACCACCATAATACTCATAATACCGTTCACTACCAATATTTTGTTTTCAAAAAATTTACCTTTTTCCATGTATTTTCCAGTTCCCCTTATGATAGTTTTTGCTCCTTTTTATTTCTTCGATATATTACACAAGCCTCCCGCATTAATAAATATCCACTGCAATAAAAAATTCCCATTCCGTAAACTACATATCTTTGTAAGCCCATAAACAGCAAATTGACTGTGACAACCATACAAATAAGCACACATAAGGTCAGGCTCATTAATTCTACAACATTACTGTTTCCTTTCTTTCGATGTACCCAAAAGTTCATTCCCATTGCAGACAAATAAAGAAACAATGTCACAAGATGGCACAATAAATAAATTGGTTTTATCTGGAAAAATACAGATGCTATAAACGATGGGATCATCAATCGAACAGAGTGATATAAATATCTGTCAAAATGTCTTATCAGTACTTTTCCTCCCAGTTCCTGTGCAATACTTCTATAGTCTCTGGTTCTTTCTTCCGCATGAAAAGTATCATACTCGTCAACAGCCCGTAACACATATATCAGCATTCTGTCATAAACCAGATCCTGCCACATATAGAGACCGGGGGCAGCATATTCATATCTCTTTCCATCTTCATCCGCCAGCTGATACGTTCTCATAAAAATTTCCTGCATCATATCATCTTCAAATAAATCTACATCAGCCTCATCAGCCTCATAAAACCCCCTGGTCATAAGAACCGTATTAAATTGTGTAAATGTGTTTTGTATTTTCTCGCCAAGTGTCATTCCGAAAACTACTGTCAAAATCAGTAAACATACACATAATTCACCCACCGTCTTTTTTCCAAATCTTTTTATGGATATCCATAGCAGCAACAACAGGCAGACTGCCTGTAAAAGCAACAACTGGCTTCTTATACACCCAAGCAGAACCGCCACTGCCTCACATCCTAAAAACCATCGATAGTCCAGTGTCCATACTGCCTTGATTGCAGCAATAAAAAACAGATAGAATATCGCATAAGTAATTCCCTCTGTCATAATCTGATGAGTAATCCCCACTTCCGGAAGATAAATAGAAAAAGGCAGCATACTTAAAAAGTAGAGAAGAATACTTTCTATTCCCCTTAGTTTAAACTGCTTTTTTAATAGCAGTACAAATAAAAAAGTACAAATAACAGCCAAAAGGCTCTGAATGATTACTGCCCCATGCAAAAAGTACTGTTCTCCCAGTATACCTCTTAAAAAAGCCAAAAAAGCGGGATATCCGGGCATTACCCCCTCTCTTCCTTTCGGTGATAAATAGGCGATAGTGTCATCCTCAATACTGATCCACTTTCCTGGCAGCATATAAAAGCAAAGTCCCGACAGCAGCATAATGCCATATGTTAAAATATCTTTATTTCGAATTCTGTTCACTTTCTCCCACCCTGTTTTTCTTGATAATACTGTTCCAATGTCTTTCCTCGATATCCTAAAGCTGCTGCCTTATCAAAAATCTCCTCTATCATACAATACAACCTCTCAATAGACTCCTTTGTCTGAAAGGTCGGACTCCCTCCCGGCATCAGTTCAGAAGAATGAATCATAAACATTGCATAATCACTTTTTTCAGCAAATGTTGTATCTAATAATTTTAAATTTCCTTTATTTGACAACAGATTATCGGGACGGAGCCACTGATAGCGCCCCATCACTCTTTTCCTGCACTCAGAAAGAAAACTGTGCAGATTATATACCAATCCCGGTTGGAAACAATAAATCTTTCGAACTGTAAGAGGTACTTCTAAAAGATTTGTACCGATATAATAAGGGATTTCAGATGCATCTGAGTAGTCGCTTCCCGGACATCCTGTTGCTCCTGTGTGCTTTGTCCAATCAAAATGGGGAGTAACGGAACAGTCCACCGTATACCCATATTTCTCAAGAAGCGTAAAGTAATAATCATCCATAGTCCACCTTCCACTTCGATGGGATTTTGGTTTTTTCTCAAACCGGTTTTCCAAAAGTTCTGTCATTGTCTTGATTTTTTCTTCCATAATTTCTTTTGGATATTCTATTAAATAATCCCTATGATCATTTTTTCTCTCTAATGGATATTCCGGAGGGGTATGCCATGCATGAAGGTGCATGCCAATTTCGCAAAGACCGTCTTTCTGTTTTTCTTTCATATAGCTGACAAAAAAATCATCCATTGCCATTTCATAATTGGTAAGCCATACCGGTTTAAACTGATATCTTTCACATAACTGTTGAAAACGCGGCAAAAATCTGGCATTTTCTGTAGTAATCCCCTGTGATAAATCCCATTGATTATCTGCCTCTGTATCAATTGTGATCAAAAACGTCTTTTCACTATTTGTTGTCATTTTGGCTCCAATATTTTAAGTAGATTTTTTTTAATTTCTTAGAAATTTCCTGAACCTCATATTCTTTTTCTTCACAAATTTTTTCACCTGAATAGTCTACCTGCAAAAGTGCCTTTGCCCATTGTTCTGCACTTGCATCTGCCGGCATTCTTCGAACCCGGTTTGTAATAATACTTTCTTTGGGAACCCCATCAGAGATAACGCATCTTACTTCCAATGCCTGTGCCTCCAGCAAAGCTAATGAAGAAGATTCTGATATGGATGTAACGCCAAGTACATCTGCGGCCCTGTAAACATATGACATTTTATCCTGATTTCCCAGGAAAAAAACTTTATCTATTATCCCTAATTCGTTTGTTATTTCTTCAAGTTTTTTTCTTTCTTCCCCCTCACCGGCAATAGCCAATATTGCCTTTGGATTTTCCCCTGACAATATTTTAAAAGATTGAATCAACAGCGGAAAATTTTTAATTGAAGTAAGTCTTCCCACTCCAATCACTATAAACGCATCCTCCGGCAGTCCGCATATTTTTCTGGCCTCACAAACTGAAATCCTCTCCTTACGAAGCTGTTTAAAATCCACTCCATTATGAAGTACTTCCCATTTAGAAATCCCATAATACGCTCTGGCAATCGCTGCCTGCTCATTCGTTACACAAACAGGAATAACATGTTCTGTCAAAAATGCTCTTTTAATTGTCCTTAAGGTCCATCCTGTATATCGCCTTGGATCACTATGTAAGGTATCAAACCGTATTGGCACGTTTTCTTTAATAATAGGTTTTAATGTCACATTAAGCAGCTCTGATATATGCACATGCACAATATCCGGCTTGTATTCCCGTATTGCTTTTTGCCATGCTTTCTTTGCTATTCTTCGGTTGAAGGGCCATCTGATAACAGGAATTCTGATTTTGCTGCGTGGATAGTTTAAGTATTCCACATTGTAATGATTTTGTTTGATTTCCCTGTCATAATAAGAATCCGTAGGGTGATTGTATACAAAAAGCTTGATCTCTATATCCGAATCATCCCGAAAATCCCTTAAATAATTTAAAACGATTCTCTGTGCTCCGCCATCTCCCATGGACCAAATCAGGTGCATTACTTTTATTTTATCACTCATGACATTCTCTTACTATCCTGCATATGCCATCATAATATTTTTGAAAAGAATTATTTTCTACGATTGACTGATATGCATTTGCTCCCATTTTAATTATTTTGTCTCTACTGCTCAATATCATTAGTAACTTATTCTTTAAGTCTTCCGCGTCACAATCCCGAAATTGATAGCCGTTTTCATCATTGATTATATAGCAGGCAGAACCATTACTGTCACTACATATCGCCGGAATGGAATAACTCATGGCTTCCAGTTGTGAAATAGATGCCATCTCTCTTGTGCTGGGAATAACAAATACATCTGCTTCCTCAAAATACTGTCCCATCTGCTTTTTGGGAATATTGGTCCTGATTGTAACCATTTCCCCATAATGATGTTCTTTCACATGATTTTTCACTGTCTGCAGAAAATCAATCTGCACTCGTTCTGTAGCCTCTCCTATTACTGTCAGATGAAGTTCATCGGATATTGTCTTAGAAATTTCATTTACCACATCCATCAACATCATATGATGTTTTCTTGGTTCAAAAACACCTATACAAAGAAGATTAATTCTGTTTCCCTTAAAGTATGTCTTCTTCTGCGGTGTCATTTGGGGTTCTACAACAAATGGAAGAAAATATGAATGGTCATTTATTACTTTATTTTCACTCTGTTTCCCCATAACCGGTGTTATACGGTACTTTGGTGTGAGCCTATAGACCAGCCTATGTGCCAGATCTGTTTTGGGAGGATCATCCCACATAGGACTTTGATTATATAAGATACACTTACTTTTCTTTCTGCCCAAAAGATAGCCTGCTATAGTGTATAATGTACGGTCCCGTAAGATAATAACATCCGGTTTCCATGCTCTCATTACTTTACGCAATTTGAATATAGGAGGAAAACCATGATTTATTTTAAATCCGTTGGCATTGACTGTATTTCTATGTAGAATATCTACATAAATTTTGTCTATTATACGATACCAGAAGGAAAATCCCAGAACTACCGGCTTCAAATCAGAATAGTCCTCTATAATTGCTGTATAATAGCTGATAAAAATAACCTCATCTCCCCTGTCTATCCATCCCTTTATTGCCGCCGCCTGATTAGTATGAAAACGGGGAGCTATATACATAATTCTCATATAACTTCCTTTTTATCCTTCTTTTCTACTTTTCCCTCTCCAACTTCAAAAATAATATCGGCATTTCGAATCGTTGTTAATCGATGTGCAATGATCAATATTGTTTTTTCACCCTGCAGCTTTTCAATGGCTTCCATAACCGCTGATTCTGTTTCATTATCCAGTGCTGATGTAGCTTCATCCAGCACAAGAATTTCAGGGTCATGATAAAGCGCTCTTGCAATTCCGATTCTCTGCCTCTGCCCTCCTGACAAACGCACTCCTCTGTCACCTACAAAAGTACCCATACCCTCTGTCAGACCTTCTACAAATTCATACAGCTGAGCCTGCTTCAATGCCCTGACAACTGCTTCTTCATCTATTTCACTTTCTTTTATACCGAATGCTACATTATTTTTTATTGTATCATCCGATAAGTAAATTGCCTGAGGTATATATCCTATCTCTTTCTGCCACGTAGGTAAATTCTTATATATATCCATCCCATCGGCATATATTTTTCCATAGTCAGGTGACAATAATCCTAATAAGATATCTACCATTGTAGATTTTCCTGCCCCGGATGTTCCGATAAAGGCAACTGTTTGTCCTTTTTCTATTGCAAAATTAGCATTTTCTATTACATTTACATCCCCATTTGGATAATGGTAAGTTACATTTTTAACTTCAATTTTATTTTGAAACTGCCACGAATGATCACATTCCTCTTTTTCTGTGGTTAAAGTTTCAACTTCCTTTAAATCATTGTAAATCAAATCAAATGAAGGTACGGCATAAAGTACGGCTGATAAATGCTCATTAATCCTGCCTACCGAAGGGAGCAGTCTAAATGCCGCAACTGCAAATACTGCCAGCTGAGATATAAATTCAGTATAATCCTTTTGCCCAAAAAATATTTTAAATATAATTGCTAATAACAGTCCTGTAATACAGACCATTTCAATAATATACTTAGGAATGACCCCTATCAGTCTGTTCAAACGCAGTACTCTTACATATTTTGCAAATTGGTTATCGTATTGTTCTATAAAACTTTCTTCCCGGTTCAATACCTTAATCTCTTTGATTCCACCCAAAGATTGATTCATCCACTGATAAATTTTTGACTTATATATCTGTCCTTCTCTTCCCCATGCAGTGGAATATTTCTTGGATATAACTGAAAAAACAGCAAGACAGGTAATCAACAGCACTCCCAAAATAATTGAAATTGATTTACTTACAATAAAAAGATAAATACCGATTGCTATACATACGCACACTTCTGCAATCATTTCCATTACATGAATAATGCCTCTTGTAAACTGGTCTGTATCCTCCTGCATACTCCTTTGCAATATGGAAATATTCTTATTTAAATGAAATGTGTAAGGCTCACGCATATAAGCTTTCAGCAGCCCTATTGACATATTCTGCTGTATTCGATAGGAAAATCTGTAAATCAGGTTCTTCTCAACAATAGTATAGATATTTTTTATAATATAAATACAAATAATACCTCCTGCCATAATTGCCAGAAAGCTTTCCATATTTGGAGGATTTAATATATCATACATTAATTGCAGTGTTCGACTCTTGGATAAATCGTCTACATTCATAATAGCATCAATAAATGGCGAAAAAACAGATACTGCAAGCAGCTCTATAAAACTTCCGGCAATTATCATGATGCTCAGCATAAGTATTTTTACTTTGTCTTTTCCTGTAAATATATAGTTTAATTTTTCTAACACGTGTTCTCCCTTTCCTTATCCGTTTGGATTTTATGCTTTATCATATTTTCTGTTTCGCATGCTTATCCACGCTCCCATAATAACGTATCCGCTCCATCCTCCTATTACTATACCCATTATCTGATCTCGTATTTTCTCCATAGTAACAATTCCGCCATCAAAATACTCTATTTCATCTCCCTCTTTAAAAAGATGCATTCTTTTAAAATCCTGATATTCAAATGCATCCTCACGATAATAATGCTTTTCCTTCGTAATATCTGAACAATCCGTCCTGTAAACCACATAACCTTTGGGATATATAGCTATCCATCTTACGGAAAGTCCTATTAAAATTGCCAGTAAACATCCTGCTATGCATTTTTTCAAATCCCACCTCAGGATTTGGCATATTTTCATTTTCCAAGCTGCTATTCGAGGTACTTCTATTATGATCTGCCTGTTCAATTGCTTTCCAAATATATGCAGTCTGTCGGCAAACGGTCCCCATTCTCTTTTGCCGCCCTTATTCTCAAACAGCAATGCTCCCATAAAAAGGAAACTGATATTTTTAAAAGATGTATTATATAGAAATGGTTCTGTCAATCCTCCCACTACAATACTGAGAATAATTAAGGCCTCTAAATAATCATCTTTTTTCAGATATCTGTATATCATATACATTGTTGCAATACACAAAATAGCAAATGGAATAATTCCATATGTAATAAATGCAAATAAATAGGCATTATCCATTGTTCTGGCTTCTGATGTGATCTCTGAAAGTCTGCGTCCCCACAAACTTATATATTCCGGCTTCAGATACCACCATGCAAGCTCTAACCGATGACTCAGAAGCTTATCCAGCATCCGAAACCACTTTTCACTCAGCTTTATTGGCGCCAGCAAAGAGACAAGTACACATCCCGGAAATACCATTTGTAAAAAAGCTTTCTCGACAAAGCACAGTTTCTTTCTAAACAAAAGATAGATTCTTCCCAGAAGCAGACACATAAACATTATAAAACCTGTATAACTCACAGAATATAAAAATACCATACAGTTCCCCACAAACAGCCAAAATCCATGTTTTAGTTTAAAAGTATCTCCCAAAAGATAAATGATAAAAATAGCCAGAACAATATAAGATACCTGCAATACATTGGGGTGGGGATATCCAAGACTCCACCTGAAGATATGTCCCATTCCAAGCTTACTGTGAACTTTATATACAGTATCTTCCATATGGAATAATGAAGATATGGTAACTCCCAAAAATGCAATTGTCCACAATCCTGCTCCTACAGTAAATACACGTTTCCTGCTGACATTATTCATCCCGATCATCATAAGGCCGTTAAGCAGCATTCCTTTTTCCCCTGAAATCACATAAGTCATTCCCGTCAAAGCAATAATAAAAGTCATTCCCAGTATTTCTGTTAATGTATATCTTTCAATAGCCAGTTTTAATGCCAGACAGCCAAGAGCAAAAATAAGCACCAATTTAAATACCAGCTGGCCGTCATAAAAACCAACGCCCTTTACAAAAAGCAGAGAACCGAAAAAAAGCCAATATAAAATTTCTCCCAGTTTAACTTCTATTCTGCCGATATTTTCCATGTTTTCACCTTACTTTGCTTCTTTAATAAACTTATTTTCCTCAAGGCTGTACTTCCCGCCTTTTAAGAACTTATGTTTAATTACCCACCAGCCCGGTATCCAGATATATTTATGCATGGCTGGCGAAGCGCTTCCTATCATCCAGCAGTTCCTGTCACATTTACGCGTACATTCTCTTACTTCCTGGGCTCTTTCGGAATTCCACAATTCTTCAAAGCTCTGGGTTCTTAAATTTCCCATAACTGCTTTCTTTTCCATGCCGTTACAGGGAATTACATCACAAAAAGGATCTATAAAAAAAGCATTTTTTGACATATCACATGGAAGAAGCCTTTTATTTCCGTAAATATAATTAATCAATCCGTGATTAAAATAAGCTCGAAACCACTTCTTAGGAGAATTGCTTTTAAGGAGTTCATTAATTAATTTTTCAAAATTTTGAGCTACTTTCTTCTTATCATCTATTTTATTATCTGTTTTTCGAAAATAAAAAGAATTGTGAAGAGTTGCCGTAGCAAATTCCATGCCCATATCATTGGCAATATTGTAAAGGGGAACTAAATCTTCACAATTCATATCCTGCACTGTCATACCGAAACCCACATCAGGGTGTTTCATTTCCACTAAGGTTTTCAATGTATTGTAACCCCGGTTAAACCCGTCCGGGATTCCTCTTATTTTGTCATTTGTCTCCTGCAAGCCTTCAATACTGATTCTGATGCCTACTTTAGGAAACTCTTTGCAAAGAGCAATGATTCTGTCTGTAAAGTAGCCATTAGTTGAAATCACGATCCTGTCAGATTTCTTATAAAGTTCTCTTACAATGTCAGGAATATCCTGCCTTACAAATGGTTCTCCGCCTGTAATATTGGTAAAAGCCATCTCCGGAAGTTTCTTGATCTCTTCTAATGTAATCTCTTCACTTGGCTTGCTGGGATCCTTAAAACAATCGCACATATTGCAGCGTGCATTACACCGATAAGTTACAATAACTGTGCCGTATAACGTGCGTTTACTCATTTCAATAACCTTCCTGTCATAAATTTTTCATTTTGTCTAACAGTATATCACAATACTGCCCCACTGTATAGAAAGATACCTTTTTGCAATTGTCAGCATACTCTGACATTCTTTCTTTATCCTCCCATAACTTTCCAATAGCTTTCGCCCATTCTTCTACGTTGCCCGGCTCTAAAAGCAGACCTGTCACTCCTTCTTCTATTAATTCCGGAATGCCGCCCAGATTGCTTCCCAGCACAGGTGTCCCCAATATTTGTGATTCCATAACACTAAAGGGACAGTTTTCATTACATTCTGATGGAAATAAAGTAAAACGGGCTTTGGCAATTGTCTGATATAACTGTCTGCCTGTGAGAAATCCTATTTCTTCAATATTGTTTACTTTTTTGACTTCTTCTGTCAGCGGTCCGCTTCCTGCAAATACAAAGGGAATTTCCGACAGTTCCTTACAGATTTTTAGCAATGTTCCAATACCTTTTTCTTTTGAGTATCTGCCAAAATATAAAATGTAATTCTCTTTTTCTTCCTGTATCTTTTCTCTTTCTATCCCTACAAAGTTATGCAGTGTTACTGCTCGCTCCATTAACAGGGGATCTGTGGACATCTTTGTCCTTAAAAATTCACTTGGGCATATTAATAAGTCAATATTACCATAGGTTTTTAATTTTTTGTAGATATACCCCTCCATGGCCGCCAGAAGACTTTTTATCCGTGAATTATGAATACATCTGTTTTTAACACAATTCCCAAATTTTCCTCCCTGGCAGGCAAAACAGATTTCTCCATTAGATGGAATAGTCATTAAATGATTGGGGCACACCAGCTGACTGTCATGAGCTGTCATCACAACAGGTACTTTTTTCTTTCTCTCGACCCCATATTTCTTGATAGCATATATAATAGATGGAGTAAGCTGAAAATTAAAATTATTGATATGCACAATATCCGGTTCAAATTTTTCCAGTACATACATAATTTTTTTATAAGCTTCCCTGGAGTAAATAATTTTAAAAGGATATAGGACTTTCCCCAATTTATTATTATGAAAATCCATATTACCCGTATAGCAGTTCCAGTCATTTCCCACCACTCTGTTTGGGTGTTCCATACCGAAGTACTGTACCTTGTGTCCCATTTTTTTCAGCTGTTTCCCCACTTCAAAAATATAAGTTTCTGACCCGCCATTAGCATGGAGAAATTTATTTACGATCAATACCTTCATATAACACCTTCGTTTGCTTTACCACATCTTCCCAATTATATTTACCACAGATAAAATCTGCACTTTCCCTTTTATAATCTTCTGCTTTTTCCGGATTTTCCAATAAAAACAGCAGCTTGTCCTTTAAGTCTTCCGTATCTCCTTTTTTAAAGGAAACAGCCTTGTCCTCAACAACTTCCAAATTTTCCTGAATGTCACTGACCAGGCAGCAATTGCCATAGCTCATAGCCTCCAGCAAAGTAAGAGCCATACCTTCTACATCACTGGGAAGAACAAACAGATAAGCATTTGAATACAACTCTTCTAATATTCTTCCCTGCACAAAATTAGTCATAATAATTTTTTCATCTTTTTCCGTCATTTCCTTAATCTGCCTCATATAATCAAAGGAATGACTACTTCCTCCTGCTATAACAAGCTTTTTATCAGTGTTCACAGCTTTGTAAGCATTTATCAGGTAATGCAGTCCTTTTTCAGGAACAAGTCTTGCTAAAAATAAAATATAGCCGTCTTTCGTAAGTCCATACTTTTCTTCAATTTCCTTAGCCTGCCTGATCTCCGGTTTCGATACACCATTAGGAATAAAATGTGTTTCTCTTCCATAAGTTGTAAGAAAATATTGTTGAACATTCTTCGAAAGAACAATAATCTCATCTGCATATTTGGCTGCCATTTTTTCTCCGAATTTTAACACTTTGGATGCAAAATTTCCCCATTTGGCTCTCTGCCAGTCAAGTCCATGAATAGTTGCCACTACTCTGATTCCCAGAATTTTAGGAATAAATAAAGTAGAGCAGGGACCTTCCGCATGATAATGAATTACATCATACCCACCAAATAACGCCCGCAAAGTAGCCAAAACCGAATACACAATAGCATTCAGTTTTCCGTTTTTAAAAGTAGGAACAATAATAATTCTGATTCCATGATAAGACTTCTTTCTGCCACTGCCAAAATCTTTGCCTGATACATGATATCCGGAACGGTTATATGCTTCTACACAACATCCCTGATCGCTCAATCTTACCGACAGTTCTTCTACCACTACCTCCACACCGCCTTCCCGCGATGGAATGCGTTTATGACCAATCATGGCTATCTTCATCTGATTCTTTTTGACTCTCTTTTCTTCTTTTCTCAATGCGCGGGATTCCTTTCCCACATTCCTGAGAAATGTAAAATTAGTACTGAAATACCTTGGAATCAATCTTACAGGATCCTGTAGAATTCGATACAACCATTCCAGACACAACTCCTGCATCCACCTTGGAGCTCTCTTTACTGTTCCTGCCGTAAAGTCAAATGCTGCCCCTACTCCCAGCATGATACCATGGATCTTATCCATATGGTCATACATCCATTTCTCCTGCTTTGGAGCTCCAAGAGCCACCCACACAAAATCAGGACAAGTATCATTAATCATTTGAATAATCTGTTCATCTTCTGATTCCGACAACAAACGAAAAGGCGGCGAATACATTCCCGCTATCTGAAGATAAGGATATTTTTGGGTTATTTTCTCTTTTAATTTATCTAATGTGCCCTGCGTACTTCCATAAAAAAAATGTCGATACCCTTTTTCCTTTGACAGTTCAAAAATTCGAGGCATCAGATCAGGCCCCGGAACTCTTTCAGCTTCTGTAAATCCTCTTCTTTTACTGACTATGGACAGAGGCTTCCCATCCGGCAAGGCCATGGCTGCGCTGTTTTGTATCTTACGATACTCCTCATCCCGAAAAGCCATTACTGTAGTATGCACATTCGATACACATATATATTTTCCTCGCAGCTGCTCTAAATGTTCGGAAAGATAGCAGATGGTATCCTGCATGGTCGTAACACTGATATTTGTTTTTAAAATCCTGCAATACTTTTTTTCTGACTGTTCCATTCGATTCCTGCTTCCTCTAACCATTTATCAGCAATTCTGGATAACCCATAAGTTTCTTTGATCTTAACACCATTTTCAGAAAGTTTTTTTGCCAACATCGAATCTCTGGCAATTCTACTCATAGCATCTGTAAGTGCTTTCATATCTCCTACCGATGTCAATATACCACTCACATTATTTTCTATATAAGCCCTTGCGCCTCCCACCGGACAGTCTGTAGAAATTACCGGCACTCCCATTGCAAGAGCTTCTATCATAGAATTAGAGATACCTTCATAATCTGATGACAAAACAAACATGGCACTGTCCCAGATCTCCTGTTTAACATTCGTGGAAAATCCTCTGAATATGACTTTTTCTTCTATTCCAAGTTTTTTTGCCTGTCCACGCAGCTGTTCTTCCAATTCTCCCACTCCGAAAATATGCAGTTCATAGTCAGAAAACTTTTGTTGAAACTCTGCAAAGGCATCTAATAACAGCCGATGATTTTTTTGTGGCTGAAGTCTGGCAACAGATACCACTCTTTTTTTTCTCTCTCCCATAAAAGGTAACGGAACTTCATCTGCCACCGGATTAGGGATAACTACAGCCATCTTCTGTAATTTAACTGGAAATTGCCTGCGCATATCTTCTGTCTGCAATACCAGTTTTTCTGCTCTTCTATATGCAAGATTACGAATATGGGGATGCTCATACTGACTGGGATCATTACGTTCGGATACCAGCATTCTATGGGGGATTCCCAGTGATGAAACCACTGAAAATACAGCACCCATAACACTGAATGCAAAGATATAGCAGCCTTTGTGAGCTTTATAAAATTTACGCATCTGCCATATTCTTTTTAACCGAACCGATGCTTTTCCTCCAGATGTTTCTCCTGCCACAAAGAGTTCTATTCTTTCATCAAGCGGATATGCGGTATGACTTCCCGCAAATAAAAGAATCGTTACCGGATATCCTCTTTTCACATATTCATTGGCAAGCAGCGCAACTACACGCTCAGTACCGCCTCCTGCCATATCCGGCAGAACAAATACAATCCTTGTCATTGATTCAGCATTCCTCCCACTTTATCAAACTCTGCGGCAAAATATTCATTGCTTAACTGTTCTCTGTATCTGATGCAATTTCTTACATACAAATCGTTCCTACGGCAAACTTCCATAAGCTCCGTCTGATTCCATTGCTCTTTTACAATACCCAGTTCTTCTTTTTCAATATAAGCAGAATTAAAAGGAACCCTTGTTGTTACTACAGGGGTACCTGCTGCGATACTTTCTACAATAGAAACCATACTGTTATCTTTACTTGTATTGACTAATAGAGCTTTTGCTTCTGCCAGCACCGGCATCAATGCTTCATGGCTCATTTTTCCAAGGAAATGTATATTGGTTTCTTCCTTCAGATTTACAACTTGTTCTTCTAACTGTTTCCTGAGTATTCCGTCACCAATGATCTTCAACTCATAATCTGCTGTTTCTTCTGTCAGTTTTCGGAAACTGGCAAAAGAATCAATAATTCCATCTATATGCTTTCTTTCAATCAATTGTGATAATACTACAAAATAGTTCTTCTTTTCATTCCTGCAGATGATTTTTCCCAAATCTACACCATGATCAATTCTAAGAGGCAGTACTTTATTACAATATCGTCCGATAAAGTCTGCCGCTCTGTCTGATCTTGGAATTATAGCAATATTCTGCATGAAAAGTGCGGCAATGACATGATACCAGATTTTAGAGGGTATTTTCTTTAAAATATTATTGTGTGCCCCCAACTCATGCCAGATAATCATTTTTCTTTTTGCATGAATTGCTCCGGACAAAGTCAGCATGGAAAAAACCTCACTGCTGATAATATAATCATATTCATCCTTATGGTTTCTTAAATAGCTTCCCAGTCCTTTAAGCCATGGAAAACACCTTGGTTTCCATATCTTAGGAAAAATACAGGAAAACCACAAAATATCAAAGGGATAATTTTCTTCTTTATCCGGACGGTATCGATCTGCTGCTGCCAGCACCGGCTCGTCACCATTTTTGATAAATCCCATACATAACGCATAGATCATAGTATCTTTGATAGATGATACTTTCGGTATTTCATCCGTTTCAGACGTATATAAGATTGGATTCATAATCAATACTTTCATACTATTATCTGCTTTCTGTTATCTGCTTTATTATCTGCCACCAATAACATTCCTTTTCTGAGTCTAAATGCATTGCCCTAAAAGCATAAGCTCCCATCAGGAAGAGTACATAATTTCTGGCTAAATACACTGATATTGCATGTGCTTCCACAAGAGAATATAAAGCAAAGGATACTATCATGGCAAAAGCCATATACTTTTTTTGTTTCATGCAGAAGACCATCAAAATAAATATAATAATTATGAAAATACTTGCGGGAATAATCCCATACCAGTAAAATAAACGTATCCACCCCATATCAAAATAATAGTTATTAGCAGGTTCCGAAAAAAGGCGCCATGTTTGAATGGTTCCTTCCCATCTGGTAGTACTTACAAGGCTGTGAATTCTGCCCGTAAATGCATTATCAAGTTTTAGAAATATCTCTGTATATTCAGACCATTTCCAATACCAGTGAAAATCATACACTCTGTATGCTTCAACAGCAATCAATACAGACAAAGCAATACATCCCATAGTCAATGCATACCCGCCAATACAACATATCTTTCTGAAAAGATCATATTTTATCAAACATATAATGCCTGCATAACATATAATAAATACTGCTGATATCAGACTGGTCTTAGAATCTGTTAAATAAAAGAAAAAGAAATTTACAGCCAGTATGGACACATATCCATACCATTTCATCTTCTCTCCATACAAATACAATGAAAGAGTGGTCAATGCCCATATCATACACTGAAGAGAATTAGGATGACCCATTCCAAGAGTATATCTGGTCTCTATTCCACCTCTGCCATAGTCCTGGGTTAATGACATGGTTCCGTAAATTCCTGTCATAGCCAACAGCATAATGGTCACACATCCTATAACCGTCATGATGAACACCATTTTCAGGCATTTTCTCATATCTATTCCTTTACAAGAAGCAATAAACATAACAAATCTTATCACTTCGTTTCTTCCAGTTATGGCATAAGATACTGCTCCCAAAAGTAAAAACAGTATCATCGCTGCATATTCTTTTAAGGAATACTTCGTAAAACAGACCTTAATCAAAAATAAGAAAAATGTTATCTGAAATAATCTCCCTTCTATGGGATTCACCAGAGCGCTTTTATCAATCAACACAATCATAACTTCCATAATGACTGCCAGATAGAAACTTCCATATGCGATTTTAGATAGTATTTCCTGCTTTTTCTCCATTTACTGTATGATTCCCTCCGGGCTGATAAAACGCCAGCCCTGCCAAAGTTCTTCCATCTCCTTCTTGTGGAAGGTCTGGGTATTTTTATGGATAGTAGGCCGTATCATGATCTTTCTGTCATTTCCGTTCAGTCTGGCTCCCCAAAAGCTGAAAGTAGAGTTTGCACAGATATTATGCTTACAGCAGCTCATCAGCCACATATCATAAAAACTGTCACGACCATGATTGATATTCACAACGGTATACTCCGGTCCCTGGTATTTATCTGCTGCATATGGGATGTCATCAGAAAAAAGATAAAAATGAGCATCCTCTACCTCTTCTTTTATCATTTCCATTGCTCTCTGATAATACTCATCCGTACAGATATTACCGAACAGGGCTTTATTTTCATCATTCAGATAATCTCCGCGCCTTATATGCACACTGACTGAAGCGCGCTCCTTCATTTCCTGTGCCATTTGATGGTTTAAGGGGTTATCGCTTTTAGGGAACTGTATCTTTTCCCGCAGGTCATATAAAATGTCTGCATAATACTTCTCACAGGCAAAATATCCGCTGAGATACATATTCTCAAAATTAAGGATTTCCGGATGATAAAGCTTGTCCTCATGGAACCAGTGCACTGTCCCGGGCAAAAGCTTACGGCGCAGTTTCCCTGCCATTTTCTCTGAACCTATAAGGGATTCCCTCTCTTCCCTGGTACATGTCTCATATACCAGTCTGTCAAAATAAGCAAGCTCTAAATTTCTTTGTGTAGCTGCGGCTTTTTCCTCTTTCTCCTTATCGAACCATGAAAGGTCAAGCCTTGCTTCCTTCCCCATGCGTACAAACTTCCGATACAGCGCATATTGCTGCAGCTGATTGCCCAGTCCGCCGGCCACTTGTATAATGATCATATTACGACTATATTCCTTTCTCAGCCTGTAGCTTCTTCCGTCAGTGCAAATAACGATAATGCCGGTGCTAAAGACCATGGATATGCACCGTAGATCTGGGGATACAGGCTAAATCCCTGACATTCTGAAAGACAGCCGTAAATTTTGCCGTCCTTTACGGAGTTCCAGAGAGCTTCTCTTCCCCGCAGCATTCTGGATTTATGAATTCCTATCAGTACCTTAGTGTCCAGTGACCTTGCAATGGCATAGAGGATCATGGCAGTTGCAGAGGTGTCTACCGGCCCCTCTTTTGCACCAAGCTGCCAGCTGTAAAGTCCCCCTTCCAACTGATATGCTTCCACTTTGTCCACCATACGTCTGTAGGCCTGTTTGACGGTTTCATAACCGGGAGTATCCTCTCCTACATAGGCAAGACATTCCGACATACCTATCATCAGCCATCCTACTGCTCTTCCCCAGCCTATAATACCATATTTTACACCGCTTTCATACTGATAACCATGATAGGGAAGTCCCGTTTTCCCATCCATTCCAAACTCCACAAAATTCTGAATCTGGGTTATTGCAAGGTGAACGGCATTGGAATCACCATATGTACTTCCGTATTTACATAAAAAGGGACAGACCATACCAATCCCATCTGCATATATGTGCTGATTTTTCTGCTTGGGACGGTACGTAAAGCTTCCTGCATCGTCTGTTTCATGGCGGAAAAGATACTGGATGATCTTATCTGCTGCCTGTTTGTATTTTTCTTCTCCCGTAGCCTGATGAAGATCGATCAGTGCCATACCGCTAAAGGCATCATCCAGATAATAAATTTTACATCCCTTATTGATCCATCTATCATAATATTTTCTAAGATATTCCAATATGATCCTGGCTTCATCAGAATTTTTATGTGCCATATAGTAATCGGAAAGGCTTTTTGCCAGAAGTCCGTTAGGCCAATTGAATTTATCTGCCGGTTCCACTTTTCTGCCGGTAAACATCTTTACTTTGCGCTTGATCCTGTAACCCACACTCCATCTGGGGTATTTCAAAAGCTCCCGTTCTGCTTCCTTCACCATTTCAAGCATATTTTTCTCTCCTTTCTCTTCTTGTATCAATCAGACGTATCTCCATATTCTTCCATCCATTTAGGTCGTTCCATGGCAACTACGCTGTTTTTTTCGTAAAATTCTCTTGTTACCCTATTAGTCCATGCCTCTTTATCTGCCGTAACCGGCATATGCATTAAAGGTCCCTGCACATCATTGATAAAGGGCAATACTACATCTTTTACGTTTTCATCTTCCATCAATCTGGTCTGAAGATCCATCTGTTCTTTGTAGTCTGCAGCCTGTCCGCTTCTCATATAGTCCAGGCAAATATAAGAAGTGCTGTCCTTTATATTGCTTCTGCAAAAACCCAACAGACCCATGCCAAGCAGTATTCCAACTCCGGCAATCACTGCCATATATCTTCCGGAAATACTGCCCTGCTCCTTTTTCCTGATCCATTCAGCCAGTTTTTCCGCAAGGATCAACAGAATTCCCACACTCATCAGTAGAAAAACCTGAAAATTCGTATTCAACACTCCCCTTGACACTTCCACTCCTGCATAGATGGCAGGTGCCTGCATAGCGCTGTAAAGACAAAAAAGCAGAAGACACAGCCATATGGGATGGGAAAATAAAAGACTGTTTTCCCGATTGTAACAAATAAAGAGCATCAATAAAAACAACAACAATAAGCCTGCAAATACAAGGGGTCTCTCTTTAACATAAACTCCTATATCCTTTATCCCATACCAAAATGAAAGTCCAATAGTCTTTAGTCCTTTTTGAAGAGAAAAACCGAAATCTTCTCCTGCCCGGACTCTGTTCCCCGGCGCTTTCATACTGATCATAAGTCCTGTCAGTTCTGTAACAACAGGGATACACAAAAGCAGAATCCTTTTATCCTTTTTCATGAGCCATCCTGCTGCCACCACATAACAGGCTATAATCAAAGAAAACAGCGCTGCCTGATAATTAGAACCGCCCAGCAGCGTCATAAAAAGAATGATCCCTGCTAAAGTCCTTTTCCTATATTCCCCAATATATCGGAACAGCCATGCAGCTACCATCTGACACATGGCAAAGGGCACCATATAATGGGCACATCCGTTAAACCAGTATATGGAAGACTTGGTACTTGGAATAAACTCTATACTGACTATTAAAAACCATATGGTAATCAGCAGATAACTCCAGCTGTCAAAACCTTTATTCCTGCACAGAATCTGCCGGAACAGATAAAAGGTACTTCCACACCATGTAAACAACATGAAAAATGATACTGCTGCATATGCTCTGTCACTGAACACTTCCGGCTGAAGGGAAAAAAGGGCAATACTAAACCATGTTCCCTGCCATCCGTAATAATATTGTCTGACTGTTCTGCCTATCGCTCTGCCTACTGCTATAAGGGAATGGCTTCCCATCCATGCTGCCCGGGTATAGACGCCATATCCGTAATCATCTCCGGATGCTCTGTTCACAAAGGAAAGCAAAAGCACCGGCAGCAGCAGCAGAACAAAGATGATCAGGCTTATCAGAACAATATTTCTCACTGATTTCTTTTCCAATTGTACTCTCCTAATTTCGTTTCACTTTCCTTTTTACAATTCCCCACAAATATCCGAATTCTTCCGTCTTTCCAAACAGAAGAAGAAAAACTCCGTTAAACACTGCACATATGATCAAAAACATAATAGCAAAACTTACAATCGTAACCTCCGGCATAATTACTTTCCGTATACCCAAAAGTACCACCAGGATTCCTATCACTACTGCCAGATATTTGACCGAATCTAAAAAATATGATTTTGCCTTCCGGTCAAAGCAGACCTTGTAAATAATAAACGGCTTGGTAACATTGGCCATCAGGCCGGATATAATGGTTCCGATATAGACCCCCACCAACCCTATTTTCTGCACCAGCACAATGGAAATGATCAGGTTTACCGCCCCCTGCATCAGCGCCAGATATTTGTCCTGTTCAAATACACCCGCAGCCGTCTTGAAGTTAGACAATACGATGCGCTCTCCTTTAAAATAATAATCCGTCAAAATACAGCCTACTACCACAACCGGCAGTGTTTTTCCTACACCCATGGAAGGCCACAGAATAATGAAGGGTGTAAGCAGCAGGAAAAACCCTACAGCCGAAAATCCGTAAATCCAACATGCAAAGAAACGGTACACCAGGAAAATCCGATACTGCTTTTCTTTGGATTCTGTGGAGATCAGGTTTCCAAAACTGGACAATACGGAATTAAAAATAATATTTACAAAATTGGCTACAGAATTCAGGATGATATTGTAATTTCCTACAAATCCTACCAGGGTTACATTAATGAAGGAGGAAATGATCATGCTGTCTGTCTGCAGCCTTGCCACATCTCCTATTTTGTGGAACACCAGGGCCTTGGTCTTATTGATAATCTCCCCTGTTTCTTCCCTGGAAAGTTTCTTAATATCTTTGTCTAACAGATAAGGATACCTGCGGTTTAAATACCAGCTTACAAAGAATTTTTGTAAAAGCTCCACAAAAGCTGCCGTAAGCAGATACAGATAGAAATTTCCCGTAAAAACTACTACAAAAAGCTGCAGCGTTACGGTGATCATCTTGGTAACCGTAATGATATTGGTCTGGATATAATTATTCTGTTCTGCATTTACCAGACTGTATTTATATGCTACAAAGTAAGAGCTTACTGTATTAAACAGAAAAATAAAATAATAAAGTGTTAAGTCCCTTACAGAAACTCCTTCCGGCTGCTTTACCAGATAAGGCAAAAGAGGCACTATGGCAAGTCCGATCACTGCTATAACAAGTCCGATAACCCGGTATGCCTGTTTGTAAAGGAGCATATACGACTTGATCTTCTCATGATCCTTCCGGGCTACAGGGCCATACAGGCTGTAGTTCAGCGCCGTACCTACACCCAGTTCTGCCATGGAAAGCACTGATAAAATTCCCGTATACAGATCATTGATTCCATTTAGCGTATCGCCTAAATAAAAGATAAAGCAGGTACGCAGAATAAGCCCCAGCAACTGGGTGGTCAGATTTCCGATATATCCAAAAGCAATATTTCTTACTGCTGACTGAACTCTTCCCATAATCTGTCTACTTCTTTCCCTGTCTCCATTGCCTTCTGCTGATAGGCAGGCATGATCTTCTTAAGTGTGAGCCGGATTTCCTCTTCTTTCTCCTTTAGCCACAAAAATCCCTTTACTAAGTCTTCCGGATCTTTGAGACTTTGAACAGAAATCACATAATTTTCCTCTGTCCCAAATAAATCCCTTGCAATTCCTCTTGCCTTAACGGAATATCCTACTACCAATGTAGGAACTAAAGAAGAATACGCTGCAATGGTTGCATGGGTTCTGGCTCCTACAAAGAACCGCAGATGGCTGATATATCCCTTTAATTCTTCACAGCTTCCGTCTGCAATTTCCACTACCCTTCCTGTATCTTTAAATGCTTCATATAAAGCATGGATAGGTTTTCTGTCATCATTTCTGTCCCAGACCACATGGGGGATCAAGGCAATCTGCATGTCCGTATGCTGAATAAGATAAGTAAGCAGCGCCTGATAACTTTCCATAACAATACCGGGTCTGCTTTCATTATCCTCAATCATGGGACTTACGTTAATGCCTATAGTATTACCCTCCGCAAATCCTTCCGGCAGCGTCACCTCTTTTTTAGGGAGGGTAAAGGCCGGATCGGGACAGCAATAAATGCAAGGTCCGCCAGATCCTGCTGATGCCATTTTTTTCAGTGCCTCAAAAGTAATACTCTCTCTGGCAATAATGGTATGGTACTGCATCAGATCCCTGACGATTTCCTCTCGCAGCAAAAGCTCCGGTTCAATGGAACAGCCAAGAAGCGCCGTCTTAGTTCCCTGGCGGTTAAAAGCCGAGTTTGCAAGCCTAAGATCTGAAAGCATGCTGTCATAGCAGTAATTATCTCCGCCGATAGAAATAGCGAGAGGTATTGCCTCTTCTTTCAATATATCATGATACCGGTATCTGATAAAGCTTTCTTTATCTCCCGTCAGTTTTCTGTAAAGATAATATAAAACATGTGCGGCTTTGTGGTCTTCAAATTTTCGTTCCGTTTTGATCTCACAAAGATTTGCAAGAGAATATTTCTTATCTTCTTCTCCATAATAACTGAGCAATGTTACCGGCTCTTTGATCATATGACAAAGACTGTTAACAATAGCTTCACAACCATGGTTGCCGCTGCCGGCATGCATATACATAATCAATTTTTCTTTATTTTTATTGATCATTATACCTTTTCCCTATCTACAGATTCCATTAAGGTAAATACTTTCTAAAGTGATACACCATTAAATAAAGTTCCGGCAGCACACTAAAGAGACGGGTCTTTATTTTATATCCCCTTGAAAGCCCCTCATAAGCTCCGGCTACCTTAAGTTCTGTTTTCAATTTTTCGTGACATATCCGGATATATTGTTTTTTCTTTCTTCTTTCCCAAAAAGACAATTGGGAAATCTTTCCCGCTGTCAGCATAATGCTCATAATAAGAATCGTTGTGACCCGGACTGTCAGCTCCTTATCCATCCTGATGATTTCCTCTCTGGCAAGCTCCCAGCAGGTAATCTGATCCATATATCTTGGGGCAAAAGCTCTGTTCATAGCGCCACTGGGATTCTGATAATACCCATATCCCGGATAATCCGTTTCAGCTATTCCGTTTAAGTAAGGCAGAAGCCTTACTATAAACAGCATATCTTCTCCTATGCTGAGATTCCGTTGAAAACGGAAATTTCCAATGGCGGAGCGTCTGTAGAGTTTACTCCAGCAGCGGCTGTTTCCTCTAATCACCTGTTCACTCAGGTACTTTAGCGGAGCAAGCTTATCTGCTTTTTCAAGCCGATATCTTTCTGACAAGAACTGCTGCCATTCCTCTTCCTTACTCCACTTAAAAAATCCACAGCCCGCCACATCACATCCTGTATCCAGAATGCAATGATACAAAACCTCCAGCATCTTAGGCCGCAGTCTGTCATCCGCATCCACAAAGGTAAGAAACACCCCCTTTGCCGCATCAATGCCTGCATTTCTGGCAGCGGAAACTCCTTCATCCTCCATAGTAATGATACGGATATTCCCATAGCTTTCGCGAAGCTTGACGCACAGAGCTGCGGTATTATCGGTGGAGCCGTCATTGACAATAATAATTTCTATATTCTCGTAGCTTTGCTCTTCAATACTAACTATACACTTTTCCAGATAATCCTGACCGTTATAAACCGGTACGATCACACTGATTAAAGGCTCCATGGCTTTCTCCGTTATTTTCTGTAATACCATATCATGGCTAAGCGCAGAATGCTGACCGTTATCCGGTTAGGATGGCGCATGACCAGATAAAGAAGCTTATTGGCTTTTTGCTCTATCACAACAGGGGTTTTTGCAATAAGGTCTTTTATCTCCTTAGACCTGCATATTTTCAATATATTTTTTCCATAGCTTTTAGGATTTCCCCTGGCCTCATTTTTCAGTACCAGCATCATTAAAAAAACAGTTTCCTGATCTACCTGGTGTTGTCGTTCTTTCTGACTGCTGCCTTGAAATTTGTCATTTATGATCTGAAGAATTGTCTGCTTTAGTAACTGTATTTTTTCATATAAATGTTCATCATATTTATGAGCCATAGATGCGGTTACCAAAAAATAGTGATAATAAGCTTTATGATCCATAATGACCAGACGGCTGCAGTCAATTAATGCGGGCAGCATAATGGTCACATCTTCTCCCATTACAACCGCCGGATTACTGTACTTGCAGTTATCTTCTATCAGCTTTCTTGCAATCAGCTTCATACACCGGGACATAGTCACATATCTGCTTTCTTTTCCAAGAAGATTGGGGATCACCTTTTCTTCTATTGCTTCCCTGTCATATATTCCGGGGGATAGCTGCTGCCATACACACTGCCTGTTTCCGTTTTCCCTCTCAATCACATAGTCGCTGGAAATGATTTCCTTTTCATTTCCTGTGAGCTGCTGCGCCATTTCTTCTATCATATTCAGGTCTACCCAGTCATCGCTGTCTATAAAATTAAGATATTCGCCGCTGCTTTCTTTAACGCCCCGCTTCCAGGCAGAAATCAATCCGCCGTTTTCCTTGTGTATCACCTTGATACGGTCATCTTCTATTTTCATTTCATCACAGAGTTTTCCACTGCCATCGGTAGAACCGTCATCGATAAGAAGGATCTCCAGATTCTTATAGGTCTGATTGGTCAGTGAATCTACGCACTTTTCTATATACTTTTCTGCATTATAAACAGGAACAATAATGCTGATCTTATAATCTTTTCCCATAAATCCATATCCTTTCCTGCTACAGCTGATGGTAAATGGCAAGCAGCCGGTTTATATTACTCTCCGAGGAAAATTCTGTCTCAACCTTTTGGCGGGCCCTTCTGCCCAGTTCCTTACAAAACCGGGGATCTCCAAGCAGTCTCTCAAGTCCTGTGCATAAAGATACTTTATCCTTAGGCTCTATTAAAACTCCTGTTTCGCCGTCCCTGACCATTTGGGGAATTCCCCCTACTTTAGTTACCACAACACCACAGGCATTGGCCATGGCTTCCAATACGGAAACAGGTTGTCCTTCAAAATAGGAAGGCAGCACAAAGATGTCACATTCTGCCAAATACTTTTTCTTTTCTTCCCCGGATACCCAGCCAAGCCATGTAATGTAATCATGGTATGGCTTTATCATTTCCTCCAGTTCTTTATCCTGCCAGATCCCTCCCAGATACAGATGCAGAGACGGATATTTCTCTTTCAGGCCGGGAAGGATGGCAAATAATTCTTCCATGCCCTTTTCTTTACAAAGTCTTCCCAAAAACAGGATTTTCTGCTGTCCGTACTTTTTTTCTCCTGCTGCCGGGATCCCTACAGCGTTAGGCAGTACGATGATCTTGTCTTCTTCTATGATCTTTCCAAAAAAATCTTTAAAGGAATCTGCCAGTACCAGAAAAACATCTCCCATGGAAAGTACTTTTTTCACTTTCTTTTTTCCTTTTTCACCAAGCTGTGCGTAAAAAGTTTCAAAATCTCCTCCATGCTGGTGGATCACCAGTTTCTTTCCTGCCAAATGTGAAAGACGCACAAAAAAGGATTTCCGATAATAGCTGGCATCTGATGCCATGTTAATATGCACTATTTTGTAACAGGGCAGTTTGACCATAAACCATATAAAGGCGCCTGCGGCTTTAAAGAGCTTACGCAATTTAGAGCCTTCTACCATAGTAGAGATGTAATACAATTCTATCTTTTTATCAAGTCCTGCTTCATAATAATTATTGACTACTCCGGAAATACCTCCATGGACTTTCCTGTCCGGACCAATCATTAATACTCCGGTCTTATTTTGTCTGCTCATTTTGAACCTCTGCCTGCAAAAACTACCCATATGGTACGAAACAGTATTTTGATATCCAGCGTTAAAGACCAGTTATCAATATATTCAAGGTCGAACTTTACCACCTCATCAAAATTCTCTATTTCACTTCGCCCGCTGACCTGCCACATACCTGTCAGCCCCGGCGTCATACTGATGCGTCTTCTATAGTACTGGTTGTACTTTTCAAATTCATCTGCGGTAGGAGGTCTTGTCCCTACCAAACTCATATCGCCTTTTAACACATTATAAAACTGAGGCAGTTCGTCAATACTGGTTTTTCGTATGAACTTTCCAACTCTTGTAATACGGGGATCGTTTTCTATCTTAAACATCAACCCCTGCATTTCGTTCTGCTTTTCCAATTCTTTTTTGCGCTCTTCCGCATCCAGATACATAGAGCGAAATTTATAAATTTTAAACCGTCTGCCGTTGCGTCCGATACGTATCTGGGAAAACAGAATAGGCCCCTTGGAATCCAGTTTGATGGCAATGGCTACAAAAGGGAAAAAGATGATGGTGATCAGCATGCCTACGATTCCCCCTGCAATGTCCATCACTCTTTTTATCAAAAGCCGTTTATAGCTGCTTTGAAATCTTGTATAAGTAATGACGCTGTAACTTCCGAATGAATCAATCTTGCTTCTCTCTGCATGAGTATTAGGCAGTTCCACACAGTAGTGGCAGTTAACGCCCATTTCATCAAAGCTGTTAATAACTTCCCGGACCTTCTTCTGAGGCAGCTCCGGCGCATAAATGAAAACTTCGTCAAGAGCCATTAAAATAGATTTTTCCAAAAAATCAGGTTTCATCTCCTCTATTGCCACAGTCTGCACGATCTGAAAATTAATATCCAGATTGCTTTCCAGTTTTTCCAGAACCTCTTTTATCATGTCTCTTTCCGTAATGACCAGCACTTTGATCTTCACCATGTCAGACTTATAGTGCAGCTTCAGAGCCTTTTTAATGGCCATATGGAACAAAAAAGATAATACCGGATTAATAACGGCAAAGTAAATCATCACCCATCTCGAAAAAACATCTGCCCATTTTAAAAAGTACATGACAGTCTGTGTTACCAGAATCATAAGCGCATTGTACTGCAGTACAGCACAAAATTCCTTAAAAATACCTCTTTTTAAAAAATTCCTGTTCCAATCAATGAAGAAAGAATAGATTGTACAAAATAACAGGAAAACGAGACACACCTGAAAGTGTATCCCTTTATCACCCATATCTTTAAAGTTTCCAAACCGGATATAAGTAGCCAGCATAAAAGAAATCCCTATTGCTACCAGATCCGCAAACCAGAGGCCATAAACCTCTATGATTTTATTTTTCTGATTCATATCACACCATTCTCTTTATCTTCCTGACTGCTTTTCTTACAAATCTCTTCATTCGCAACGTTGCTTTTGTAAAAAATACTTTGGCTTTGCTTACCGGCGGCATGATCAGATGTTCATACTCCTGCCTGTGCAAGAGCAGATACTCGGGATAGCTTTCGTCAATTTCCACCCATCTGAAATCTGCTTCCCGTCCAAACATATCCTGTCCTAAAATCAGACGATCCACTGCTTCTGCAAGAAACACATCATCATTGTATTCCTGATGTGCAGCAGCCACTACTTTAACGCCGATACGTTTGGCTACGTCCTTTTCTCCTTTGCTTCCCATATAGCCGAAATGCCAGCCCCCATTTGCCACTCTCACTGCATTTGGCTTTGTAACAGATGATTCCCGAAGCTCTATAATTCCCTCTTCCGGTATCATTTTTTTACTGAATACTTTAGTACCCAGCCAGAGTTTTCTCTCTACACCGGGGAACTCACCTGTAATGGAAAGAAGCTTTCCTGAAACCTCCTCCATATTCAGATAGCAGTAAAACATTCTTTGGGCAAAATGATAGATCTTATCGGGGTCAAATTCTGCAATCACTCTCTCCAGGGCTTTAGGATCCGGAATTTCATCCACATCACTTAAAATCAGGATATCACTGTCCGATGCATCCTTTAATCCGCGTATCAACGCATTTTTTTGGAACTTATCCCGAAGGTGCGTGGTAGCATCAACAGGGGAATTGTCTACCACAATATATTCAATTTTAGGCAGGAATTCCGAAAACAGCTCTTTGTTTTTTTCAAAGCAAAGCTCCTTTGGCTGTCCTGAAAAAGTTACTGTAGCTTCTTCTATAATGAACTTATCCACAAGAGGATTTAAAATATTCAGTCTGAGCTTTAAAATATCCAGTTCATTAAAAAAGGGAATGCAGTCATATACCATTTGTATTTTCCTTCTGTTATTTTAAATGCCGCCAGAACAAAAGCGGTCTTACTATATTTTTAAATGTTATCCATGCCTTAGTTATGGGATTTTCAAATTTAGGATACTGCTCATTTCTTCCCCACCATTTATGGAACACAAAGGGGGCATCTACAGGAAGCACTTCCTCCACCGGGTGTTCATGTCCAAAATACTTGGCCACCTCTACCGGCGCATAATTCATTCCTGCCTCTTCAAACTTATGTTTATTCATACAGCACAGGAAAATATCTTCATTGAAAAATCCTTCTTCATCCTTTTCCCACTTTAAATCTGCCTGCTTCGGAAACGCCAGAAATCTTTTGCTTCGTAAAGATACGCTGTTCCCCACTCTGCATAGGTTGCCGTATATGTCATGATAACAATGCTTCGAGCCGGGAGCCGGAACGGGCCAGGGGGACCCGATATAATCATAATCAAGAAATTCCTCCCGCCATTTCTCGGGATGCACCACAAAGCCGTCATAATGTATCAGAAGCACATAATCAGTATTGATATAATCTGTAAGCTCATATACCATCTTATAATTGAAGCAGTCAATATCCGTAAGTTTGGATGTATGCTTATAAGTAATTCCCCGGGGCAGGAAAAAAGGCTTTCTATGAGTGATCAGCACCACTTCTCCAAATTCTATGCCCTGCATACTATACTGAAGGGCTTTTATGGTTTCATATATTTTAACACTGGTCATGGCAGCCAGCGTTACATTCGGAAGTTTCAGTTTCTGACCCTTTCTAAAGGAAGTACCCTCTCCCATTTTCTATCCTCACTGTTTCTTAAGTTTTCTGATCAATGCTCTCTGTATCTTTTTCAAATAAAACCAGCCATAGATGCCTTTGCTTTGGATTACCTGAAGGAAATGCCTGATTTTTCCGGGACGTACATTCCTGCGGGCATATTTTTTTGACTTTTTCTTATATTTCTGAAGTTCCTTCCGGCACTCATCTGCATTAAACAGTCTGCCTTTTCTGTCCATGTAATGATAAAGGCTGTAAATATTCTGCTCTGAGGCCCAATAGCCGTCTGAAACATTGTGCCGCGCCCAGTATTTAGGCGCAATGGCAAATTTCAGCGTCTCACTGGTATGGGCCGGCAGACAGGAAAAGGAAGAATTGGACAGCAGCAGATAATGAGCATTTTTTAAAGTTACATAATCCTTTCCCATATCAAAATGGTGTGCTTCGATTCCCGGCAGCATTTTCCTTGCCGCTTCCACATCATCCGTAACGATCATAAATTCCATATCCGGACGAATTTTTTTCATTTCCCGGATACCGTGTATCCAATATTTCTTATCAATGAACAATTCGGGACTGCCGGTATACTCCCCGCCCCGCATATTGATAATGCACAGATTTTCCCGGCTGTATTCATAGGAATCATACTCAGGTTTTACATGAAGCCATTGCTTTACCTTATCTATATACTTAATAAAGTAAGATTCATCCTGCATATTTCCATAGATTAATGTATTGTCCTCTACATGATGAATCCCTTCATCCCTTCCGCTGACGTAACATCCATGCTCTATATCATGTCTGGAATTGCCTGTAAAAAGTCTGGTGTCATCATCATCATATCTTTTAAAATTTTTCTTTTCTTCCTGAGTAATCACATGACCAAGGTCCATATCCATAAAATACATACCGCGGTCACTATGGATATTCACAGCAAAGACCTCCTGTCCTGCGGTGCCGAACTCGTATCCGTTTTCCTCTGCAATGGCCCTTGCCGTTACATAACAGAACAGCTGGTTTCCCAGTCCCTGTCCCTTTATAAATTCTGTTCCTATCATATGAATGCCTGTACCTCTTATAAACTGGTTTCCACTAATTTTTCATTTTCCACTTTGTAGATCAGATCACATTTTTCAATGGTATTTAAGCGGTGTGCAATAATGACCATGGTTTTTCTGCCATGGAAGCTGTTGACCGCTTCCATCACAGCTGCTTCCGTATCATTATCAAGGGCAGAGGTTGCCTCATCAAATACCAGTATCTCCGGATCATTATAAAGCGCTCTGGCAATTCCTATACGCTGTCTTTGCCCGCCGGAAAGCCGCACGCCCCTGTCACCGATGGTAGTGTCTAACCCCTCCGGCAATTCTTCCACAAAAGTTTTTAGCTGGGCTTCTTCCAGTACCTCCCAAACCCTCTCATCGTCAATCCTGTCTGCATCAATACCAAATGCAATATTGTCACGAATAGATTCGTCTACCAGATAAATAGTCTGGGGAATGTAACCGATCTGAGCCAGCCAGGACTCATAATTCTTAAAAATATCAACACCGTCACAGGTGATTTCCCCCTCCTGTGCATGTAAAAGTCCCAAAAGCACATCTACAATTGTAGATTTACCGGCGCCGGAAGCCCCGATAATTCCTACGGATTTACCTTTAGGCACGATCATATGAGCATCCTTAAAAATATTTTTATCAGAATCAGGATAGTGGAAGCTGATATGGTTTAATTCGATCTTATCTTCCAGTTTCAGCTTCTCTATCTGGGAATTCGCCTTTCGCTCTGCCAGCATGGCATCTGTTTTCATACCTTCCTGCAGATTTTCATAGACAAAATCAAGGCTGGGCTGTGTATAGGCAATCTCCGTAATGTACGTATTAATTCTGTTTACACTGGGAAGCACCCTGACAGCTGCCACGGCAAATGCGGATATGGTAGTTGCGATCACTGTTATATCCCCGCCGCCATTGATATAAACAGCAATAAATGCCAGCATACTGACAATAAATACCGTTTCGATCAGAAGCCTTGGCGTATTGTTCAGTACTGCATAGTTTCTTGCCACGTCTGCCCCTGTTTTTCCTGTTTCATAATAATTCCTCACAAAAAATTCTTCCCGGTTTAAGACTTTTACATCCTTTAATCCATAAGTTGCCTGAATGCGCCATTTGGCAATTCTGGACTGAATAGCCTGGTTTTTTGCCCCAATTTTATTGAGTTTCGGCTTAAACACTTTGACTATGAACAATGTCAGGATTCCAAATACCACAATAATGAACAGCGTCATAACTACATCATTAAAAAGCAGCACCATAAAGATCAAAAGGGAAACCACAGCTTCACTGACAAGCTGCAGCATAGCCAGAATAAGGGAAAATGTCTGAGGAATATCACTGTCCGTAATACGAAAGACCGTAGGGATATCTGCTCCCAGATATTTTTCATAAGGACGGTTTAAAAACTCTGCCATTACACGGCTGATCATTTTATTTCTGTTTTGAGTGATGAATGAATTCTGTTTATATGTTAAGAACAGAATATAAACATTTTTAATGATGTAAATTGCCATCATGCCAAGCAGAAGCACCATGATGATCTGTTTGATGGTTACAATATGAAAAAACATGCAAAGTTTGTAAAGGAAATCGTTGCTATTGATGTATTCCTGCACATCCTCCGGCGAAAGAAGTGCCTTTACCACCGGGATCATAGCGCCTACTCCCAATGTTTCCAGAATACCGCCCACAAAAATCATAACGCCTAATAAAACCAGCTGCATTTTCTGCTTTCTGTCAAAAATATATCTGATTTTATCGAATAAAGTTACTTTTTTCATAAAACATATCGTCCCTTTTCTTTTCTGTAAGCTGCAATATCATACAAATTCCCGCAAATGCACTGATAGAAATCAACCTGTGGGTAAACCAATAGTGAACATAAGAATATCCATTTCCAAGTATGATCCATATAGCAGGAGGAAACAGCGTCATTAAAAAATACGGCAGCATCTGCACTATATTATCTCTTGAAATGTTCTTATATCCTCGTATCAGGTAAAAAGCAATCAACAATAGCAGCGAAACCAGCAGTAACAAATAGGGCCATTTGAAATAAACATTCATATTTTTTAACAGCCTGTCCCAGGTGGACGGATTTTCCATTTCCCATGTGGCATGGTCTGAGGTATAGCGTTTGGCCTGTTCTATGGCTTCTGCAAAATAATTGAATCCTGTGATCATCCATGAAAGAATCCATTTCCCAACCCACATTGTTCCATATCCCAACAGCCACATAATACCGTAAGCAAATTCTTTCTTTACCTTTTCCATGGCAGTTTCTTCACTAAGGAGCAGATAAACGGTCATAGGAATTCCAAACCCGATCATAGGAAAAGAAAGCTCGTTAAAATAAACAAAGAAAATACCGTTTATCAGGAAAAAGAAACAATACCTCCATCCCTCACACAGCTTTTCATGGTGAAACAGCATATATGCCGTAAATGCAAGCATCAGAATATACTCAACAGAAAAACAAAAACATATGATCATGGAAACCGGATTCAATAGAATCACTGATAAAAACAGTCCTATCAGCGGTTTTACCATTTCCCTTTTTACCATTCCCACAATCACCAGAAATAAAAGGCCCATCTGTAGTATCATAGAGATCATTCTGATATCCGCCAGATCAAACAAAAGCAGCATAGGTTTCAAAAAAATAAGACTGCCATGCCAGTATCTTCCGTAAAAAACTTCGTGCGTCTCTCCTTCTTTCCCGGCTGCCAGAAGAACTACAGATTGTTCGTTATTATCCTCTCCGTATAAAATCCGGGGAGCATTCATGGCATCCTGCAGTAAGTGGCCGGATCCCGGATAGATGGCATTTAAAATTAGAGAAGCATCCGTATAAGTGTCTGCCTGAGCATTTTTATATCCCTTAGCCCATTGAAAATAGCCGCCTTCTGATGAAACCTGTTCTGCTGATTCTGCCACATTCTGCCTCATTTGCTCAGTAGGAAGGCAGTAGGCAAGCAAAAGCAGTACAAAGCCTGTCAATATGGAAACCAACAGGCATATACATACCCAAACCGCAAACTTGTACTTTTCTCTCATATATTCTTGTTTCCTTTAAACATAATTATAAAAATTATACCATATATTACCTGATATAAGCAAACTTTATACTTACTGACGTAAGGGAATGATCATCCTCTCATATAACCTTACTGTATAATAATACATTCCGGGATTCAAAAGAAATAATTTCATTCTGGCTCTGTCTCCTACTGCCACATAATCATCTCTGTAAATATCCCGGATACTACTTTTTTCACTTCGCAGCATCTTAGAAAGTTTATCTCCCGATGATTTCATTTTCTTGTTCCGAAAATCCATATAATAAAACAACATTCTCCTGTAGAATTGATAAGATGCTTTTCTGGACAATTCCGTAAATCCCTTATGGAAAAGAAAATCAATCTGTTCCTTCCAAAAGGGAATTTCATCCTGAAAGCGCCTTTCTGAAAGACCACTGCTCATAATGCTGCCTTCTCTGCTGATTCTGTAATTATAATAAGGCGTATCCAGAAAAACACATTGAGACGCAGCCACAAACGCCATAGTGGTATACATAATGTCTTCTGATTTACGCCCTTCCCTGAAAAGAATATTCTGAACAACTTCTTTCTTAAAAAGCTTGCTCCATACAGAATTATAAATATGATATTGCTGATGACCGCTGATATAAATTTCTAAAGCCTCTTCTCTGCTAAGTTCCAGTATATTACCTGTAGGATGAATCTCATCCGCTCCTTCTCCGATCTGACGGTAGGTACAAATGGCAATTTCCGCATCTTTTTCAAGGCATGCCTTCAGCATAGCCCCATACATATCAGGTTCAATCCAATCATCTCCGTCCACATAACCGATATAATCTCCTCCTGCCAGAGCAAGTCCTGCATTTCTGGCTGCCGACAGACCTTTATTTTTCTGATGGATTACTAAAATATTGCCATACTTTTCCCCATAAGAATCACAAATTTCCGGAGTTGTGTCTGTGGAACCATCATCTACCACAATTATTTGAAGTTCCTTATAGGTCTGCGCCACCAGACTGTCAAGACAATAAGGCAGATATTCCTCAATATTATAAGCTGCTACAATTACAGATATCAGATAGTTACTCTTTGTCATTTTGGATCACTTCTCCTTTTGAAGAGATACGGATCATCTCCGATGTATAAATATCCCTGCAGTCCTGATTATTAAACCATCTTGCAGGCGCAATTACCATCTTATCTTTTGAAGGATTTAAATACGCTCCCCACCAGCTGAAGCTGGAGTTGGCAATAATATGATGATCGCATCTGCTCATCAGATACATATCCAGATATCCTGTCTCCTCCGTGCTCCCTGAAATAAGTACAAAGTCTTCTTCCTGAAAATGATCTTTTATCCATTCTTTCGTCCATGCTTCATCATTACTGAATACGAAAAACACTGCCTGGGGATATGTTTCCTTTATCAGCCTGACAGCGCTACTATAATATTCATCCGTGCAGTTTCCTCCATAAATTTCACTGCCGGTAAGATAATCTCCCCGCCTGATATGAATACTTACGGCAAGACTTTCCTCTATCTGCTGTTTGTAAGACCATACTTGGGTTTTCCTGTCTTCCGGTATTTTTTCAAAAATAACCGGCCGAAATACAAAGGCTTCTCTTACTTCTCTTTCTATCTTCTTAAAATAGTCTTCACATTGAAAATAGCCTGTCAGATAGGATGGTTCCCTCTCCAGTACTTTCTCATCATAATTACAGTCCTTCTCATGATACTCCAAGGATTTCCTGCCAAACAGTTTTCTCCTGATCCTGTCCTTTAACGTTACAGATCCATCTGTAATCTCATTCACTTCTTCCCGGGAAGCCTTGGGATAACTGATGCCAAAGCACCAAAGCATAATGGGTCTGGCATTATCCAGTGCATACTCGCTAAAGTCATCAAATTTCACTTCTCTTCCCATAGAAAGAAGTTTCAGATACAGGGCATACTGGAACATCTGATTTCCCATGCCCCCTGTCATTCTAATTATATTCATGCCCTTCCATCTACCTCATGTTTCGTCGTATATGTTCATTCCAAAGTACGGTTTACATTGCCTTCGGAATCAATGAGCGTCATACCCGGTACATAAATATCATTGCTTTCCGTATCATTTTTCCATCTGTCAGGCGCTATTACGATCTTATCAGGATTATTATTGAGCCATGATGACCACCAGCTGAAACTGGAATTACTGATAATATTATGCTTACATTTACTCATAAGCAGCATGTCCAAATAGCCGGTATACTCTGTATTTGCCTCCACCATAACAAAGTTCTGCCTGAGCCTTTCAATGTCGACCTTGCTCATTTTCTCCTGGATCTGACTGTTTACCAGATCATCCACCCAGTTCTTTACCCACTTAGGTTCATTGCTGAATATATAAAACTTTGCATCCGGCACTTTATCAAGCATAAAGCGCACTGCTCCTTCATAATATTTTCCCGTACAAATTCCTTCAAAAAGCTCGCTGTCTGTACGGGAATCGCTGCGGTACATATGAAGTCCCACTGCCTCGCAGCTTTCAATCCCTTCAAGACACTGCTTCGTTACCTGATATAATTTTTCCGGCAAATGCATATTCTCAAGATCCGAAAATTGGTAAAGAGCCTTGATTTCGTCTTTAATATCTTCAAAATATTTTTCACTTTGAAAGCTTCCCTTTAAATACATGGAATCGAATTCAAGCACCTTTGGGTCAAAAAAACCCTGTTCTTCATACTCAATTGCCGCTCTTCCGAAGATTTTACGTTTTAACCTTTTTCTAAGTTCCATGGAACCGTCCGTAAAGGCCGTAATCTCATCCCATGTGGCTCTGGGATAAGTAATGCTGAACACGGACAGCATGATAGGACGGGCTTTTTCCTTTCGATATTCATTGATATCATCAAATTTTACTTCTTTTCCCTGAGAAGTAAGCTTTTTGTACAATGCATATTGAAACATCTGGTTGCCCAGACCGCCGGACATCCTGATTATATTCATAGTCTGCACCTCTTATCTAGTATACTTAACTAATAATTTTATCATATTTTCCTTACCCTCACAAGTAACAGTTCCCTTTAAAAATATATTGCCAAACGTTAGGCAGTGACTTATAATAACATTGATTTTCATAAAAAGCAGTTTCCCAAAATCCAAGAGGAAAAATTCATGTTATTTAATTCCTATATTTTTATATTTCTGTTTTTTCCACTGACATTAATCGGATATTATGGGTTGAATCATGCCAAAATGTACAAGGCAGCCCTTGCCTTTCTGGCTGCTATGTCCATGTGGTTTTACGGCTATAACAGTATTTACTATCTGGCTATTCTGATTGTCAGCATTCTGGCAAACTATTTCCTCTCATCATGTATGACACATACCTCCAAAAAGAGGCTTAAACAGACTTTTTTAGGTGTCGGCATCTTTCTGAACATTAGTATTTTATTTTACTTTAAATATTATGATTTTTTTATATCAAATCTGAACTCTGTATTTAAATCCAACCTTCCTTTACTAAGGTTGATTCTGCCTCTGGGCATCAGCTTTTATACATTTCAGCAGTTATCCTATGTCATTGATTCCTATAAAGGAGAATGTGAAAACTATAGTTTTCTGGAATATGCAGCGTATGTCTCCTTCTTTCCACAGCTGGTGGCAGGTCCTATTGTCTATCACAGCGAACTGATTCCCCAGTTCAGGGATCATGCCACCCGGAAACTGAATTTTGAGAATCTGAGCAGAGGATTTTATGCTTTTTCACTGGGTCTTGCTAAAAAGGTTCTGATTGCAGATACCTTTTCCCAAGTGGTGACCATTGGTTATGATCATATAGCAGAACTCAATACGCCCAGCGTCATTCTCGTAATGGTTTGTTATTCTCTTCAGATTTATTTTGATTTCAGCGGTTACTGCGATATGGCATATGGCATGAGTTACATGTTGGACATCAAGCTTCCCTTTAACTTTAATTCTCCCTATAAGGCTCGGTCTATTTCTGATTTCTGGGACAGATGGCACATGACCCTGACGAGATTTTTTACCCGATATGTCTACATCCCTTTAGGCGGGAACAGATGCTCAAAGACAAGAAATTACTTCAATAGATTGATTGTTTTTCTTATAAGCGGTCTGTGGCATGGCGCCAACTGGACTTTCATTATCTGGGGTCTATTGCATGGTATCCTCACTGTATTGGAGCGGATTTTCCATACAGAGTCCAAAAGAGCACCGCAGTTTTTAAGGATAGGCGTGACTTTTGTGCTGGTCACTTTTGCCTGGAGCCTCTTTCGGGCGGATTCCTTAAGCGATGCGGGGATGCTGTGGTCACAATTATTCCGCGGCGGATTCGGTCCCATATATCAACCGATCACAGATAAATTTGCCGATCTGGTAGAAATGAGTTTCCTGTACAAAGCAGGGTTTGGCACCATCATGACGCGTTATCCCTGGATGCCGGTTACCGCTTTTACGCTGGCTCTTCTGACTGCCTCCTTCACAATGAAAAACACTCAGGAGAAGGTGGCTCAGATGAAACTTACCAACTGCAAAATCCTGGTGGTGGTCATATTAATGCTGTGGAGCATCGTATCCTTATCAGAAATAAGCGAGTTTTTATACTTTAACTTTTAATGCATCAGAAATGGAGGAAAGCATGGAACATATGGATCAAAAAGAAGCCAGAAAATGGTTCCTGAAATGCATAACGATTTTGATCACAGCACTGCTTTGCATAGCTTTTGCTGTGGTTTTCGTTGACCCTTACTTTCATTATCACAAACCCTTTTCTTTTTTATCCTACCGGCTGCATGATGAACGCTATATTAACGATGGCATTTCCAGGTATTTTGACTTCAATGCCATCATCACAGGCACCTCCATGACCCAGAACACAAAACCCAGCGAGATGGATGCATACTTTGGAACCCATTCCGTCAAAGAGCCATTTCCCGGCGCCGGCTACAAAGAACTCGCCGAAAACCTGGATCGTACTCTTACAAGAAATTCAAACGTGAGCACCGTTCTCTGGGCTGTGGATTACAATGGACTTCTTCGTGACGGCAGCTGGCAGCAATACGATTCCTACCCCACTTACCTTTACGACAATAATCCATTTAATGACGCATCCTACCTGTTCAATAAATCTATCCTCTACCACGGCGTACTGCCCAACCTCGCCATGACCTTTTCAGGAGAAGCCTCCACTACCATGGACGAATACTCCTCCTGGGAACGGGAAACCGGCTTAGATCAGATCCTCGCCTCATACGACAGAGATCATCTTAACTTAAACGTAACCACAACCTTTGGAGCGGAAGAATACGAGACCGTCACTGATACCATCACCTCGAACATTATCCGGATCGTAAACAAATACCCCGACACTACCTTTTATCTCTTCTACCCTCCGTACAGCATCTGCTATTGGGATGCCCAAAACCTCAGGGGAACAATTCCAAGGCAGCTAAAAGCGGAGCAGACAGCAACAGAACTATTACTGGAATGCCCCAATGTAAAGCTATACAATTTCTTTGATCAGTATGACATCATCTGCAATCCGGACTACTACTGCGATGATGGTCACTACAACGCCGAGATCAACTCTCTGATCCTCAAATGGATTTCCGAAGACACCGGCCTTGTAACAAAAGAGAATTATCTGGAGAAATTACAGAAGGAAGAAGACTTCTTCTTAAATTACGATTACGAAAGCATTTACGAATAATTTCAATCGCATAAGTTTTTCCTTTTCATACGTTGACCAGCGTGACGCTCTGAGAGGATAAATAATTAGGCGTCGCCACGCTCCCGCTCCGCAAAAAGCGTAGCAGAAGAGCGACAACGTTGGAATATTTATCTATCCTGTGCGGACTAATGGCTGTTCCGTAAAAGGTAAAAAATCAATTGGCTTTAGTCTCCTGCACCAGCCGCCCATGGCTTAAATCATCCGGCTATGCATCCATTCCTGAAACATTAGAATATACCAGATCTGAATCCTCCACTCTCCATTGTCTATAAAGTCCTTCCATATCTTCCAGACCACGTCTGGATTCAATATTCCCTGCTGTTCCAAAGTCTTTCTATCAATCAGGCTCTCTGCCCATTCCCGCAATTCTTTCTGATGCAGCCATTTTTCAATGGGAATGCTGAATCCTTTTTTGGGACGTTCCATCATTTCTTTGGGCACATAACGGTAAAGTACATCCCGCAGCACTTTTTTACCGGTTTTTCCTTCCCGCTCGTAGTCAATTGGAAGAGTCCAGGCAAATTCCACCACGTCTTTGTCAAGCATAGGCACTCTTGTTTCCAAAGAAACTGCCATTGCCGCTCTGTCTACTTTTACCAAAATATCATCAGGATGATACATCAGCATGTCCATCAGCATGATGTTGTGATTGGTTTCTTTTAAAAATTTTGGATCATACTCGCTGTATTTGTAGCTGCATTCTCTGCTGTCAAGGCTGATTTGTCTGGTGAGGGGATCCGTCTCGTAGGAGGAAATGTACAAATCGGAGGGTCCCTTAGCACCGAGAAGTTTTCCTTTAATGCGGTAAATGGGTTTCCTTGCAAGAGGACTGTGTATAACTAGTTCACTGCATGGCTTTCTGATGAAATAGGAAACATGTTTCATCTTGTTCCAGATCCGTTCCACTGACGCATAAGAGGTATATCCGCAAAACAGTTCGTCCCCGCCATCCCCGCTTAAGGATACGGTCACATGCTCTCTGGTCATTTTGCTTACCAGATAGGTTGGAATCTGAGAGGAGTCTGCAAAGGGCTCCCCAAACATGTCCGCCAGCTTTGGAATTACCGCTTTGGCGTCTTCCTCCGTAATGTAAAGCTCTGTATGATCTGTGCCGAGATGTTTCGCAATCTCCTTAGCATACACCGCTTCGTTATAACCTTTTTCTTCCATGCCGATTGTGAAACTCTTTACCTTGCCCTTATGCAGAGACTGCATCAGGGCAACTACTGTGCTTGAATCAATTCCCGCCGACAAAAAAGCCCCTACAGGTACATCGGCGACCATCTGCTCCGATATGGATTCCTTTAAAAGACGTTCCAGTTCATCCGCCGCTTCCACTGCAGAGCCTTTGAAAAGACTTTCCTGCCCCTTTCTTGCTATTTCTTTGACCGACCAGTAAGGTTCCATCTCTGCATGTTCTAAGCTATTAAATGGTAAATTAATTTTTAGGATCGTCCCCGCTTCAAGTTTATAAATATCCTCATAAATAGAGTATGGAGCAGGAATATACCCGTGTACAAAATACAAATCCAGAACTGCTGTATTGATAGGGTTTTTGAATCCTTCAAGCACGGTAAGCGCCCCGATATCTGAGGAAAAGGCAAAGCACTCCCCTATCTGGCCGTAATACAGCGGTTTCTCCCCTATTCTGTCACGAAGAAGATATAAAACCTGTTCTTCCCGGTCATGCAATGCAATTGCAAACATTCCTTTGCAAAGGGAAATCGCTTCTTTAACCCCATAAGCTTCAAACGCCTCCAGTAACACTTCTGTATCAGAAGTACCCCTGAATGCATCCACTTTCTTTTCATCCAGAAGCTTTCTGGCTATCTTTTTATAGTTATAAATTTCTCCATTATATGTTATTACATAGCGACCACTATGAGACGTCATGGGTTGAGAACCATTTTCAGACAAATCTACAATGGAAAGTCTGCGATGTCCCAACGTCACTTGGCCGTCTTCAGAAAAGTAATTACCCCCGGCGTCAGGTCCTCTGTGGAACATTTTTTCCTTCATTTTTTCAATGGTTCTTTCCCTGTCGCTTTTTAAATTACAAAATCCCGCTATTCCGCACATCGCATCATCCTCCGGATTGCCCATTTTCGCTTATTTACTGGGTTTTGCAGATAGAAAGCAGAAAGCTTTCCCATGCACCATAGACTTTTTCAGTCTGAAATATATCAGCTGTTTGTATTGCCGCAGCGCCCAGTTTATCTGCAATTTGCAAGTTTTTTATTAAGTATCGCAACTTTTCTGTTAAAAGATCAACATCTCCCACTGGAATCAAAATGCCGTTAACCCCATCCTCAATTAAGTCCGCCGGACCACCGCAAGGGCAGTCTGTGGAGACCACAGTCAACCCCATCAGCATTGCTTCGATCAGTGTATTGGGAACGCCTTCAGAATTAGAAGGAAGGACAAAAATACGTGTTTTGTAAATGGCGTCCGCCACATGATCGATGCTTCCCGGAAGCAGGATCCTGCCCTCATAACCCAATTCTTCTGCCATTTTTATGAGCCTGTCCCGACATTCTCCCTCGCCGTAAATAATCAGTTTATAGTCTGGAAACTCCCGGGCAATTTCCGAAAATGCCTTAATCAGCATTTCGTGATTCTTATTTTCATCTATCCTGCCCACCGCCACAATGGTCTTCTCACGCTCTCCCTCATATCTGTCCCTAAAGAAGGAAGGACTGACCGGGTTCTTAAGGATTACCGCTTTATCACACACCTTCTTAGGAAAAAATGCAAAACACTGACGGGTCTGTAAAATAACACCCGATGCCTTTGCAAACAGGTGCCTTGCCATAAAGCGCATCCACCAGTTGTAATATTCCAGGGAAGGCTCCGCCCTAACTGAAACTGCAACAGGTATTTTCAAAAATCTTGATGTGAGAATTGCCATCATATTGTTTTTTCCAATAAAGGAAAGAATTACATCCGGTTTTTCCGACTTCCAGATATTCTTAAGTTTCCTGAATCGGCGCACAAAATTGACGATCCGACTCCCCGTTGTCTCTTCCTGGGTAATATCTGAAATCACCCTCTTTACTTTTTCATTTAGGGGGTATTCATTTTCCACCTGATATTGTGTCACCATCGTTACCAGATAACCCTTCTCTGCAAAATAGTCGGCAAGATTGACCAATACATGTTCTGCGCCGCCTTTTGTCAGGGAACCAATCAACATGGCAATGTGAATCTGCTTTTCCATCTTTATTCCCGTGCCTTTCCTTCAAACCTTTTCTTATCTCTATCGCTCCGCTCTTTCTAAAAATAAGCACGGTACCATTGCTGGAACGTAAAGAAGGACCATGACAGCTTGGAGTAATTTGCACCGGTTGCAGGTCCGCCATCCCCCGTACGCATATAATCTTCTATCATATCTGCCACAAAATCAGCGTCAAATATCCCCTGCCTTCTTAAATAATCCCTGTTGCACATATCCATAAGCTGTTCCTTAAGCGGTCCTCTCAGCCATTTGTCAAGAGGCACTCCAAATCCAACCTTGGGACGATCCAACAGTTCTTTAGGAATATAATCATACGCAATATCTTTTAAAATACGCTTCTTGTTTCTCTTGTCATACTTTAGTTTGTGGGACATGCGGAAAGAATACTCCATTACGTCTTTATCTAAAATAGGGCATCTCGCTTCCAGTGAATACTTCATGGACGCCCGGTCTACCTTGCACAGGATATCTCCCGGAAGATAAGTGTCCATATCCAGCAGCATCCGGCGAATCTGCCAGTCGGATACCTGATAAGTGCTTTCTATGGGATAATGACAGGGTATTCCTTCCCCCAACACCATTTTACCCGCACGCACAACGTAATTGCCGGCTCCAAACTGGGTTTTTGTTTCTTTATTCCTGTTTCCTGCAATCACTCTTACCCGGAATGGGAGCTTTTCTTCCATTCTCATCTGTTTCAATCCCGGCAGAGCACACACACCATGAGTCATTCCGCCCAGCAGATCCAGCATCTGTGCCTGACGGACATTTTCATAGATATTATAACCGCAGAAAAACTCATCCCCTCCATCACCGGAAAGGGCAACCGTCACGTCCTGCCTTGCCAGTTTGGAAACAAGCATAGTGGGAATCTGAGAAGAATCTGCAAAAGGTTCATCATAATACACAGAGATGCTTTCTACAAGATCGAACATTTCCTTTTCGTCAATATATAATTCCGTGTGCTTTGTACCAAGGTAATTCGCCACTTTTTTTGCATATGCGGCCTCATTATAACGATCCTCATTAAAACCTATGGAAAAGGTTTTTACCGGCTCTGTAGAATGCTCCTGGGCAATGGCAGTCATCAGGGAAGAGTCATATCCTCCGCTCAAAAACGCTCCTAAGGGAACATCCGCAATCATACGGGAAGACACAGCTTTTCTCAGAAGCTCTTTCAGCTCCTCCTTTGCCTGATCATAGTCCACAACAGGATTTTCCTGCATTTTGTGATAAACTTCTTTGATATTCCAGTATTTCCAGGTTTTAACCTCTCCATAATGAAATTTTAAGATACTTCCCGGCTCCAGTTTATACACATTCTCAAAAATACTGTCCGGTGCATTGATATACTGTTGGAACAGGAATCTGGATAACACTTCTGTGCGGATTTTCCTGCTAAATCCTTCTCTCGCCATAAGCGGCTTTATCTCAGAAGCAAAAATAAGGTTGCCACCCTCTATTTCATAATACAATGGTTTTTTTCCGATTCTGTCTCTTACCAGATAAACCTCATCCGTTTCCCTGTCATAAAGGCAAATCGCAAACATACCATTAAACCTGTGAATGCACTCTATTCCCCACTTCAGATAAGCGGCAATGATCACTTCGGTGTCGCAGGAAGATTGGAAGGGATAATCCGTAAGTTCTTTGCGAAGCTCTAAAAAATTATAAATCTCACCGTTAAACACAACACTGACCCGCTTGTCGCAGGAGTGCATAGGCTGATGCCCCAGCGGAGATAAATCCATAATGGACAATCTTCTCTGGGCCATACCGATTTGATAACCATCCTTCATCTGGAATATTTCTTCCCCGCTGTCATCCGGTCCTCGGTGATACATGGTATCATTCATCTTCTTAAGCTGTTCCAAAGTAATATTCTGTTTTGAAACAAACCCGCATATTCCGCACATAAGCTACCTCTTTGTCCCTTTTATGACTTCTTCAATATATTCTTTCCACTGCGCAAGTACCGCATCCTCATTGATTTTCTCACTAATTTTCCGCGCATTATCACCCAAACGCTCCGCAAATTCCCGATCCTCAATCAATCGGTTAATGGCATCCGTCATTGCCTTTTCATCTCCCACCGGCAAAAGAAGCCCATTTTTTTCATTCTCTATAACCGTCCGTGGACCACCGCAGGGACAATCTGTTGCTGCCACAGGCAGTCCCAGAGTCATTGCCTCCAACAACGCATTGGGCATTCCCTCATAATCAGAGGAAAACGCATATACACTGGCATGGGGCAGTTCTTTCTCCAGACTGTCACTTGGTCCCATCAGCCTGATATAATCCCCTGCCTCATTTTCTTTTATAATTGCCTCCAGCTTCTCCTTCGTTCCATCAAAAGAATCTCCTCCGTATAGCTTCAGATCATAATCCGGATGTTTCTCATGAACTTTTAAAAAGGCCTTAAACAGCATCGCCTGATTCTTAAAATCAACCAGTCTCCCTGACTGCACCACAGTCTTTTCTCTTTTTTCAGGCTTTGGTACATTCAGGTATTTATGATTGACAGGATTTAAAATGATTTTTGACTTTTTTTGTAAAGATACCGGAAAATAAGTTCCCTGCTCCTTCGTCTGAAAAACGCATCCCGCCGCCATCCGGTATAATACAGGAATAAGCAGCTTGTCCGCCAGGGAATTATAGTAGGATTTAGGATCCTGTCGAACTGCCGGAATGACCGGAATACCGGTTCCCATAGCAGAAATAAGGGCGCGGTAATTTGGTCTGCGTGTAAAAGAAATGACTACATCAGGCTGTTCCTTTTTTATAAGCTCTCTCAGATATTTGAATCTCAGCCAGATTTTGAACATACGGTTTTTATTTTCATCCTCTTTTCTAAGTCCAACATGAACTCTTTTAACCCGCTCATCCAGCCAGAATTCAACCTCACCCTGCCACTGCGTAGCGGCGATAATCTCATAATCCTGCTTTACAAGCTGGTTGACCAGATTGGATACCACCCTCTCTGCGCCCCCTTGCTCAAAGCAATTTAAATGAAATAGAATCTTACGCATATTTCCTGTTCCTCATCCTATAAGACTTTTCTCTGCCAGCTTTAAGAACTTTTCCACATATTTTTCATAGGTAAAACACTGTGCCCGCTCCATCGCTGCATTCTGATATGCCAGGAGCTTCTGATCATCTTCAAGCAATCCAAGTACAATATCTGCCATATTCCTTTCCTCTGCAAGAATATGTCCCGCATCAAGATCTCTCTCCTTGGACATAACCGGAACCAGAATACCATATTCTCCATAAATCACTGTTTCCGTTTCTTTTCCTTCTTTCTCCTGTTTTTCCGGAAGAGAGACATTGTCATCCTCCAGCAGGATTTCAGCAGGCCCCGTCATACAATTAGTACTGACAGCTGCCAACCCCAGGCTCATTCCCTCCACCAACGCATTGGGAAAACCTTCATTTAAAGAAGTCAGCAGATAAATCTCTCCTTTTTTCAAATATTGATAGGGTTCTCTCTGCATGCCGGCAAAATAAATTGCATCCGTTATGTTTAAGTCTTCTGCCAGCTTTTTATAATAATCAAAGCTTCCTGCCCCCATCAGAATCAGACGTACCTGGGGCATTTTCTCGTGGACAAGGGAGAACACCTTCAACATATGCCAAAATCCCTTCATATCATCATCCCTGCCCATGGATACCATACAGCGGATTTTCCTGCCTTCTTCATCCATTTCTCCCCATGGCAGTTCCGGCTCCTGCTGCTTTGCCTTTTCCTGGATTGCCTTCACATCATAAAGATTGTATAAAGTTGCGGTTTTATGAAAATGAAACTGCTCTTCAAGCACCTTCTCAATAGACTGTGAACAGCAGACCATCAGATCCGCCCGTTTCGTAAAAAGCTTTATCTTTAATCTTTCCTCTACATCCGTGTAATTCCGAAGTCCCAGCCAGACCTTCTCCTTTCCGGTTTTAGAAAAAGCATTTACCATATTTGCAGTAGGGCCAAAACTGTATACAATATCCGGCTTCATTTGTTTTTTCAACTGTCTGACTTTTGCAGATCGTCTGACAATATTCCAAAGCTTTCGCAAGGTACCTTTTTTTACGCCCATCTGAATATCAATAATGTGCAATCCCTCAACGTCATATGCAATATTCGCAGAATTAAAGATAACAATCGTTACATCAAAATACGGTTCCATCAGCCTTGCCGTTGTAATGCAGACTCTCTCAAATCCTCCCTGATGAAGCATGGGAGATATCAGCATCAGTTTCTTTTTCATTTCCATTCTCCTGTTTCATAAAAAGCCATTATCTTTTCCGTCTGCCTGCTCACATCAAATCCTGCTTCCTGCATTTCTTTCGCATAACTCCTGCGTGCATAATCAGCCGTACTCCTGATATATTCCGCCCAATGAACTGCATCCTCCTCTATGCTCCTCGTCTGAACCAGTTCCGTCACTGCCACTTCCTCGCAAATCGTATCCGACATCACACACCGAAGTCCTGACGCCTGTGCTTCCACAATAGTTCCCGGAAGCCCCTCATAGCGGGATGGATAAACAAAATAATCCATTGCCTGATAATAATCATAAACAGGATTCCTGTTCCCCAGAAACTGTACTCTGTCTGCAATTCCCAGCTTTTCTGCCAGCTGTTTCGCATCCTCCATGCTGCTTCCTTCTCCCAGCAGCAGCAACAGGTAATCCTTTTTCATTTTATCTTCAGATTCAATATTACTTGTCTTCATGTTATTTATTAAATTGTAATTTAATTTTTTCTCCTTGCAAAGAGCTGCAAATACCTGTAGCAAATACTCATGATTCTTGGCATAATGAAACCTTCCCACATGACCAATCACATATTGGTCCTTTATCCCAAGCTCTTCCCGCATTTTTTCCCTTTTCTCTTCATCATAAGCAAAATTCTGGCAATCAATTGCATTTGGAATAAAAATTGTCCTTCCTTCCTTTACTGCCTGATTTCCAAACACAGAAATGCCCGCCTGTCTGGAACAAGTGAAAAGGAAATCTGCTTTCTTAGACAGATTTCTCCGCATCCAACGCGTCAGCTTCCCCTTCAGTCCTTTATCCACACCTGCGCTTCTGGCATGCGCAATGGTAATAGGCACTCCTGCCTTCTTTGCAATGGGCAGGTAAATTGCTGCTGTACTTGTGATATGCCCTTGAACCGCTTTAAAATCATGATGAAATATAAAAAATTTCTTCACAGCACTTTTATAGGAAAAGTAATTGTACAATCGAAAACGGGGAACACGATAAATACGTCCTCCCAGTTTTTCTATCTCTTCATCGAAATGCCCCTTCTGGTCAGTATGAACCAAAAAGTCAAATTGAATCCGGTTCCGATCCATATGACGGTACAGATCCATAACCCTGCTTTCTGCACCGCCAAGCTGGGTGTTACCCAGCACATGTAAAACACGAATTGGAGCTAACATGATATATTTCTCCTATAAGGCTGTAAATGATATGAACAACACAGTCCTTTCATTAACTCTTTATTTACTCCGGCTCTTAATGATTAAATATTTGGTTTTTGCCAGTAAGAATTCTTTCCATCTTATAATTAAATTTCTCTTTATTACGGGCTGAGCCAGATATTCCTTGAAGGATATCCATCGAATATTCTCGTTTTGGAAGTAAGACTCATATCGCTTCATATCATCTGACGTGACCGTGTCAGTATGGACTACCATAGTGGAGTAGCCGTTTTTCTTTTTGAATGTACTACTTAAATGAAAGGAGATTGGATAGAATTTTAGTCCGTCCCAAAGGTAAGGGTAATTGCCAAAACCATCTGTTAAGGCTGTAAAACCGATTTCTTTAAGGGCTTTCAGGGTATTTCGGTCATAGGAATGAGCAGGGGCCATGAAAATTTCTGTCTCAATGCCTTTTTCTTTTAGGATCAGTTTTCCCTTTAAAAGCATTTCCTTTTGTTCATCCAGAGGGATTCCGGCAAATTCAGAGAAGTTGTTGAGGGGAAACAGTCCGCCTCTGTCTGTGGTGTAGGTATGGTGGACGCCGTGCATGGCGAGAACCCATCCATCTGCCTCCAGCTCTTTTATATAGGACCAGAAGTCCTCTGGTATTTGGGATTTTTTAGTCTGCTTTTTCAGATTTTCATCCTGGTTGTCAGGAACGATCCCTATAAGTGGTTTCACCTGATATCGATCCAGGAGCGCTTTGAATTGAAGGAAGCGCTCCCAATCCATATCAGGTGTTATGTCATCAAGTCTCACTGCTATTTTCATACAGTCCTCGCTCAATCTGTATCTTATTTTTTTAAAGGTTTTCTTTGTACCAGTCAATGGCCAGGTGAATTCCCTTGGCAAAATCGTATTCCGGATCATAACCAAGCAGTTCTCTTGCTTTGCTGATATCTGCATTGGAATCTCTGATATCACCTTTACGGGCAGGCCCAAATTCAGGCTCCACCTGCTTGCCGAGAGCATCACAGAGCTCATAATAAACATCAATCAGGTATTCTCTTCCGCCTGCTCCGATATTAAAGGCTTCTCCTGCTGCCTCAGATGGCGCAAGGCAGGCCTTTAAATTGGCCTCAATGACATTATCAATATAAGTAAAGTCCCGGGACTGCCTGCCGTCTCCGTTAATGGTGGGCCTCTCTCCTTTAGTCAGCTGTTTAATAAATTTGGGAATAACTGCCGCATATGCTCCCTCAGGATCCTGACGTCTGCCAAATACATTAAAGTAACGCATGCCATAAGTATCCAGTCCGTATAACTCTTTATACAGTCTTCCATATTCTTCATCCACTTTCTTAGTCAGAGCATAGGGAGAGAGAACTTTTCCTTCCTGCCCCTCTTTTTTAGGCAGTACCGGATGATCGCCATATACCGATGAGCTGGAAGCATACACAAACTTTTTAACGCCCTCCTGCCTTGAAGCTTCCATCATATTCAAAGTTCCGCGAATATTGATTTCCTCATACAAAAGCGGCATTTCAATACTTCTCGGAACGCTTCCCCAGGCTGCCTGATTCAGGACAAAATCCACACCTTTTACTGCCTCCAGACAGGTATCTAAGTCCCTTATATCTCCCTTAATAAAAGAAAACTTAGGATTTTCTATAAAGGGCTCAATGTTTTCATACTTTCCTGTAGATAAATTGTCCAGGCACTTTACGATATATCCCATGTTCAGAATCGCTTCACACAGATTGGAACCGATAAATCCGGCCCCTCCTGTTACCAAAAACACTGCATTGTCATGGAATTTTAACTCTTTAAAACTCATTTTGATGCTCCTAACTGATTTATTTTATAATCTCCAGTAAATAAAGTCCTCTGTCAGATATTCTTTTCTGTCAAAAAGTCCTTTAATATCCATAAATACTTTTTTTCCATGATGGGAATTGAAAAAGCTGCTTACTTTATTCTTGTCAAAATCAAGGAATTCTTCATGAGCTACAGCAACAATGACGGCGTCCATATCCTTGATGGCCTCTATTCCTTCAAAGGTAATACCATAAAGCCTTTTAGCTTCCTTTGCATCTGCCGCTGGATCCACTACAACAGGTGTAATGCCGTATTCGCCAAGTTCTCTATATATATCAATCACTTTCGTATTTCTGGTGTCGGGGCAGTTCTCTTTAAAGGTAAAGCCGAAAATGACTACTTTAGCGCCCTTTACGGGAATGTCTGCTTTGATCAGATTCTTAACTGCAGCTTCTGCCACATATCTGCCCATATCATCATTGATCCTCCGTCCTGACAGAATGATCTGTGAATGATATCCCAGTTCTTCCGCTTTATAAGTCAGATAGTAAGGATCCACGCCAATACAGTGTCCGCCTACAAGTCCCGGCTGAAACTTTAAGAAATTCCATTTTGTTCCGGCAGCTTCCAATACAGATTTTGTATCAATTCCCATTCTATTAAAGATAATGGAAAGCTCGTTCATAAATGCAATGTTAATATCTCTCTGGCTGTTCTCAATTACCTTGGCAGCTTCTGCCACCTTAATGGAATCAGCACGATATACTCCGGCTTCCACTACCAGTTCGTAAACCTTTGCAACTGTATCTAAGGTCTCTTCATCCATTCCTGATACAATTTTAGTAATGGTTTCCAACCGGTGTACCTTATCGCCGGGATTGATTCTTTCAGGGGAATATCCTATTTTAAAATCCACACCACATTTTAATCCTGATTCTTTTTCAATGATGGGCACACAGATATCCTCTGTTACTCCCGGATAAACAGTGGATTCAAATACTATTACAGAACCCTTTGAAAGATTCTGTCCCAGAATTCTGCTGGCTCCTTCTACCGGTGTCAGATCCGGCGTATGGTCATTATTGACAGGGGTGGGCACTGCCACAATATGGAACTTCGCATTCTTTAAGCTGGAAGGATCAGCAGTAAACTCCACTTTGGTATTTTTAATTACATCATTGCCTACCTCATTGGTAGGATCCACACCGCTTTTATACAGTTCTATCTTCTCCTTGTTTAAGTCAAACCCGATTACTCCTATCTTCTTTGCAAAAGCAACTGCAATAGGCATCCCTACATAGCCTAACCCTACAAGAGAAAGCTTTTCTTCTCCGCTCAAAAGTTTTTCATACAAATCCATAGTTTTATCCTTCTTTCTCATTTAGTATCAACTCGATTTCCTCTATATAATCATTGGCCACCTTTTCACGGTCAAATTCCTTTTCCATCTTTTCTCTGGCCTTCTTTCCCATTACTGCTCTTTCTTCTTTTGAAAGCGCTAAAAATTTCTTAAGGGCCCGGATTAAATCCTCACTGCTTCCCTTCTGACACCCAAAACCTGTTATGCCTTCTTCAAAAATCTCCTTACATCCACTGATATTTGTTGCAATGACCGGACGCCCCGTAGCTGAAGCTTCCATCAGTACATTGCTCATTCCTTCATGATAAGTGGGCAGAACCAATGCAGAGGCTCGTTTGATATACTTATGAACATCCGGGTCAAATCCCAGCTGTTTAATGTACCCTGCTTTTTCATAAGCATCCAGTTTCTCCTGATTATCCTCATCCGGATAACCCAGCAGTTCAAACTCTGCATCTTTGCCACAAAGCTCTTTAGCAGCCTCTAAAAGTTCTTCCAGCCCCTTTTCCCTCATCATTCTTCCTATGTAAAGGAATCGCGTCTTATCTTCCTCCGGATAGGGCTCAAAAATATGCCTTGTAAGATTTACGCCGGAACCGCTGACCAGTTTTGTCTTTCCTTGATTAATACCATACTTGTCAAAAATATCTTTATTTTCCTTATTCTGGAAAAAGATACACTCTGCCTTCTTAAGCCCCATGCGGTACATTGTTACAATCAGTTTCAGAAATAAACCCTGTTTTTGAAACGTGCTTCCAAGCCCTGTTACAGTTTCTATATAGGGCACCTTCATGGTGCGGCAGCAAAAGCCGCCGTAAATATTAGGTTTAATGGTATAGGTCAAAACCAGATCCGGTTTTTCTTTCCGTAACAGCTTCCTGTATGCATTTAAAAGTTTCAAATCCTCTACAGGATTGACGCCCCTTCTGTTGATTGGAGTTTCTATCACCTTGCAGCCTTCCTCTGAAAGCTCTTTGGTGCGCACCTGATCGGGAAGGCTTACCACTACTTCATATTCTTTAAGAAGTCTTACTACCAATTCATTCCTGAAATCATACAGACCTCCCGATGAATTAGCCAGTATCAATACTTTTTTCATAATCAGCCTTCTACTATTTCTTCTTCCTTTAAATCCACTATCGCTATTTCATTATATTTCATCATACATATTCCTTCTCTGTAATCCCCGATAGCAACAGAATTTTCCTGTCCTGAGAGATTTCTTACCACACAGGAAGGCATGTCCACGCCGCATTCATATGCATGAGGATATCCGCCTCCGAAACGGGGATTCACTTCAGAAATATAATAAATGCCGCCCACCTTAAATATATCAATATCTATCATACCACAAAAACCGCATTTTTCCACGAAATTTTGAATCATATCAAATAAAACCTTATCTTTTACGGATACGGACTTATCTGTTTCTCCTGCCCGCATCTTGATTTTTTTCTTTACGAAAACAGATGTACACTTACCGGAAACCATATCAATATAAACATCGGCTCCATACTCCTGTCCATTCATAAATTCCTGAATCATCAAATTGTCATATCTGTTGAATAATACCTCTATTTCTTCCTTAGAATTTACCTGACTGATGTTGATGCTGGCGCTTCCTTTTACGGGTTTTACAAATACAGGATAGGAAATTTCTCCTTGCTCCACTGCCTCATAAAAACTTTCTTTGGAGATAAAACATTTGGCCGTAGGAATCTTCATTTCCCGGAGCATCTGATACATTCTGTATTTGTCAAAGCAGGTTTCCACCAGGTCATAGGGAGAGATGATGGGTTTTGTGCCAACAGACAGAAATCTGTCTTTTTCTTTGGCCAAAAGACTTAATTCCGGATCGATCAGAGAAAATACTCCATCAATTTTTTCTTTTTTACAAATATCCAAAATGATCTCAAGATAATCCGGAGCTGTGATCCTGGGCACCAGATAAAATTTATCTGCATCATATATAGCAGGGGCCAGATTGGAACAGTCTGTGGCAATAATCTTTCCGCTATCTCCTACTGCCTTTTTAAAATACTGCACTACTTTATTTCTTGTTCCTGCGCTTAATACTAAAATATTCATAAGTCTGCCTGCCTTTCCCTTTCACGTTTCTTAAGGTAGTCAAAATAAAGAGGCGTTCCCCCGGTATGGATAAATAACACATTTTTACCGGTAATCCCATATTCTTTAAGATATGTCAACATTCCGTGAAATGCTTTTCCCACATAAGTTGTATCCATGGGAATCCCTTCTCTTTTCATGACCTCATCTATAGTATCCTCAATCTCCGCCGTATAGATACCATATCCTCCGCTGCGGTATGCATGGGTAAAGATCAGAGATTCTTCTGTATAAAGTTTTTCAAAATCACTGCCAAGATATTCTCTGATACTGTCCTTAACAACGTTCCTTCCCCTTGCTTCTTCCCTGGCAATGCTGATTCCCACTATCTTTCTTTTATCATCTCCTGCAAGCAGTTTTCCGCATACAAGACCGGCCTGGGTAGCTCCTGTGCCGGAAGCATGAAAAATATAATCATAAGAAATGCCTGTTTGTTTTTCCTGACTTAAGATTTCTCTGTAAGCTTTCACATAACTTTCCGTTCCCGGATTTCCATGTCCTCCGCCGGTAATAAAGTAAGGATTTCTTCCTTCCTGCCTGTAAGCTTCTATTCTTCTGTCAATGGTTTCCGATACTTTTGTAACGGGGCAGGTCTCTATAACTGCTCCAAACTGCTCCACCATTTCCGTGTTATAAAGAATTTCCCTGTTTTCCTGTGGCGAAATAATATGGCAGTCCAGTCCCATTGCTGCCGCCATATTGGCTGTGATTCTGCAATGATTGGAACTGTTGCTGCCATAAGTCATTACCACATCTGCTTTGCTTTTTTTAATTTCCCCATAAAATTCCGCTGCTTTACGGGCTTTGTTTCCGCCAAAACTAAAAGGAATCATATCATCCCTTTTCATATAGATCCGATTGTCTGTATATTCCCCCGATAAGGGCATAATAGGCGTGGTTGTAAGAGGTGCTTCAAATAATGATATGGAATTCATATTCACTCCTCCTCTTCCTTTGGATTTTCACGTCTGTATGCATCAAAATCCGCTACTGTCTGGTCTGCGCCTGAAAGAGTTCCTGAACGTTTCAGAACCTTTCCAAAGGTCATGACCAAAATCTTTATATCCATCAGAAGGCTGCAATGTTCAACATATTCAAGATCATAGGCAAAACGGTCTTCCCACCCTAAGGCATTTCGTCCGTTTACCTGTGCTAATCCTGTAAGTCCCGGTCTTACATCATGCCTGTGGCGTTCCTTTTTGGTGTAATAAGGCAGATATCTCACAAGTAAAGGTCTGGGCCCTATCAGGCTCATATCTCCCATTAAGATATTAAACAATTCCGGCAGCTCATCCAGGCTTGTGGAACGCAGCGCCTTCCCGAAATGATTCAGCCGTACTTCATCGGGAAGCAGTCTGCCCTGCTCATCCCTCTCATCCGTCATGGTCCGAAACTTATACAGTTTAAATATTTTTTCATCTTTTCCCGGCCTGTCCTGGGTAAAAAGCACAGGACTTCCCAGTTTGATCCGAACCAGTAAGAAAAGTATCAGGTAAATGGGAGAAAGCACTATAATGCCGCAAAAGGAACAGATGATATCCAAAAATCTCTTTACGTATCGCTTATACATTGGCTTTCCCTCTCCTTCTTTCCTTTATCGTCCAAAACATTTTCTGACAATGCTTATGATCAATTCCATATCTTCCTGTGTATTCTTAATATCGCTGGGAAGGCAGAGTCCTCGCTTGAAAATATCCTCTGCTACGCTTAAGTTACTTTCATTCCCGGTAATAAAGTCATAGTCTGCAAATACAGGCTGTAAATGCATCGGTTTCCAAATAGGCCTTGTTTCAATGTTTTCTTCTGCCAATGCATCCATGATCTTATCGGGAGTTACAAGGCACCCTTCTTTGATCAAAAGACAGGAAAGCCAGCAGTTGGCATCTCCATCTTCATTTAAAGGATTCATGGACAATTCTTCTATATCTGCAAAAGCTTCCTGGTACTGACGGTAAATCTGTTTCTTTAATGCTTTATGCTCTTCTAAATGAAGCAGCTGTCCCCGTCCTATTCCTGCCGTGATATTGCTCATACGGTAATTATAGCCTATCTGGGAATGCTGGTAATGTCTGGCCGGATCTCTTGCCTGAGTAGCTAAAAAAGTAGTTTTTTTCGTAATTTCCTCTTCCTGGGATACCAACATACCCCCACCGGAAGTGGTGATGATCTTATTTCCGTTAAAGGAATAAATACCTATCCGCCCAAAAGTTCCTGTATGCTTTCCTTTATAAGTGCTTCCTAAGGATTCTGCAGCATCTTCAATGAGGGGCACCTGATGTTCCTTACAGATTTCCATGATCTCATCTAATTTGGCAGGAGTTCCGTAAAGATGAACCACAATAACCGCTTTTGCATCGGGATACTTTTCAAAAGCTCTGCGCAGCGCCTTAGGAGACATATTCCATGTGTCTGTTTCCGAGTCGATAAAGACAGGTGTGGCTTTTTCATATACGATGGGATTACAGGTAGCGCTGAAAGTAAGGCTGGGGGCAAAAACAACATCTCCTTCTCCGATGCCGAGACATCTGAGTGCAAGGTGGATGGCCGCTGTTCCTGCACTTAAGGCAGAAGCATGCCCTGCCCCGGTATATGAGACCATTTCCTTTTCAAAGGCGTTCACATTAGGGCCCAGGGGAGCTACCCAGTTAGTATCAAATGCCTCTTTAATAAACTCCTGCTCTTCACCGTGCATTGTGGGACAGGATAAATAAATTCTCTTTTTATCCATAAATGCTGCTTCCTTTCCAAGATCACTTTATTTCTTTATAATGATAAGTAGGTACGATCTCTCTGATCATCTCCCTGATATCAGTGCTTTCATTATTTGATGCTTCCTTCAGCTTCTTCAACTGCACAAAGAATTTCATTTCATCAATTTCAATAGGTTTTCCTATATGGATAAGCTTATTGGCAGTTTCTTTCATGCCTTCTTCTGCCATCAGAAGTTCCTCAAATAATTTTTCTCCGGGACGCAGACCGGTAAATTCGATCTTAATATCCTCATCCACCCGGTATCCGGAAAGTCTGATCAGGTTTTTGGCAAGATCCAATATCTTTACCGGCTTACCCATATCCAGTACAAAGATTTCTCCGCCCTTTGCATAGGCTCCTGCCTGCAGCACCAAAGATACTGCTTCAGGTATGGTCATAAAATACCTGATAATGTCAGGATGGGTAACGGTAACCGGTCCTCCGGCCATAATCTGCTTTTTGAACAGCGGAATCACACTGCCGTTACTTCCCAGTACATTACCAAACCGGACTGCTACAAACTCCGTATCATAATGCTTATTAAACGTCTGAATGATCATTTCGCAGATCCGTTTGCTTGCCCCCATGATGTTCGTAGGATTAACTGCCTTGTCCGTAGAAATCATGACAAAACGCTTTGTATGATTCATGGCTGCTGCATAGGCTGTCTTCCATGTTCCAAAAACATTGTTCTTTACCGCTTCATTAGGACTTGATTCCATCAGAGGCACATGCTTATGGGCTGCTGCATGATAAACAATATCCGGCTTATATGTTTCAAAAATAGCATTGATCCGATTGGTATTGCGGACAGAAGCAATCAGCACTGACAGATTTAATTCAGGATAGTCCGAAAGAAGCTCCTGCTGAATATCATAAGCACTATTCTCATAAATATCCACAATAATCAGCTGTGCCGGTCTGTGACTGGCAATCTGACGGCACAGTTCGCTTCCAATAGAACCTCCTCCTCCGGTCACCAGAACCTTTTTTCCCTGCACATAACCGAGAATAGAATCAAGATCTACTTCAATGGGGTCTCTTCCCAAAAGGTCTTCCACTTCCACATCCCGAAGCTTGCTGACGCTTACCTCGCCGTTCACCAGCTGATACATACCGGGAAGAGAACGGAGCTTACAGTTGGTTTCTTTACAGATATCCAGAATTTCTGACAGCTGGCTTCTGGAAATGGAGGGCATAGCTACAATAATTTCATCAATATCGTAAATATCAGCGCATTCCACAATTTTATCTCTGCCGCCTGCAACCTTAATGCCCTGAATGAATCTACCCCATTTTCCTTTGTCATCATCAATAATACACCGAATGACCATTGTGGAAAAATTGCTGTTGACAATTTCTTTTATGATGGCATTGGCTGCCTCACCGGCGCCGATCACCATAACAGATATCCCGTTATTCTTATTTTGCTGCTTATGCTTCAGACTTCTGAAAAACCGATAAGAGAACCGGCTTACAAAAATAAAACTGATAAGCAGAAATACGTAAAGAAAATAGTAGCTGGAGGGCACTGCCTGCTGACCTCTGGTCCTGAAAAACTGAATCCCTATGCTATAACATGCTGAGGAAATGCAGCTGGCTATTACCAGATTCTGCAACTCTGTTTCCCCTGCAAAAGCCCACAAGCTGTGATACATCCTAAACAGGTACAGCACCAGCAGCGTAAGCAGGATATTAATGGGCAAAAACCGGTTGATGGGATCAAGGAAATGTTCCGGTATATCCGATACATTAAAGCTGTAACGCATAAGCAGCGCCAGGTAACTTGCTCCGATCACACTGATAATATCATAGATTATCAGACAGGTTCTTCTATATAATAATTTCACATTAAACGGACGCTTATCCTTTATCTTTTCTTCGTTCATGGTCTGACCTTTATTTCTCTTCTTTAAATACCAGAGGTGTAACTACCAGCATCAGTATAAGTCCACAGGGATTGCTCAAATGGTATATCCACTCAACCATGCCTGCCACTGCCACTGCCACCGTAATCACAGCCGGCAGTGATGCATAATATATTGTATCCTTTTCTTTGCAATAATACAAACAAGCACGTACAAAAGTGGCAATTCCCACCAATACGAATACAATTCCTACAGGTATGCCATAATCATATGCTGTCTGCAGATAAATATTATGGGCATGAGTGGCAATTTCACCACCTTCAAGAACAGCTCCCATTTCTTCATGGCCTGTCATATTAAGCTGCTCTATATAAGAGCGGAAAATATCCAGTCTTCCGTTGGTATAATCTTCTTCCCGAGAATCCTTAGCCTGCCTCTCTTCCCATTCTTCCCAGGTTTCCGGTTCGAAATATATGGATGCTACCAGCTGTGAATCATCTGCTACACCGGAAATTTTTTCTGACAGATCATTTTTTTTGGAAACATCAGGCAGCTCCTCTCCCTTCGTATTGTGAGTCCTTCGGTATTCTTTAATCTCACCGTAAATATCGAAGGTTCCTTCCGGTAAGCCTAAAATCTTTTCACCAAATACGTCAATAAGCCGCCCTACTCTCATGTATTCCATAGAATCAAGTTTACGTCCCCGCAGCACTTCCTCTGGATAACCCTTAGCAGCCTCGATTTCATAAAGCCGGGGATCACTTGCAAGGGCAGGAACTGTTCTCTGAACCGTAAAAGTTACCGGGAGACAGATCACTACGGAAAGAACCATCCATCCAAGACTCTTTCCGAAATTTTTACATTTTTTCTTTCCTTGTCCTTCTGCCATAAGGACAAGGGCAAACAAGATGGCTATTCCTACTGCAAAATATCCTGTTCTTGCCATAGTAAATATCATATAGGAAGATACCACTCCCAAAAAAACAAGTTCCTTCCATATATCTTTAAGCTTTTGACTTTTTGCAAATTTATATAGAAAAATAACTGCCGCCACACACTCTACCATGGTGAGATAAGAAGCCGTAATGGTCACTGTATGGAAAATATGCGTATATCTGGCTGTTTTAAACGTAACAAAAGGTCTGTGCAACAGAGCATAACCTGTAGCTGATATAAACTGAAGGGCCACGCCCCTTGCCACATTAGTCAGAAGCCTCTCTCTATGTTCCCACATACCGTAATTTAAATAAAAGAGCGTAAATGAAATGGCAAGAACTACACTCCACCATCTGCCGTTACGGAAAATAATGATCAAAATAAAGAATGCCATAAGCAGTCCGGCATACCCAAAAGCAGGTTTTGCCAGCTTCTTCCGGCACAAACCGATCAATGTCCTTATCACAATAAGCCCAAGCAGAACCCCAATCCAAACCGTATATTTAAGAGCCGTTCTGTTTAAATCATCCATTTCTTCCGTCAGATGAGACTGGTAATAGTGAAAACCATATATTCCCGCTGCTGCCAGATAAACTGCATTATAAATATTCACAATTTCCTTCCATTTGAACATGGCAAGTACGGCCAGCGCAAACCAAAGCATTTCCTTGCGCTCCGCCACGGTATGATGGATATCATAAAGGCCGCTCATATATTCGCAGCACCCTGCTACTGCTCCCGCAATACAGACAGACTGAAGCAAATCACCCAAATGCGTCTTCAGATAATCCGGCGTAATGATAGGCTCCTGTCCTTTTCTGTCATGATTAATGCCATAGAACAAAATCCCCGAAAGGAAAAGTATGCTGACAAAGAATACTGTATTATCTAGCAGATAATGCCCCATAGCACCCATAACCACCGCTGCAAGAGAGCCCAGCATCCCTGCTGCCACAATAGGATTCATGGTATATTTAAAAGCTCTTTCTACAGTGATCAGCTTGTCTTCTTTTTTCTTATAGTAAAATCTTACTGCAAGGATCAGCAGCGCCGCCACCCCAAGGGATACTGATCCAAAAACAAATACGCTCTTCTTCCTAAGAGGCACTTCATAATTATAGTTTGCCACAAGACTCATGCCTTCCATGGATGAATCACTATAATACAGCATTCCCAAATAAGGCATTTCTTCTAAAGATACATTCTCATATCCCACATAGATTTCGGAATTATTTCCCTGCAGAATAATGTAATATGTCTGATTGACTTCCATGTCAATGTCAATCAGAACATCCTGATATCCCGGCAGTTCTTCCTGCCGGATCATTACTTTTTCTTCACAGACCTGCTGCCACTGCTCGTCCAGAATACGGACATAAAAGCTCTCTCCAACGCTTTCTTCTCCTAAATACAGCTGCATGGATGCCATATGATCGTACTGTGCAGTAATTGTCTGCAAAACAGTGCTTTCCTCATTTACAGCGCCTGTTAAAGAACCTGTTTCCACTCCCACAGAAGAAGTGACTGTTTCATGCCATAGCCGCAAAGGCCACAGAGTTATCAGCAGAATCAATAACAGAATCATAATAACGGCCTGTATTGCCTTGCTTTTATAAATGATCTTCTTCATCTTTTATCCTTTTATTTCCTATATTACATAATAAAACCATGGGTAGTATATCACAGTTACCCTTAATTATCAAACATTCCTGCCTTATTACTGCTTTTCCATAGAGCTTTGAGGTCTTATCAGATCCCATAAAAGAACCGGCAGCAATATCCACAAAAATACTACATATCTGACTAAAAAGGTAGGTCCCAGTATCACTGTAAGCCACAGGAAAACCGGCAGCAGGTAGGGGATCAACTTCTTATAATGCCCGGCATACAGAAAATATCCCAATATAAATGCTGTTGCCCAAAACAGAAACCCCGGTGAAAACAGCCACGATATTATAGGAATCTGTTGTATTCCCGGTTCCAGTGACAGCCTCCTGTAACATTCATCTAAAAACGGGATCAAACTATGCCTTTCTCCCGGTTCTTCCACCTCATAACCGAAATAGGAACTGTCCTCATACGTAAAGGTAAATACCGTATTGCCTCTGTAAACATCAATCACTGTATCAGGATACCAGAAACCATAAGACGTCATAAACCATGCATTTAAATAAGCAAAGGGATGACGCAACCCCGTTTTTATCCACAGCATCCGGTATCTGGAAGGATTTTTTTCATAAGCTTCATTACAAAAGGCAATTTTAACGCCATCCGATACCTTAGGGGTATACCGCTCCAAAGCTTTCTTTGGCAGGATCTCATAAAGAATACTTTTTTCCTCTTGTGAAAAGGCGTCTTCTTCCATAGTATAAACTCTCGCCAACTGCTGTATGGGCACTGTCAGCATTTCCTGATGTTCAGAAGTTTCCGCATGCAGCGCCAGTGCAAATCCTTTACTTACTGTCATATAAATAATCAGGATTCCCCCAAACAGAAGCAGCAGGTTCTTCAAATATTTTGAAAGACCTGCGGCCTTACTCCATAGCAGCATAACTATCGCAGATACCAAAAAAGCATAAAATCCGTTGTGACGAAACAGCATCATAAAAACGGATGAAGTTAAAAGGAGTATGACAGCTGCTTTATTTGAAAAAAACCGTTCCGGATCTTTCATAAGTTCCCTAAGCTGCAGTACTGCCAAAAGCAGCATTCCCGTAAAAAGCCCATCCTTAGCGGAGCATAAGGAAAACATCACGATGGTGGGAAACAGTCCAAGGTACAGCGCCATAGCAAGACTGCCCCTCTTCCCCATTCCTTCTTTTCGCAGCCGGCAGATAATATAGGAAAAAACACAGGAAAGAACTGTCATCTGAAATAAGGTATAACAGGCAATTCCTAAATTATAAGAACCGCTTATTTTATGAATCAACTGGATAATGCCGCCAAGAAGCAGCACATGAGCAAGGGGGTGATGGGTGGAAAAATTTCTTGTGACCACCTGCATCAGTTCATCTTGGGCATCATAGACAAAAAATCCCGGATATACTCCAAGGAACACCGGAAGATAACAGAGGAAAATGATTCCTGCTGTGAAAAAAAAGTCCCTGGCGGATATCTGCTGTATCTTTTCCTCTCCTTTTCGGTCTTCTGCTTTCAGCAGAGTCTTCCAGAGAAAGGAGGTAAGGAAAGTTCCTCCAATTGCCATCAACAGAATATACCCCCACATAAGGGGACTTTTAAAGGTAACGCTTCCCTGAAGATCCAGACTTTTGCCAAAATTCATACAGATTGCAAATGCTGTTGCAAATCCAAAGGAGATCAGCCATCCTCTTTTTCCATATGCAGTTGTGCCTTGGCCGTTTTCTTTATTCATCCTTGTCTTCTTCTTTTTTTATGATTTCCCTGATCACAAACTGGGGAGAATTATTCATGGAAATATACATCCTTCCCATATATTCGCCAATCATACCCATCATCAGCATGATCATACCGCCCATAAATACGATCACAGACATCAGCGCGCTAAAACCAATAACCAGATCCGGCGGTTTAATGAAAATCTTCTTAATGATGGTATAAATGCCATATCCGAAACCGCAAAAAGCACACACAACTCCTGCCACCGTTGCAATTCGCAGAGGCTTTACGCTAAATGCGGTAAATCCGTTAAACCAAAGTCCTAAGAGCTTTTTCAATGTATAACCTGATCTTCCGTCTTGTCTGTCTCTGTGATTTACATCCACATTTATGATATTTTTAGTGGTGCGGAGCACCAGCCCGATTACATAAGGATATGCATATTCATAGCGGAGCATTTCGTTTATCACGAACCGTCTTGCTGCAAAGTAACTGGAAAGATAAAGATTTTTAGGTTTCCCAAGCATGACTCTGGTCATCAGTTCATTAATGCGGCTGCCCAGATTACGGAAACCGGAATGGTGCTTATGTCCATATCTGGCATAAACCACATCCGCTCCCTCTTCCACGCCTTTAAGCAGCTTATCCACTTCACAGGCCGGTGTCTGTCCATCATCATCAAGACATACCACAATGTCACCGTTGCAGTAATGGAAACCTGCCATAAGGGCAGCATGCTGTCCGAAATTGCCGGAAAGGCCAATCCCTGTCATATGACTGTTTTCTTTACACAGTTTTCTGATAACCTCCAGAGTATCATCCGGAGAGCCGTCATTCACCAGAATGATTTCATATTCATAGGAATCCATACGATCCATAGTATCTTTTATTTCCCTAATGACACCGGGCAGCGTTGTGCCGGAACGATAACAGGGAATTACAAAGCTAATCAGTTTCACTGTTCACACCCTCCTGATTTCCCGGATTCAAAAGGGCCATCAAAATGACATCCCTGTATCCGCCTTGAAGATATACTTCGTCTTTTAAGTACGCCTCCTGTATAAAGCCTGCCTTTTCATAGCTTTTTTTCGCCCGCTCATTATCAGCAAGGACACGGAGCATCAATTTGTGAAGCTTCAGTTCTCCAAAAGCATATGAAATCATCAATTTTGCCGCTTCTGTTCCATAGCCTTTTGACAGCGCAGTTTCTTCTCCAATAAAAATACCGTATTCTGCGTTATTAAAGGTTCTGTCAATATCCCTCAGATAAACGCTTCCGATAGGGATGTCTTCCCTGGTGCAGATCAGAAACTGGACTACCTTTCCGGTTTTTACCATAGTTTCTATCCAGTGCAGATGCCCTTCTCTGGTAAAGGGCTTCTGATAGATAAAATTCTTTCGGACAAAGTCTTCATTACGCCACTTTACGATCAAGTCAGTATCTTCTTCCGTCATAGGTCGCAGATAAACAGTGCGCCCTTCCATTATTTTGTTTTTATTCACTGATTTGATAGATTTCAAAATAATCACCTACAAGTTCCACAAGTTCCATTGTAATCACTTTTCCATGGCTTTCATAATATCTATACAGCCACATTGTATCTTTGCCTGTTTCCTGGATATAGTAAACATTTTCATCTGCAGCAAGAGACTCCTCTATATTAGTAATCCCAAAATTTTCCAGCTTTTTGCGCCATAGAGGGCTCTTACATGCCCATCCTCCCATAATATCATAATTTGTAAGGGAATTGTCCACATCTGCAAACATTTTTTCCGTATAACCCACAGAGGAATATACATCTATAAAGTAAAAATGATCCTGATTTTCTTCCTTCCCCAAATGCTCATAGAGCATATCATAAGCAATATTGTTTTCTGCTTTGGCTGACACATCCAGATCCGTAGTTGTAACGGCAAAAGGAAGAATCCATATTCCTATGAAAAAGTAAAGGATACCTGCCGCCAAAGGAAGTCCTGCCTTTTCCTGACTGCTCAGTTCTCTGCACTGCATGATCAGCATGGCAGCCAGAATGCACAACTCCATCAGGTACATGGAATGACTGATTCTTGGGGGTACACGGTCTCTCATAATAAGCCATAGCCACAAGGTGGTACGAACCATACCTAAAAAGACCAATTTCCATGAAATCTGAAAGATTTTTATCGGCAGTCTTTTTCCCTTTATCATTAGAGCCGTTATAAATACTGCCAAATAAGAGAAAAGCAGCACTCTGTTATAGGGAAAATCACTTTCATTGTGAAATGGTCCGTATATTGTTCTTCTGTAATAATTTCCCAGGCTGGCACGAAGTCTTTCCATAAAAGGCTTTTCTGCGCTTCTGTTTGCCGCTGCATATTCTGCAATATCTCCTAAAAGCTCTTCGTCAATCTCTTCGTCCAATCCGAAATTATAATTGTCAAGAAGCTCCTTCTCACTTTCCTCAAGTCCTATCTGTTCATAAAATGCGCGGTGAGTTTCATATTCCGGTATTTCCTGAAAGTCATAAAGTTCCGTTCTGTTATCGAAATATTCCGTAAAGGTCCTCCACTGCCTGCTGCCATATGCAAGATCATGGGTGGCCTGTCCTATCAGTATTCCCATTATAATGGCGCCAATCACCGCCATATATTTGATAAAATGCTCTTTGGTAAAGATTCTTTCTTCGCTTCCCCATTTGATCGCCCCTGCCACGCAAATAAGAGGAAGCACTAAAAGCAGCATTTCGGAACGGATCAGATAAGCTACAAATACCAGAAAAACCGTTCCTGTATTCTTCTTAATGAACTCCCGGGCAGGCAGGGTAATATCTGTTGTCAAAAACAGAAATGATGCCGCAGAAGCAAGCAGGGTACATGTTATTGTATACTGTGCAGACACCAAATGGTTAAGAAAAAGTCCCAGAATCAAAATACCTTCCGTTACCAGAAGCAGTACTTTTCTCCACAGTTTACGGCAAAAGGACAAGCTCCTTTCTATGATCAGGAAAAGACTGATATAATGACAGGCGCATAGAAATAATCCGTACCATGGGGCTCCTCTTATGATCCTGTAAAAAAGACTGATAAAAGCGCTGATAAGCCACAGCATTTGAATATTATGTCCTTCCGGCACACCGGTATAAACCCCTGCCAAAATATCCTTCATCAACACATCGTCATTTAGATCAAAGTAATAATCATATCTGACTGCTGTAAAAAGCATGAGAATAAAAAGCAGCACTGCCGCTCCTATAAAATTTTGATGCTTCCTTACAAACTCTTTAAGCGCCATAAAATTCCTTTACTTTTCCTGCAATATAATCTACTTCCGTCTCCTTCAGCTGATAGAACATAGGCAGGCGGAGCAGCCTTTCACTTTCTTTAGTGGTATATCTGTCTTCCCCGTGGAAACGTCCGAACTTCAGTCCTGCCGGTGCTGAATGTAAGGGAATATAATGGGAGGCAGGCAGAATATCATTTGCTTTCAAAAATTTATCCAGCTGGGTTCTTTCTTCCAGATCCTTAACTTTTATATAAAACATATGGCCATTGTTGGTACATTCCTCCGGTATGACGGGAAGCTCTATTTTTCCTGCCATAGCCAGCGGCTGCAACAGCTCATAATACTGATTCCATCTTGCAATACGCGCCCTGTTGATTTCATCTGCCACTTCAAACTGGGTATACAGATATGCTGCGTTAATTTCACTGGGCAGATAAGAAGAACCGTAATTCTGCCAGCGGTACTTGTCCACCTGACCTCTGAAATACTTGCTTCTGTCTGTTCCCTTCTCTCGTATGATTTCAGCATTTTCAATGTATTCCTCATCACGGATAAGAAGCGCTCCGCCTTCTCCCATGCTGTAATTTTTCGTTTCATGGAAACTAAAGCATCCGAATTCTCCTATGGTACCCAGAGCCTTTCCTTTGTAACTGCTCATAATTGCCTGAGCTGCATCCTCCACTACCATAAGGTGATGTCTTTTTGCAATTTCCATGATCTTGTCCATTTCACAGCCTACCCCTGCATAATGAACCACGGCAATTGCCTTTGTCTTTTCCGTAACAGCATCTTCTATCAGATTTTCATCTATATTCATGGTATCCGGACGGATATCTACAAATACGATTTTGGCTCCCCGCAGTACAAAAGCATCAGCGGTGGAAACAAAGGTATACGAAGGCATAATGACCTCGTCTCCTTCTTTTATATTGCAAAGCAGAGCTGCCATTTCCAGCGCATGGGTGCAGGACGTAGTAAGAAGACACTTGCCGGTACCTGTCTGTTTCTCAATAAAATCGCTGCATCTTTTGGTAAAGTCCCCATCACCGCAGATATGCATACTCTCTACTGCCTGTTTTACATTTTCCATTTCCCTGCCGGTGTATGGCGGCACATTAAAACGAATCATAGTTTTCCTCCCATCTGTCATTCATAAACAGTTACTGCTTCATTGGCAAATGCCTGCTCATAATTATTTTCACTCATAAACCGGTAGATAAGCTCCAGCTTTTCATCCTGTGAAACCCCTGTTCCAAGTATTACAAGAGGTCTGTCCTGCTCTATCCCTACTCCTTTTCCGTGCATCCATTCATTTACACTATCAAGGCTCTCCTTAAGCTGTTCCAGGCTGTTGGTATCAAGATCCGGCCAGCTGGTGAAGATTGCCGGCTTTCTGTCAAGATAATAAGACAGTCCCGGAACATTCCCATATAAAATCAGTTCTTTTCCTTTGTACTCTGCATCCCGCTGTTCCATAAATGCACTTAATCCGCTTAAGGACTCAGCATTGTCTAAAGTAGTATGCATACCGGCCAGCACCTGATTATTACTTATAATACCACTGCGCTTTTCCCCGGTTTCCCCATCTAAAAATACATAAAAGATGCCCAGGCCGATACTTTGTATCAGGAATGCTGCCACCATGGCAGATACCATAGCTTTTACCGGAAAGAAGGGTACTCTTCCCATGCTGTCTATATAGCCTCTTCCCCACCTTGCAAATTTATAGACCATCCAAAAGGTAACAGGCGCCGTAAAAAACAGATTATTCAGCGCCGGCCAAACATGATTATTGCTGCCAAGGGGTGTTACCAAAATCATAATAAGAGAAATAGATCCTATCAGCATCCATTCATCGTCTATCATTCTTGTTACCAGCATCCAGATCTGGACCACCATTGAAAGGATCAGAAAGACAACACCCCACTGAAGCCCTGCTTCTTTTTGGTAATAGCGGAAATTGTACATTCCCCATCTGCCAAGTATCCAAAACAAAAATCCAATGCATAGGCAGTAAATGATTTTGCGCAACATGGGAAACTTCTCTTTATGAATCATAAAAAAAGGGATTCCGGGCAAAATGCAGAGAATCATATACAACATCCATTGAAGTCCCCGTCCGTAAGCTGACAAAATGGAAAGAACCATTTCCCGGAAAGTATAATCTGAGGCACTGCCGGACATACCAAACAATCCACTTATCAACTCTCCATAAGCGCCAAAGCCATACATGCCGGACATAATCAGGAACATAACTGCCTGAGATAAGAGAAATCCTCCTACACAAAGACCTGTTTCTTTCATCAACGCTTCAAAGGATTTTTTCTTTCTTGCTCCGTAATACCACACAACTATAATAAGCGCTGTTTCCAATATGTTGGGAACACGTACGGAAACATTAAGTCCCAGACAGATCCCTGCAAGAAACAGAAATATCCATCTGCATCCTGCAAGTCCCCTGAATAAAAACACCGCTCCCATGAGAAACAGCAGATATGTCAGATAATTATACAAAATACCGGTAGGGCACCAGCAGAATCCGATTGCTGCCACTTCTCCCAAAAAAGCGATCCATGACGGCATTTTTGTCTTAAAAAAGCGATAGCCAAACAATCCCATGATGCTGATCACCAATGAAGTATAAAACTTCATACCAAGCATTGTCCCTCCAAAGGGAAGCTTAGTCAGGAAAAAACCTGTAACATTGGCAAGAAACGTAGCCATCACCCATACACCCTCAGAACCTGTAAAAAAGCGGTAATTTCCAAGGCTGTACGGTGTATCTGTAAGGTCCACCCCCTGGTTGATCTTAAGCAGGGGGAATAACAGCAAAATAAGCGGAAACAGAATTTCCGCTGCAGAAATTTTATCTTCTCCGGGAAGATATTTTTTCAGAAGATTATTTACTGTCTGCATAAGCTCTCCTTCCCCATCTTCCGATCAACCCAAATAAAAAGATCCTGATCCATTCTATGAAGATACCTGCTGCAAATAGTATTGCTATACAAAAAACCAGTTCCGCCAAAAACATCCCCATTCCATGGCGGCCTTCCGGATTAACTATCTTTCTTAAAATGGGATACCAGATATGTCTGATATCCGGATGCTCATGCAGCAGATAAATGCCGAAACTGCATTTACCAAGGTTTCTTACTATTTCTGCCCCTTTTCCTTCCTTCCAGTTCATTTTAAGAAATCCGCCGCACAGTCCTAAGGCTGCTGTAAGGCAGAAAATGAAATTATAATGAAAAGGCACTGTGGAATAATAAGCCGCCTTGGGAAAATATCTTAAAACATACCACAATCCTGCAGTCATGGAGAAGATCACAAGGCTGCTCCCCATATATATTTTCCATCCATGGCGTTTAATAAATTCCATTCCGTAAACACTTAAATAAGACGCCAGAAGATAGAGAAAGACAAACCATGGCAGATCATAGCCATAACGGTCTGTAACAAGGGCTATTGGGCATATGCTCTTTACTCCTCCCAGAACAAGAAATAATCCCAGCAAAGTCATCTCCAGCTGCTTTTTGGTCAAATGCTTAACTGCCACATTAAGAAGGGGCTGCAACAACATCAGCAAAAGGTAAGATGTGGCAAACCAATAGCTTTCCGATTCAATGGGAAGTACATACTGCACAAATCCGTAAATACCCATTTCCTTCCCTAAAATAGTATTGCCGAAACCGACAAGCACCATGGGTATCAAAAGCGCATAAAACCAGATCTGCCCCATGAACAGGAGCACTCTGAAAATCTTAAACTCACTCTTGCAGCCAAAATATCCACTGATAAAGACATATGCATTAACTGCTGCAATACAAAAGGATTCCAGCAGTGTTCCCAAAAGCGTTGTCATATCTGCAAAAGAAGATTGTTCGGAAGAAAGAAGGCTGCCTGATTCCCGCAGAAAATGCATGGTAACTACCATTACCATGGCTAAAATTCTCAATAATTCAATACTTGCAACCCTCTTTTTTTCTGCCACTGACAAATTCCTTTCCGCTTTCCTAACGCTCTCTGTCTGCTTTTCCATTCTCTACGCGGTAAACCATATCGCATTTTTCTATCGTCTGCAGTCTGTGTGCAATAATGATCAGTGTTTTTCTGCCATGCAGCCTGTTAATGGAATCCATGATAGCTGCTTCTGTTTCATTGTCAAGTGCAGACGTTGCCTCATCCAAAACCAAAACTTCAGGATCCTCAAACAGAGCCCTTGCAATACCGATACGCTGTCTCTGACCGCCTGAAATGCGGATTCCTCTTTCTCCGATACCTGTATCCAGTCCCTCAGGCAGCCCTCTTACAAATTCATCCAGCTGGGCCTCCTTAAGAGCATTCCACACCTTATCATCATCAATGTCTTCATCTGCATAGCCAAAAGCCACATTCTTACGAATGGTAGAGTCGATCATAAAGATGGTCTGGGGAATATATCCGATATTTTTCAGCCAGGACTGGTAATGTTCTCTGACTTCCACACCATCTGCCAGAATCTCCCCGCTTTGTAATTCTAAAAGTCCCAAAAGGATATCTACTACGGTTGTTTTTCCCGCGCCGGAAGTTCCTACGATTCCTACACTTCTGCCAATAGGAATTTCCATATTGGCATGATCAAAAATCAGAGTTTCCGTATTGGGATACTTGTAAACAATATCCTTTAATTCAATCTTATTTTTAATTTCCAGTTTTTCTACCTGAACCTTATGACGATAACTGTCTTCATCATAATTAATGTTTTCATCTCTGATTTCTTCCTGCAGATTATCGGAAACTCCCATAAAGAACGGTTCAAAATAGGAAATGGAAGTCAGATGATTGTTAATTCTGTTGGCACAGGGAATCAGACGCATGGCCGCTACCGCAAGAAGGGCAATCTGAGGCATGATCTCACTTACATCTTTTCCCTGCAGAAGACTTATCATCAAATATAAAATCATGCCTGCAATGGCAATTGTTTCAATGAGGAGCCTTGGTGTGGCGTTATAGAGATTATATCTTTGTACAGCATTGACATATCCGGCGCCGCACTTGGCATATTCATTAATAAAATAATTCTCTTTATTGGCAATCTTGATTTCTTTGATACCCATAACAGACTGATCGATCCATTTATAAAGTCCGCTGTAGTATTCCTGATTCTCTTCTCCTGCTTTGCGCATGATGGGCTTTAACACACATTTTATTACCAGTAACGCCGCTGTCAGCAAAACCGCTACGGTGATGCTCATCCATACATCCGATTTCAGGCACACAACTACAAGACATAAAAATACGATTGCTTCACTGATCAGCTGAAGCAGTGCCAAAATCAGTCCATACATATTATTAACATCGGAAGTGATGCTTCTTTGTATTACAGAGGTGTCAGCATTCAGATAATATTCATAAGGCCGCTGCATGAAATTGATCATCATCCGCCTGGAAGTAGCAAATTGATTGGTATAAACGAACTTCAGCTGTGCTTTCTGCTGGAAAAATAAAAAAATATTTTTCACCGCAAAAATAAGAATCAGACCTGTCATGACCAATATCATCAAACTTTTGGTATCATCATATCCGATATGGAAGATATTGCAGATTATCTGCAAATATCTGCTTTCCTGTACTGCATCCTTTTCCATGACCACTTTCATCACAGGATAAATCATAGATACGCCCAATGTTTCCAGCACTGCACCTATCAGCATAAGAAATACCAAAAGGACCATCTTCTTTTTCTGCTTTTTATCCAGCAGGACCATTAATTTTTTATATATTTTTTTCATTCTGCTCTTAATCCTCAATATGAAAATATATCATTATATTTTAACACAGCTACCCTGATAAAGCAAATTTGCGCCTGTATACCCATCACTTCCCTAGTAAATCTGTTCATTTTGTCTGTGTATTTCAGGAGCCTCATACTTGTCCATAAAATCCTCTCCCAAAAATACTTTTTCTTTGGCAAACCGAATGCCGTCCGGCACCGTAAATACGGAGATTACTTTGTCAAATACAAGATTGTCCACATAGTTCAATATTTCCATAGGAAACTTACTATCCAAAACGATATATTCCGGAAACAATTCTTTGTAATCCAGTACATCTCTGGGATGGGGTTTTAGCAGGATATCTGTCTGTTTTCCTTCTGTCTGACAGTATTTGTTGATAATATCCGTAAAAATCTGCTTTCTTACTTCCAGACTGCACAAAGGTTCCGTCAGCACAAGAATCTTGCTGCTTTCTTCTCTGTCTCCTTTAAGAATGCTCTCCAGCTCTTCCCTGTTTTCAATAAAGATCGATATTAAAATGTCCTTTTCCTCTTTCCCCAGATTTTCTGTCAATTCCTTCCTGGGTTTTTCAATGTATTTGGGACAGGGATACTGCAATACGGAAATATCATTTACCTCCATATCAATACAGTATTTGGAATAACCGTTCTGAATAAAAATGAGATTATGTGATGCCATCCATGCTTTAAACGCAAAATGTCCTCTGTTATCAAAACGAGCCGTATCATAATAGCGGATACAATCAAGCCCATCCTCAACAGCATGGTAATAAATCTTATGGGTACTGAGATAATATCCGATAGGATCTGAATCGCAGAACACATAAATATCCTCATATTCTTTTAAGTTTACCGGAACATAGGGTTCCAGAAGTTTTCCAAGACGTCTGGTATAGCGAATCCGCTGTACCATATTTTTAATGAGGCTGCCTGTATCCTTACGAAGCTTCTCAAGCTCCGGAAAAAAGCCCTCCTCTTTTTCATCAAAAGGTATCACTTCTTCAAACAGTCCTAACCTTGCGGCGCGTTCTTTCAGATTCCCAAAATCATTGGACATACTGCTGAGCATAAGGGATGCTTCTCCTCTGCTGCTCCTGTCCCTGTTTAGCTCCTTCAGGCAGGCAATATATGCATGATAAAAAGTATGGCATATATAAATGCGTTTATGTTGTTTCATCCATCTGCCCCTATCTGTTTTACTAATTAACACAGTTAATATGTTAACATGGTTTTCTGATTAAGGCTCATTGTATCATATAAATTTATTTCATTGCAATGAAATATAGTGTATAATCAAAGGTATTAAGGAATTTTTAAGGAGTTTAAGAATGAGCGGCAAGAAACTTGCAATTATTACTGCCAGAGGCGGCAGCAAACGTATTCCTCACAAAAATATAAAAGAATTTTGCAAAAAACCCATTATCTGTTATTCCATAGAAGCAGCATTTCAATCAGCTGTTTTTGATGAGATCATGGTTTCCACAGATGACCCGGAAATTGCCGATGTTGCAAGGAAGGCAGGGGCCAGCGTTCCTTTCTTCCGTTCTGAGGAAACCTCCGGAGATTATGCTTCTACGGATGATGTCATTATGGAAGTCTTAAAAGGATATGAAAAAATGGGACTCTTTTTTGATTCTTTCTGCTGCATTTATCCCACTGCTCCTTTTCTAACAGGAAAACGCTTAAAGAACGCCATGGATCTTCTTGATACGGCAGATTCCGTTATGCCGGTAGTTCCTTTTTCCTATCCCCCGCAAAGAGGACTGATCATTAATGACCATGGTTTTGTAGAAAGGCAGTTCCCTGAGTACGCCACAGCCAGAAGTCAGGATCTTCCCGGAATCTATCATGACTGCGGGCAGTTTTATGCCTGCCGTACCTTAGCCTTTATGAAAGCGGGAACTACTGACGTAGAAAAGCTGGTTCCCCTTATCCTTTCGGAGATGGAAGTTCAGGACATTGATACACCGGAAGATTGGGAAATTGCAGAAATCAAATACAGGAGGCTTTTGGAACATGAATCATAACACCCACGCAGCTCCTTTTTACCGTATTAAAGAATCTGATTTATTATATGACATTAATTTACTTAAAAGCGCCCTTTCCGAAAATTGGGGGAATTTTATTATGGGATATTCCGTTAAGACCAATTCCCTGCCCTGGCTCTTAAACTACTTAAAAGAGCATGATTTCTATGCAGAGATTGTTTCCGATACAGAATATGACCTGGCACACCGCCTTGGTTTTTCCGGAAAGCATATGATATATAACGGTCCCATCAAGAACAAAAAAGTCTTTGAGACCATCCTGGTTTCAGGCGGATATGTTAATCTGGACTCTACCTACGAACTTGACTGGATGGAGGAACTCAGCATCCTGTATCCCGATACTGTTTTCCATGTAGGAGTCAGGGTCAATTGTGACATCGCTGCCATGTGTCCTGATGAAGAGCTGGCAGAAGAATCCGGCGGACGTTTCGGATATTGTTATGAAAACGGCGTCCTTAAGACTGCCATTGAGAGACTGAATGCTCTTCCCAATGTAAAGGTGCGGGGTCTTCATCTCCATTCTTCCACCCAATCCAGAACCGTACAGGTCTACGGAGCGTTGGCAGGCATGGCTGTGAAAATAGCCAGGGAATACCAGTTATCCCTGGATTATATTGATATGGGCGGAGGGTACTTTGGCGGACGTTCAGATAAGCCGGACTATCGCGATTATTTTAAGGAAATCTGCAGTGTGCTTTCTGAATATTTTGATAAGGATCAGACAACTCTCATTGCCGAACCTGGTGTTTCCCTGATTTCCAGGGCCACTACCTTTGAAACGGAAGTGCTGGACGTTAAAGACATCCGGGGGCGCAAGTTTGTTGTTACCAACGGAAGCCGCGTAAACTTAAACCCTCTTGTTACCAGACATGTATATCCTCATCACATTATTTATTGTGGTGACACAAATGTCAGAAACACAGAGGATTCCCAATGGGTCTGCGGTTCTACCTGTATGGAATATGATCGTCTCTTTGAAATCAAATCCGATATTGCCCTTCTTCCCGGGGATAAAATTATTTATGATACTGCAGGAGGCTATACCATGTGCTTAAGTCCCCTGTTTATCCACTATTTCCCGGCAGTCATTATAGAAAAAACAGACGGCCAGCTGTTTGTGGCAAGAGAAGCCTGGAGTAACGAAGAATATTTGCGGAAAAATTACTGGTAAAGTAATTACTCATCTTAACCAGAAAGGATCAGTATTTTATGAATAAAACCTTTAAAATCGGCAAGAAAACAGTGGGTATTGATGCTCCTGCATTTATTGTGGCAGAAATGTCTGCCAATCATAATCAGGACTATCATCGGGCTCTGGAAATCATACATGCTGCCAAGGAAGCCGGAGCAGATGCTATAAAGCTGCAGACTTATACTGCTGGCAGCATCACTCTTGACTGTGAAGATGAATGCTTTCAGATCAATGAAGGTACTATCTGGGACGGAACTACCCTTTACAAACTGTATCAGGAAGCTTATACCCCTTGGGAGTGGCAGCCCCGTCTCAAAGAAGAAGCCGAAAAAATCGGCCTGGAATGCTTTTCCTCTCCTTTTGACTTTACCTCTGTGGATTTTTTGGAAGATATGAATGTTCCTGCCTATAAAATTGCTTCTTATGAGATCAATGATATTCCCCTGATCCGTAAAATAGCAAAGCTGCACAAACCCATGATCTTCGCTACCGGCATTGCTTATCCCGAAGATATTGAAAGAGCTCTTCTTGTCTGCAAAGAAGAAGGAAATGAAGATGTCATGCTTCTCAAATGCGTCTCTTCTTACCCTACTCCTTATGAAGCAGTGAACTTAAGGGTCATCCCCTCTTTAGCCAGGACTTATGACTGTCTTACAGGTATTTCCGACCATACCATGGGAACCATCGTTTCTGCAGGAGCCATTCCTTTAGGAGCTAAAATGGTAGAAAAGCATCTTACTCTCCGACGCAGTGACAAAGGCCCTGACAGCGCTTTTTCCATGGAGCCTTCTGAGTTTAAACAAATGGTGGAGGAAATCCGCATTTTGGAAAAAGCTCTGGGAAGTTCTGAATATGTTCTTACAGATACACAGAAAATAGAACATCAGGGTTCCCGCTCCTTGTTTGTCGTTAAGGATATTGAACAGGGAGAATTACTTACCCCTGAAAATATACGTTCTATCCGTCCCGGCAACGGACTTCACACAATGTATTATGAAGAGGTCCTTGGAAAACGGGCGGTACGCCATTTGAAGAAAGGAACGCCTCTTGCATGGGAACTGATAGAATAATTTATATCAGAACAGATGGAAACCGCAATCTTGCAGCCGGACATCTTGTAAGGTGCTTATCTATTGCAGATGCATGTTATGACCTTGGTATGGAAGTTCATTTTCTTGTTTCCGATGAAGAAAGCCGTTCTCTTTTACTGACCTTTCTTGCAAATGTTCCGTTAAAGCCTGCCATACAGATTCTGAAAACAGCGGTTTATAATGATTTGGAAAAAGAGCTGCCTGAAATAATCTCTCTCCTTTCAGATCATGACACTAGTGTCGCTAATGACAGACCCATTCTGCTGCTGGATTCTTATTATATAACGGAAAAATACTTAAATACTGTAGGAAACTTTGCAAAAACAGCTTATATTGACGATCTTCAGTTATTTGATTATCCCGTAGATCTCTTAATTAATTATGATATTGCACCGGATTCCTTACTCCCTTGCCATCCCAAGGCTGAAAAAGTGCTGCTTGGCGTTTCCTATACCCCTTTGCGGCGCCAGTTTGCAGATACTGATTATATTTTCCGGGAACAGGTTTCCCACATACTGGTAACTACCGGCGGCAGTGATCCTTACCATTTTTGTCTGAAGCTGACAGAATTTCTTATAGAGCAGATGCCGCAATTATTACCAAAGTCTGTCTGCTGCGATGCTATGCATTTGGAAATTGTTATAGGCAGGCTGAATACCGATAAGGATGCTCTTTCAAATATGGCAGAGCATTTTCCCTTTATCGTCCTGCATGAAAATGTATCGGATATGGCCTCTCTTATGAAGGACTGTGACCTGGCCGTTTCTGCTGCCGGCACTACCTTATATGAATTATGCGCCGTGGGTGTTCCCACTGTGAGTTTTACCATGGCGGATAATCAGCTGACTGCCGCAAAGGCTTTCTCTGATGCAGGTATGATTCCCTGTGCCGGAGATATCCGCACTTCCTATACTGAGGTTCTCCATAATGTTACTGATTTTATTACTGACATGGGTGAAAATATGGATAAAAGGAAATCTGCCCATGAATGCATGAACAGATTTGTTGATGGAAAAGGTTCCGTGCGGATCGCAAAGGAACTGTCCGTATTATAATCATCAGATTTTCTGCAAAGGTCTGCTCCTTAAAAGAACAGACCTTTTATTTTTTCTGCCTGAAGGAGCATTCCTTCCTGATCTGCTCCTTCCAGTATAAAATATCCTCGTCCCATAATGGAATGACCATCCAAAACAGGTTCTAAAACTTCACCCTCCCGGATATGGCATTCCCATCTGTTTAAGGAAATTCCTTCCGCCGTATCCTTAAGATTCTGCCTTATGCATCCTTCCTCCGGCACCTGTTTCACTTTTCCTTCCAGATCAAAATAATGAATCATCATGGATTTTGTTTCCCGAGGCCGGAAGCTATAGTCCTTACCCATTCTGTATTTGATATATTCTTCCGCCATATCCACCCCTGTGCACAAAGGAGTAAATAAATTGTGAAGATTATGACCGGAAGGCCTTGCAGAAAGCTCAATGACAAAAAGGCCTTTTTCTCCTTTGATAATATCTGCATGGAAAAGACATTCCTTAAGTTCCAGACATGCTGCAATGTTTTTCACATATTCCTGTATCTGTCCGTAAACGGGGTCATTTGGCAGAACAGAAAAATATGCTACCGCCTGTCGTACCGGCAAAGGTGTGTTTTCCTTTTTTCTAAGCAGTATCATCTGAAATTCATTGCCTGCTACTACGCCGTCTACTCCGTATTCTGCTCCCGGCACACATTCCTCCAACACACAGGATTCTTCTCCCATTTCCAACAATGCACCTTTCAGTTCTTCCATATTTTCCACCATATGGATGCCTCTGCTGCCGGATCCGAATCTTGGCTTTAAGATTGCCGGAAATGATAGCGGAAGGCTTTCTTCTCCAGCTCTTTTAAGGATTTCATCTCCCCATAGCTCATCCTGCTTCTTTCCTACTCCATAACAGCAGCATTCCCGCAGATTCTCTGCCTGCAGCTTTTGGTGGAACCGGAGTTTATCAGTGCACAAAGCCGCCGTCTGCCTGCTGATCCCCGGAAGTTTAAGAGCATCATTCACTGCTCCTACCGTTGTTAAATACCGTCCTATGGGCACTGTTAACAAAAAATCCGGCTGCTCTCCTTCTGCTGCCAAAACAGCTTCCTTTTCATCTGAAATATCTACTACCAAAGCTTTGTCTGATGCCTCTAATCCTGCTGCTTTGGGATTTCCATCAAGGGCAGTGACAATAAGACCATGTTCATGTGCTTTTTCAATTGTATGAAGTGCCTCCTTGCTGGCACCTATAATAACTGCTTTCATTTATTCCCTAATACCTTCTGTAATTCTTCTATTACAATTTTCAGTGCCTTAAGCCGCGCATATTTCTTATCTACAGATTCCAGAATATGCCATGGCGCATAAGATGTGCTGGTCTTCTGAATCATCTCATTGACTGCTGTTTCATAATCATCCCATTTTTCACGGTTACGCCAGTCCTCATCTGTTATTTTCCATTGCTTTCCGGGTGTGTTCTGGCGGTCATTAAATCTTGCCAGCTGGGTATCCTTATCAATCTGTACCCAGAATTTTATAATGACAGCGCCCCAGTCATGGAGTTCTTTTTCAAACTCATTGATTTCATTATAGGCTCTTTTCCAGTCATTCTCACTGCAGAACCCTTCAAGCCTTTCTACCATAACGCGGCCATACCAGCTTCTGTCAAAAATAGCAATATGTCCTGTTTTAGGCAGTCTGGTCCAAAAACGCCACAGATAATGTCTTGCCTTTTCATGGGGTTCCGGACTTGCAATAGGATGAACCTCAAATCCTCTGGGATCAAGGGCCTGGGTAATACGTTTAATATTACCTCCTTTTCCGGCTGCATCCCACCCTTCATAAGCAATCACAACAGGAACTTTTTTTCTATACAAACGGTTATGAAGATCACGGAGCTGATCCTGAAGCTTACTTAATTCTTCCTTATACTCTTTGTCTTCTACCCCTTGGTCTAATGCTATCTCTGCAAGCTTTGGCATCTTTGCAAGAGGAAATACATTCTGCAAAAGAGGAACTGCAAGACTTTGATTCTGAAGAGCAATTTCAATTCCCTGAGTCAGTATATCCAACGCCTGAAGTTCTGCCCACTTTTTGGATTTGGCATCAATCACATACCAGGGAGCAGAAGACGCATTGGTGTCTTCCAGATACCGGTCAAATACTTCCATGCATTTGTCATAATGCTTATTCTGCCATTTATCATGTTCACTGACTCTCCAGCGGGTATCAATATCCTTTTCCAGCATGTCAATCCGCTTTTGCTGTTCCTTCTTTCCAATGTGGCAGAACAGTTTAATCACCAGATATCCGTTGTCTGTCAGCTGTCGCTCAAATCTTTTAATACTGTCTATCCTCTGTTCATAAGTCTTCTGGTTCATATTGCCATGCAATCGCTTTCCTGTCACTTCGTCCATCCATCCGGAATCAAGAAACATAAACTTTCCTGCTTCCGGTATTCTGGAAAAGTAACGGCATAAAAAGGGCTTCCTGCTCTCTTCTTCATCCGGCATATCCATTGTTGCCACTTTAAAAAATCTGGGGTCTATGTTCTGAATAATCTGTCCGATCAGGCTGCCTTTCCCGGCTGTGCCCCAGCCTTCCGTCAACACCAATACCGGTATCTTGTGTTCCGTTAACAGCATCTGCTGACTGGCAAGCTTTTCTCTTGCTGCTTTTAACCGCATTTTCAATTCATCTTCTTCCGGTCTTTCCGGAAAATGTATATTATATAACATTCCACATGCCCCCTTTTCTATATCTTATACTTTTAAATATAGTATACCGCTTTCTGTTGAAAATACAAAGTAGCATTTTCCCGTTATAAAAAAAAAGCGCGGCATGGTTTTCACCATGCCGCCTGATATTTCCTGTCTTATCTGTTATTTTGTCTTTTTAGGTAATACTACCTTATCCAGATGCCAAATCTCGTCTACGTATTCCTGAATCGTTCTGTCTGAAGTAAACTTACCGCAGCATGCCACGTTCAGAATAGCACTTCTTGCCCATTTCTTTTCATCACGATAAGCAGCTTCCACCTTCTTATGTGCTTCTGCATATGCCTTGAAGTCCTTTAAGATGAAATAAGTATCTGCCTTGGAAGTGCTGATAGTATTTAACAGCGAATTATACAGTGTCCGGAATCTGTCAGGATCATTAGGAGCAAATGTGCCGTTGATCAGCTGCATCAGTACTCTCCTGACATCAGGATCATTATTGAAGATTTCTGTAGGATGGTATCCGCCAAAGTTCTCATAATTAATAACTTCGTCTGAGGAAAGGCCGAAGATAAACGCATTTTCCGCGCCAACCTCTTCTACGATCTCAACGTTAGCGCCATCCATGGTTCCTATAGTAAGTGCGCCGTTTAACATAAATTTCATGTTACCTGTTCCTGATGCCTCTTTACTTGCAGTAGAAATCTGTTCGGAAACATCTGCTGCGGCAAAGATCATCTCTGCATTGGAAACTCTGTAATTTTCAATAAATACAACCTTGATCTTATTATTAATGGCAGGATCATTATTAACCACATCTGCTACGGAGTTGATCAGTTTAATGGTCATCTTTGCATTATAATAACCTGCTGCAGCTTTAGCGCCGAAAATGAAGGTTCTGGGATAGAAGTCCATATCCGGATTTTCTTTTAAAACATTGTATAAGTGCATAACATGCAGAATATTAAGGAGCTGACGCTTATACTCGTGAAGTCTCTTAACCTGTACGTCAAAGATGGACCGGGGATCTACTTCGATTCCATTGTGCTCTAAAATGTACTCAGCCAGCCGCACTTTATTCTGGTACTTGATATTCATGAATTCCTGCTGTGCCTTTTCATCATCTGCATAGATTTTCAATTTACTGATTCTGGAAAGGTCTGTGATCCATTCATTTCCTATATGTGCCGTAACCCAGTCGGCCAACAACGGATTTCCATGAAGCAGGAAACGCCTTTGTGTAATACCGTTGGTCTTATTGTTGAATTTCTCCGGCATCATCTCATAAAAATCTTTCAGTTCCTGATTTTTCAGGATTTCCGTGTGGAGTCTTGCCACACCGTTTACGGAATAACCGGCAGCAATGGCAAGGTGAGCCATTTTAACCTGCCCGTCATAGATGATAGCCATTTTACGTATCTTTTCCTGATTGCCGGGATACATTTGCTGTATTCTGATGATAAATCTTCTGTTGATTTCTTCTATGATCTGATAAATTCTGGGAAGCAGTCTTGAGAACAGCTCAATAGGCCATTTCTCTAATGCTTCTGACATAATTGTATGGTTTGTATATGCACAGGTTTTGGTAGTAACATCCCATGCCTCATCCCATGTCAGATAATATTCATCCATCAAAATCCTCATCAGTTCTGCAACTGCTACTGTAGGATGTGTATCATTTAACTGGAATGTAGCTTTTTCATAGAATTTGCGGATATCATCATGCTTGCGCATATACTTGGCAACTGCCTCCTGCACGGAAGCGGAAATAAAGAAATACTGCTGTTTTAAACGCAGCTCTTTACCTGCATAATGATTATCGTTAGGATAAAGCACTTCTACTATATTTCTTGCCAGATTTTCCTGCTCAACAGCCTTGTGGTAATCACCTTTATCAAAAGAATCCAGCTGGAAGCATTCTACAGCTTCGGCATCCCAGATTCTGAGGGTATTTACGATTCCATTGCCATAGCCTACAATGGGAAGGTCATAAGGGATTGCCCTGACACTCTGATATCCTTCCTGTACGAAATGATTTCTTCCCTTTTCATCTACACGGACATTTACATAACCGCCAAACTTAACTTCCTTGGCATATTCCGGTCTTCTCAGTTCAAAGGGGTTGCCATCTACAAGCCAGTTATCCGGTACTTCTATCTGATAGCCGTCTCTGATTTCCTGCTTAAACATACCGTAACGGTATCTGATACCGCATCCGTATGCCGCGTATCCCAAAGTAGCAAGGGAATCAAGAAAACATGCTGCCAGTCTTCCAAGACCTCCATTACCAAGGGCCGGATCCGGCTCCTGATCTTCTATGACATTTAAATCAAGCCCAAGTTCATCTAATGCTTCCTTAACAGGCTTATATGCCTGCAAATTAATAATATTATTTCCAAGAGCACGGCCCATCAAGAATTCCATGGACAGATAATAAACCGTCTTCGGATCCTGCTTATCATATTCCTTGTGGCTATTTAACCAGTTATCCACTACCGCATCTTTAATTGCATAAGCAACCGCCTGAAACAGTTGCTGCGGACTCGCCTCTTCCAGCGTCTTACGGTATAAGGTCTTAACATTATACAGCACGCTTCTCTTAAATAATTCCTTATCAAAGCTCATTGCTGCGGGTGTAGTCTTCTTTGACATATTTTTCTCCTCCACTTATTATGTATACCATTCTTCTTTGCTTTTAAACACACTATAAAGCATTATACTACAAAAAAATACAAATCACAAGGCGCAGATGCCACAAGCAGCACCTGCGCCCATAGATTTTATGATCTGTTTTTATACTTTTTCAATGGAAATAACAGCTTTTTCACCGTTGATATTCCATTCTTTGCTGACAGCCAGCTCTGTATCTGTCAGAATTTCTTTCGCCAGTACTTTCTCTGAAATAGCTGTCCTGTTATTATTTACAACAGCTGCAACCTTTTCATTTCCGCTAACTGCCACCTTGATGCGATCCATCACTTCAAAGTCTGCTTCTTTACGCATAGTCTGAATCTTACTGATGACCTCGGATACAAAGCCTTCCTCGATCAATGCAGGTGTCAGATTCGTATCAAGAACTACAGTGACATAGTTATCGGCTTCCGTTACAAATCCTTCCTTCTGACTCATTTCGATAAGCAGATCTTCCTCGGACAAGAATATCTCCGTACCGCTTACATCAAATACAAGGGCTCCCTTTGCTTTTAATTCATCCATGGCCGCATTGCCGTCAAGTCCTGACAGGTATTCCCTGATGCCGCCAAGCTGTTTGCCGTATTTAGGTCCTACCGTGCGGAGCTGAGGTTTAAAGCTGTAGCTTGTAAACTCTCTTACATCATCGGTAAAGATTACCTGCTTTACATTTAATTCGTCTTCAATAATATTCTTAAAGAAATCATCCAGTGTATGCTCTGCCTTTACAAACATGGTGCCGATAGGCTGACGATTCTTGATATTGGCCGCATTACGGGCTGCACGACCCATAACTACAATAGCAAGAGATGCTTCCATGCTCTCTTCCAGCTTTTTATCGATCATGCTTTCATCTGCTGTAGGGAAATCGCACAAGTGGATGCTTTCAGGTGCCTCTTTATCCACACTTCTTACCATATTCTGATAGATTTCTTCCGTCATAAAGGGAACCATGGGGGCTGCGCACTTGCAGATCTCCGTCAAAGCAGTATAAAGGGTCATATAAGCATTGATCTTATCCTGCTCCATTCCTTTTGCCC
>CAZTKJ010000002.1:0-137447 GCA_964614185.1 uncultured Lachnospiraceae bacterium
TTAAATCATGTTCATCTACGGTATAGCTCAAAACGCCTTTCTGCCATAAACGGTTCAGCAGGACACGCACCATTCTGGGCGACATATCTGATTTTCCCTGCATTTTCCTGATAACTTCCTTTGCGGTCAAAGATGTATCGCTTGCCCAAAACACTTCCATGATCAGCCATTCACTCTGACTGGGAGTAGTTTCTCTTTCCATGTTATTTAACCCCCTTTTTATTATGTCTATATCTATATCGGACAAAATTAAATATTTGTTAATGGTTGTTCCTAAATTTATTAATGTTTATTATACTTTTTTATTTTTGAATAATTTTATTTATTCGCAGTCTACAAGTATGAACAAATATTTGATATAATGAGCGTAAGCGCGAGTTTAGATGATATAATAGATTCAAATACAGAAAGGATCCTGTTTCCATGAACGATTTACTACCAAGAATTAAAGAAAACATATCAAAAGTAATCATCGGTAAGGAACACGTAACCGAACTTCTCCTGGCCGCCCTGGCGGCAAGCGGACATGTTCTGCTGGAAGATGTACCCGGAACCGGGAAGACGGTACTAGCCAAGTCTCTTGCCAAATCTATGGATTTTTCCTTCCGAAGAATTCAGTTCACACCGGATCTGCTTCCCAGCGATGTGACCGGACTTTCCTATTACAATCAGGAAAAGGGAACTTTTGTCTTTAAAGAAGGGCCCGTCTTTACCAACCTGCTGTTAGCAGACGAAATCAACCGCGCTACACCCAGAACCCAGTCCAGTCTGTTGGAATGCATGGGTGAGGGTCAGGTAACCGTAGATGGTGTGACAAGATCTCTGGATATACCTTTCTTCGTTATTGCAACCCAAAATCCTGTAGAGACACTTGGCTGTTATCCTCTGCCGGAAGCGCAGATGGACCGTTTCCTGATGCAGATCAGTATGGGAAGTCTGAGCGAGGAGGAAGAACGGCAGATGATTGACCGTTTTATCAACCATCAGCCTTTGGATACAATTGAACCCGTCTGTACTCTTGGTGAAATAGCCGCTCTGCAAAAAGAATGCCGGAATATCTATGTACACCCGGACCTGCGAAACTACATCGTAAATCTGGTACAGGGAACAAGAAAATACGGTGCTGTCTCCGAAAAAACACGCAAAATTGCGGAAGGTGTCAGCCCCAGAGGTACTCTCGCCCTGCTCCGCGCATCTCAGGGGTATGCAATGGTTCAGGAGCGGAATTTTGTTGTTCCTGAAGATATCAAAGCCGTGGCCATTCCGGTTCTGGCACACAGAATGATCTCAGAGGCCACCTATACCGAACAAAAAGAATCCGTGATTCGCGGACTTCTTAACAGCATTTCCCTACCCACAGAAGATTGGACAAAACCATGATCAGTTTATTTTTCCTGGGATTCCTGTTGCTGACATTACTCTGGAATCTATATTATGCCAAACATTGGCACAAAAATTTAATGATTACTTTCAATTTTCTGCAGAATTTCGTCTATGCAGGCGATCAGGCGGAAATGACAGAACAAATTGAAAATAGAAAGAAACTGGTGCTTCCCATTCTGGAAGTTGCTTTTCATGTGGATAAAGATCTCGCTTTCCATGACTGTGAAAATACCACTGTCAGTGATTTTACCTATAAGAGGGATATCTTTGCATTACTCGGCAATCAACGCATCACCAGAAAGTTGACTTTAAACTGTGCTCACAGAGGATATTACCGAATCGATAAATTTTATCTGACCTCCTTTTCCATGCTGCACAGACGGCGTTTTTCCATGGAATTTCCTACAGGTGCAGAGTTGTATGTATATGCTGCAAGAACAGATATCTCGGATATCCTTGTCACATGCCAGCGTCTCATGGGCAGCGTTCAATGTGTAAAACGTCTCTTTGAGGACCCATTTGCCTATGCTTCTATCCGTGAGTATACCGTCACCGATCCTATGAAAACAATCAATTGGAAAGCCAGCGCACGGACAGGTGATCTGATGGTCAACACCTTTGAATCCACCCATATGGAAAAAGTTATGATCTTTTTGGATGTGGAAGACAGTGGCATTCTAAAATATGAATACCTGACGGAATATGCTATCTCTGTGGCTGCTTCTCTGTCACGGAAAATGATCGCACGGGGAATGGAGGTAGGATTATACACAAATATCATTTCCAATTCCCCTATAAACGTAAATAATACAGCATCTCCAACTATAAAAGAGAACATGCCGCCCCATACTTATCTGGTACCGGCAAGCGGTAAAAAACAGCTTTCCGATATAGAGCGTCTGCTGGCCAGACATAAAGCGAATTCCAATATTGTTCCCTTTCCGCCCATACTTGACAGTTTTACCGGTCAGACCGAAGATTCCGTTCTGATCTTTATTTCCCCAAATACTCTGAACAATCAGCCTGCAATTGAAACATTTGTAGGAAGGGAACAACAGGCTGTCTGGATCGTTCCTCATCCCGTAACAAAAGCGTGTGACATGCATCTGGCAGGTAATATACATCTGATCAAACGCGGAATATATGACACTTGAAATGCGCCAAAGAACAGGAGGCCCACTTGAGAAAACTAATCAAAACATCCGCAGGATGGATTCACACATCCCTTATTCTTGCGATTATCATTCCATTGATCTATGCTCTCTTCATTAAGGAGCAGACTCCCAACCTATATCTGAAATGCCTGCTTATTTTGTTTCCTGTAGTGATAACTGACTTTGCAGCAGACAGATGCCGGAATCTTTTATCTTATCTTATTTGGTCTGCACTGACATTTGCTACAACCGGTGCAGCGGCATGGGTTGTGGCCGGTTCTTTGCGCGATAACGTCCTATTCTGGGGATATCTGCTATTTCTTCTTGGTGAAACTTTTTTTATTATAGTCAACCGCCTGACTGCACGGATCCGGAAGAAAAAAGACGCGGAAGCTGCTACAATCGCTGATCCCACCTTTCATCCCTATTATGATATATTAAAAGAACCTGCTTTTCCTGTTCTGTTCTATTTCGGGGCAGCTTATATTCTTGCAGTCAATTTCAACAGTCCGTCAGTGTGCAATGCTGCTCTCTTCAGCGCTATTGTATATGTGTTGACAACCTTCTTATATCAGTATGTGAACGAAACAGAACATTATCTTTCTCTGAATAAAAGAACCTGCAATCTTCCTTCCAAAAGAATCTATGCAATCGGAAGCGGCATTCTGTCAATCTATCTGCTTATATTGATAACGCTGACACTGCCCTCTATATTTACAATCTCTCATCGGCATTATCGTGATCTTAAAGAAGCAACTGCCGATATGGAGATCGGTTACGTTGAACTACTACCGGAATATAATTCCGAAACTACCGCGGAAGACCCTCTGACTGCCTTGATGTTAGAATATGACAATCTAACATTTCTTCCATGGTGGATAGATTACATTTTCTATATTATCGCAGTCTTCTTTTCCATATTTCTTACCATAGCGCTTATAAAGAAAATCTATACTGTTTTTCAGGATTTCCGGATTTCTATCGATGAAAACGGAGATATTGTGGAAGAATTACAGGACACGGCAGAGGATATCCGAAAAATAAAAATACCTGCAATCCGCCGCAGCCGCAAATTATCAGAAAAAGAGCGCATCAGAAAAGAATATCGTAAGATAATCCGACTGCATCGCAAAGACCGTCCCGCCATCTACGAATCTCCGGCAGAAATTGAGGATAAAGCCGGAATCGCAGGAACTAAAGAAACGTCAGTCCTTCATAGGCGATATGAACTGGCGAGGTACGGTCAGGAATAAGAAAGGAGATAACCTTATAAGGTATCTCCTTTCCATCAGTTTCTTATTAATCAACATTTTCCACAGTCAATACTGCATCTGCAGGAAGCTCCTTTCTCTTTCCCAGAACCTTGAAGCAGAACAATATTAGCAGCAACCCAACGATTCCATTTCCGATCAACGCAAGAACTTCATATCCCTCCGGAAACAGTTCATAGTAAAAATCAATAAAATTAGATGTAAAGTTAATTACGCCATGCAGAAGCATACAATACCAGATATTATGGTATTTTCCATATATGTATCCCAGCACAAGTCCTATCAGAAATGCATAGGAACCCTGTACCAGATTTCCATGGATTACTCCGAATGCAAATGCCTGAATGCAGTTGGCTACCCAAAAACGGCCACTTACTTTTCCGGCAATTCTAAAAATAATTCCCCTGCACAGAATTTCTTCTCCTAATGGCGCCAATATAACTGTTGCAATAAATGTAACTAATGTAAATTCCGTAATGCCTGCGGCTTCCATCAGATCCATATAGCTTTCCATGATCCCCGGACTTATCAAATAGATAATATTCAAAATTCCGGTAATAAAGAACTGCATGCCTATGCCCAGCCAGATGATCGCTGCCACCCCTTTATAATCAGGTTTCTCTGCTCCAATCGGCCTTGGTTTCCTGCCATATACCAGATAATACCACAAACCGAAAATAATAAGTCCTATTACCTGATACAATACTACAATATACATTGCATTATCCATATAACCGTAAACAGCCTGCTCCAAAGCATAATCATAAGAAACTGTACCTGGGGCTTTAGCTATTTCCTGCAGTACATAAACAACCATTACTGCAACCGCACAGCCAATCTGTAATACCAGCGAAAGAAGTGCCGGCAGCATGGCCACAATAAACCACCCTACTTTTTTCAATACTTTCATGATACCTATCCTCCCCGATAGCTGCATTTCATTCTGTTTTATCTTATCATTTTTGTTGCTGCCTTTCAATCACCTTCCTGCTTTTTTCATGATTCGAGGAACTGTTTACTCCCTCGCCCCGGGAAGACGATATCTGATCAGCCTCTTGGATAATTGTTTTAAATTAAGTGGAAATAGCGGATATATATAGCTTCTTCCTGACAGCGTTTTATTGGAAACAATAGCAGCTATCATGATCACAATGGCAGCTATATACCCCCATACTCCAAAAATTGCTGTAAGAATCAGGTTAATAATCCTCATAAATTTAATGGCATATCCAAGCTCATAGCTGGCCTGGGTATAATTTGCAATGGCCACAAAAGCCATATATAACATAACTTCACTGTTGAACCATCCACTGTTGACCGAAAATTCTCCCAATACCAGCGCTGCCATTACACTAAGAGGTGTGCTCAGCATATTAGGTGTATTGACAGCGGCCAGCCTGAGGCCGTCAATGGCAAGCTCCAAAAGCAAAAACTGCCAGACAAGCGGTATATTCGTAGCATCTTTAACTGCAATAAATTCAAATCCTCTCGGAATCCATTCCTGATTCTGCATAAGGAGCAGAAATGTAGGCGTTATCAAATACGTTAATACCGCAATCAAAAATCTGGATAGTCGAAGATAAGTTCCCGTAATAGGTGGGAAATAATAATCATCCGCCTCTTCCACTACATCAAATACCGAAGTAGGGGTTATCATGGCAGAAGGTGAATTATCTACAAGAATAACAATATCTCCTTCCAATATCTGCGCCGATGCTGTATCCGGACGTTCCGTAAACTTAAATTTGGGGAAGGGATTATACCACTTTTTCTTATATAAGCACTCTGCAAGACTTTCCTGATTCATGGTAAGCGCATCCACCCGGATATTTTGGATTCTCTCTTTTATCTGCTCAAGAAACTGATGATCTACTCTGGTATCTATATAACATAGCACAATATCTGTCTGAGAGCTGTTGCCTGCATGGAACATTTCCATACGAAGATCCGTACTGCGGATTCTTCTCCTGATCAAGGCTGTATTAAATACAATCGTTTCTACAAATCCGTCTTTGGAACCTCTCAGAGCCTTATCCTTTTCCGGTTCTGTAATTCCTCTGGCCGGATAAGTTCTGGAATCTATTAACAAACACTTATCATAACCGTCAATAAAAAGCGCAAAGACACCTGACATAATAAAGTATATGATCTGCTCCCAAGTATCCTGCAGATCCACTTCCACATAAGGAATATATTGCTTTGACATTTCATGGGCATCCTTTGGCATTTCATCTGCTTTAAGATCCATAAAATACTGCAGCATTTTCTGCATAAGTTCATCCTTGCAGAACCCATCTATAAAATACATACAGGCATCTCTTCCACCTACTTTGATGACTCTGTATACCAGGTCAAAATTCTTATCTACCTCCAGTTTTTTATTCAGATATTTCATATTTTCCTGAAGGGAGGAACTCATTGTCCCTGGGTTTTCTCTCAGATGCTCTATTCCGTTTATATCCATAAAAAAACTCCTTCCATTCACATTTAGGTTTACTACCCATTATGTGGTAAAAGGAGTTATTTTATACAAATCAGACTGCTTATTGTTTCCCTGTACTTCCAAAGCCTCCCCTGTCTTTTCCTTCTAAAACTTTTACTTCTTCAAAAAGAATTTTAGGTTGATTTTCCATAATACGGAACTGACAGATTCTGTCATTACATTCAATATGAGTATCCCGTACTGCCAACGCCGGCATAAACCACTGGTCATTGTCTCCACAGTAGGAACTGTCCACCACACCCTGATGATTGGTCTGGATAATTCCAAAATTCTTAAATGTAGAACTTCTTGGGACAATATGAGCCTCATAACCTTTGGGCAGTTCCATGGCAATCCCCAAGGGAATCAATTTAAATTCTCCCTTTTTCAGGTCTACGGATTCTGCCGCTCTAAGATCAATCCAATCAGATTTTCCATCTATGTAAGTTAGTTTTTCTATTTTTTCCGTAAAATATTTTATTTTAATGGTTTCCATGATATCCCTGCCTTTACGCGTAATCATCACAATGCAGAACCGGAACGATGGGATCTGTCTGCTTCAGACTTTTTTGCACATCAATTACTCTTTGATTGCTGCTCCCCTTCCAAAGAAGTTTATTATCTTTTTTTTCTATCTGGAACTCTCCATCTATCAGCACATCAATATACTGCATAACCGCATAATGAAATATACTTTCCCAGGAGTCTCCTGTGTAAAGCCAAATAGTTTTATCAGGATACTTTTGTTTGATTTCAGCCATTAAGTTCCTGACTTCCAGTCTGTTTGCCGAATGAAGGGGATCGCCTCCTGAAAAAGTAATTCCGGAAATATATGGCTTATCCAATTGTTCAAAAATTTCCTGTTTCGCAGCAGCATCAAAAGGAAGTCCGCCGTTAGGATCCCACGTAAGAGGATTCTGACATTCCTTGCAGCAATGAGAACAGCCTGCCACCCAAAGCACAACACGCAGTCCATCTCCATTTAACATATCATCTTTGGTTATATTGTGGTATCTCATCCCTTACATGCTCTTCCTTTCTGCAATTTCTGCCATTTTAGCTTCATTCAGCCTGGTATCACCGTGTACCCGTGAATAAGAAAGATAGCCGTTCATCCGGTCAATCTTGGTCAGATTCTTGCTGCCGCATACAGGGCATACATCCATTTCAAGCTCCTGATGTCCACAGTCATCACAATAAGCAAGGGAGAGATTAACACCCTCATAAAATCCCATATCCATGGCTCTTCTGATCAACGTCTTAATTGCTTCCATGTTATAGTCAATAGGATATTTAACATACTGTATCTTACCGCCGTTGCAAAGCTCCCAAAAGCGATATTCAAGATTCTGTTTATCAATAGGCGTAATATCTTCCGTCACATGGCAGTGGAAACTGTTAGAAACATACTCTCTGTCTGACACTCCTTCCACTATACCATATTTGGCACGGAACTGCTTAACCTGTAAACCGCATAAGCTTTCAGCAGGAGTTCCATAAATAGCGTACAAATTACCATCTGCCTCTTTAAATTCATTGATCTTTTCATTGATGTGTTCAAGCACTTCAAGAGCAAACGCTCCGTCTTCTACCAAAGATTTTCCGTTGTAAAGCTCCTGCAGTTCATTAAATGCCGTAATACCAAAGCTGGCTGTTGCCGCTTTTAAAATCGGTTTGATCTTATCGGAAAGAGCCAGATGCCCTCCAAGGAAACCACCTTCACAATATGCCAACGGATTTGTTGAGGCACGCATTTCACCAAGATATGCATACGTTCTGATATGAAGCTGGCGGATCAGATTCAGATAATAATCAAGAACCTCATAAAAATCACGGCTCTCCTGTCTTGATTTTGCAAGGATCATAGGCAGATGCAAAGAAACTGCACCTATATTGAACCGGCCTACAAAAATCGGTGCATCCTGTTCATCAGCCGGGTGCATTCCCCCTCTCTCATACCATGGCGATAAAAAGGCTCTGCATCCCATAGGAGAAATTACTTTCCCATACTGCTTATACATGCTTGCAATATAACCCTTTCCTGTCAGGGAAAGCCAGTCAGGATACATGGTCTTGGCTGAACACTGAACGCCTGCCTCAAAAACATCCTCCAGTTCTTTTCCGGCACCATGAAGATTTTCGTCATATAAAAAGACGATCTTAGGGAATAATACCGGTTTTTTACAATCTTTCTTTCCCTGCCCTTTTCTGCGGACGTTTAAAAGTGAAATAGTTGCAAGCCTTGCAAATCTTCCTGTACCGATTCCTGCCGTAACGGTAATGAACGGGTAATCACCGCGGCTGCTGGCTACTGTGTTAAATTTATATTCCCAGCCCTGGAAACCCTGCTCAAATTCTCTCTTTACATCTGCATAAGCTTCTGCTTCTGCTGTTTCCTTATCAATTCCAAGTTTCGTATATTTCTTAATACTCTTCTGATATGTTTTTTCTGCATAAGGCTCCAGAATCTTATCAACCTCAGGCACCGTAAAACCACCGTATTGCTGGCTGGCTGCACTTAAAACAATATCTCCGATAACGTCAAATGCCACATCCAGCGTTTTGGGCTCATTGTACCAGATATTTCCCATTTCAAAACCGCCTGTCAGCACACTGGAAACATCAAACAGACAGCAGTTCATGGTATCTCTTCTTGCCGACATATCATGGACATAAATATACCCATCGCGGCACGCCTGTATTTCCTCTGTAGTCATAAAGAATTTTTGATAAAGTTCTTTATTAAACTGATTAAAAATAAGACTTCTCTTCGTAGATACAAGGGCACTGTCCGTATTGGCATTTTCCTTATCACCTACATACATAATGGACTGGCTCTTTTTATAAACATCGTCCATCATGCGTACGAAGTCTTGTTTATAATTTCTATAGTCACGATAACTTTTAGCTACAATAGGTTTAACATCTTCAAGAGCGCTTTCCACAATATTATGCATAATGGGAATCGGAATCTGCTCCTGTTCAAGTTCATCTACTTTATCTACCACATATTGACAAATATGCTGCTTTTCTTCATCTGTAAATTTAGTAAGGGCACGATAAGCGCTTTTTCCTACTGCATCTATTACTTTTTGTACATTAAACGCTTCGAGACTTCCGTCTTTTTTAATAACCTTGACATCTTTCTTCGGTTTATATAAACCACCGTATTTGGCATCCTGTTCGTTACTATGCATTTCCATGCTGTTCATTTCATATCCTCCGTTCCCCTCTTGATCATCAAAAGCTACTAAATCTAGTATTTCGGTTATTTCTACCTCAATATGTAGTGGTAATTATTAGTATATACATTCAAATTAATACTGTCAATGAAATCTGTCCGTAAAAATAACCAAAAAAAGAAGGGTAGATTTGGTATTATTTTAAAATACCTGAATCGGCTATTGCCTGCACAGCTTCTTTTATTTTTGTCAAGGGCATAGTAAGAGCAAAACGCACATGCCCTTTGCCAAGTTCCCCAAAACTGCTTCCCGGAGTGCAAAGCACACCTGATTTTTCCAACAGTTTCATAACAAAATCGACATCATCCTCATAGCCTTTGGGAATCCTTGTCCAGGCAAACATGGTTCCCTCACTGTCCTCTATATCCCATCCGATAGCACGAAGGCCTCTGCATAAAGCATCTCTCCTTTCCTGATATTTCATACATTGTTCCTTTATTCCGTCATCCGGCCCGGTAAGAGCTGCCACTGCACCATACTGCACCGGTAAAAAAGCTCCGTAATCGATCTGGGATCTTAACTTTTTAAAATTCTGCACCAAAAACTCATTCCCTATAAGGAATCCCATTCTCGCTCCCGTGTAGTTGTAGCTTTTGGACAGAGAATAAAATTCCACGCATATTTCTTTTGCTCCTTCAAAAGAAAGAATTGATTTTCCCACACGCCCATCATAAATAATATCAGAGTATGCATTGTCATGAACAATGATGATCTTATTTTCCTTCGCCCATGAAATCAGTTTTCTGTAAAAATCATCAGGCGCTGCTTTACATATGGGATTTAAAGGATAAGAAACAATCATGAACTTTGCTTTTCTTTTGATATCCTCATCTATTCCTTCTAAATCGGGCAGGTAATTATTTTCCTGCAAAAGAGGATAGGTTACGATATCTGCCATAGCAAGAGAAGGACCAATGGCAAAAATAGGGTACCCTGGATCCGGCACCAGAACAATATCTCCCGGATCGCACAACGAAAATCCAATATGTGCAATGCCCTCCTGAGAGCCATATACTGCCGTTATTTCATTAACAGACAGTTCAACCTGATATCTTGTTTGGTAACGTTCTGCCACTGCATGTAAAAGCTCCGGGATCTCTTTAAGGGAATACTTATAGTTTTCCGGTTTTTTTGCTGCTTCCACTACTGCCTCTATGATATGAGGCGCCGGTTCAAAATCAGGAGTTCCCACCGAAAGATTATAGACTTTTCTTCCTTTCCTCTCCATCTCTTCTTTTTTTTCATTTAAAAGCTGGAAGATTCCTTCTTCATAATTTTTCATTCTTTCTGCAATCTGTAAATCCATTTTAAACTCTCTCCGTTTCTTCTATAGTCAAAACCCCGCTGTAAACAATGGGCAATCAGCTTTGCTTTATGACATTTTCTTTAGCACTGTAGCTTTGCAGGATATCTTTTAAATAATCAATATAATCCCTTCTGATATTTTCAGGTGACAAAATACTTACCTGATGGGACAAACCTGTCAGCCATCCGTAAAACTGCCCGCTTACGGCTACTTTGATTCTGGCACTGACCATTCCTTCTTCTCTTTTTCGAATATCAATTTTCTTTCCAAATCTGTCAATGAGAATTCCTATCATGGATATGGGAAGCAGTAATGTAACTGTCTGCTCTTCTCCTCCGAACATACCGAAAGTCGTATTAATATAAGACACGAGGTCCGTCTTGTTAAGAGTTTCCGTTCCCTTTCTTTTTTCTCCCACAACAGATTCAATATGACTCATCTTATCCACACGGAAATGCTTCATTTTTTCTTCCTGCTCATCATATGCGATCAAATAATAATTTTCATCCCGCCATGTAAGCAAAAGCGGACTGACATGATAAAGCCGGCCTTCTTTTCTTTGCCGCAGCTCCTTTTGAATCGTCCACTCCATATAGGTAAATACAATAGGCACATCTTCCTGAATGGCATTATGTATCTCATCCACATTATAATAGATGCTCTCATTTTCTGCTTTTATCCTGCCTGCTACCAGCACCTGTCTTTGAAGCTTTTTGGCATCATAAGGACCTGCCAGCTTTTCAATCTTGGCTATCAGGTCTTTTGACTTTTTCTGCGTGATAAAACGGGAGGCCTGAACGGCATCTACCAGCAGCTTTAATTCAGGAAGTTCAAATTCTCTGCCGGCCAGATAATACCCGCCGGCCTCTCTCTTTTTTACATGGAGAATATCATATCCAAAATCCATCAGACACCTGATATCATCATAAATGCTTTTTCTTTCTGCATTAACATCATATTTGGAAAGCTCCATGATCAGATCATTTGCAGAAAGGCAATGATTTTCATCTGTTTTTTCAGCCAGTATTTTTAAAAGATACAGAAGCTTCATCTTCTGATTAGCGGATTTAGGCATTTAATACCTCCTTTATATTCCACAAATGGTCAATTTCATAATCTATACGAACATCATTGCTTTTTTCTTTATGTTCAGGATTGTACCAGCAGCAGGAAATTCCCGCTCTGTTTCCGCCGAGCATATCACTGGTTAAAGAATCCCCTACAATGATCGTCTTTTCTTTTTGGAAATCAGGTATTTTTTCAAAACATTTTTCAAAAAATTCTTTATTTGGTTTAGGACTTCCCAAAACTTCTGAAATAAAAATCCCATCCATGATCTTATCAAATCCTGACAGCCTCATTTTATTTTGCTGAGTCCATTCTACACCGTTTGTCACTACATACTGACGGTAATCTTTTTTAAGCTCTCTGCACAGTCTGTAGGAATCATCCTGATAAAAATAAACAGAACCCAATGCCTTCTGGTAAACAGGCGCAATATCTTCTACCTTAATATCGCAGATAGAAAGAGCTTCAAACAAAGATCGGAAACGTCCGGATTGGATTTCCTGCTTATCAATTTCCCCTTTTTCATACCGCTTCCAGTATGAATCATTGATCCTTGAAAATAATTGAACAGTTTCATCCTGAATGATTTTTCCAAACTGCTTAAATGTGTCCTTCAGGGCATAATTTTCCGATTTTTTAAAATCCAGCAGTGTCTGGTCAACATCCCACAAAATAATTTCATACTTTTTCATAAAATCTCTTTCCCCATGGTCTTTTGTAAGAATAATTCCCTCATATATGGAAAAAGTGTTCATTAACTGAACACTTTTTCCATTATTCCAATGCTTTTTCTTTTTCATTTTTACTTTTTCTCATTTTAATACCGATAAAAATCGCCACACCGGCAATTACTACAATAATTGCCATCAACAACAGATACGACATAAACGTATTTAGAAATGAAATCAAATTGCTCATATAGAAATCGCCTTCCTTATTTGGGTTTATTTTTTATTTTAGCATGTCCAGTTTCCTTTTTCAAGAAAATCAGATGCCATCTTTTCTGCTTCTTTTACAATTATTTCATCATATCCCATAATACTCAAAAGCTTAATAGCGTTTCTGGTAGCTGCCCGTCCGCTTAAAAGTTTATAGTTAAACACTATATCATTTTCCCTGATTTCTTCTTCAAAATGATAGTTCGTATAAAAACCTTCCAGTAAATGAGTCAGTTCTATATCATGAGTTGCGGCAAAACAAATGCAATTTCCCCCGCACAAGCTCTTTAATATCTGGGCTGACGCTGCAATCCTCTCTACCGTATTGGTACCTCGCAGAACTTCATCCACAAAACAAAGCAATGGAACCCCCTGTTCTTTTTCGGCATCCAGAATACGCTTTAAAGCCTTGATCTCCACCATATAATAGCTGTCTCCGCCTTGAATGTCATCTCTAAGCGTCATAGAGGAACAGACCCTGAAAATACCCATCTGAAAGGAATCTGCCATACAGGTATGAATTGTCTGTGCCAAAATCACATTAAGGGCTACTGCCTTTAAAAATGTGGATTTTCCGGATGCATTGGAACCCGTGATCAAAACGCTTCCTGTTTCCTCAATATTATTTTTAACAGGTTCTTTTATCAAAGGATGATAAAGATTTACAGCTTTAATAACAGGCGCATCTGCAATCTTGGGAATACAATAATCAGGATTCCCTTCCCTGAATGCTCCCACTGCTATGAGTGCATCTATCCTGCCTATAATGGTCAGCATGGTATCGATACTTTCCGTATGATTCCTGACTTCCCTGAGCATACGATTGAATTGTATTAAATCCAAATGAAACAGCATGCGCAGATAGTCAAACACTACGTCAATCAGGTTGGAGGAAGCCGACATTCTCCCCGGTGACATTAAAAGAAAGGATCCTCTTTTAAATTTGGAAAATTCATGTAAAATTTTATTCAAAATCCTGCTTTCTTCCGATAAAACAGTCACTTTTTCGTCAAGGAAAAGTTCTACTGTATGAAGCAGCCTGAATATATAAGCAAAACTGGTAATATAGGGGTCGATTTCATGTTTAACCTTAAAATAAGACAAAATATTGGTAATAAACACACATGCCATTGCACAAAGTCCTAAAGGCAGATTTAAAAAAAGAATAAAAATACTGATCATTACCAGTCCAAATGAAAGATAATGCTGCTTGTTGCTGCGTTCTCCTAAATCATTCAGATAGTCTAAGTAATCATAAATAGAAAACTTGCCTGTTTTGCCAAGTTTTGCAAGCAACACCTGACAGGATACCCGCTCTTTTTCATGCTCTCTAAAGAACGTGATCAGCTCTTCCGTCCGATTAAGCTCTTCTTCTGTATAGACCGGCGTACGCAGCATATAATAAAGGAATTCCTCTCCCGATGCAGACATGGTATAATCCATTTGCCTGAATATTTCATCCATATTCAGATCATTCCATGTAATATCATCAATGTAAAATCCTGTTTTATGCTTTTCAAAGTAATGGGATATACTTTTAAGTCGTTCTGATGGATAAGATTTTTGCGGAAGTATCCCATAATCACTGTATAATTTTGCGATAAAATTCTTTTCTTCTTTTTTGTAATCCCAAAATCCTTTTAAAATAAGCAGTAAAATGATCAAAAGCATCACTGCCGCAAAAATGATATATTCCATACTAACTCCAAGTCATTTATTCCCAATCCGTTTATTCTATAACATACCAGTTCCGGCTATTTGTATTTATTAATGATCTCATTTGCTTTCCTGTAAATAGCTTCCGGCTTCTCCTTGGTTTTAAACTTTCCATTTTCATAAAGAATACGACCATGGATCATCGTCATCTTAATGTTTATTTTACTGCCGCTATATACAATGTTCTTTGCAATATTATTTAATGGCTGCATGTTAGGCATATTCAAATCGATCATAATGATATCTGCAAGCTTTCCTTCTGCAAGCACGTCAGCATCATAAATGCCCATTGCCATAGCTCCGTTTACCGTTGCCATTTTCAGTACTTCCCATGCATCGATAGCAGATGCATCCTGTTCCTTTAACTTACCAAGTCCTGTAACCAGAAACATTTCACGAAACATATCGAGACAGTTATTGCTGGCCGGCCCATCCGTCCCTATGGCTACGGGTATGCCATTTGCAAGATATTTGGCAATAGGTGCAATGCCGCTTGCCAGTTTAGCATTGGAACCGGGATTGGTAACAGCGTATAATCCTCTTTGTTTCATAATTGCAATATCATCATCTGTCATATGGACGCAGTGATAAGCTCCTCCTCCGAAATCAAACAGGCCCAAAGAATCAAGAAAAGCCATAGGCGTCATGCCATATCTGTCCATACAACCCTTCACTTCCACTTCTGTTTCTGCCAGATGAGTGAATACAGGTGCTTTCCATTTATGGGCCAGCTCAGAAATTTTCATCAGCAGTTCTTTAGAACATGTATATTCTGCGTGAAAACCAAGGCAAAATGACTGCAAAGGACTCTTGCCGTTGAGCTTTAAGTACCATTCTTCCAAAAGCTCAGGCGACTGGCTGAAATTATTGACACCACCAACCTGTACTCCTCTCATTCCCATTTCATCCAGGGCCCGAAAGATGGTTTCCGGCGTAAGATACATATCAAATACGGCGGTAATGCCGCTTGTCAAATATTCCAGTACGGCAAGTTTCGTCAATTCGTAAATATCTTCTCCTGTCAGTTTAGCTTCCACAGGAAATACCTGCTGATTTAACCATTCCTGTAAAGGGAGGTCATCTGCATAAGAACGCAGTAAAGTCATGGCTGAATGAGTATGGGCATTTTTAAATCCGGGCATTAACAGATTGCCCATGCAGTCTATCTCTCTGTCCCAGGAAACGGGCATCATATCTTCCCTGCCGCTTTTCCCTACATAGATGATCCGTTCCTCTTTTATCCATATTTCGCCAGGAAAAATATCCCTGTTCTCTTCCATGGTCAGGATTCTTGCGTTATAAAATCTTATGTTCATGCCATTTCCTCCTTGGAACTGCTGCTTTTAGTTATGTTCTCCGGTCCGAATCCTTCCGGAAATAGTTCTCTCAACAAATGTACTTTATAGTCTTGTGTATCCTTTGCTACAATAACTATAAATTCATCGGGATCCGCAAATTCCTGCATTACCTGTCTGCAGATACCGCAGGGATAAGCAAACTGCTGCGTCGTTTCCCCTTCAGGACCGCCAACCACCGCAATTGCTTTCCATTTACGCCATCCTTCGCTGACAGCTTTGGCAATTGCAGTCCTTTCCGCACAAAGAGATGGGCCATAAGCGGCATTTTCAATATTGCAGCCTGTATAAATACGAAGTTCATTGGTAAGAAGTGATGCTCCCACCTGGTAGTGAGAATACGGTGCGTATGCTTTCTTTCTTGCCTCCATGGCAGCCTGGATCATCTCTTTTATGGGAATACTGCTTTGATTGATCTTATTCATATCTCTAAGCTCCGTAAAATGAACTAATTGATTCTGTAATTAATTTCTGGAATAAAGGTGCCGCTTTATTGGCGGCTTCCTGTACTTCTTCATGGGTAAGCGGATGTTCTACCATACCTGCAGCCAAATTGGCAACACAGGAAATACCGCAGATTCTCATTCCCATATGATTAGCGGCAATTGCTTCCACTACCGTACTCATACCTACTGCATCCACTCCCAATGTGCGCATCATCCTGATTTCTGCAGGAGATTCAAAAGAAGGCCCTGTCAGCTGTGCATAAATTCCTTCTTTTAAGGAGATATCGTTCTTCTTTGCTGTCTGTCTGATATGCTCCTGAAGCTCTCTGTCATATACGGTGCTCATATCCGGAAAACGTACTCCCAGCTCTTCAATATTTTGTCCAATCAACGGATTAGGCGCAAAACAGGAAATATGATCAGTGATCAGCATAAAGTCTCCTGCTGAAAAAGAAGAATTAATGCCGCCTGAAGCATTGGTAAGAAACAGAATTTCTGCTCCCATCATCTTCATTAATCTGGCAGGAAGCACTACATCCGTAATGGGATATCCTTCATAATAATGTACTCTTCCCTTCATGCAGACTACAGCCACACTGCCTACATAGCCAAAGATGAATTTGCCTGCATGTCCGGGAACGGTAGATACAGGAAAATCCTTGATCTCACTATAATCAATTTCTGCCTTTACCTCTATGGTATCCGCATAATTGCCAAGCCCTGAGCCAAGCACCAACGCTACTTTCGGTGAAAAAGGAATCTTGTCTTTGATGCTTTCATAACAATCCAATAATTTTTTATATGTCTGATCCATGTTACCCCTCCATTTTTTCTTTTATATCATAGTATCATATCCCTATTTTTACTGCAAGAAAAAGGAGACTGCTGCCTGTTTCACAGTCTCCCTTATTTCTAAATAATGATACAAACCATGCCTCCATTGCTGTCATTTACAATCTTCTGCATGGTCTCCTGCAGTTTCAGCTGACTTTCTTCTCCTATCATGGTAAGCTTACCTGTAATTCCATCATTAACAAGCTGTTCTACCGTTTTACCAAAAATGTTTGTTTCCCAGATTCCTTCCTCACTTGCTCCGGAGTCGGAAATATATCTGATCAAATCCTTTGCCTGATCTTCACTTCCTACAATCGGTGAGATTTCCGTTTCAATATTCGCCCGGATCATATGAATGCTGGGACTTTCTGCCTTGATCTTCACCCCGAATTTATTACCGTGCTTGATCAGCTCCGGTGTGTCTAAAGTAATTTCTTCTCTGTCAGGAGTTACTACACCATATCCTTTTTGTCTGACAGAATCTACTGCATGAAGCACCCTGACATATTCTTTTTTCATTTTAGACATTTCTTTTAATGTATTCAGCAATTGATATTCACTATGAATATCTTCCCCAACCAGGTCGCTGAGCATTTCATAGTAATAAGTATCGTCTACATCCAGCCATACTCTGATGCATCCGTCCGACATACTGACGCTGTCCATTTTGCACTTTTTAATATAATCACCCTTCAGTTCCACAGGCTGGTTTACTACATCCCGGATACAGCTATACTGCTGCATCAATTCTCTTACCCTGCCTACAATATCTGCTTTCATGGCATGGTTGGCGGGCAGCATCTCTACCCATTTAGGCATATAAAATTCTATCATGGTAAGTGGAAATTCATATAATATCTTTTCAAGGATCTGATTAATATCCTCTTTCTTTAACTGTTCACAATTTACCGGCATAGTAGTTACATTATACTTTTCGCTGATTTCCTGTGCCATTCTTATCGCATCTTCACTATAAGGCCTTGTGGTATTTAAAAGAACAATAAAGGGTTTATTCATTTTTTTCAATTCTCTGATGGTTCTTTCCTGGGCCGGTTCGTAATTTTCCTTTGGTATTTCCCCAAAACTTCCATCACAGGTCACCACAATACCAATAGTAGAATGATCTGTGATCACCTTTCTCGTACCCATTTCAGCCGCCATGGTAAATGGAATCTCCTCTATGGACCAGGGTGTTTTAACCATACGCTCTTCTTCATTTTCCATATGACCCCCTGCGCCCTCTACCATATAACCTACGCAGTCGATAAGCCTTACTCTTGCTTCCACGCCTTCTCCCATGGTTACAAGGGCAGCTTCCTTGGGAATGAATTTCGGCTCTGTAGTGGTAATCGTCTTACCGCCTGCACTCTGTGGCAGTTCATCTGTTGCCCGCTCTTTTTCATATCCGTCTTCCATATGAGGAAGCACCATTAAATCCATAAAGCGCTTAATAAAAGTTGATTTTCCCGTCCTTACCGGTCCTACCACACCTATATAAATTTCTCCTTTGCATCTTATCTGTATATCCTTGTATAAGTCATACTCTTTCTTATTATTTATATCCATAAAAATACCCCTTCCATACTTATTTAAATGTATGTAAAGGGGTACTTGTTTATGACTTTTTCATGATTTAAAACAAATACAGATTCTCACCATGATCCTTAAGCCACCTTTTATACTGCTTATATTCGGGACATATACTCTCAACCAACTCCCAGAAAGCTGCTGAATGATCCATATGTTTCAGATGGCAGAGTTCATGAATTACTACATAATCTAAAACCGGTTCCGGCGCCATTATCAGTCTCCAGTTAAAATTCAGGTTCTTTTTACTGCTGCAGCTTCCCCATCTGCTTCTCTGGTCTTTAATATGGATTCCCTGAAAAGTCACTTTAAGGATCTCTGCATAGTATGTTGCCTTTTCACTGATGATAAGCGCTGCTTCCTTTCGATACCATTTTTCCAGACTTTCCCTTCTGTATTCATAGTCAGCTTCATAGGGGACCCACAAAAGCAGTCTTTCCATAACACATTTTACCTTAGCCCGCTTCCGCTCCTCCCTGATAACCGTCAATACTCTTTGTTCTGAAAAATAAGGCATCAATTCTCCGCTTTCCAGATGCAGACGTTTCTTTTCTACAGATTCTTTGGCAGGCTCCCCATATTTTATCCCAAAAGAACCTGTTGCGATAAAGAACCTTCCCACCTTGCGGCTGTCTCCGTCAATACTGTTGATATCTCCAAAATTCTGAGTACCATCACTTATTTTTTTCCATGTCTTCCCATCATCATCTGATCTGAAAAATCCGTAATTCTTCTGAATGATACCGCAGATATATAATGCTTTATGATCTTTTCTGTAATCTGTATCCTGATGCAGCAGTCCAAGGCCCATGCGGAAAACGGATTCTCCCTCTTTGGTAAGCCTTTGCCCTTTAACCGTTCCTTCTTCTGCATGAAAAAAGAGCTTCCATAATCCATATTCCCCGGCTGCCATGTAAAATACACCTTCTTTGCCGGCTTCACCCCGGATTTCTGTCTTATCGGCACAGTCAATCCATCCAAACACCAGCTTTCCCGAGGGAAAATTTTCTGCTACGGCTTCATAAAATGTTTTTCCGCCATCCCTGCTGATGTACATACGGAAGTCATCTCCAAATCCATAGAAATACCGGGGATGCATTCTGTCTGAGAATACTTTCATATGACTTCCTGTATGGGAAATATCCATTCCCTTTTGATCATAGATAACTGTTTTCTGAAAGGATTTTCCGCTGTCATTGCTTACAACGATTCCTTTCATAAAAAGATCGATTCCTTCTGCTACACAATATACAATATTTTTCGTATCAGAAGAAATGGCTGCCCATCCCGGATTTACGTTAGGACGTTCAATCTCCTTAAATCTTTCATCTAAATATGCAGAAATTCCATAGGGAAGCATCAGTCTTTGAAAATGAAATCCATAGTCTTTGGAAAGGATCAGTCCACCCTTTGTCTTCCCCGTCCAGTTTCCTCTGGGAGTTACAATGACAGTTTCAGGATGGATATCTGAGAAATCTGCATTAATACAGGTAATATACCGATTTCCTTCTTCATCTGAAAAAGAATTGGAACATGCTCTGTCAAGATCTGTAAAGGCGAATCCGCCTAGGTCACCCAAAATATCCAGTACTTTAACAGGTCCTTCCACAGGACTGTAAACATTTAAATGGACAGTTTCTTCAAGTCCCCTGCAGCAATCACAAAAGCTTCTGTTTTCCGACAGAAAATCCCTGCTTCTAAAAACACCTGTTCCACTGTTAAACCATACTTCATTTGGGTCAAAAGGATTAATTTTTACGTCACTGAGCCAATGAAGCAAGCTGTGTCCGCCATTATATTTGGGCTGCATATAGGATGTTTCAAAGTGCAGATTCCCGATCTCTAAGTCATACAGCGCCACTTCCCAGTTATTTCCATAATCATAGGAAATAAATAAAATATCTCCATCCCCTTTACAAACAGTACTGGCAGCTAAAAGTCCGGGGAAAGCCTTGCAACTGCTGATTCCTCCAAATCCAAAGGGATAAATACTGTCTTTTTCCACCTCATAAGCACCCTGCTCTCCATAAAGTCCTGTAGGCGTTATATCTGTATAATGGGTGATTTTCCCATTATCATCAAATTCATACCGGATAATACGGCCTCCTAAAGTATCGCCGCTGTCACAGCTGTAACCCATTTCCGTAACATAGGAATAACAGCCGGTGTTTACAAGTGTTATGTAAAGATACCTGCCATCATAATCATATCGATGAGCCACATAACCGCTCCATTTAGACTCCGGTATCATGACACTTTCCGGCATGGGCATAGGTTCAAACTCTGTGCCGCCATCATAGGAAATATAGAGACTGTGCCCACGCATTTTGTTATTTCCTGTTTTTACTCCCGCACTTCCTGCCACAACTGTTCCGCCATCAGGAGAGCACCATACAAAAGTCATATGTGTCTCGCCGCCTGTTTTCAGCTGCTTCCATGTATCTCCAAGGTTCCGGGAATAAAAAAGTCCGTTTCTTTGGCTTGCAAAATAAAGTCCCTTTTCATGAATGGGATCCATAACAAGGCGCAGACCTGTTCCCCGCCCATTTTCATTTCCATGCACAAAACAGGGGATTTCTTTATGAATAAATGTACGCCCCAAATCTTCTGAAATACTGAGTTTCCCTCTTGCTATCTTACCATCTTTTGGGTCAATTCCACTGGCAATCAATAACCTTTCCGGTTTTTTGTCATCTGTTGCAAGGGCTAAGGGATAAGTCTCACTTAAATCAGACATATCAACTGACTCTGTCAGACTTACCCATGATTCCTTTTGAAAGTCGTATCTGTAGCTGCCCCCAATATCTGTCCTGATATAGAGGATATTCTTTTGTACTGGATGGAACAGGAACCCTGTTACATATCCGCCGCCCGGAATCGGTAAATTCTTATATGCATATTTAATCTGTTCCATTCTTATTTCCTTATCAATATTATTTGAGGATTACTTTTCTGAAATTCTTTTTGCCACGCTTTACTACTACACCGTCATTTTTAAAAACATCCTTTGAAAAGACTGCTTTTACATCTGTAATCTTATCGTTATCCAGCATAACGCCGCCCTGCTCAATAGCACGTCTTCCCTCTGAACGTGAAGTAACCAGACCTGACTTGCAAAGCACACTGATCATATCAATGGTATCATCTGCAAAATCTTCTTCCGTAAGCTCGCTTGTTGGCATATCTGCTGCAACGCCCTGACTGAATAATGCTCTGGCGCTTTCCTGTGCTTTCTTTGCCTCTTCTTCGCCATGAACCAGATTTGTCAATTCATATGCCAGGATTTCCTTGGCCTGATTTAACTGGCTTCCTTCCCACTTATCCATTTCATCGATCTGTTCAAGAGGCAGGAAGGTCAGCATACGCAAACATTTAAGGACATCTGCATCCGCTACATTTCTCCAGTATTGATAGAATTCGAAAGGAGAGGTTTTATTTGGATCAAGCCAAACGGCACCTTTTTGGGTCTTACCCATTTTCTTCCCTTCGGAATTTAAAAGCAGGGTAATGGTCATGGCATAAGCATCCTTGCCCAGCTTACGTCTGATCAGTTCCGTACCGCCCAGCATATTGCTCCACTGATCGTCCCCGCCAAACTGCATATTGCATCCATATTTTTGAAATAATTCATAGAAATCATAGCTTTGCATAATCATATAATTGAATTCTAAGAAGCTTAATCCTTTTTCCATTCTCTGCTTATAGCATTCTGCCCGCAACATATTATTCACGGAAAAATGAGGGCCTACTTCCCTTAAAAACTCAATATAATTCAAATCCATCAGCCACTGTGCATTATTTACCATAAGAGCCTTTCCTTCTGAAAAATCAATGAAACGGCTCATTTGTTTCTTAAAGCATTCACAATTATGCTGAATCGTTTCTTCTGTCATCATGCTGCGCATATCACTTCTGCCGGAAGGGTCACCTATCATCCCTGTACCGCCTCCGATCAGCGCAATCGGTTTATTACCTGCCATCTGTAATCTTTTCATCAGGCACAGCGCCATAAAGTGACCTACATGGAGGGAATCTGCTGTAGGATCAAAACCAATATAAAAGGTAGCCTTGCCATTGTTGATCAGCTCCTTGATCTCTTCTTCATCTGTCAACTGCGCAAGAAGTCCTCTTGCTTTCAATTCATCAAAAATAGTCATCTCTTTATCCTCTTTTCTCTCTTCCGGTCTCCCGGTCTTTCTATATTATCGATTGCTTATCAGCTTATTCATAGCTCTGTTCAATCCGTCTACTGTAAGTTTATACATCGGAAACATTGCCTTTACGGCTGTTTCTGCCTCTCTCCATGGAGCATGGCCGGGAGCCATCTTAGGATTCAGCCAGACAATTTTCTTGTAATGCCGCTTCATCAATTTCAGCCATTCGTATCCCGATAATCCGCCGTTAGGTCCCCTGTAATTACCTGTATCGGAATAAAGCTCTTCCGGCGCCATAGCAGCATCTCCTACTATGATCACTTTGTAATCACTGGAAAGGTTCCGGAACATCCACTCTGTATCTATCCATTCCCCATTCTCACATTCCGGTGTTTTATATAGCTTGGAATAAATGCAGTTATGGAAATAATAAACCTTAACATCTTTAAAATGATTTGATTTATTAATAGACTGAAATAAATCATTCATAAGGCTGCTGTAAGGAATCATTGTTCCGCCGGAATCCATAAGCAATAGCAGTTTCACTGCATTTTTTCTTGGTTTTGTCATGACGATCTGCAGACATCCGCCATTATTACAGGTTTTATCAATGGTTTCATCAATATCCAGCTCTGTCTTTGGAATATCCAGTTTAGTAGAAAATTGGCGAAGTTTCCGCAATGCCATCTGGAACTGCCTGTTTTCAAGCACTCTGTCATCACGGAAATCCCTGTACTTTCTTGCTCCAATTACCTGGAATGCTGTCTGGTAGCCGGTAGTGCCTCCCACACGGATACCGCCGGCATTACCGCCTGTATTTCCAAAAGAGGTTTTTCCCATACTTCCAATCCAAAAACTTCCGCCGTTATGCTCGCTGTCCTGGTCACGAAGACGCTCTTTAAATTTCGCTTCTACTTCATCCTTATCAAGGTCATGAAAAAGGCCGTCCTGCTCATTCATACGGAATTTATCTTTTTCATCTACCATATCAATGAGTTCCGATTTATCCAGCCATCTCATCATGTTCTTGGAAATTTCATTTTCAGACTGAACGCCTTTAAATGTTTCCTCAAAAGCCATATCAAATTTATCAAAATCTGTTTCACTCTTAACCAGGATCATTCTGGCAAGATAATAAAATTCCGTAAGACTGCTTCCTGCAAGGCCTTTTGTAAGCGCCTCCTGCAAAGCAAGCCATTCACTTAGCGTAACATGAAGTCCTTTTGCCTTACAGGTATAAAAGAAATTTACAAACATAATTTCTCCTTGCCCTTTCTAATTAATGCGTTGTTTTAATCCTTCCAGGTCTTCATCCTTTTTTACAATAACGCCAATAAAGGGAAGTTCACTTTTAATTTTCTCTGTGGGAATACCGCCTATCTGCAATGCCTGTATCCAGTCAATCAACTCCGATGTACTGGGTTTTTTCCTGATATCCTTCAGCGAACGGATCTGATAGAAAACATCCATGGCATTTTTGAGAAGATTTTCTTCCACATCAGGGTAATGAGTCCTTACAATTTCCTCCATTAACTGTTCATCCGGGAAATCAATATAATGGAAAATACATCTTCTAAGAAAAGCATCCGGCAGTTCTTTTTCCGCATTGGAGGTAATGATCACAATGGGACGCTGCTTTGCTTTTACCGTTCTTTTCGTTTCGTGGATATAAAATTCCATTTGATCTAACTCCCACAAAAGGTCGTTAGGGAATTCCAAATCTGCCTTGTCAATCTCATCAATCAAAAGAATGACCTGTTCCTCTGACTCAAATGCTTCTCCAAGCTTTCCAAGCTTAATATACCTGGCAATATCATCTACGCCTTCTTCTCCAAACTGCCCGTCATAAAGCCTTTGAATGGTATCATACATATAAAGGCCGTCCTGAGCCTTAGTGGTAGACTTAATATTCCAGATAATTAATTTTTTGTTCAGAGATTCTGCAACTGCCTTAGCCAGCATCGTTTTACCTGTCCCCGGCTCTCCTTTGATCAAAAGTGGTTTCTGTAACGCAATGGCAACATTTACACTGGCCATAAGCTGCGCGGAAGCTACATATTCGTTGGTACTGCCAAATTCATTCTGCATTGCCTGCTCCTTTCCTGAGTCAACATTAAAGTTTTACATGCACTCTCTGCTCTTCATTTACATTCCAGTAGTTCGTATATATAATATCAAATTCCTCGCATCCGTTTTGAACGCGGACGATCCGGTCAATATTGATCATCTTTCCTGCCGGAAGAAATTCTCTTTCCCATTCATAAAGAAGCGTATCATCCTCTTGCCTTATTTCCCCTATACCATATCTGCTGTCAGGATCGCTGCCTTCATAGTAAAAGTAAAAATTCTCCATTCCATAGTTACATGGGTTTTCCACTTCAATAAGAAGTCTGTAATAAGAATACCCTTCTTCCTCTTTCCCTTCATAGCTGTCACCTATGTATTCTGCTTTCACATCATGAAATACAGGTGATATCATTCTTGTCATCTCATACTCCGTATAATCGGTTTTCACAAAGAAAAAAGCGACTGCTACCAAACACACACAGATACAGGCTGTTGTCACAAATACTGTAATGATTGTTTTTACCAGCTTCATCTTATCTCTCCTCTATCGTAATCTTTCAGTCTGTGTCAGCTGCTTAGTCAGATCTTCATCCTCAGGAAGCACTTCCATGTGCTTCTGATAAATTCTGTCTATTACAGGAATCATCCCTTTGGTTTTTCTTTCCATATAAAGAGTAATCTCTTCTACATGGGATGGTATTAAAAAGAAATAATATCCATTGTCATTTGCTCCATTGCCTATTCCATAGCCTGAAAGTATAAGTTCATTCCTAAATCCCACTCCATTTGTATAAGGAGCAATCTGTGCGGCGGTTGACGGTTTTCTATATTCGTTCCCATTGTTTCCTGCAAATCCGATATAAATACCTTTAAGTGCATATTCACCTCTTATATATTTATCACTTTTTACCTGCACAGGAACAGCTATCAGTTTCGTATCCTCCGGAAATCCCTTAAAGCTGTTATCTGTTACTACCGTATAAGCAGCATCTTCCAGATATACCTGATTATTCTCATTAAAGAGAAAACGATCTTCCACTTCGATTTCTTCATAAGAAAGATTCATAGCAGCTTCAATCATTTTTGTCTTTCTCATCCTTATCATCATCATAGAAGAAACCACACACAAAACGGCTATAAATATGGCTATCAGACAGATAATTGTATGAATATGTACTCTGGATGCAGATTCTCCTTTTTTCTGTGGCTGTGGCTGCGGCTGTTGATTTTGCTTTGGTTTTGGCTGATTGTTTCCAACAGACTGATATGGATTAGGATTCTCATAACTCATATAAGGATTCTGCTTTTTACTTTCTGTATAAGAAGCAGTGTCTTTGTAGAGTTCTTTGGACAACCCTGAATAATCAGTCTTCTTATTATTTTCTTCCTGATCATTCCAAAAATTGCTTTCGTCCTCTTTCAGCCAGTTATCGTCTACTACTTTCTTATTCCAGAAATCATCTGTGCCGGATGACTTCCAAAAATCATCATTTTTCTTATCGCTCATTTACCTGCCGGATTCCTTTCTTACCATGAAACTTCCACACTGTTCTGATATAAATTGCGCAAGTCAATATTCTCTACCTTTTTATCTCTGAGCATTAATTCTTTTACTGCTGCACCGGCGCTTGCCTTCTCAAATAATATTTTATTTACCTGTTCTACAATGGGCATGCTGACATGGAATTTCTGGGCCAATGCATACCCTGCTTTTGCAGAATATACGCCTTCTACCACCATTTTTACTTCCGCCATAGCCTCTTCCATGGATGCTCCTTTGCCGATCAGAATACCTGCCCGGCGGTTTCTGGAATGCATGGAAGCACAGGTAACGATCAAATCTCCGATTCCCGTTAAGCCATAAAAGGTTTCAATCCTTCCGCCCATGCTGATTCCAAGCCTTGCAATTTCTGCAATACCTCTGGTAATCAGGGCAGCCTTGGTATTATCACCGTATCCTAAGCCGTCTGCTATTCCGGCTGCCAACGCCACTACATTTTTAAGGGCCGCTCCAAGCTCAATGCCAAGCACATCGGAACTTGTATATACCCGGAACACTTCACTCATAAAAAGGGTTTGAAGATATTCTGCGGTATCCTGGCTCTTTGCCCCTACCACTATGGTAGTAGGAATTCCTCTTCCTACTTCTTCCGCATGAGAGGGACCTGAAAGTACTGCAACATCCGCCTGTGGGATTTCCTGTTCAATGATCTGTGAAAGCGTCATCAGAGTTGCTTCTTCAATTCCTTTTGCTACATTTACAATTTTTTGTCCTTCTTCCACAAAAGGAGCCATCCTTTTTGCTGTGCTTCTTGTATAGGGAGACGGAACTGCCAGTACCAATGCATCTTTTCCTTTAATAGTCTGTTCTAAGTCTGTGGTAAAAACCATATCCTCCGGAAGCTTAACACCGGGAAGTTTTTCTTTTTGCTCATGTTCATTTTTAAGCATTTGAATTTCTTCTTCCATAACGGACCATACCGTTACATGATTTCCATTATGATATAAAAGAAGAGAAAGCGCTGTTCCCCAGCTTCCTGCTCCGATAATTCCTACTTTCGCCATTTTCTTATTCCTTTCCGCCATCTGCTGCTTTCTTATTTAGCATCATTCTTTTTTAACAGGTATGTTTTACGCTCTTCTCCTTTAAGAAGACGCTTAATATTTTCTTTGTGCTTATAATATGCCATGATTGCAAGCAATATGGTTATCACATACATCTCATTTAAGATTTGCTGGCTTGTATGGAACAGTCCAAGCTGTCCTAAAATAACCATCTCTAAAGTAATTCCTGCATAAACAAGCAGTGAACCCAAAGACACATAATGTGTCAGGAAAAAAATGCCAAAAAATATGATTACGCCTACCGGTATGAATGTGGGATGAAAGGCCAAAACAAGTCCTGCCGTAGCAGCAATTCCTTTTCCTCCTTTAAACTGCAGATAAAATGGAAAATTGTGTCCAAGAATTGCCCCTGCAGCCGCATATAATTTCAAAAGATAGAGTTCTTCCGGATTAGCTCTGCCAAATAATATGCTGCAGAAAACGATTGCCAGAATTGTCTTCAGTATATCTCCTGCAAGAACGATCAATCCGGCTTTTGTACCAAGTACCCGCAGCGTATTGGTGGTTCCTGCATTGCCGCTTCCATGCTCTCTTATATCTATTCCATGCATTTTTCCATAAATAAATGCTGTTTGAAATAAACCGAATACATAACCGATCAAAATACAATATAAACGTTCCACCTTATTTGTTTTCCTTTCTTTCCCTTATGATGAATTTCAGCGGAGTTCCTTTAAATCCAAAAGCTTCCCTGATCTTATTCTCAATATATCTGGTATAAGAAAAATGCATCAGTTTCTTATCATTTACAAAAATAACAAAGGTAGGCGGTTTTACGGATACCTGTGTAATGTAATACAGCTTAAGCCGTCTGCCTTTATCAGACGGAGGCTGTTGAAGAGCTACGGCTTCTGCCATAATTTCATTCAGCACACCAGTTGCTATCCTCATGGCATGATTTTCAGACACCATATCGATCAGGTCATACAGTTTGTGTATCCTCTGCCCTGTCACTGCTGATATAAACGTAATTTCTGCATAAGGCATATAGGAAAGGATTTCCCGGATTTTAGCTGTATATTTATTTACCGTCTTATCTGTTTTTTCAATAGCATCCCACTTATTTACTGCAATAATCACAGCTTTGCCTCTCTCATGGGCAATTCCTGCAATCTTGGCATCCTGTTCTGTTACACTCTCTATAGCATCAATCATGAGTATCACAATATCTGCCCGTTCCACAGCACTGACAGCACGTATGATCATATAACGTTCCAGTTCTTCTTTTATTTTATTTTTACGGCGTATGCCTGCCGTATCAATAAAAACATATTCTTTGCCATTATGCTTAACTAAAGTGTCTACCGCATCTCTTGTAGTACCTGCAATATCGGAAACGATCAATCTGTTCTCACCTATCATTTTATTGATCAATGAAGATTTGCCTACATTGGGTTTTCCTACAATGGCCACACGGATTTTGTCATCTTCTTCCTCTTCTTTTCCTTCATCGCCAAAGTATTTTACTACTTCATCCAGCATATCACCCAGTCCCATCTGATTGGATGCTGAAATGGGATGTGGATCTCCGATACCAAGATTATAAAATTCATAAACGTCAGCCATATACTTATCGATATGATCTACTTTATTTACAATCAGGATCACAGGTTTATGGGCACGCCTTAACATATCTGCCACTTTAGCGTCTGCATCTAAAAGTCCCTGCTTCACGTCCACCATAAATAAAATGACGTCCGCCGTATTAATGGCAATTTCAGCCTGTTCTCTCATCTGGGATAAAATAATATCATTACTGTCAGGCTCAATTCCGCCTGTATCGATCAAGGTAAATGACCTGTCCAGCCATGTAACGTCAGCGTAAATCCTATCCCGAGTGATCCCCGGCGTATCTTTTACAATTGAAATCTTCTGTCCTGCCAATGCATTAAACAAAGTGGATTTACCAACATTGGGTCTTCCTACCACTGCTACAATGGGCTTTCCCTTACTTGTACTCATCTATTTCCTCCGTTTGTTTCCGGTTTCCCAAAAACTGCATTTACAAAGTCATATCCGCTTGATTTTACAATATTCGTCTTTACTTGTAAAGTCTTTTCCAGCTCTGCCACTGTGACATCATCAAGGAACACATCCTCTCCGCTTCTGAGCACATTACAGGGAAGCAGCAGCTCCTCTCCTAAATACTTTCCTTTTAGCTGGGTAATAATATCTCTTCCTGTAAGAAGTCCCGAAACGGTAATCATTTCTCCAAAGAAAAAATTTCGTATCAAATATACATGAATGGATAATTCCGGAAAATCCTCCATCATCTTTTCCGCCATCTGCCTGATGTAGGGGAAAGCCAGTTTCCCGGTAGCCATGGAAATATCTCTTTTCCTTATATAATTACCGTCACTATTCTTTTTCAAAGCATTTAAAGCATCTTCAAATTCATCCAGCATAAGCCGCAGCATACCTACGCCATTTTCAAGCTGCAAATATCCGTCATAGTTTTCTGCCTTTGGAAGTTCTTCTTCTGCAAGTATATACCATTCATCACTGGCATGTATAAAATGTGTACCGTATTTTTCATGAATTTCTCTTTGAAAACTATGAATAACGGAAAGTACTTCCCTGGCATCTTCCTTTAGAAACGGCTGCAGCGGGTACAACCCTTCTCGGTATTTGGAAAGTCCCACCGGCACCACTGATACGCTCTCCAGTATCGGTATATATTTCATCATCTCACGAATACTGAATATAAGTTCATCACCGTCATTGATCCCTTTGCAAAGTACAATCTGCCCATTCATTGTAATGCCTGCTTTATAAAGCCTGTCCACTTTTTTCAGTGCTTCTCCTGCAAAGCGGTTATTCAGCATTTTACACCTTAATTCAGGATTCATCGTTTGAAAGGAAATATTGATAGGAGAAAGATGATACTTTATGATCCTGTCAATATCATGCTCCGACATATTCGTTAAGGTTACGTAGTTACCCTGCAAAAAGGAAAGCCTTGAATCGTCATCTTTAAAGTAAAGTGTTTCCCTCATTCCCCGGGGCATCTGATCAATAAAACAGAAAATGCATTTATTATGGCAGGATCTGTAATCATCCATAAGGCCATTGTCAAATACGATTCCCACATCTTCACTTTCTTCTTTGTCTACCTCCAAAACCCACTGCTCCCCATCGGGTTTTTCAATAAGGATTTCTATATACGTATCCTCCATATAATACTGGTAGTCAAAGATATCTTCTATTTCTATATTGTTGATTGCAATAAGTCTGTCCCCAGGTTGTATTTCCAGTTCCTCTGCGATGCTGCCCGGAAGGACTTCCCTTATCAAATGTCCCTGCCTGTCCATAATACCTCTTTAATGCACTGCGGTGCTTCCTTGATGCCCTGCGGTGCGCTTCCATAGCGCCCTCCTGCGCTTGTTTTCTTTTTACTCAAAAATCCATGTGCTTTGCACATGCCGCTGCTTCGCAGCTTCTGATTTTTTCGTTAACATATCCTCAGAAAACAAATGCCCCTGCGGTGCGCTTGTTTTCTTTCGGATATGTTATATTTTAGTATAAATTTCTTGACGTGTCACTAGCAGAATGTTATAAATTAATTGAGGTTTTTGACGATTGCTTAGTTGTTAGATACTTGGAGGATAAAATGCCTAATTTACGTGAATTGGAAGCTGCTATACCTGTAGCGCCGCTTAAACTGATCGTACTTGATTCCGCTTCCAAACTGGGGGAGCAGATTAATCACTATCTTGTTAATTTCAGAAGAGATATTAAAAACATTGCTAAAAATGATCCTGCATTTGAAGGATATGTTTCCGATAATTATATTGTGGATGCTGCCTGCTATCGGTTTGGCACCGGTGAAGGTAAAGCCGTTATTTCTGAATCTGTCAGAGGAAAAGATCTTTTTATTCTTGTGGATGTCTGCAATCATAGTATTTCTTATACCATGAATGGCTATACCAACTATAAGTCACCTGATGATCATTATCAGGATTTAAAACGAATTATTTCTGCCGTCAACGGCAAGGCACACCGGATCAATGTTATTATGCCCTTTTTGTACGAGGGAAGGCAGCATAAAAGAAATGGTCGTGAATCCCTTGACTGTGCTTATGCGATTGAAGAACTGGACAGTATGGGCGTCAACAACTTTATTACCTTTGATGCTCATGACCCCAGGGTTCAAAATGCAGAGCCTTTACGTGGTTTTGATAATATTACACCACCCTACCAGTTTGCAAGAGCGCTTCTCCGCTCAGAAGAAAATCTTCTGATTGACAAAGATCATTTAATTGTAATCAGTCCTGATGAAGGAGCTCTTGACAGAGCTGTTTATTTTGCCAATGTTTTGGGCGTAGATACCGGTATGTTCTATAAACGCCGTGATTACTCCAGAATCGTCAACGGCAAAAATCCTATTGTCGCCCATGAATTTCTTGGGGACAATATCGATGGTAAAGATGTAATCATTATGGATGATATGATTTCTTCCGGAGGAAGTATTTTAGATACCGCCAAGCGGCTGAAAGCCATGAATGCCAAACGGGTTTATCTTTGTGCAACCTTTGGTTTATTTACAGATGGCCTTTCCAGCTTTGATGAAGCTTATGAAAAGTGTTACTTTGATAAAATTATTACTACTAACCTGACTTATCAGCTTCCGGATCTAAAATCAAGACCTTACTATATAGAAGCAGATATGAGCAAATTTGTAGCTTCCATTATTGACTTTATGAATCATGATTCTTCCATGTCCAATGTTTATACTCCCACGGAAAAAATCCATGAAATTCTTGCCAAGTATAACAGCAGGGAAGGGTTTGATACCAACGAGGATCATGCCTGACAGATCATTAATAAAATTCCTATGACATTAAAATCAGGACCACCTGGAAATGGCGGTCCTGATTATTTTTATTTGTAACGATACATTTCTTAAATTCCGTTACTTCTGTTCCAACATAGGGAATATCATAATGACCTTAAACAAATCCCCGTCTACGGCAATTTCAAAACTGCCTCTCATTGCTTCTGTCAGATTTTTGGCAATGGAAAGCCCAAGTCCGCTTCCTTCCGTAGTTCTGGATTCATCTCCACGGATAAAACGCTCTGTCAGTTCATCTGAATTTCCCTTAATAGGATTTGCCGAAATATTCTTGACTGACAACGCCACCTGCCTTTTTCCTTTTCCCAATTCCTTCTCTTCCAGATCAATATAGACTCTGGTTCCTTCAAGAGCATATTTGAAAATATTATTAAAGAGATTTTCAATAACTCTCCAGATTCTTCTGGAATCTGCTTCAATGTAAATACAGCTTTCCTGTGTACGCATAACAGGAATCAGGTTTTTCTCTTTAAATTTCTCGGAAAATTCTCCTATAGTCTGATTACATAACTCTACTAAGTTAATCTTTTCAAATTGAAGAATAATATTTCCGGAAGAAATTTTAGATGCCTCTACTAAATCATCTGTCAACTGCTTCAATCTCTGGGACTTTGCATCCAATACCTCAATATATTCCTGAACTTTTGCATTGTCCACATCTTCCCTTTTAATCAAGTCTACATAGTTAATGATAGAAGTTAAAGGTGTCTTAATATCATGAGATACATTTGTAATCAGATCGGCTTTTAATCTTTCATTCTTCATGCTGGCCGCTACTGCATTCCGGATTCCCTCTCCGATACCGTTTACTTCCCTGGCCAGTATCAGATTATCGCCATGAAGTATCGTTTCATCTATTTTGTATTCAGTATGTCCTGCATTGATCTGCTTAATTCCATCCAGAATATTCTGTCTGTCCAACGCTGATTTATAGAGCAGGAACCCAATGACCCCATCTACTGCCAAAATCAGTATAACAACAATCACAAGCTGATCATTATAAAGATTAAAGATGAATTTGCTCAGCAGTCCCATCATATTGATCATGATCAAAATGCCATAAGGTATCAAAACCCTTAAGATAACAGAACCATGGTCATAAAGGTAAATTCCGCCTTTAATGATACTGCTGCTAAGGCGCCGCAACAAGCTGTTCTTCCAAATAGTTCCGGCTTTTATCCTTCTTACATAACTGTAATAGAAGAAGGAAATGGCAAAACTTACAATGCATGCCGTAACTCCAACTGTTACAGGCATTTTTCCACTGTATATCACTGTTCTCCCACCTACAAAATTTACAAATAATTTGATGGCAAGAACGATAGCTGCCATTACCCCCACAGTAAGCAGAAGCATAACTTCAGTAGGTATCTTATCTTCCGGCTTTAATGCAATTACAGTCTCTTCTGTATCCCTTAATACAGCTTTCCCTTCCTTGCTTGTAAGAAGAATAAGTAACAGGAAATATAACAGGCTGCCAGCTATTGCCATGACCATATACTGCCAGAAATAAGGGGAATACTGGTTATAGCCTGTTCTGGCTTGGGTAAAAGCATCTCCTACGGCATAAGGATTCTTTACCCCGATCAATATCTGCGTATCTTCAGGATAAGCATATGCATATCCGTTCAGGATATATCGTAAGGTAGATTCCTCTATTAACGTATTCGTCTCATATTCCATGTTTTTGGGATCATAAATAATATATTTCCCACATTCTTCCTTCAGTTGCTTTTTTAAATCGGAAAGTTTCAGGCTGCCCGCTTTTCCATTACTGAGCACCTCTGTTTTCCCATTGATGGTTTTGCGGATATAATAAACTACATTACTGTTATCTTTATCATAATAATCCTTATAGGAAAGATATTCCTTATAATTAATTCCAATATCTTCAGCAGCTTTCTGCACATTGTCACGAAGCTCATAGTACTCTCCCCAGGAAGATACATAGTCTTCAATATTTTTCCCTTCTACCGTATGATAGCGGTTTTTCAGAATGGTTGCCAAAACATCTTCCCTGATAGGATTTTCATAATCAATGAGTATATTGCCTGATACATCCACAACAGTAGTGACGCTCTCTAAATCAGAATTTAAGTAACTGGTATTTCCTCCCTCTTTTACATAAACCTTAGTAACTGTTTTGGTCCTGCTTAAAAACTGGTCTGCTTCCATCCCTGTCATATAAACATCTTCATATTCCAATCCGTTCTGCTGCCATTTGATCAAATCATCCAGATAATAAACAGCTGTAATATATTCTTTTGAAGTTCCTTCATATCTGTCAGCAAATGCCGTTACATCGATCTGCTTCTTCGGGTCAAATTTACCGTCTGTTTCAAGCTGTGCCCTGATGGCCCCATAACAGATAATATCTGCTGAGCTGTTTCCAAGGAGCTGATTAAACATTTCGGAATCTTCAAAAAGCGTACCTTGTTTTTCTGTCTTTAAGCGGTATGTAGTGGTTCCTTTTCTTCCATCTATTACCACAAGTGAACCAAGCAGTACCATAGCCGCTGCTACCACTGCCCATATAAAACAAACATGCTGCAGGATATGAAGCAAAATTTTAGTTCCCTCTCCACTTTTCTTTTTATCCTTTTTTTGATTTGTTTCATAATTCTGATCTTCTCTGTTCATATGTTTCCCTGCTTTCCTATTGCTTTTCAATTTTGTAGCCCACACCCCATACCACTTTTAGATATCTTGGTTCCTTAGGATTGATTTCAATCTTTTCACGGATATGCCTGATATGGACGGCTACTGTATTGTCAGCTCCAATGGCTTCTTCATTCCAGATATTTTCATAAATCTGGTCAATGGAAAATACTCTTCCCTGATTTTTTACCAGCAGAAGAAGAATATTATATTCTATGGGAGTCAGTTTTACGCTTTCTCCGTCTACTGTCACCTCTTTGGTATCATCATTGATACAAAGTCCTCCTACCGTAAATAGCGCATTATTGTCAACATTTAAGTTGCCCAGCTGGGTATAACGCCTTAAATTTGACTTCACTCTGGCTACCAGCTCTAACGGGTTAAAAGGCTTTGTTACATAATCATCTGCTCCGATATTTAATCCCAATATCTTATCTGTGTCCTCAGATTTGGCTGAAAGAAATATAATGGGAAGGCTGTTGTATTCTCTGATCTTAATGGTAGCTCTGATTCCATCCAGCTTAGGCATCATAATATCAATAATAAGCAGCTGTATATTCTCTTCCTTCAGCATGGAAACTGCCTGCATTCCGTCATATGCCTTATAGACCTTATATCCTTCCTGACTTAAATAAATCTCAATAGCATCCACGATTTCCTTATCATCATCGCAAACCAGAATGTTGATCATCCCTTATTCCTCCGTAATGGTTCTGCTGTTTACATTGTAAGTAAAACATATATTTTTTAAGTGTTTCTTAGGAAAAAAATTAAGATTTCCTTAATTCCATAAATGCGCCCAAATTTCCACGCTGTCCCATACTTGCTCTGTGTGAGAACAAATATTGACTGTTACAGCATGTGCAGACATCTGTCACTTCTATATTTTCCGGAAGGACGCCTGAATTAAGCAAAATAAGTTTGTTGGCTTCCCACAGATCCAGCTGATACTTGCCCTCTTCTTTTCCTTCTTTTAAGAAGTCTCCTGTTCTGTCTGAAAAAACATATTGAAACTGCTCTGCCACATCACTGCTCACTTCATAACAGTCACAGCAGATAGAAGGTCCAATGGCTGCCTTTACATCTTCCGGTCTTGTGCCAAAAGCCTGCTCCATGGCTTTTAGCGTAACTGCACCCATTTGATGGACGGTTCCCTTCCATCCGGAATGACTAAGTCCGATTGCCCTATGCTTCATATCTATAAAAAACAGCGGTACACAGTCTGCATAAAAAGTTGCCAGTATCAACCCCGGTGTATCCGTAATCAGACCATCCACATCCCTGTAATCTTTCTCTTTTACAACGCCTTTTCCTGCATCCTTTTCGGTAACAAGACGTATATTGACAGTATGAGTCTGGTCAGAGCATACGATCCTGTCCGGTGTACTGCCGAATACTTTGGCAATTCTTCTGTAGTTTTCATCTACAGCGCTTTTATCATCTCCTCTTGTATAGCTCATATTCATGGAAGCAAAAATCCCTTTGCTGACGCCTCCCTTTCTTGTTGTGAAAAGATGATTCACCAGTCCTGTACCTGAAAGGCCCGGAAAAGAAAGATACTCTACTTCTCCCTTTCTTTTTTGTATTATTACCGGATTTTCATATTTACGGTTCAACTCTTCAAAACTACTGCCTGCATCCATTATCTTCCTGCTCCTTTTTCTTTGCGATTCCACTGTCTGTTTACCATTTTATATGATTATTATCTGCCCTATAGAAAAAGGCATTCTTATGCCATCTGATCCTGTCCGAAAGCATGGCTACTACATCATACCTTATCTGCAAGGTTTGGTATTCTCTATGTTTCAGACGAAAATAATCGGAGGCTTGGCAGATTTTCTTCTGCTTCTGCACTCCGACTGCTTCCTCCGGCATTCCTGCCTTACTGCTTGATCTGTATTTTACCTCAACAAACACAAGACAGTTCTCATGAATGCCAATAATATCTACTTCTCCCTGCCTGCATCTGAAGTTTCTTTGCAAAACTTGAAATCCCTGTTTTTCCAAAAACAAGGCGGCCTGCTTTTCACGATTTTTTCCTGTATCTACACGATTCAAATAAATTTCCCTTACCTGTTCTTATCCATTTTTGCTTTAATTTTATCCATGGCATCTACAAAGACAAGAACCTCTGCCACTACCTCATAAAGCTCCGGTGGAATCATCTCACCTATTTCCAGCCTTGAAAGAGTATCTGCCAGAGAATCATCTCTGTGGACAGGCACTGCCGCTTCCTTTGCCTTTTCTATGATCTTTTCTGCCAGAACTCCCCTTCCGGAAGCTATGACTTTAGGCGCATCTTCTGAGGGATCATAAGCAAGCGCAATGGCCTGTTTGGGTTTATTTTTCTTTTCCTGCATACCATTTCCAGCCTTTCTGTTTCATGTTTTACGCTCTGGCATCAAAGGAATAATCCGACAGAATAGAAATATTCTTATCCTGTTTCAATATTTCCTCCATTACACTCTCTGATTCCTCTTCTCCTTTTTTCGTAAAAGAAGCATCCATAGTGTATCCTCTTTTATTTAATCGTTCATTTAAGATATCAATATGGTCAGAAATAAAATCAAGTACACTGTCATCCTTCAAATAGAATTTTGTGGAAACATGAGTGTCCATTAGGGAAACATGTACATCCACACCCCCGAGATGCTCCATATCAAGATGCAGAAGTGCGCTGACTTTTCCATCCTTTTGAGCCAGATTCTTTTTATTTGTATAAACATAAAGCTCTCCGTTAGCTTCCTGGCTCTGTAACTTTAACGGCAGCTGCACATAGGTGAACATCTGATTCAGCTGATTCATAAAATCAATATTTCCTGACAGATTGGAAACTGCTTTTCCTAAAGGCGTATCTGCTTTGGCTGCCTGTTCCAGTGTCTGATTCAAACGGTTCATCTGATTATTCAGACGTTCATAAAGATTTTCCACTTTATTATTCTTTGCTACCTCTTCCGGGGTCAGCGTCCATTGCTTTATCATCTCATTCTTTACAAGAGAATTAAATTCTTTGTTATTTAGCAGATGCATAGCTTTTTCATGCTGACTTCTTGGCAGCTGCGCATCTGACAGCAGTTCATTCAGCTGATGGAACAGTTCACTGGCAGGAAGTTCCCCTGACACAAATGCTTTTACTGTTTCAGCCGAAACTCCGGCATTAGAGAGCTCATGAGCCAGATTCTGTACTTCTTTTCCTGTCAATCCATCCCGTCCTGACAGCCCCTTTGCATCTCCCATTTCCATTGCCTGATCCATCATTTCCTTCAATGCATCTTTCATTTTATCCTGCAAAGTGGCTGTGTCTGCAGTTCCTTCTGTATTTTTTGCCGCATCCGGTATTATTTCCGATCCTGAATTCTGCAATTGTCCTTCCGGAGCTTCTGCTCCCTCCATTTCTGCTCCCTCTGCCAGCATCGAAAGGACTTCCCTGTATATATCGATTCCTCCCTGTATATCTCCTGCTGATGTCATCTCCGTCATAGTATCTGTCAGTGCATCAGCAATTTCCATGAGGCTCTCTGTCATCTGATGCTGATAATTCTTATATGCTTCCATTTGGAATACATTATTTTCCGTAACAGGAATTCCCAGTCTTGACAGCTGTACTATCGTTTCCACATTTGCATCCGGATTTAAGTTTACGGCACGCATCATTTGGGAAAGAGATTCTCTGTCTATACTCATTCCCTCCTGCATCATAGTCTGAACCATTTGGGAAGATCTGGCATTTTCAGGAATACCTGCCATCTGCAGTGCCTTGCCGATATTGGGGTCATTTCCTGTATTGGCAAATAACGGACTGAGCACTACCTTGCTACTGGCCAAATTCTTAATGGAAAAGGTCATCTGCCGTCCCATCTCTACCGGCATATTGCCTTCTAATTTTGCCCGGATCATCTGATTCTTCCCAATAGAAATTAAAACCTCATTGCCGTTTTTTTCTACAACCTCTCCTGTTACGGATTGTCCGGGTGCTTTTGATGCAATCTCTTCCATACCGTTTTTCAGATTCTGCTCTAAAGTAGAAGAAGACATTTCCCTTCCACTGCTTTCTATATGTGATTCATTTCCCGACACAAATAATGAGGAAAGTCTCATAATACCTCCCATTTTCCATCTGCATTAAAGCAGATTCTTTATAAAACTCTTTCTGTGAATTGGTGTAGGGCCATATTTTTTAAGCGCTTCAATATGCGAGGATGCTCCATATCCTTTGTTAGAAGCAAATCCATACTGAGGAAAAATACTGTCATACTGGATCATCATCCTGTCTCTTGTTACCTTGGCTATAATACTGGCCGCCGCGATGGAAATGCTTTTGGCATCTCCTTTAATAATAGGAATCTGCCTGATGGACAATCCGGGTATGGTAACTGCATCATTCAGTAAAAGGTCCGGACAAGGATCCAGTTTTGAAACAGCCTCACGCATTGCCTCATATGTTGCCTGTAAAATATTGATCTCATCAATTCTTTCCGGTGATACAAAACCAAGTCCTGTGGAAACTGCTTTTTCCATAATGACATAATATAGCTCTTCTCTTTTTTTTTCGGTCAACTGCTTAGAATCATTTAGATATAAAATGTCACAATCTTTTGGTAAAATTACTGCACCTGCCACTACCGGACCTGCAAGAGGTCCTCTTCCCACCTCATCAATGCCGCAGATATAAGAAAAAGAATCATATTTCTTTTCATACTGCTTCATTTTTTCTGTTCTTTCCAATTCCTTTTCATAGGCTTCTATTTTTTTCTTAGCCTTCTGAACCAGACTTATAACGCCTGCCCGCTCATCCTTTTCATAGGTGTTTATAAAGGCAGGCAGCCCGTTTCTATCGGCTGCCTGTAATAATTTTCTGATTTCTTCAATACTCTGGCTCATAATGTTCCTCCGTCATTGATGCTTAATAATGCCCATTTTCGAAAGAGGCCAGATTCTCATCCATGCTTTTCCAATAAACTCATCCCGGTAAACATTCCCTACTACGGGATCCCTGCTGTCCTGACTGTTATTCCTGTTATCTCCCATGACAAAATATTCATTGGCTCCAAGAGTGACCGGTTCATATGCACGTCCCGGATCTACTATAATTTCTTTACCGTAATTTTCTTCCAGTATCTCGCCGTCTATGTAGATATTTCCCTGTTCATCAATATATACCGTTTCTCCCGGAAGTCCTATGATCCGCTTGATATAATAGGTTTTTTGTGCATAGCGGAAAGGAAATACAATAATGTCAAATCTTTCCGGATCATTAAAACGATAAGACACCTTGTCAACGATCAGATTATCTCCATCGCTTAAAGTCGGTTCCATAGAACTGCCGCTTACCTTAGTTCTCTGTCCCACATAAGTCACTACTAAGAAAGTCATTACTAATACAATTAATAAATATATGCTGGTGCCCAGCATTTCTCTTAATGTCTTATTCACTGCCACTCCTCCGGATGTTCCAATGTAATCCTGCCTAATCTTCCGCTTCTGAAATCTTCTATTACTATTTTAGAAGCTCTGTCAAGATCAGGGGTTTCTCCTTTTAAAAAACACTTTCTGCCGATGCAAATGCTCTGTAAAGTTACATAATCATCCTCTGTTTCTTCCACTTCATATCGCTCCTTGAGCAGTCCGGCATATTCCTCTTTTAAATAATGAATAATTGCCATTGCCAGTTCGTCTGCATGAAGAATTTCATCATTCATGGATCCGATGATAGCCAGCCTTTCACCAACCGCCTGATTTTCAAAACGCGGCCACAGAATTCCCGGGGTGTCAAGCAGCTCTAAACTTTGGTTCAGCCGTATCCACTGTTTCCCTTTGGTAACTCCCGGTTTATTTCCTGTTTTGGTACAAGCCTTTCCTGCAAAAGAGTTGATAAAAGTAGATTTTCCCACATTAGGGATTCCAACCACCATAGCACGTACAGGACGGTTTTTGATTCCTCTTTTCCTGTCCCTGTCTATCTTTTCTTTGCATGCCTCCTGGACTAATCCATGAATGGCTTTCATTCCCGCTCCCGTTCTTGAATTGATTTCCAGCACATGAAACCCTTTTTCTTTAAAATAAGATGCCCATGACGCATTATATTTATTATCTGCCAAATCTGCCTTATTTAAAAGAATGATTCTGGATTTACTACCTGAAAGTACATCTATATCAGGATTACGGCTGCTCATAGGGATACGCGCATCTACCAGTTCAATTACCAGATCGATCAGCTTGATATTTTCCTGCATCATCCGTTTGGCTTTCATCATATGCCCCGGATACCATTGATAATTCATATATTACCTGCCTGTTCTGTTACCTTATTAATCCCATCCCAGCGTCTTCACAGGGTAAACAAAACCATGCTTTTCCCGCTATGGTTTCTTTCTTTATGGCTCCAATATTACCGGAACGGCTGTCCTCACTGTTATTCCTGTTATCACCAAGTACAAAAAATTCATCACTGCCAAGAATGATTTCATTTTCCGCAATCCCGGAATCTGCAATTTTATCATAGTGTTCACTTTCTAAAAGAAGTTCACCGTTGATATATACATATCCTCCAATGATCTGCACTGTTTCTCCCGGAAGTCCTACTACACGTTTCAGGTAATAATGAGAATTTTTATTGCCGTTTGGCAAAAATGCCACAATATCACCGCGTTTGGGGGATGTGAGCCTATAGATAAACCGGTTAATGAGGATCCCCTGTCCGTTGTAGAGGACAGGCTCCATGGAAACTCCTACTGCATTTACCTTCATTCCTACCGAAAATACTATAACAAAAGCAACTAAAATGGCGGCAAAAGCATAGAAAACCGTAACCAGGATCTCACGAACCATAGCTTTGCTTATTTTCTTTTCTTTTTCATAAAAAGTCAATCCCTTTTTCCGCGCCATATCATACCATCCAGTTCTGCCAAGCAAAATCCATGTTCATTCTATCACATTATCCATAAAAATAAAAGGGCAATTGCTTAAGCAACTGCCCTTTTGTAAGAATCTGAATTATTTAACAATTTCTTTAACCTTAGCTCTCTTACCTACACGTCCTCTTAAGTAGTACAGTTTAGCTCTTCTTACTTTACCTCTGCGAACCACTTCAATTTTTTCAACGTTAGGAGAATGCAACGGCCATGTTTTTTCAACGCCGACACCATTGGATGTTTTCCGTACTGTAAATGTTTCTCTTGCTCCTGTGCCCTGTCTCTTAAGTACAGTTCCTTCGAAAACCTGAATTCTTTCATGGTTTCCTTCTCTGATCTTACCATATACCTTAATGGTATCACCTACGTTAAAATTTGTAATCTCTGCCTTTAACTGGGCATCTTCAATGTTTTTGATAATATCGTTCATATCTGCCTCCTTGAATAAACTGGGTGTTCTTAATACATAAGTAACAGAGGACCACCTCATTTTCACAACGCTAATAATTTACCATACTCCGGTCCAAAATGCAAGCTTTTTATTTATTTTCATGGTTATCCATGTATTTCTATCTTACACATATCTTGTAAGTCACCTGAGTATCTTTTACATCACCGGCCTGATCAAGGTAACGGACAGCCAGTTTTACAGACCATGTCTTACCGTTTTGCATGATATTCTTTGTCTGCCCTGTTGTGGTAATACACCACACATTCTCATCCGGCTTACTTGGCAGAAGCTCTAAATCATCCGTATAATTAACCAAGTTAACTTCTTCAATCTCAACTGCTTTTGTCCCCAGCAATGCTTCAATTTTCAATTCAATCTCATTGCCTGTTGTCCTATAAAGGGTATTAGCCATTTCTGAAGATATTTTTATCTTAGGCTTGCCCTGTTTTACTTTAAAGGACAATTCCTTACTTACCAATTCATATCCATGGTAATCTTCTGTCTGCACCCAGAAAGCTGCTTTTACTTTATACGTATGCTTTGTGGAATAAATTTCTCCTTCTCTGGCTCTAATATATAACTTGCCATCTTCAAAGTAAGACTCAAACAAACTTCCATCCTTATCAGTTAACCAGCCATCTGTTACAGTTCCTGTAGCATTCGACAATTTAGGAGTAATCGCAATACTTGTTCCCTCACGATCCAATACATCTATGGAATCTTTGGTAGATACGGAAATACATTTCTCCGGTTTCGTGTCCACCACTTTAATTGTCAGAACTGTTGCAGCCTTTATCACTACTTCCGGGTTTTCCGAATCAGGACGAATTTCTACACAGACATTGTACTTGTAAGTACCTGTTTTCAATTCATTATCATTAAATCTCGCAACAATGCATCCCTGGTCATCCCAATACTGTAATACCAGATTGCTATTCACTTTCAGGGCATTGGTAGAAGCTTTGTCCTTACCTGTAAAATAAACTCTGACCTCTGCTTCTTCACTGTTGCCCAATATAGTACTGCAACCGCTTAAGGAAAGCTTAGTCTTAACCTGCTGATATGCATAGACATCTTCATTCTTATTTAAGGTAACAGTTGTCTGGGAAAGCTTCAGCTTGGGTGCTTTCGTATCTACCTTAACGCTATAAGTAACATCTATAGCACTGTTCCAGTTGTCCTTTTGAATTTTAAAGGGAATCTTATCTGTACTGGAATAAATCTGTGTACCCTCTAACTGAATATCTAAGCATCCATCATCTCCCTCACTGATCACATAGTAGTTTTTGTTGGAACCTTTGATTCTTAAACCATCCGAAATTAATTCTTTATACTGTTTATCTTCTACATTCTTTACCCAAATATCCTCAAAGCTGACAGGTTCTCCTGTAACTTTATCAGTCAAAACAAGAGATGTTTTTCCATAACCTGCGCCAGGATACAGCGTATCTGATTTCTGGGATAGTACTATGACAGGCTTAGTATTTACCGTGCTGATGGTGAAAGATTTAGTATAAGTACCCTGATAACCCACCAAGGTATAGCTCAAAGTGCCCTTTTTCACCTTTCCTGTGGTATCTTCTTTAGGTTTCACTCTGTACTCACCTTCAATATCATCAGAGGCTACAAGTTCATAATCACACTTATCATCCAGCCAGACATCTTCAATTTCGGCATCCTTTGCCGTAATACTGAACAGACCATATCCTTCTTCATCTGTATAGAAGGTATTGACTTTCTTTGTCTGTTTCATCGTCACAGAGGGCAGTGTCTCTACTACAGATACCGTTACTGTAAGGACTTTCTGTTCCCCATCCTTAAGAGGAACCGTAATTTTTACCTTATATTTCCCTTTCTTTATATCCGCATTTTCTTGCAATGAAAGGAGCAAAATGTTATCTTCAAAACCTTCTTCATCTATTCCATAAGAAAGGTCAAATATCTCTCTATACTTCTCTTCAATCTCTACCTCTTCTATTGCGGGATATCCTTTTTCACATTGAATTCGAATTTCTGCCAATGCATTTTCCTGCTTTTTATTCAATGTTACTGTCGGTGTCAGAAGCTTTGGCGTTGCATCTACAAAGGTAAACCGCAGTGTGCAGCTGCTCTTTTTTTCATCAGCAGCTGTAATAACAACCGGCACTATACCATAGCCTTTTCTTTCATAAGGCACTGTCGTAACAACATTTTCATCACCTGTAACTACGCTGATTTTACCAGTTTTTAGTATAGCTGCATCCTTACTGGTTACAGTCAGTTTGCTATACTGTTCCTTTGGAATCGTAATAATAAGTTGGCCCTTTCCTGTACTCTCATCATACTGGTTGGTAAAGATGCCATCTTCTTCATCTATCTCAGAAATGTCCATAACGGAATCAGGAAACTCTACAACAGGTTTTTCCGTAACAGTCAGGCTGTGACTTGCCGCAAATACTTTTTTCTTTTTAGCATCTTGGATGGTTGCAGTAAATGTCTTTTTCCCTTTAGCCGTCTTATCATCTACCGTAAATTGCCATTTAGCCGAATTATCTGCAACCGCAGCTCCTAAGTTTTTAGGGTTAGAACTCCATACTGTCTTATATCCTGCCTTTTCCCATTTTGTGGAAAGAGCCTGCCATTCCGCAGCGCAACTTGGAACCTCTGATGCAAATTGAAGTTTCCAAATATAGGTAATGGTCTTTTCCCCACCGCTCTTTTCTATAAAAAGCTCAGGTTCTATTGTCATTTCCGTATTATTTTCATTTTTTTCAACCTGATAAATCTGAATACCAGTAATGGTGATCATCCGCACCCAGAGATTATAGGTTTCCTTCCTTCCTGACACATCCGTATAAACAGCAGGAAAAGCGCTGCCCTCCATACCACTGAAAGCAGATAAAGATGTACTGCCATTTACCCATTCCCAGCCATTGGGAAGCTCTACTGCGGAAAGAGTAGTATCAAAGTTTGTAATTGCATACAGTTCTCCGCTTGCATCCGGCATGTTCTCTATAATATGAGGGGCACGGACTGTCACTGGGCAGCTTGTGGTAATTGCTGGTCCGTTGTCATTTTTATTATCTCCTATATAAGTAGCTGTAACAACCGCGGTTCCCGGTCCAACTGCCTGGATGCCCTTAAATCTGCCATGCTCATCTACAATAATTTTAACAACTTTAGAATCACTGGATTCCCATTTTATCTCTCCTGGATTTGATATGTCGCATCCTGCCTCAGCCGGATAAACTTTCAAATCTAATCCTGCTGTGCATTCCACATAACTTCCCGTATTATCTGCTGCATATTCCAAATCCATGGTAAGTTCTTTCTTATTCATGACAATGGAAGTAATCCACTTTTCGGTAGGAATAAGGTAAAGCCTCATGCAACTGTTTTTGCCTACTTTATAAGAAAGTAATGCATAACCTTCTCCTTTATCCAAAACAGACAACTTTCCGTCTGCAACAGAAAGTACCTCTGCTGTCAGAGAACTCCATATAATATTAGAAGCATTTTCCGGGATCTGCAGTCTTTCAGAAAGTTCAGCAAAACTTAAACTTTCCCCTACATTGAAACAATCTGTTTCATAAACAGGCAGGATGATATACTTTGTTTTAGCAGTCCACTTAGGCACATCACAGATGCTCAACCACATACCATTATCATCTGCTGCATAAGATGCATATAAATCCGTAAGAGCTGTAGTTCCTTTCAATGCAGCAAGGGGCGCATCCCCACTTCCCCTTCCCGGTTCCCCAAGAGCCGCTTTCATCTGATCTGCCAAAACTATATCTTCTGCCATGTAAAACTGCACTTCTACATTGCCTGAAGGGTAGGTATTTGCTGCATTTAACTGGAATGTAGCGCCATAATCTTCTACCGTTGTCAATGTAACATTACCATTGATATCTTTTGTAATTCCCTGCTTGCAGTTATTAAAATTCCAGTTCAGATCATTCTGTCCGGCTTCTTCACAGCGGCAAAAAGTAAAAGTCAGACCGCTGTCTTCACACTCTCTCAGAATAGAAGACGCCAAATTGAAATAATCTTTTTTGATAAGATTATTGGTACTGTATTTTTCTTCCAGAGTAATATGGTCAAATAACTCTCCTTTGTCTTTATACCAGTTAATAATAGAAGTCAGGTCTTCCATCGTGAATTTATCTTTTTCTAATGCCATGGAGGAAATATGAAGGTCTTTTCTGCCATTTTCCTCCCATACATCGCCGCGGTAGGTATAGTCTGCTATGGTGTAAGTAACGTTCTCTTCCAGTTTCTCTACTCCCCAAATATTAAACTGAGCAGGCACACTTCCACCATTTCCTATTGTCCAATATACATATACGTCTTCTACCGGAGTTTCACTATTTTCCTTAAATAAAGAAAGCTGCGCATAATCTCCGAATATATTTTTCCATACTTCATTTTCACTTTTATAAAATGCCTGGGCTGTCATTCCTATCAATTCAGCAGAAAAGTCGGAAATATTGGTCATACGAATAGTTCCTGTGTTCTCGCCCGCAATCAAGGTAATAACAGGTGCAGCATCTTCTTTTAATTCTGATGGATTTTGAAAATGCCATATAGTACTATATAAATTTTCATTTGGCTGACAATAATAACTTATTTCACCCCCATCTTTCAAATAAGGAATTGCCGCATTATAAATATCGGTTCTGATTTCCCAACCTTCATAACCAGAAAGGATACAAATATCGATATAGTCATAGCTTTTACCTTGATGATATTTCTCCAGTACAGTCTTTACCTCTCCTTCTTTACACGTGTAAATTCCATCTTGTAGTCTGATATATAAATATGTCTTGCCATTATATGTACGCTCATTATAGGCCCTTAGCGGTTGTTTATCAATTAAATATTTTCCTTCTGATAATGTGTTTGCACCAAAAACACTTAAACACATTCCTTCTGTAAATTCCGGTTCATATCTCTGTAGGTTTACAGATACAGATGGTATTTTGTCTTTACCAGAATAGAGAAATAAACCTTCTGTATCTTCACCAAATTTACTATTGATTTTTTCAATCAATTCACTTCCTTGCGCCACAGGAACCCGAATTGTAACATAATTAGCACAATTTGAATATGCACCCTTTGTCAAATTTAAATAAAATTCAGAGCTCTCTTCTGTAATTGAAACATTACCATCCAAATTGCCTGATATTGTATAAGGTTTATTAAATTCAAATTCTATAATACGTAAACCTGAAGCATTTATAAATTCATATTCAATCTCGGGAGCCACGTAATCCGTGTCATCTAAATAAGGAATACATGCATTATACAGATTTTTATTAATTTGCCTGTCATCTGTATCTCTTAACTCTAAATTAATCGTTGGATACTTTTTCCCTTTAGATTGAAGTATTGATTCCAAAATTTCCAAAGTAAGTCCTTTATCTTCCGGCAACCATGATTCATGAATTACCAATACCTGATATTCATGCTCTACATTATCTTCTGAAGATATTATTGCATATACTGTTTCTTCTGCAATATTGCTATAATCTTCTGCCCCATCCAGGGCCATATTCTCAAGTACTATATCTAATTCGACCCCTCCTTCCTCTTCGGAATTTTGGAGGTCATCTTCTAGTATTTCTTCAGTCTCTGAATCTGTTGATTCACCTTCTGAGTCCTGATTCTCATTATTTTCATTATGATCTGTTCCGTCAGAATCATCTTCCGGACCTTTAGTCACATCATCCTTTGATTCTTCCTTGCTCTCTTCATCCCCGGCATTAGTATCTTCCTTTTTCTCGTCTTGTCCTGACGTATCTTCCGTCACATTTCCTGATGTAGTATCTTCATTCAGGCTAATGTCACTGCTTAAAACTGCATCTCCCGGTACTTCCGCTGCATAACCTATAAAGCCCATACCTGTAAACAGGGATAAGCTCATTACAATTGCCAAAAAACCGGCTACTAAACGCTTTCTAAAACTATACTGATTTTTTCTTTTCATATGTTGCCTCCATTAAGCATATCAGGTTTAACTCGCAAAAAGAATCCTGCTTACAGGATTCTCCGCCTGGAGCTGGTCGCTTCAGCGACAGATTTCCACACTGTCGCAGTGCAATAAATGCTTTTTGTTCACCAAGTTTTAACTCGCAAATTCGCGCTGCAGCGCTTTTGTCCGATTTCATCGGACATTTGCTCGTTAATGCCGCAATAAAAACAAATGCCTGCTTCGCAGTCGCTTGTTTTTATTATGCGGCTATTATATCATACATCGTTTTCTGTATCTATATTTATGGGATTTTTATAACCCTTTATTTTCTTTTTTCTGGCTTCTCTTTTTGCCTTCTTTATAAAATATTCCTGATGATCTGCCACCCACTTTTCATAAAGGTCAGGACGGATCTCTTTTGTCTTTTCCAGTGATTTTTCAAGCCGCCATTCCTCAACTTTAGCATGGTCTCCTGATAAGAGCACTTCGGGAACTTTTTTCCCCTGCCAGCTATCCGGTCTGGAATACTGGGGATACTCCAAAAGATAATCGCTAAAACTTTCTGTTTCTCCTGAATCCCGGTTTCCTAAAACTCCCGGAACCATCCGTGCAATGGCATCAATCATGACCATGGCGGGAAGTTCCCCTCCGGTTAGTACATAATCCCCTATAGAAATAAAGTCTGTAACGATTTCTTCTAAAACTCTTTCATCAATTCCTTCATAATGACCGCATAGGAAAATCAAATCTTCCTCCTTTGCAAGCTCCCTGGCCATATTCTGATCAAAGGTGCTCCCTCCCGGTGTCAGATAAATAACTCTTGTCTTTGGAGTAGGGAAATCGGAAGATGTCTCTGCTCTTTTTCTGTCTGCAATGGAATTTTCCACAGCAAGAAATGCATCATAAACAGGCTGTGCCTGCATTAACATCCCTGCACCGCCTCCATAAGGATAGTCATCTACTTTTTTATGCTTATTTTTCGTATAGTCCCTGATATTCACTGCTTCAATTGCAAGTGTCCCAGCCTCTATGGCTCTGCCTAAAATACTGGTACTTACACCCTGCAGGATCATATCGGGAAATAAAGTAAGTACATGAAAGTTCATGTTTACCTCCATGTCATGGCAAACCTCTAATTTAGTAATCCGTCAAGTAAATGTACCTTCATCTTATTACTGTCTAAATCCACAGACAAGATACAATCCTTTATAGCCGGTATCAAAACCTCGTTTCCTTCTTTACTCTGCACTATATATACATCATTGGCGCCTGTCTCAAGCACATCCTTTAAGATACCCTGAAAAGAGCCGTCTTCATTTTCCACAAAAATACCTATCAGATCAGCAATAAAATACTCATCTTTTTCTAATGTAACTGCATTTTCTCTTGTTACAAAAAGACTTTTTCCCTTATATTTTTCAATATCATTGATATTGTCATATCCTTTAAATTTTGCAATAACAAACTGTTTAAAAAACTTGACGCCTTCTACCTGCATGAGAATCTGCTCTTTGCCGTCATCAAGTATCACTTCTTTTAATTTTTTAAACCGGCCTGCATCATCTGTTGTGGGAAATATTTTTACCTCTCCCCGTATCCCATGGGTTGAAGAAATAATGCCTACCTGTAATAATTCTTCCATCATTAACCTCTTAACTTTTAAAGGATGTTCCCAACAGGAACTTTTTGTTCCTTTGAGAACATCCTTTTGTGATCAGACAATCTCTACGTCTACTTTCTTGTTTTCCTTAGATGATGCTGCTTTTACTACGGAACGGATTGCTTTGGCAATTCTTCCCTGTTTTCCGATTACCTTACCCATATCAGATTCAGCAACATGAAGTTCAATGGTAATATGTTTACCTTCTTCCTTCTGGGTTACGAGAACCTCATCCGGCTGTTCAACAAGTGCTTTTGCAATTACTTCAACTAATTCCTTCATAGTCCACCTCCAAAAGGGCTGTCAACAGATTCCTACTTAATACCTGCCAGCTTGAAAATTCTGTTAACTACTTCTGTAGGCTGAGCGCCATTTGCCAACCACTTCTTAGCCAGTTCTTCATTTATTTTGAATGTGCTGGGATCTGTGTTAGGATCATAAGTTCCGATTTCTTCGATGCATCTGCCATCTCTGGGAGATCTTGAGTCTGCAACTACGATTCTATAGAAAGGAGCTTTCTTCTGACCCATTCTTCTTAATCTGATTTTTACTGCCATTTTTTTCACCTCCGAAAATTAAAAATTATAGTATCTATTTGAATTAATATTCAAAACTGTTTCTTATTTCCCTAAAAGGGAAAACGCATGCCGCCAAAGCCTCTCTTACCTCTGCCGCCCATCAGACCCGGCATCTGTTTCATCATTTTCTGTGTTTGTTCAAACTGCTTAACGAAGCGGTTTACTACTGCAATATCTACTCCGGCTCCTTTGGCTATTCTATGCTTTCTGCTGGGATTCAAAAGCTTTGGATTTTTGCGCTCTGCTAAAGTCATGCTGAGCACGATTGCTTCTGTCCTGGCAAGCTGTTTTTCATCTACCATAGATTCAATATTGCCAAGCTGTTTTCCCATACCGGGCATCATACTTAAAATGCTGGTAAGACCTCCCATATTTCGCATCTGTTTCATGCTTTCCAGATAATCTTCAAAGTCAAACTTGCCCTTTTTCAAACGGGCAGCCATTTCCTTTTCTTTATCTTCCTCAATGGAAATGTTTTCCTGTGCTTTTTCAATCAGGGAAAGTACATCTCCCATTCCCAGTATTCTGCCGGCCATTCTGTCAGGATAAAATTGTTCCAAATCGGAAAGTTTCTCTCCCATACCTACAAAAAGAATGGGTTTCCCGGTAACTGCCTTGACGGAAAGCGCCGCACCACCTCTGGTATCACCGTCCATTTTAGATAAGACCACACCATCTATGGCGATTTTTTCATCAAAGTCTTTGGCAACAGTAACCGCATCCTGTCCGGTCATGGCATCTACAACAAGAAGTGTCTGATGAACTTCTATGCTGTCTTTGATCTCTTTTAGTTCTGCCATCATTTCTTCATCAATATGAAGCCGTCCTGCAGTATCTAAAATAACTACATTATGTCCATGCTTTTTGGCATGTTCAATAGATGCCTTTGCTATATTTACAGGCTTTTGATTCTCTCCCATTGAGAAAACATCCACCTTTTGCTTTTCTCCGTTGATCTGAAGCTGTTTGATAGCTGCCGGTCTGTAAACATCACAGGCCGTAAGCAGCGGCGTCTTGCCTTTTTGCTTTAGCTTTCCTGCGATCTTAGCAGTTGTAGTTGTTTTTCCTGCACCCTGAAGGCCGCACATCATGATAACCGTAATGGACTTCCCCGGCTGCATCTGTATTTCTGTTGTTTCAGAACCCATCAGGGCAACCATTTCTTCGTTTACAATCTTAATAACCATCTGGCCGGGATTTAATCCGTTCATCACATCAGCGCCAATTGCTCTTTCCTCAACAGACTTTATAAACTGTTTTACTACTTTAAAGTTAACATCTGCCTCTAACAGTGCAAGTTTTACTTCCTTAAGCGCTGCTTTTACATCTTCTTCCGTAAGGCGTCCTTTACTGCGAAGATTTTTGAATACATTTTGAAGTTTGTCTGTCAGGCTTTCAAATGCCATTCTTATAGCTCCTCTAATATTTCACCGGAAATACGCCTGATCTCTTCAACCATCTCCCGGCGTGACAAGTTTTCATTATCTGTAAGTTCGTTGATTTTAGCAATTTTCATTTTAACTGTCATAAATTTCTGTATTAAATGCAGCTTTTCTTCGTATTCCTGCAAAGTTATATTACACCGTTTGATCAGGTCATGCACTCCCTGCCTGCTGATGCCGTATTCACCGGCAATTTCCCCTAAAGACAGATCTGCAAATACTGCGTCTTCATAGATCTTTTTCTGATGATCTGTCAGTAATTCTCCATAAAAATCATATAAAAGACCTTGTTCAACGATTTTTTCCATTACAACCACCTTTGGTAGAATACCTCAAAAAAAAAGATATGTCAAGTATTTTTTCTTGACACATCTTTTCTTAATTATCCTCAGAAGGAATCCTATTTAAAAGTTTCCGATAAGCCCGGCTGAAAGTTGAATAATCCTTAAATCCACATTCCATACAGGCTGTGGTGGCCGGTGTCCCGGAAAGAATCATATTCCTTGCCGCCAATATCCTCTTTTCCACAATGTATTGATGCATGGAATATCCTGTTTCTTCCTTAAATTTTCTCATCATATGGTACTTACTTAAATAAAAATGAGAAGAAATACTTTCAATAGACAGATCCTCTTTTAAATGGTCGTTAATATAATGGATCATTTCTACTATTTTTTTGTCATAACGAGCCATTTTGTGAAACACATCACAGCTTCGGACGCAGCAGCGGTTCAATTCGATCAAGAGCTTTAAAAAGAGAATACGTCTATACATTTCACTTGCATATGCCTGTTCTTTTTCCGCCTGCTCTAACAGCCTGACTGTTTCAAATAACAGGCCGCTGTCAGAAGGCGAGAGCCTGACCACGCTGCCTTCTTCCTTATATGCCATCTGAAAACACAGATCCAAAGAACTTTCTTCTTCAGAATGCTCTTCTAAAAATTCTTTTGAAATATAAAAAACGTATCTTTCATAAGGCTCATCCGTTCCGATAAAGGGTTTATGAATCTGTCCGCTGTTAATAAGCAGAATATCATGAGGTTCCAACTTATAAGCTTTTCCCTCAATATGATATTCCACATTTCCCGAAATAAACCAAAGCAGCTTATGGAAATCATGATAATGGTATTCATATTCTTTAGGTTTTTTATCCTTCAAATGAAACAAACGGAATTTTTCCAGCAAATATCCGCTTTTAACAGAATCACGATATTCCTCCATTGATAAGCTCCTTTAATTGTTACTGCTAAAATCCTGCATACAGACATTCATATCCACTTCTGTTTTAATACCGTTTACCGATCCTTTGGAACTATATTGCCAAATGTCGAATTCATAGGGAAAATAAACAGGTGTATTATAATAAGCAAACCATTTTTCATACTCTTCAATCTGTTCCATATCAAGCATGATCATAAAGGTTTTCAGGTTCCCATATATCATAGGTGTATATCCGGCGTCTTTAATGGTCTCACAAAATGCAATGCAGTTTTTAGTATTGTCTTCTCTGGTAAGTCCTGCCGTTCTTGCTTTTTCAGAAGTAACCTCTTCTAAGTCCAATACTACCGGATAAGAAATCTGGTACGGCTCTATCAGATCAAGTACAAATTCTGCTTCCTCAATAGCCTCTTCTTCTGTGATTGCCTGAGTAAAAAAGTATACACCTGCCTGTATCCCATTCTCAAGGGCGCCTTCTATATTGTCTTCAAATTTTTCATCACCCAGTATCTTTCCGCCTGTACTTCCTCTGGCGCCGGTACGGATAAATGCATATTCCACTCCATCTGCCGCAACTTTTTTCCAGTCAATATTTCCCTGATACTTAGAAACATCAATTCCCTTTTTAGAAAGAACTACATCGGTATCATCTACATATTCAACCTGTCCATTTTCCAGCAGTTTAAAATTATCATATACATAAGTATGCTTCTTCAGCTTGTCCGATATGGGAAAGAAATGATACTCTCCATCTGCATAAACTACTACATCCTCCGGGAAAAAATCACGCAGCATGGCAGTAGCTGTGCCACCTCCACTCATCTTTGCTTTCAGCTCGTCCAAAAGCTCCGTTCTCTGTTCTTCTTTAGCCGTCAACTTTGCTTCTTCTATGTAAGCATTCATATCCGCCTGTGTATAAATATAATTTTCTGACTGTTCCTCAAATGCCAAAAGCTGGGCCATAGTCTCTTCACTTTGATTTTTCAGCATATAGTTATTCAGCAAAAGAATGATACATCCTGTCAATGCAGCTAATGTTATGATGCAGAAAATAATATTGGTTATGAGACTGATTCTCTGTTTTCGTCTCTTTCTCTTTATCCTTATGTTATCCATATAACAAACCTTTCTTTTTCTTTTCTCTTGTACTCATATTATATATCAGAAAGAGTGTCTTTGGAAGAGCTGAAATATTACCTCTCTTTTTAAATAATCTCACCAAAGTAACTTTTATATCCTTCCCCATAGATTTCTGAAGCGCTGGAAATGATCATGAAAGCGGAATCATCCTCCTGTTTCACGATTTCCTCTACCTTGTAGGCAAACTGTTTTTTTACTACACACATAATGATCTTTTTCTCTTTATTTTTATAAGCGCCACTCCCTTCAAGATAAGTAACGCCGATATTCACTTCATTTAAAATACGTTTGGTTATGCTCTCTGATCGATCACTGATAATAAAAACAAGTTTAGCTCCATCTCTTCCATAAAGTATCATATCAAGTATAACAGAGGTTGTTGCTACGGAAACGATACTGTACAAAACAGAATCAAAATTTCCAAATACCAGCCCGCTAAGACCTATGATCACCGCATCCGTCATCAACATCAAAACCCCTGTCTTTAAATGAGGCATTTTTTGTCTCAGACACTTGATAATAATATCCGTACCGCCTGTAGTGGCACTGTTCCTAAGTACAAATCCCATACCTGCCCCTATTAGGGCGCCCCCAAATACAGCTCCCAAGATTGGCTCCTCTGTAACGGGCCTTATGGAACTAAGCAAATTTGTGGAAACAGAAACTATAAGAATGGCATACAAAGTCGATACGGTAAACTTCCATCCGAATTTCCAGATTCCCAGGCAGATAACCGGAATATTCAATAACAGGTAAATTGTACCTGTTTCAAGAGGAAGCAGTCGGTTTATCATAACAGAAAGACCCGTAAATCCTCCCGGTGCCAGATTATTAGGGTCGATAAATAAACTGATACCTATGCCATATACCACACATGCAAAGGTAATGATAACATATTTTTTGATACTAAGCTGCATACAAATAACCATGTCCTTTCCAAAGCCTGATGATAAAAAGTCCATATACCCATAGTATATGGACTTTCTTCTCCATTATAGCTTTTAATTTAAATATTGGTTCTAACTACCTTAGGTTTATATTTATTTTCTTCAAGGGCCGAAATAATCTGGTTCTTATGTTCCGTTCCAAATGCTTCCATGGTAATCCTAAGTTCCACAGCTGCATTTCTGTTAATAGAAACAAACTGATTGTGCTCCAGTTTGATAACATTGCCGTTTTGCTTTGCTATAATATCGGAAACTCTGGTAAGTTCACCGGGTTTATCCGGAAGAAGCACAGAAACAGTAAATATCCTATCCCGTAAAATAAGACCTTGCTGTACCACTGATGACATAGTAATGACATCCATATTGCCGCCGCTTAAAATTGATACAACTTTTTTCCCTTTTATTTCAAGATGTTTTAATGCCGCCACAGATAATAGTCCTGAATTTTCTACGATCATTTTATGGTTTTCAACCATATCAAGAAAGGCAACTACCAATTCTTCATCTTCTATTGTAATAATGTCATCAAGGTTTTCCTTCAGATATGGAAAAATCTTACTTCCCGGCGTCTTCACTGCTGTACCGTCTGCAATGGTGCTTATTTCCGAAAGAGTTACTACCTCTCCTTTCTTGATGGAGGCCTGAAGACAGTTAGCTCCGGCAGGTTCCACCCCGATCACTTTAATTTTGGGATTAAGCAGCTTTGCTAATACGGAAACACCGGTTGCCAGTCCGCCGCCGCCTACAGGAACCAGAATATAATCTACCAGCGGAAGCTCTTTAAATATCTCCATGGCAATGGTTCCCTGTCCTGTTGCCACTGCAGGATCATCAAAGGGATGGATGAATGTATATCCGTTTTGCTCTGCCAAATCATATGCATGCTCACAGGCTTCATCATAGCAGTCCCCATAAAGCACTACTTCCGCCCCATAACTTTTTGTTCTGTTTACCTTAATAAGAGGTGTGGTAGTAGGCATTACGATTACGGCCTTTACTCCATAGGAATTAGCAGCATATGCAACACCCTGGGCATGATTCCCGGCAGATGCGGTGATCAGTCCTCTGCTTCTTTCTTCCTCTGTTAAAGTACTTAACTTATAATAAGCCCCCCGCAATTTGTAAGCGCCTGTAAACTGCATATTTTCAGGTTTTAAATATACTTTATTTCCTGTCTGTCTGCTGTAAAAATCACTATAGACCAACTTTGTTTCCTGAGTAACCTTTTTGACTACCTCAGATGCTTCTTCAAATTTTTCAAGTGTAAGCATTTTATTCTCCATTTCCATTTGTTTCTTCCCTCTCAAACAATGCATTTACAAACTGCTCCGGGTCAAACTTCTGCAAGTCTTCCATAGTCTCCCCTACACCGATATACTTTACCGGAATATTAAGCTCTGATTGAATAGCTACGGCAATGCCTCCTTTAGCTGTACCATCCATCTTGGTCAGTATAATCCCTGTAAGATCTGCTGTCTCACCAAATTCTCTTGCCTGATTTAATGCATTCTGTCCTGTAGTTCCATCCAGTACCACCAGATTTTCCCTATGAGCATCAGGAAATTCCCTGTCAATAATCCTGTTGATCTTTTTTAATTCTTCCATCAGGTTCTTCTTATTGTGAAGACGTCCTGCAGTATCACAAAGAAGAACATCCACATGGCGGGCCTTAGCTGCATTTACCGCATCAAACACCACACTGGCAGGGTCTGCCCCTTCAGCGCCCCCGATCATATCAACGCCTGCACGGTTTGCCCATTCTGTAAGCTGCTCGCCTGCTGCTGCACGGTAAGTATCGGCTGCAGCAATTAAAACCTTTTTCCCCTGGTCTTTTAAAATACCTGCCAGTTTTCCTACAGAGGTTGTTTTTCCCACACCGTTGACACCAATGATCAAAATGACAGACTGTTTCTTCTCAAACTCATAAGCTGCCTCCCCTACCTGCATCTGTTCTTTGATGCTCTGGATCAGCAATTCTTTACACTGCGCCGGTTCTTTTATGTGATTTTCCTTTACCTGGCTTTGCAGTCTTTCGAGAATTTTTTCCGTTGCATTGACCCCGATATCCCCCATGATCAGAATCTCTTCCAATTCCTCATAAAAGTCTTCATCAATAGAGGAGAATCCGTTAAATACAGAATCTATCCCGCTAACAATATTATTTCTTGTTTTTGCTAATCCTTCTTTCAATCTGCTGAAAAATCCTGCCATCAGTCATCAAGCTCCTTATCAATTAAATTTACACTTACCAACGTGGAAACGCCTTTTTCCTGCATGGTGATTCCATAAAGCCTGTCCACCTGTTCCATGGTTCCCCGTCTATGAGTAATTACGATAAACTGGGTATACCTGGTAAGTTTATGCAGATATTTAGCAAACCTTGAGACATTGCTCTCATCAAGAGCCGCTTCAATCTCATCCAAAAGACAAAAGGGTGAAGGCTTCAGATTTTGAATGGCAAATAAAAGAGCTATGGCTGTCAATGCTTTTTCACCACCGGAGAGCTGCATCATGTTCTGCAGTTTCTTTCCCGGCGGCTGTGCAATAATCTTAATGCCGGCTTCCAGTATATCTTCCTCTTCTATAAGTTCCAAAGTACCTTTGCCGCCGCCGAACATCTCCTTAAATACTTTGTCAAACTCTTTACTGATTTCTGCAAACTTTTCATTGAACTGTTTGCGCATAGCGCCATCCAGTTCTTCAATAATTCCTTCCAGTGTCTTTTCCGCTTCTACCAGATCATCATGTTGATTCTTCAGGAACTGATACCGCTCCGTCAGATTTCTGTAATCTTCAATTGCATTGACGTTGACATCCCCCAGTTTCCTGATCTGTTCTTTTATGGAGGTGATTTCCCGTTTCATAGCGGAAAGATCATTCAGTTCTTCATTCCTTAGCATTCCTGCATCAGAAAGCGTAATCTCGTACTCATCCCACATATAATTAATCTGGGATTCCAACATTTCCTGAAACTTTTCCTTCTGCGCATTCAGTCGGTATACTTCCTTATCAAGGGCAGTCATGCGCTCTGATAAAGACTCCCTATGGTTAAAAAAGTTCTTTTGCTTTGCACTTAGCTCTTCCTTCTTTGCAATATCTTTCTGGAGCTGTCTTTGCGTGTCATCCTGCGCCGTGTGGGATGCTGTAATTGTCTGCTGGATTTCCAGGATATTATTTTCCTTATTCCGGATATCTTCACTACTTTGCAAAATACCTTCTTCAATTTCAGCAAGCTCCTCTGCAAACCTGTCAATTTCACCGTTTATACGGTTCACATTCTGCTGATGGAAATCCTGCTGTTGAAGCATCTTTTCCACTTCCACATCCCATGCTGCCACATGGGAGGATTCTTCCGATTCCTCCATACGTTTTTTCTCCAGCTGGTCTTGAAGTTCTTTAATACGAGCTTCCGTTTCTTTCTCAAGAGCTTCCGAATTTTTCAGTTCTTTTTGGATTTCTTCCTTATTAAACTGGATCTCCTGAATCTGATTTTCGATTTCACGTTCTTCTGCTTTTAACTCCAGAGAGCCTTCCGAAGCTTCTTCTTTCCGCTCCTGCGCCTTAATTACATTCAATCTGGCAGTATTCTGTTCAATGAATTTTTTCTGCAGCGCGGCTTTATCCTCTTCAAGGCTTAACCGCAGTTTATTTCTTTCTGATTTAATATCTTCAATATCCTGAAGGAGACTGTCAATATCTTTCAGATATTTTTTAACCTTACTTTCCATCTCCTCCATTTCTCTTCGGCGTCCTAAGAGATTGCTGTTATTTTTAAAAGCTCCCCCGCTGATGGCGCCTCCGGGAACCAGAAGTTCTCCTTCCACTGTAACCATACGGATGCTATAATCAAATTTCCTGGCAATTTTAACTGCGTGGTCAATATGATCAATTACTACAATTCTTCCCAGCATAGCTTTTGCAACATCTGCATATTTTTTATCAATGCTGACAAGTTCATCTGCCATCCCTATGACACCCTCTTCTTTTAAGACATCGGGATTTTTAAATTCCTGAGGGTTGGTAATGCTTGTTAGGGGAAGAAAAGTTGCTCTTCCGCTTTTATTCTGCTTCAAAAAAGAAATCATGCGCTTGGCTGTTTCTTCATTATCTGTAACAATATTCTGAATGTTCCCGCCAAGGGCAATTTCAATAGCAGTTTCATATTTCTTATCTACTTTGATCAGGTCTGCAACAACACCAATAATTCCTTTTTCGCTGCCCTTGCATTCCATTACCTTTTTTACACTGCCGCCATACCCCTCATAACGTTCCGTTAAATTGGACAGCGCCTCCAGCTTTGATTTCTCCTGATGATAGCTTACCTGGGTATCACGAAGTTTTTGATCCTTAGAAGCTAATTCATCACGAATCAGCAGCAACCTTTCTTCTTTTGAGGACTGTGCATCATTTAATAACCGAATCTCCTCATTGATTTTTTCAAATTCTTCATTGAGATTCTGCATAACAGCTTCCTGCTGCGCCTCATCAGATTTCATTCGAAGAATACGAGAAGTAAGCTCCGCCTTACGGATATTCACTTGTTCTGTCATGGTATCGTAACGGCCCAGCTTAGATTTAATGGTTGCTCTGGAATTGAGGGCATCAATGATCGTGTTTTTGCCATCTTCAATTCCGTTATTTAATTCTTCTATCTTATTTTGAACAGCCAGCAGCTTTTCTCTTGCTTCATTCCTTGTCTTTTCTATTTCCGCTACCTGCTCATCAATTACTTTCTTATCTTTTAATATACCGTCCTTATTCCGGCTTTTTTCATCTATTTCTTTCCTGACGTTTTCTTTTCGCAGCAACAAATGCTCTTCATTACTTCTGGCAGAATGAATCTGTTCCTTTAAAACATTAATTTCTCCTTCCAGTTTACCGCGAAGAACACTGGTATCCGTCAAAGATGCCCTTCCTTTTTCAATTGTTTCATCAAGGAGCGCTATCTGCCCTTCAACCTGCTCATATTCTTCCTTGATCTTTTCATACTGTGTTGAAGTTTCTTCTAAATCGCCGCTGGCAATGACATACTTTTCATCTGCTGCTTTTAACTGATCCTGAAGTCTTGCATTTTCCAGCAGGAACATATTCACATCAAGGGTTTTCAGTTCTTCCTTTTTTTTCAGGTAGATCTTAGCGACCTCAGACTGCTTTTCCAAAGGCCCCATCTGTTTTTCTATTTCGGACAGAATATCATTGACACGAACAAGGTTCTGTTTTTCATCTTCCAGCTTCTTCTGTGCCGCTGTTTTTCTTCTTTTAAACTTTACGATACCGGCTGCTTCATCAAAAAGTTCTCTGCGCTCTTCAGGTTTTCCGCTTAAGATCTTATCAATCTGTCCCTGTCCGATAATAGAATAACCTTCTTTGCCGATACCTGTATCATAGAAAAGTTCATTTACATCCTTCAGACGACATAGTGTGCCGTTTAACAGATATTCGCTCTCACCTGAACGATAAATCCGTCTGGCTACCGTCACCTCATCATAATCAATTGCCAACTGATGATCTGAATTATCCAGTGTAATTGCCACGTATGCATATCCTATGGGTTTCCTTAATTCTGTACCGGAAAAAATAACATCCTGCATAGAGGCTCCCCGCAGCTGCTTGATCCTTTGTTCTCCAAGTACCCACCGTACTGCGTCTGCTACATTGCTTTTTCCGCTTCCGTTGGGTCCTACGATTCCTGTGATTCCATTGTGAAACTGAAATACGATCTTATTGGCAAAGGACTTAAAACCATGTATTTCTATACTCTTAAGATACATAAAATAATTATTTCTCCCATTCAATAAGTACTGCATAGGCAGCCTGTTGCTCTGCGGCCTTTTTTGTTCTCCCAATGCCTTTACTTACTGCTTCATCATCAATATACGCTTCTACGGTAAACTTCTTATTGTGGTCGGGACCCTCTTCATTTATAAGTTCATAATGAATCGTCTGCCCGCTCTTCTGGACTTTTTCCTGAAGAATTGTTTTGCTGTCATAAAAAAGCTGCTTGGTTTCCAGATCGGAAAGTATATATTTTAAAATGAATTTTTCCGCCTCTTCAAAACCACTGTCAAGATATATAGCACCAATCAGAGCTTCCATAACATCTGAAGTAATGGAATCTCTGCCTCGTCCTCCGGTAGTCTCTTCTCCTTTACCCAGGTAAATATACTCTCCTAAATTCAGGTCCTTTGCACAAAATGCCAATGAAGGCTCACATACCATAGAGGAACGTTGTTTAGTCATCTGTCCCTCCGACATATCCGGATCCTGCAAGAAAAGGAATTTGCTGGATGCCAGTTCAAGCACCGCATCACCAAGAAATTCCAATCTCTCATAATTCTTTTGTTTACGGATTTTCTGCTCATTAACAAATGAACTATGGGTTAGGGCCTGCTTGAGTAATGATTTATCTTTAAATTCATAACCGATTTCTTTTTCTAATTCTTTACTGTCTCTTACCACCATAGATAAAACTCCACTTAAAAAGCCCTTTTAGAAAGGGCTTTTTATTAACATAGGGACAGCTGTTAGTTAACAGCATTTTTGATTAAGTTAACCGCTTCTTCTACTGTAGTGATCTTTTCTGCATCTTCTGCCGGAATCTCGATATCAAACTCTTCCTCTAATCCCATAATAATCTGAAAGACATCCAAGGAATCCGCTCCTAAATCATCTACAAATGTAGTTTCCATTGTAATTTCCTCAGGGTCGACGTTTAGCACATCTGCAATCACTTTTTTTAACTTTTCAAATTCCATTGTTACAATTCCTTTCTTACCGTTCTTCCATTGTAATTTTTTCTTTTATTTTTTCATTAATATTCTGTTCTGTAAATGTAATACATTGAAGAACAGAATTTTTAATTTCCACTGCCTTAGAACTTCCGTGAGTTTTGACAACAAGACCATTCAATCCCAGCATAGGAGCGCCGCCATACTGCTCTAAATCAAATGCTTTCAGGGTATTTTTCAATGCCGGCTTTACTAAAAAGGCCCCTATCTTACTGCGAAGGGAAGTCATCATACCCTCTTTAACCTTTTTGATCAAGGTTCCCCCTACACCTTCATACATCTTTAAGATCACATTACCTACAAAGGCTTCACACACAATTACATCCGCATATCCTGCAGGAATATCCCTGGCCTCTATATTTCCTACAAAATTAATGTCAGGACAGTTCTTTAATAAAGGGTAAGTTTCTTTGACGAGAGCGTTTCCCTTATCTTCCTCAGCACCTATATTTACAATGGCAACCTTGGGATTTCTAATTCCCATAACATATTCCATGTAAACAGAACCCATTTTAGCAAACTGAATCAGATGAGAAGGTCTGGCATCTACATTGGCACCGCAGTCAATTAACAGGGCACATCCTTTTTCTGTAGGAATCAGCGGAGCAAGAGGCGGACGTTCCACTCCTTTGATTCTTCCTACGATCACCTGTCCTCCTACAAGTGTAGCTCCTGTACTTCCTGCCGATACATAAGCATCACAAGTCTTATCCTTTACAAGAGTGAGGGCTTTTACAAGAGAAGAATCCTTTTTCCTGCGGATAGCCATAACAGGAGGTTCTGCAGTTTCAATCACTTCTGTGGCATTCACCACTTCCACTTGTTCTTTATTATATGTGTATTTTCCCAGTTCGGTATTTATCACATCTTCCGGTCCCACCAGAAAGATTTTAACATGAGAGCTTTCATTGACAGCTTCCACCGCACCTTTGACAATTTCCACAGGTGCATGATCTCCTCCCATAGCATCTACCGCAACCTTAACAAATTCTGCCATAATGTACCTCCATTAACAATACCCATTTAACTATACTAAACCACATTATAAAAATCAAGATTTATTTCTTGTGATTCTCCCTACTTATGCTTAACTGATAAATTGTATCAATGAAAGCACACTGATAAATATATCCTTATGTTAAAAAAGCCATATCAGGGAAGTATTACTTCCCTGATATGGTTCTGTCATCACTATGCCTATTCACTTTTCTATTCCAGACTGACGGTCATCGCCTCAAAAGCTGCCTGAACCTCGCTCGTCTCAGCTAAAGACCCCATAATAATTGCCGTTTGGGATCCTCCAACCATCATAACATAATCAGATTCCGTTCCTGCATTGCCTTCAAAGGTATAGAAGAAATAATCGTTTCCATCCTTATTTCCTTCTTCAATTAATGTGGCATTAGCATCTTCATCTATTACCTGACGGTATACATCATAATACTCTGCATAAGTAAAAGAACCGTTGAGCACTGCATCACCATCTTTGGTAATGGCAAACGGTACTTCCATTGTCAGATCATAACCTGCTTTGGCATTTACAGATATCTTAATGCTGTCTCCGGTGTCTACATCAAATGTGGCTGATTTGCTGGCCGTAGTGCTACAGGCTGAAAGCATAGCTCCACATACAAGAATCAAAACAATAAATAACGAAACTCTTTTTTTCATTAATCAATGTCCTCCCTTTTCTATTCCTCCAGATGAATAACTCCCATCCAGTAAAATCCGTTGATATTCTTCTGGGCAGTAGTTGCTGCCTGCTTTGCAATAGCATAGAACGTCTCATCATCAATATCATAATCTGTGCGAAGCACTGCTTTCCCATCAGAAATAAGCAGCTGGGCCAATTCCTCTGAAATCTTATCGGTATCAAAGAAACGATCCGTTGCACGATAATATTCCTGTTCTTCTTCTCGTGCCGCATAATCTGAAAGATTTTTGTTCATAACAAAGCTGTCATTCTCCACCAGCGTACCGTAGGCCGCTCTGTCAGATAAATTAAGCAGTGCATTTTCAATAGTATCATTATCATTGTTGGTAGAGTCTACAATATACCAGTCATCCTCCAATTTAACTTTATTCCACGCATGAGGAACGCTTCCGCCCAGATAACCGGTAACTACAATACTATCAAGGTCTGCTGCATCTGCCAGCAGTTTAAAAGATGCGGAATAACTGGCACAGACCCCTACTCCTTCAGTGAGTATTCCGTAAGCTGTAAAAGAATCATAAAAGTCTTCATCTACCTGGGTAAAAGAATACTTCTCTGCATTTTCAAGAGCTGCATCATCATATACTGCATTCTCACAAAGCCATGTATTGATGGCCATTTCCTTCTCTACATCCGTCATACCGTCAGAGATGATCTCTCCTGTGATCTGCGATACCTTCTCCAATATTTCTTCCTGCTTTGCTGCCGTGACCTGCGGATCAAAATCATATTCAACAAATAAAATTCTTTTTTCCGAATCAAAGCTTCCTCCCTGTATGCCAAGTATCAGAGGATTCTGGTACTGTGCTTCAAAAAAAGCATCTACTACCTGCTCAACATCTGCTGATTCAGGGAAAGCTGCCAGATCAATTGCTCCTTTAGTTTCAAGCATATTTATTGCAATATATTCACTCATTGCAGAGTTGGCGGTAATCTTTATTTCTTTACGTCCATTCTGAGAAGTCTGAGTATTCTCAGACTTCTCATCCGCTTTTGATTGTTCATCTTCCTTGGGTTTCTGTTCTTCCGGTTTACTTTCTTCCGGCTTTGTTTCTTCCTCTTTAGAAGAAGTATCTTCATCAATCTTTAAAGACGGGGCTACATTTCCGCCCTTGTTGATCAATTCATCCTGACGTTTTTTCACTGCTTCTATATCAGCATCCAAAGTATCCCAGTTAACGTCATATACGGAAAATGTATATGAAAAAGGCGTCTGAAGAGCTTTGCCTGAAACCCTGATAACATTGTACTCCTCATCTTTTTCCATCTTGTCAAAATCAAAAAGCAGTACCTTCTGAGCCTTGCTTCCATCGCACATCGTTACATTCATAACTGCCGGCAGATCTGACACTCCGTGGATATCAAAGAAACTGCTCTCATTGCTATGGTCAGCCTTCTCGTGAGGCAACATACGGGAAACATCCTTAGCGCTTAAAAGATTACTGATAGGTGAACATCCCTTTGCATTGTAGGCAAGTACTCCATAGTATTCGTCCCAATATTCATCATAGGCAATATCATCAGTTCCGAACTCTTTCAGGAACGCTCCGTCTCCTTCCATCCACTCTGACATATCCTGGGATGTAAAATACTGTATAAACCGATAATTTAAGGATAATATCTGCCCTTCAAATTCATTTACATTATCCTTTTCACTGGTCCATTCTGTTCCTTTCACATCAGCAAAAGCATGGCAATAATTCCATAATCCTTCCTCATCCTTGTTGATTTTGAACAGAAGATACCCTTCCGCACCGGGCACTGCTTTCCATGAAAACTTTGCATATCCGTCTTCCAACTGGCTAAATACAAGCTGCGGTGCCTGTGGAATTTCTGCATTTACCTTAATAACAGTAATTACCGGTGATGGCAGCGCTTTTCCTGTTTTCAGATCTACAGATGTCTTCATATAATACTGTGACAATGTTCCCCAGCCGTTTTCATCATCACCTGAAAGATAATTCCCCTTTAAATGGCTTAAGTCAACACTATCTGAATCCATAATTTCGGCAACGCCGGAATATGGGGGATTAAGGGTAAGTATCCCTGCTCCCGCATCATAATCGATGTACCCCAATTCAATGGGAAACTTAAGGTCTGCATCCTGATAAACAGTAAAACTGTCATAAGGACTGACATCGTTATCCCATGGATTATACCCGATTTCAAGCTGAATAGACTCATTTCTGTCTACTTTTATGACATTTCCATCATACTCATTTTTGTCGGCAGCAGAATATTTCTTTTTCAGTTCATCCACCAATGCTGCATCTTCGGTATCCGATGATGTTTCCTGTCCGCCGCTTTCAAGATCCTGTTCTTTTTCTGCTACGCTGCTCTGTTCCGTATTCTGCTCATTTGACACAGGTGTTTCCTCTGTGGGTTGTTTACCTCCACAGCCGCCAAGCAGCAGCACCATCGTAAGCAGTAACGCTAATTTCTTAAATCCGCTTTGGTTATGCCTCATATTCTTTCTCCTTAAGTCTGTCTGTTTTCTGTTATGGACCAGGGATACCTTTTTCATATCCCTATATAATATATACTAAAAAAGAGAACGAAAAGTTTCATGATGGCACTTTATTTTTTACTTTCCTGTAAAGGTAGTCAATAAACTCTTTTTGAGTAACATTTCTTCCTATCACTTCCAATACCTGTCCGTCTTTTTCAAAAACCGCCTGGTACCTTATTTCTTCTGTCTTCAAAACAGTAACATAGATTTTCTGCTCTCCTATATGCGACCAGCTCATTTCACTGATTTTGGGCAAAGCTACGGTGCCTGTTCTCTGATATATCAGAGATCCCCCTGTATCTGTCTCGTTTTCTTCTATGACCTTCCACACGGTTATCTCCTCATTATCTTCCTGCCCTATCACAATTCCCCCTGCACTGGGCGTAACGGAAATAGCAACACGGTTTGCCACAAACAAAATCTCTCCATCTTTCAGTTCTACGCTGTCGTAATAAACACCTTCTTCCATGGCTGTGACATAAGAAGCTCCCATGGTTCCTCCCAGTGTACCGGCAAAGATCAGAACACAAACTAAAGCTGCTGCAGGAATACCATAATACAAGAGTTTCGTTTTCTTTACCGGTAGAGACTTTCTCCTTGGCTCCTTTCCCATCAGCATCTGCGTGAGGGTATGGTCTTTTAATTCTTCAGATGCCCGGATATTCAAAAAAGCATCCTGAAATTCTTTTCTCAACTCATTATCTTTTTCATACAGATTCTTCATTACCTTCCCCTCCTTCCTTCAGTCTTTTCCGCAGAAGATTCCTTCCTCTGTTCAAAAGTGTTTTAATACTGTTTTCATTCTTATTCAGCAGCTTTGCAATTTCTTTAATTGCATATCCCTCATAATAAAACAGATATAACACCATGGAATATTTTTGCGGAAGCCGATGCAGTTCTGACAGCAGATGATTCTTTAAGAGGACATCTGTCTGATTATTTCCTTCTATTTCACCTAAAAATCCCTGTGTCTTTTTATTCCATGGACTGGATGCAATGGTCTTGGCGCAATTGCCGGAAACCTGAATCAGCCATGCCTTCAAATGTTCTTCACTTTGTATTTTATCCTGATTCTTTACAAGTCTTAGGAAGGTTTCCTGGAAAACATCCTTGGCATCTTCTTCATTACCTGTTATTGCTATAGCAATCCTGTATATCATATCAGAATATTGTTCAACAGCTTTATTAAACTCTATATGATATTTTTTCTCCGGTGAATTCATTTTGTTCCTCGCATTTTGTCATATTTCTTCTGCCAATACGCGCCATTGCGCTTTTTATACAAACAAATCAAGGGCTTCAAATCTGAAACCCTTCAAACTTGAAACCCTCGATAAACAATCAATTTAATTAGTCAACACTGATGATTTCTTTCTTATTGTAAGAACCGCATGCTTTACATACTCTGTGGGGCATCATCAGGGCGCCGCATTTGCTGCACTTTACTAATGTAGGAGCACTCATTTTCCAGTTTGCTCTTCTTTTATCTCTTCTTGCTTTGGAAGATTTATTCTTAGGACAAATAGACATCGTTACACCTCCTTATTTGCGTTAAAGATATCTTTAATTGCTGCCATTCTGGGATCCGGTACAAAAGAATCGCACCCACATTCCCCTTCATTTAAATTTCTGCCGCAGACAGGACAAATACCTTTACAGTCTTCCCTGCACAGAACTTTAACAGGCATATTAATTAAGATTTCATTATTTATGAGAGCATCTGTATCCAACTGATATCCTGATACAAAACACTGTTCTTCCTCCAGCGCTTCCTCATTTAACATTTCTGCTGCATTCTCTTTTTCAGGTGATACTATTTGATGTGTAAATGTCACCTTAAGAGGAACCGTTACACTTTGTAAACACCTGTCACAGGGAATGGAAAATGTAATAGAAAACTTTCCTTCCACAAGAACAATGCCTGTCTCGATATTCGTTAAAGTAATGGAAATTTCTGACTTATCACTGATCGGATACTCATTTCCTAAATAAAAAAAACTGTCATGCTCATAAGGCAGCTCCAATTTCTTTACTTTTCCTTCAGCCGAAAATACATCAGATAAATTCATCAACATAACAAACTCCCATGTGCGCAAAGATATCCTTGCACACTCAAGTAATTATAACTACGACGCTATATTTTGTCAATACCTCCCAAGAAATTATTTCACAAGCGCGTAAGTTTCCCTTGCAATGGCAAGTTCCTCATTGGTAGGAATTACCAGAACCTTTGTTTTGCTATCCTTCGTAGTGATCACAAGATCCTCTCCACGCTTGCTGTTTGCCTCCGGATCCAGAGTAATGCCAAGATAACCCAGATATGCACAAATTTTTTCACGGATAAAGCCGCTGTTCTCTCCAAGTCCTGCCGTAAAGCAGATGGCATCCACTCCATTCATGGCTGCTGTATAAGCGCCTATGTATTTCGCCACTCTATATGCAAAAGCCTTTAATGTCCTCACCGCAAAATCAGAATCCTTATGGAACTCTGCCTCTAAATCCCTGAAATCGGAAGAAAATCCACCCGAAAGTCCCAACACTCCTGACTTTTTATTCAGTTCATTTAAAATTTCTCCCACGCTCTTGTTTTCCTTATTACAAAGGAATTCAATAATAGCCGGATCCAGATCACCGGAACGAGTGCCCATGATCAATCCTTCAAGAGGTGTAAGTCCCATGGAAGTATCCACACATTTGCCATTCTTTACGGCAGATATACTGGCGCCATTTCCCAGATGGCAGACAATCAGCTTTAACTCTTCATATTTTTCACCAAGTACCTTTGCTGCCTGATGGGATACGTATGAATGGCTGGTTCCGTGGAATCCATATCTTCTTACCTTATATTTTTCATAATATTCATAAGGAATTCCATAAAGATATGATTCTTCCGGCATAGTCTGGTGGAATGCCGTATCAAATACGCCTACCATAGGTGTATTTGGCATCAGCTCTTTGCAGGCTGCAATACCGATCAAATTGGCAGGATTATGTAAAGGTGCTAAATCATTGCACTCTTCAATTGCCCGGATGACCTCATCCGTAATAAGTATAGAAGAAGCAAAGTTCTCACCGCCATGAACAATACGATGTCCTACTGCTCCTATTTCGTCAAGGCTTTTTACGACCCCTGTCTTTTCATCCGTTAATGCATCTAAGACCAGACGGATTGCATCGGTATGATCTTTCATAGGTGTTACTGTTTCTGTTTTTTCTCCTTCCAAAGGAGTATAAGTGATCTGACTTCCATCAATGCCGATTCTTTCACAAAGTCCTTTCGCAATCAGCTTTTCTGTCCTTGCATCTATCAACTGGAACTTAAGGGATGAACTGCCACAGTTAATAACCAAAATATTCATTTGAATCCTCCATTTTCTCCTATTATGCCAATTGTGCCTGAACGGCTGTTAATGCTACTACACCCACAATATCCTGCCATGAGCATCCTCTTGACAGATCATTGACAGGCTTCGCAATTCCCTGCAGCATAGGACCATATGCTTCCGCTTTCGCCAGTCTCTGCACCAGTTTATATCCGATATTTCCTGCATCCAGGTTAGGGAAGATCAAAACATTGGCCTTGCCGCCCACTTCACTGCCGGGAGATTTTGATTTGGCAACAGAAGGCACTAAAGCCGCATCTAACTGAAGTTCTCCATCTACAGTAAGACTTGGATACTGCTCATGTGCAATCCTTGTTGCTTCCACCACTTTATCTACCATCTCATGCTTTGCACTGCCTTTGGTAGAATGGGACAACATAGCAATGATCGGCTTGCTCCCTACAAGGCTTTTAAAGCTTCTTGCTGAGGAATCTGCAATAGCAGCCAGTTCCTCTGCTGTTGGATTCTGGTTTAATCCACAGTCCGCAAAAAGGAATGTTCCATTATCCCCGAATTCGCAATTCGGTACACACATCAAAAAGAAACCGGATACAAGTTTCACACCGGGAGCTGTCTTCAGAATCTGAAGTGCAGGCCTTAATGTATCTGCTGTAGCATGACATGCTCCGGCAACCATACCGTCAGCATCATTGGCCTTAACCATGATTACACCAAAAGTAAGGAAATCATGCAGCAAAATTTCTCTTGCTTTTTCCGGCGTCATTCCCTTTGATTTTCTGGTTTCATATAATAAGTCTACATACTCGTCCAGCTTATCACAATTAGTCGGATCTACAATTTTTACCCCATCCAATTCAATTTCAAGCCATGTAGCACCATCCATGATTTTTTCTTTGTTGCCGATCATAATGATGTCTGCAATCCCCTCCTCAAGAATGTGTGATGCAGCGATCAGCGTTCTTTTGTCTGTCGTTTCAGGCAATACAATAGTTTTTTTATCTGATCTTGCCTTGTCCTTAATCACATCAATATACGACATAATACCTTCTCCTTTCGACCCTCTTTCATAAGCATGTAAACGCTTACACATATATAAAAATTATATCTTATCCCTTCTTTTCTCACAAGTATAAAAACATAAAAAAATTGTGTAAATTTCAGTACAAAATCAGATTGCAGCGGGGTTTTTGACTGCACTGTATTTTTATGATACATTAAATGCAGTATCTATTGTCACTAAAACAACAAAAGGATGATTATCATGAAAACCGCCGCCATCATTGCAGAATATAATCCCTTCCACAGCGGACACAAATATCAAATTGAAGAAACCAGACGTCTTACAGGGGCCGACTTCATTTTAGTAGTTATGAGCGGGGATTTTGTTCAAAGAGGCGCTCCCGCTATTTTTAACAAGTACCTGCGTACACAGATGGCACTTCTCGGAGGGGCTGATATTGTCCTTGAGCTTCCCTGCCTGTACGCAGTTTCCAGTGCGGAGTTTTTTGCCGGCGGCGGCGTTTCCCTCTTAAACCGGCTGGGTGTGGTAGACTATCTTTCCTTTGGCAGTGAATGCGGTGATATTCATATGATCAAAAACTGTGCAGAGCTTCTTCTTTCTGAGCCTGCACCATACCGCCAGCTGCTTTCTTCTTTCCAGAAACAGGGCATGTCCTTTCCTGCAGCACGAAGCAAGGCCATTTACCAGACTGCCGGCAGCGCTTCTCCTTTTTCGGAAATACCGGATTTTCTGTCTTCCCCTAACAATATTCTTGCTTTGGAATACTGTAAAGCATTATTTGCTCTTCACAGTCCCATTGTGCCTGTTACCGTAAAAAGACTGGGAGATGCTTATCACGAGACTACCCTTAATGATGATTGTTCTGTTTTCAGTTCTGCATCAGCAATTCGAAAGACCATTGAAAATGCAGATTCCTCTGAGAGTTTTCTGACTTCTGATGACTTTTCTTCTCTTCTCCACTACAGGCTTCTTACGGAATGTCAAAATGGCTTTACCGGATATCTTGACTGCAACAGTGAGCTTTCCCGCAGAATTGTGAAGTTTCTTCCTGATTTTACGGATTTTACCGGATTTTCCGCTCTGCTTAAGTCAAAAAATATTACCCACACCAAAGTAAACCGCGCCCTTTTCCATATTCTGCTTCATATTACCACACCGGACAGTTATCGGAAACCGATCCTCAAACGGGAGCTTTTTACTCCCTACGCAAGACTGCTGGGTTTCCGAAAAGAAGCATCCGTACTTCTTTCTGCCATCAAAAAACATGGCGAGATTCCCATTATCAGCAAACTGGCTGATGCCGAAAATATTCTGGATGTTCATGGCCTTGCCATGCTGGAACAGGATATTTTTTCCAGCAGCATTTACGAATCTGTATTTTCCCAGAAGTATAAAAAGAAACTGCCTGTAAATGAATACAGACAGTCCCCTGTTATTCTATAAATTCTCTAAAAGCTCAGACCTCTAAAGTCTGCATACCGCGATATGTTTTCTTGGTATATAGAATCACCATATCCTCCGCTCTAAGGACCAATGAACCGCTGGGAATCAATAGTTTTTCATTGCGACGAACCATTACGATCAAAGTCTGCCTGGAAATATCCAGATCTTTGATCATCTGATTTACCCATGGATGATGCTCCTTCAAAATAATTTCTTTGAGAGTAATGCCTAAGTCATCATGGTATCCTTCCGCTCCCAGCACTATATAATCTCCTTTTTGAATGATGGTATTTCCTCTGGGAACCACTACCTCTTTTCCCCTTTGGATAGCTGCCATCAAAAGCCCCGGTGGAAGGGCAAGCTGACTTACTTTCTGGTTGATCCATGGATGATCTTTTTCAATTTCCAAACGAATAAAGCGAATGTTCGTTTCCAGAGAATAATCCTGAACACTTTTCACACGAGTATATTGCTCTACGAATCCTGCTGATAAGATACCTGTAGGAATAGCCACCATTCCAACTCCCAGGAATGTAATGATAATACCAAAAATACGGCCCGGAATGGTAATTGGATAAATATCTCCATAGCCTACTGTTAAAAGCGTTGATACCGCCCACCAAAAACCGGAAAAGGCATTTCTAAATACTTCCGGCTGAGCTTCATTTTCCAGACTATACATACATAGGGAGGAAGCCAGCATAAGTACCAATATAATGAAAATGGATGACAGGATCTGATCTCTCTTCCCACGGATTACATCGCCGATCACGTTTAATGCATCATAATAAGCATTAACACGGAACAATCGGAAAATCCTTACTACCCGGAACATACGGAATGCCACAATGCCCATAGGGAAAAAGATTGGAAGAAAATACGGCACAAAGGAAAGCATGTCAATAATCCCGCTAAATGAAGTAATATATTTAACAACCGCCTGTTTTTTTGATTTTTGCGGATACAAATACTCTGCCGTCCAGATACGCAGTCCATACTCTATGGCAAATGCAACTACCGTGATCAGTTCAACCGTTCCCAGAAGACCCATATATGGTTCTGCACTGTCAAATGTAGAGTAAACCGCAATAAACAGATTAGCTAAAATCATGACCATCAACATAATGTCAAAGGCCCTGCTTTGCCAGTCTTCATCAAATCCAATCTGGATAATATCAAAAATCCGTTTTTTCTTTTCTTTAGGCATCGCCTGCTATCCTCCTTCCCCGGGCTGTGATGCACCACTATTTTTTAGCATGCTCAACATGCAGCAAATGATGCGCCTTTTCGGATAGGGGTTTTTCCAAATACTCTTCATATATTTTCTTGATCTCAGGATTTTCGTGGGAAAATCTGATTTCTCTTCTTTTATCCAGCTCATAGAGCTTAGGGGCACGGACATATGCCATCTCCACACCGTCTAAAATAGGCTGTCCTCCGCCTCCAACACATCCTCCGGGACATGCCATCACTTCTACAAAGTCATAAGATACCTTGCCATTTACAATATCTTCCATCATTTTTCTGGCATTGCCAAGTCCGTTAACGATACAGGTTCTGATCGGCACACCGTTAACATGGTAAGTAACTTCCCTTCGTCCTTCTTCACCACGCACATCGCTGAATTTCTCAGGGTTTGAATTACCTCCTTCTATAATGGAAACAGCTGTACGGAGGGCAGCTTCCATAACCCCTCCGGTTACCCCGAAGATAACACCGGCGCCGGAATTTTCACCTAAAGGAGAATCAAACTCTTCTTCTTTTAAAAGCTGCGGCATAATATGCTCCGCTTTCAAAAGACGGACCAGTTCTCTTGTGGTAAGTACGATATCTACATCCGGTCCTGTTCCTGTTACATCCATACCCTCCCATGATGCTTCACCTTTCTTGGCAATACAGGGCATAATGGAAATACAACATATTTTATCAGGTGAGACGCCTATTTTTTCAGCAAAATATGTTTTAGTCACCGCCCCAAACATCTGCTGGGGGGATTTAGCGCTTGATAATCTGTCCGCATACTCCGGATACTGGGATTTCATGAATTTGACCCAGCCGGGGCAACAGGAAGTAAACATGGGAATTCCTGATTCTTTGATTTCCGAAAGTCTTTGCAGGAATTCGTTGCCTTCCTCCATAATTGTTAGATCTGCTGAAAAACAGGTATCAAACACATAGTCAAATCCTACCTGCTTTAAAGCAGCCGCCATCCTTCCTTCCGTTGCCATTTCTTTAGGGATATTCATATTTTCAGCCCAGGCAGTCCTTACGGCAGGAGCCACCTGTACCACAGTGATCTTATTTGGGTCTGCCAATACTTTAAATACTTCCGGCACATCATTTCTTTCACGAAGTGCTCCTGTAGGACAGTGGGTAACACACTGTCCGCAGGTACTGCAGTCAGAGTTTTCAATACATTTGTTTTCTGTCACATCTACCGTTGTTCTGGAACCGGTATTCTGCACATCCCAGATATGGAGATCCTGTATTTTATCACAAATTTGCACACAGCGCATGCATTTAATACATTTACCTGCATCTTTGATAAATGGAAATTCCTGATTCCATGAGCCGGAGGGTACTTCCTTATCATAGGGAATTTCCAAAATTCCAAGATCATTGGAAATCTTCTGCAGATTACAGTTCCCGCTTCGTACACAGACTGCACAGTTACAATCATGCTGGGACAGGATCAGCTCCACATTGGTTCTCCTTACGCTGCGTACTTTCGGTGAGTTGGTAAAAAGCACCATTCCTTCCTCTACCGGGTTATTACAGGAGGTAATCAGTTTGATTTTTCCCTGCATCTCTACTACGCAGACCTTGCAGGCGCCAATCTCATTGATCCCTTCCAGATAACAAAGATGAGGAATCATAATCCCTGCCAAGGCGGCAGCCTTCATAATGGTAGTGCCTTCCGGCACACAAACTTCTCTTCCGTCTATTGTTAAATTTACCATATTGCTGCTCTGCCTCCTTTCAAGTTACCATATCCGAAATGATCGCATCTTAAGCATCTTCCGGCCTCCTGACATGCTTCCTGCTTCGTCATGGAACATTCAATGGCATCGAAATCCTTCTTGCGCTCATCAGACTCTCTTTCGCTTAAGTTAATTCTGCCACAAGGCGTTTTATCCTCATACCGCACCTGGGGAATTTCCACATCACAGGAAATCAAATGCTTGTAGCCAAGATATTCATCAATATTTGCAGCAGCTACTTTGCCCGCAGCAATTGCTCTGATAACAGTTGCCGGTCCCGTAACACAGTCACCTCCTGCAAAAACACCGGGAATATCTTTGATTCCGCTTTCACTGGAGGAATCAAGGGCACCTCTCTTTATGGGTACTCCTGATTCTTCAAAATGCCTGGATTCAATTCCCTGTCCGATTGCAACAATCACTACGTCGCAGGGAATACGGACTAATTCAACATCTGCCTTCACAGGCCGTGCTCTTCCCCATGCATCAATGGGACCAATGATCTGAGGTTCCACCCAGATTGCCGTTACATTGCCCGCTTCATCAGCTTCTATTTTATGAGGCGCTTTTAGGCTGTATAACTGCGCCCCTTCTGCAACAGCCCCTTCTACTTCTTCCGGAAGAGCCGTCATATCTTCCTGTCTTCTCCGGTAAGCGATACCGACAGACTCTGCTCCCAATCTGATGGCAGAGCGGGTACAGTCCATTGCAACGTTACCGCCTCCTACAACTACTACTTTTTTACCTCTAAAATCAGGAGGATTGTCATCTCCAATGCTGCGCAGCATTTCTACTGCTGATATGACCCCATTGGATTCTTCCCCTTCAATACCGATTTTCTTATCAGTATGAGCGCCGATTGCAATATAAACGGCATCAAAATCTTCTCTCAGTTTTTCCAGGGAAATGTCATCTTTATCGTTTCCTACGGTTACACCTGTATGTACCTCTACCCCGGTAGACAGAATGGCCTCAATATCCTCTTCCAGCCTTTCTCTTGGGAAACGGTAATTGGGGATTCCGTAACGCAGCATCCCTCCAAGCTTGCTCTTTTCTTCAAAAACAACTGCATGATGCCCCATCAATTCCAGATAATAGGCAGCTGAAAGTCCTCCCGGTCCGCCACCTACAATAGCTACTCTCTTGCCTGTGCTTGCTGCTTTTTCCGGTACAGGTACTGTATTGGCTCTTGCATTGTCCACTGCCATTTTTTTCAGTCCACGAATGTTGACGGGACTGTCTATCATGCTTCTGCGGCATCTGGCCTCACAGGGATGCTCGCAGATCAAAGCACAGGCTGTAGGAAAAGGATTGTCCTTGCGGATCAGTCTGACAGCATCCGCATATCTTTCCTCTTTAACCAGTGCAATATAACCGGGAATGTCCACACCTGCAGGACAGAGCGCCACACAGGGCACCGGCTGGGTAATGGAACAGGAACATTTTCCGTGTTCAATATGATACAGGTAATCTTCCCGGAAACCATCAAGGCCTGCTAAAACCATATGTGCCGCTTCGTAACCGATAGCACAGTCTGCGGAATCTGTAATATTATTTGCCGTTGTTTCAATTTTTTCCAGTGTTTTTAAATCTGCCCTGTTTTCCAGTACATCCTCTATCAGATTTGCCAGCTGCGCAAGGCCCACACGGCAGGGTACACATTTGCCGCAGGTCTGTGCATGGCAGGTCTTTAGGAAAGACAGCTGAAGATCAATAGGACAAAGTCCCGGAGGGCTGGCAATAATATGTCGTTCCAGGTCTTTATACAAACGTTCCACCGTCAGCTGCGCCTTATTGGGCGTACTAATCTTTAATCTGCTCATACTTTCCCTTCTCCTTCTGTTCTTTTTTTTCTTCCTATGTTATGATGATACTATCATTTTATAAAATTATATTAAAATACTGTTTATATGTAAGAAAGGATTCCTTTTATGATAAACTTCACTGTTTCCAAGATCCCTGATGGCGTAAATTGCTTTTCCACTTTATCAGAAGCTATTGCACATCTTCCCAAAGACAGTACAGAACCGGCCTCTATTTTTCTTAAATCCGGTATTTACCATGAAAAAATAGCTATTGAACGGCCCTTTGTAAGTATCATTGGTGAGGATGCAGCCTCTACGATCATTGCTTTTAACGATCATGCCACCCAAAAGATGCCGGACGGTTCTAAGCGTGGAACCTTCCGTTCCTATACCATGTTCCTTAACAGCCACGATATTACCCTTTCCCACCTTACCATCCGCAATGAATCCTCTCCCCGGTCTTTAGTCGGGCAGGCTATTGCACTATATGCTGATGGTGACAGGATATTCCTTGAAGACTGCCGGCTGGAGAGCTATCAGGATACTCTGTTTACCGGTCCTCTGCCTCCAAGTCCCTTATCCCCCGGCGGTTTTATCGGTCCTAAGGAATTCGATGAAAGGATCGTAGGCCGCCAGTATTATAAGGACTGCTATATCTGTGGTGACGTTGACTTCATTTTCGGAAGCGCTATCGCTTACTTTGACCACTGTGAAATTGCTTCCGTTTATTCCGAAGAACTTCCCTGGAAAGATGGAGTTCCACCTGTTTATGGCTATGTTACCGCCGCTTCCACTCCTGAAGGACACCCCTTTGGCTATGTCTTCCATGAATGCCGTTTTACCAGCACCTGTCCTGACAGAAGTGTTTATCTCGGCAGACCCTGGCGCAATTTTGCAAAAACTATCTTAATTGACTGCCAGCTGGATTCCCATATCAGGGAAGAAGGCTTTCATGACTGGAACAAAAAAGAAGCACACAATACTGTTCTTTATGGAGAATATCACAGCACCGGTAACGGAGCCTCCCCTGAAAAACGCGCTCCTTTTGTACGCCGGCTAACAGATTCAGAGGCCCTTAGTTATACTAAGGAATCCGTATTATCCGGTAATGATCACTGGGATCCGTAAAGGTCTCAGGCCTTTTCCCATAGATTCTGAATGTGCATTTTTGCCTGCAGGGCATTTTCCGGAACTGTATTTTCCAAAGTAGTATGGATATAGGGCTTTCGTTCCTTTATGAATTTCATAATGGCCGTATAATCCATCTGGCCGGTTCCTGCCGCTACGGAATCAAGTTTGCCGTCCCTTACAATATAATCCTTAATATGTACCACCGCAACTTCTTCTCCAAGAAGGTCAATGGCTTCTTCTACGATTTCCACCTGGCTTTCATAGTTACTGATATCCAGCAGATTAACCGGATCCAAAATAATCTGAAGATTAGGGGAATGGATTTCATCAAGAACCTTCCTGGCTCTTTTGGGATTCCATACAATATGCTTCCAAACCGGTTCAATGGCAAAGATCACACCCATTTTTTCTGCATACTCCACCACAGGCCGGAGATTTCTGATAAACAGTTCTAAAGCCTCTTCGCCATGGCAGGCCGGTTCATATTTGTATGCTTCGTTGGGGGCGCCTGTTTCCGTTCCTACCACGCCGCATCCCAACAGACTTGCAAAGCGGATATGGGCTTTATATTTTTCCACGATATTTTTCAATTTTTCAGCATTGGGATTTGCCAGATTCAAATAACATCCCAGCACTGCTATATCAAGTCCTTTGTCTGCAAAAAGTCTCTTTAAATACATGGCATAACCCGGCGTTAAAGATTCCGGAGCCACTGAATTTTCCTTTATCACCTTGGACAGGGCAAGATGAACACAGGAAAATCCCTGCCTGTTTACTTCATCAAGCCTGTCTTTAAGAGGAAGATCTTTAGTGTCATGTAAACGAATTCCTATCTGCATCTGCCACTTCTCTATTGTTCCAGTTCATCTACATTACAGGAAACAACAGCTTCTCCTTTCTGTCCATTAATAGAGACATTTCTAAGTACTAATTTCTTCACATTATTTGCAAAAATCCCTTTTAAACTGCATGCTTCCACGCCTTCTGACATAGCCGGCACATCACACTTTGGATGATCTGCATAAGTGACTGTGATGTTTCTCATAATGATTTCTTCTATCTTCTGTTCCGGAAGACCGTCAAAATAAGCTGCCGCCACATGGCAGTTTTCTGCATAAATATCTTCAAAATCAAGTCTTTTAATATAAGGCGTTCTGTCGTCTACCGGCATCCATTCCCTGCTTTGGACATACTCTGTTTTTCCGTCCGGATCGCAGAAATAAAAGCTATTGACAACAAAAGGCGTCATTACATGATCCATATGGATTTTCTTAAAGGTAATTTTATCAAGAACAGCATCTTCTCCCCGGCCCCGTCTGGTTTTGATACGCAGTCCTCTGTCCGTATTCCTGAACAGACACTCCTCCACTGTCAGATTCTTAACGCCCCCTGCCATTTCACTTCCAATAGTAACTGCACCATGTCCGTTTTCCATCAGACATTGCCTGATATGGATATTTTCAGAGGGTATCTTATGCTTCCGGCCCATATAGATCTTGCCGGATTTTACGGCAATGCAATCGTCTCCAAGAGAAAATCTGACTCCTGCGATCTCAACGTCTTTGCAGGATTCGGGATCAAGGCCATCGGTATTAGGCGAATCACTGGGATTTTCAACAATAACGTTATAAAACTTCAAATCATCACTAAAATAAGGATGCAGCGTCCATGAAGGACTGTTTGTGAATTTCACTCCCAGCAGCGTAATCCTCCTGCAATGATTAATGAAAAACATCCTTGGTCTGAAGGCTCCTACCATCACCTTAGGATTTTTCCACCAGTTCTCTTTAGAAGCATTACCGTTAATGCATCCCTCACCGTAAATCATTACATTTTCCACATCTATCCCTGTAATGATCCCGGCAAACATAGGCAGCGGATTGCCCTCCCATGTCCCCAGATTATATTCATCTGTTTCATCATAGCTTTCAATCAGTCCCGGGAATTTCGGATAAGAAAACCGTTCCGTATCAGCTCTAAGCTCCGCTCCCTTTTCAATTTCAATGTTGATATTGCTCTTTAAAAACAGGCTGGTAATCCGATAAGTTCCTTTGGGAATCAGAATCCTGCTTTCTTTCGGGCAGGAAAGAATTGCAGCCTGAATAAATTTCGTATCATCCTGCAGTCCGTCTCCTTTGGCGCCAAAATCTTTGACATTCAATGTGACAAATTCACATTCGGTAGTAAACTTGATCTTATCGGACCATGTTCCATCTTCCTTTTCAATCCTTATTTCATATTTCGTCTCGGGTTTTAAATGAAATATGGATGTAATTACGGTTTCTGTATCTTTATCATACTTATCGTTTACAAAAATCCTGTATTTTTCCCTGGTGTAAAAAGTGCCCCCGTCAGCAATTTCAATTACTGCACTCCTTGCTGATTTCATAATCAGTTTCAGTTCCATATCTTCCTTTCCTCCTAAAGATTTGTGAAACATTTATCATTCATCTCAACAAACGCTGTCACGCTTCGCGAGCCAGCTTATTGTAATACAATATTAGAGGGTTAAAAACCCTCTAATTATAGTTCCATTTCCTTTTGCAGCTGCAGATATTGACTGTATGCCATCATCAGCGGTCCTACACCCTTAGGATCGTCATCTACCACTTTTTCTGACAGATAATATTCTATACTTCCATCCCTGAAAGGTTTATTTTCCGGTCCCAGTCCTGCCATCTGACAGATGCCCGTAAGATGGAAAGCGCCGTCCTTTTCCACCAGTTTCTTTTCAAGCAGACTGCTTAAGATGCCCTCGCCTATAACAGCATACTTTTCTTTCAGGAGAACACCCATGTTACAGCCTTTTAGAATGGCATAAGCTATCATGGCGCTTCCCGATGTCTCAAGATAATTTCCTACAATATCTCCCCTGTCAACAATCTGATAAAACAATTTGCTGTCCTCATCCTGATACTGTAAGATACCTTTAAGCATCTGCTTAAACATAGTCTCCAGCTTCTTATACTGTTCAAATATTTCAATGCTCATACAATCCATCGTATCGGTCAGAGCCATTAAGAACCATCCTATGCTGCGCAGCCAGAAATTAGGAGAACATCCTGTCTTCTTATCTGCCCAGAACTGTTCTTTTGCCTCATCATATGCATGATAACAAAGTCCCCTTTTCTTATTATACAGAAGCTTCTGCGCATTTTCAAACTGGCTGATGATATCATTATATTTTTCTTTCTTCTCAAATCTGGTCTCATATTCCATATAAAAAGGCTGTGCCATATACAGACCGTCAAGCCAGATCTGATTTGGATATATTCCTTTGTGGAAAAAGTTTCCGCATTGACATCTCGGCTGGCTGCGAAGCTGATCCATCATGACTTCTATGGCCTTGCGATACTTTTCCTCTCCTGTCTTATCATACATAAAGAAAAGGATCTTGCCGCTGTTAATACTGTCAATATTGAATTTATCCATTTCATAATGGTCAATGGTTCCGTCTTCTTTTATGAAATACTCCAAATAATCTTTAATAAAGTTAAAATATTTTTCATCTTGGGAAGCTTCATACATCTGCTTCGCTCCAAGAAGCACTGTTCCATCCTCATAGTTCCAGTAGGACTTATAATTTTGATACCCTTTCAGATATGAATCAATATAATTTTCAAATTTCATCTGCTTTCCCCGCTTGAATTATAACGTAACACCCTGCTTAAAAATGGCCATATCATGGAAACCTGCTTCTTCACTGCATACCTTCCGGCCTGAAGCTGTTTCAATAACAAGATCAAACAACTTCCCTGCCGTTTCTTCCATACTGTCTCCTTCTACAAGCACGCCTGCATTAAAATCAATCCAATTTGATTTTTTGCCTGCGATCCTTGAATTACTGGAAATCTTCATAGTCGGTACCGGTGAAGCAAAAGGCGTTCCTCTTCCTGTTGTAAACAGCACAATATGGGCGCCGCTTGCTGCAAGGGCTGTGGCAGCCACCAGATCATTGCCCGGAGCACTAAGAAGATTCAACCCCGGCGTCTTTACCCTTTCTCCATAATGCAGCACTCCGCTTACAGGCGCACTGCCGGATTTCTGCGTACATCCAAGGGATTTGTCCTCTAAAGTGGAAATGCCTCCCTTTTTATTGCCGGGAGAGGGATTCTCATATATGGTCTGATTATGACTTTTAAAGTAATTCTTAAAATCATTGATCAGGGTTACTGTCTTATCAAAGAGTTCTTCATTTTCGCAGCGGTTCATAAGCAGTGTTTCTGCGCCGAACATTTCCGGAACTTCCGTAAGAATCGTAGTTCCTCCCGCTCCAATAAGAAGGTCGGAAAACTTTCCAACCAGAGGATTGGCTGTGATTCCTGAAAAACCATCGCTTCCTCCGCACTTTAATCCCACGATCAGTTTAGAAGCGCTGATAGGTACTCTTTTCATAGGCGCTGCATAATCAATCAACTCTTTCACAAGAGCAACACCCTCAGCTATCTCATCATCGGATTCCTGAGAAACAAGGAACTTCACTCTGTTCTCATCATAATCACCAATGTATGGTTTTAATACGTCAATATTGCTGTTTTCACAACCAAGCCCCAGTACAAGCACTCCGCCTGCATTAGGATGGTTGATCAGATCTGCCAGAATCTGCCTTGTATGTTCCTGGTCATCTCCCATCTGTGAACAGCCATAAGGATGTGGAAATGCGATTACTTCCTCTACACTTCCCGTCACATACTCATTTGCTTTCTTTGCAATGGCAGCTGCCACGTTATTGACGCAGCCTACTGTAGGAATAATCCATATCTCATTTCTTACTCCTGCTTTTCCGTCTTTTCTTTCAAATCCATTAAAAAATACTTCTTTTCCTTCCGGGCGCTTCACGTTATCCGGTTCATAAGTATAGGTAAGCAGATCGCCTAATCCCGTCTTTATATTATGAACATGAATCCAATCACCCTTTTTTATATCTTCCTTTGCATTGCCGATAGGGCAGCCATATTTGATCACCTGTCCGCCCACAGCAATATCCGCAAGGGCCATTTTATGCCCTGCCGGAATTTCCATATTGGCTGTAATCATCTCTTCCTTTACCTTTACGGATGTTCCCGCCGGTATGGTTTCAATGGCTACTGCCACATTATCCTTTTCATGAATTTTAAATATCTGCATACTGTAACCCCTATCTCTACTGCTTTCTTAGTTAAATTCCTCTTCCATGGTCTTTCTCATACCCTTCTTATCAATTTCATCCAGGTATCCGGCAATCACTTCCGTAAGATTATCAATTTCTGTTAAATCCTGTCCAAAGAATTCCGTATTGCTAAGGAAAGCTTTGGCAAATTCCAAAGACGGTTTGGTACTGTTTGCTGCAAAGAATTCAAGGACAGCTTTATCATCCATAATGTTATATTCCTCACCGTCTCTATGTCCGATCAGTGCCTTATCCCTGATTTCCGTACCCTTATAAAATGCCATCAGCGCTGCAAGGGAGAAAGTCAGATGCTTAGGCAGTTCTTTCTTCATCTCTATGTATCCTAAGAAACTGGGCATGCATCTTGCTCTCCACTTGGAAACGGAATTTAAGGAGATGGATAATAATGCATGTTTTACATAAGGATTGTTGAATCTGACAATGACCGCTTCCGCAAAGTCCACAAGGTCCTGCTTAGGAAGGGTAAGTGTGGGAATTACCTCGTCAAAAATTGTCTTTTTCATAAAGTTAAATACTGTTTCATCCTCCATGGACTGGAGCACAATATCATTACCTGCAAGATAAGAAGCAAGGCAGAAGGAAGTGTGGGCTCCATTTAAGATACGAACCTTTCTCTGCTTATAAGGTTTCTGATTATCCGTATAAATAACAGGAAGGCCTGCCTTGTCTAAGGGGAACTCACCACTGATATCCTTAGGACATTCAATAACCCAAAGGGCAAAAGGCTCTCCCGTTACGATCAGCTCATCTTTGTATCCCCATTCTTCCCAAAGCTTCTGATCCTCTTCCCGCGGATATCCTGTAATGATCCTGTCAACCAGGGTGGAGCAGAAAATGCAGGCTTCATTCAGCCATGTTTTGAATCCTTCTTCCAGATTCCAGTTATCAGCCTGCTTTAAAACACATTCCTTTAAGTGAATGCCGTTATCGTCAATCAATTCAACCGGCAGCATCACAAGTCCCTTGTCCATAGCGCCGTTAAAATGTTGATATCTTTCATATAAAAATTTTGCAAGTTTTCCGGGAAAACTTACGGGAGGACACATATCCAGTCTATCATTTTCATCATATACGATACCTGCTTCCGTGGTGTTGGACACAATATATCTTAATGAATCAAGCTTTGCAAAAGCACTGTATTTTTCATATTCTTCATAAGCAGCCACTACATCCGTGACGCTGGTAACGATTCTGTTCTGAACAGTCGCTTTGCCGTCTACGATACCTCTTAAAGATACTGTATACTGAGACTCCTGTGCATGGAAACGGTCAAGTGTACCGAATTCTATCGGTTTTACTAATACAATATCGCCGTCAAAGGTTCCCTTTTCGTTAGCAATATCAATCATGTAATCAACAAATCCTCTCAGGAAATTGCCTTCCCCAAACTGTAAAACTTTTACCGGTCTTTCTTTTTTACCTGTTTTGCTTTTTGATAATAATTCCATTTTCCCTCTCCTTGCCTCTACTCTTATTTTTCAGAAATGCTTTTAACAAGCAGAATTCATGTAAGTGCTTACATCACTAATTTTACAACCCTTTCAAATAGAAGTCAATATAGTTTTTCCCTTTATTTTTCCAGTATATTTCTTAAAATTCCATTGAGTTTTTTTACTTCGGTTATTGTATTTTTTTAAGACCTATTATATAATAAAACTAGTTTTTTTATGTAAATATTTACATCCCTTTTTACAATTTTTATCAAAGGAGATTGCGGCATTGACTATTTATGATATTTCTAAACAGGCTGGCGTTTCCATAGCTACGGTTTCCCGTGTTTTAAACGGCAGTGCAAATGTAAAACCCAAGACCCGGAAAAAAGTACTTGAAGTCATTGAACAATGCGGCTATACGCCAAACGCCTTTGCCAGAGGACTTGGATTAAATTCTATGAATACGGTGGGCATTCTGTGTGCAGATTCCTCCGATTTATATTTATCCAAGGCCATTTATCATATAGAAAGAAATCTTCGGGCAGGGGGATATAATTCTGTCCTCTGCTGTACCGGTTACGAACTTGAAAATAAGAAATCTTCACTTGCTCTTCTTCTGAATCAGCGGGTGGACAGTGTCATAATGGTGGGTTCCAATTTTATTGAAGACGAAGCCGGTGACAATCAGTATATCCGCGATGCTGCACAGCAGGTTCCTATTATGCTGCTGAACGCGGATCTTGACTGTCCTAATGTATACTGCACCATGTGTGATGATTTTAAATCCATGCAGGATGCTGCTTTGCATCTGATCGGACAGGGAATTACGGATATTTTGTACCTGTACAATTCCACTTCTTTCAGCGGCAAGAAAAAGCTCTCCGGCTATCAATCCGCTTATGTAATGAAAGATATTCCTTTAAATAAGCAGTACCAGCAGTTTTTTAACGGTTCCCATGAGGATATTGACGGCGTCTGCCACTTTTTAAATGAGTTGCGCAAAAAAGGTCTCACCTTCCACGCTGTCCTTGCTTCTGAAGATATGCTTGCTGCCGGAGCCGTAAAATACGCTAAGATAAACGGCTTGTCTATTCCAAAAGATTTAGCAGTGATCGGCTATAATAACTCTCTGCTTTCGGTCTGCTGCGAGCCTGAGCTTTCCTCCGTAGACAACCATTTGGAAACTCTTTGTTCCCAATTAGTCAAGACCTGTATCGGAACTCTTAACGGTGAAGAAATGCCCCAGAAAACTATTTTTTCCGGAGAACTGGTTAAACGCGCCAGCACCCTTTGATCCATGGTGAACTGGCATTTATTAACTATAATTATTTAAGTAAGGAGGATTTTCTATGAAACCATTTATGGATAAAGACTTTTTATTATCCACCCCCACTTCCCAAACTCTTTTTCATGAGTTTGCCAAGAAAGCACCTATTTTAGATTACCACTGTCATATTAATCCCAAGGAAATTGCCGAAGACCGTAAATTCGACAATATCACACAGGTCTGGCTGGGCGGCGATCATTACAAATGGCGTTTTATGCGCTCCTGCGGCGTAGATGAACATTTTATCACAGGAGATGCTTCCGACAAAGAAAAGTTTTTCAAATGGGCGGAAGTTCTTGGCAAGGCTATCGGTAATCCTCTTTATCATTGGAGCCATCTGGAACTGCAGAGATATTTTGGCTATACGGGCACATTGAACAAAAACACTGCCGAAGAAGTATGGAATCTGTGCAATGTCAAACTGTCAGAGGATTCCATGAGTGTCCGCAATCTGATCAGACAGTCCAATGTAACTTTGATCTGCACCACTGACGATCCCATAGATTCTCTTGAATGGCATACCAAAATTGCTGCTGATGACAGTTTCAATGTGCAGGTTCTGCCTGCTTTTCGCCCCGATAAGGCTATGAATATAGAAAAGCCTGAATATAAGGATTATCTTGATTCTCTTTCAAAAGCAAGCGGCATTCAGATCACTTCTTTTGCCACCTTAAAAGAAGCCCTGCAAAACCGTATGGATTTCTTTGCTTCCATGGGTTGCAATGTTTCTGACCACGCACTGGAATATGTAATGTACTATCCTGCTTCTGAAGAAGCTTTGGAAGAAATCTTCCAAAAGCGTCTTGAAGGCTGTGAAATCACCAAAGAGCAGGAATTATCTTTTAAAACAGCCTTTATGTTGTTTGTAGGAAGAGAATACTGCAAGCGTGGCTGGATCATGCAGCTCCATTATGGATGCAAACGTGATAATAATCGTCTTATGTATGAAAAATTAGGACCTGATACCGGTTATGACTGCATTAATAATTACGCTCCCTCTTCTCAGATGGCAGACTTTTTAAATGCATTAATTCAGACAAAGGAACTTCCTAAAACCATCATTTACAGCTTAAATCCAAATGATAACCAATCCATTGGCACTATTCTTGGATGTTTTCAGGATTCCACTGCCGTTGCAAAGATCCAGCAAGGCAGCGCATGGTGGTTTAACGATCACAAGATCGGCATGAGAGATCAGATGCTTTCTCTTGCAAATTTAGGCAACCTTTCCGGTTTTGTAGGTATGCTGACAGACTCAAGAAGTTTCCTGTCCTACACAAGACACGAATATTTCCGCCGGATCATGTGTGATTTAATCGGTGATCTTGTAGAAAATGGGGAGTTCCCCGCAGATATGGATACATTATCTGAAATTGTAAAGGATATTTCCTATAACAACGCTGTCAGATATTTTGGATTTAACTTAGAAGAAGTATAATTAAAATATACAACAATTTAAAGCGCTATATCTATTCTCAAAGTTAGATATAGCGCTTTGTTTCTAAACAGATATCTTTTTCTTTTTCCAATATCCTGTTCGGTAAACAATCCACAAAAGCATTGCTGATATCCCATTACTTACTACTACGGAATACCATATACTCCTAACTCCCATGTGCAGCCACATTTCACAGACAAACAAAGTGGCAAATCTGAATATCCAAAGTCTGGAAGCGTCTATGATCATGGTAACTTCCGTATGTCCGCTCCCCTGAAACAGGCCCATGCTGGAATTATATATTCCATTTGTAAAACACCAGAAAGCCATAATGCTCAAAAAATCTGCAGCCATTCCTATTACTTTGGCATCATCAGAAAAAATGCTTACAATTGCAGCAGATACAGGCGCTCTGGACAAAATCATTCCTCCTATGAAAAGAAAAATAACGCTGATTTTCCTTGACATCTTATAACCATGTTCAGCCCGCTCATACTGGGAAGCTCCTACATTCTGTCCTACAATTGTGGCAACGGCTGAACCGATTCCATTAGAGGGAAGAGTAATCAGACTGTTGACTTTATTTCCGATTCCATAGGCCGCCATTGCCTGAGGTCCGTATTTAAATACATTCCTGCTCATCAGCAAAAACCCAAACTGCATGGTACTTCCGCCAATGGCTGTGGGAAGTCCAATGACCAGAATACTCTTTAATTTATCTTTTTCAAATTTTAATTTTTTTAAATGAAGGTAAACATCTTTTTTCCTGCTATGAAGCAGAAAAAAGGCAATTATTGCAGGCACCATCTTAGCTCCTACAGTAGCCAGCGCTGCTCCCGCCACTCCAAGATGGAAAACCACCATTAAAAGCGGGTCTAACACCATATTCAGTATAATCCCAAATAAATTAAGAAACATGGGGCGCAGTGTATCTCCCTGTGCCTGATTAATGGCTGCATACATATTCACAATATAAAGAAATGGCATATCCAGAATAACCAGCTGCAGATAAGTCCTTCCATGCTTCCAAGTTTCACCTTCCGCTCCCAAAAAGGAAACAATGGATGGCGTCAAAAGCGCCACCATTACGGCACATAAAACAGAAAAGATCATGGCACAGGCAAAAATCTGATTGGCCATATTTTTGGCTTCTTCATCCTTCCCGGCTCCCAAATACTGTGAGATCAAAACGGAACCGGCCACTGTAATACCGGAGCCAAAATTAATCACAATATTCTGCACCGGTGTTACCAGATTAATAGCGGCCAGTTCTGCCGTTCCCAGTCTCCCCAGCCAGTATGTGTCCGTAAGATTGTACATTGTCTGCAAAAAACTGTTGATCACCACGGGGATTGCCAGAGAAAGAATTGCCTTTGTCATATTTCCATTTAATAACAATTCTCTGTTTACTTTTTTCGCCATGTTATCCAAACTGCCTCTCTTCCCTGACTACTTTTACTTCTCCCGGTATTTAAAATCCAAAAATTCCGTATACAGCGGACTTTTGCCTGCATACCCGTAAATACCCACCATTGCTCCTGTAAAGCGCTTGCCCATAGAGATTCCTTCATCACACAGATAATATACATTCTGAAGTTCTGTAACAAACTGTACATTATTTGCCGTAATCGGTTTCTCCTCTTCCAGTTCCTCATAGTAAAATTTTCTGTTCAGATAATCTGTTTCCACTCTAAGCAAAAATTTCTTTCCTACCAAATGGGAAACCGGTATTTTTTCATGCGCAATATCTTCTGTTCCGATATGTTCCTTTACCTGTAAAAAATACTGCTGTTCCTGCCTGGAAAGGAAAAAACATACCCATGTGTTTTCATCATAGTAACAGGTCATTCCACATTCCTGCCCATCAAGCAGTTCCGGCGCCTTTAACACTGTCTCCGCCAAAAAGCAGAAGGCGCTCTGCCTCCTTACCAGAATATTTCTGGCATCCACACTGGAAAGAGGCGCTCTGCTTCCTTTCAAAATCAGACTGCCGTTCTTAAAGGAAATTCCATCTGTTTCAGGGGGTCTTGGAGTCACAAAGTCCTTTGGAAGTCCATGGCAAAACATCCCTGCCTTTAAGGCATCTTCTTTTGCTGTGGTACCTTCCCATTTAGGCAGATCAGGCCTTTTTTGAAGGACACTGGGCCCGTCTAAGTGATTGACAATAGGCCAATCATCTGCTGTCCACGTAACAGGATCGAGAGCCGTTTCCCTTCCCAAGATACTGTATCCCTCTCCTATCATTCTGCCGCAGAGATACACCATATACCATTCACCCTTTGTTGTACACACCGGCTTCCCATGGCCGCAGCGCTGAAGTCCCGCCTTCTCATCCATCTGCCGCATAATGGGATTATATGGACAAGGTTCATAATTGCCCATCAGTTCTTTACTTCTGGCCACTGTAATACGGTGCCCTAACCCGGTTCCTCCTTCTGCCATAAATAAATAGTAATAACCGTCTTTTTTAAGAATATGAGGACCTTCCGGAGCTCTTTTGTAGTCTCCGTAATATAACAGACGGGCCGGAGAAATCTGTTTTTTACAGTCCTCTGAAAGTTCAAGGATCCTGGCTCCTCTATTAAGCAGCATATAATGCTTTCCGTTCTCATGGAAAATAGAAGGATCAATTCCGTCCTCCTCAATATAGGCAGGCTCACTGTATGGTCCTTCCGGTTTCCCTGACGAAACTACAATCTGTCTTCTGTAAACAGTTCCCGTATCATTTAACCGATAGGTAGCTGTAATATAGAAAGTGCCGTTGTCATAAGAGATATCCGGCGCCCAGTATCCCCTTCCTCCTTCCAGTTCATCAAGATGTGCCCACTCAGGATTGGTAATGGCATGTCCGATCACTTCCCAATGAATCAAATCTCTTGAATGGGAAATAGGAATACATGGAAAAAAAATGAAGGAAGAATTTACCATGTAATAATCCTCTCCTACTCTTACAATACTGGGATCCGGAAACATTCCCGTACGGATTGGATTATGGTACATCTCTTCATAAGGCGCTCCCACTTTTTTTTCATAATAGCGCAAAAGCTCCTTATGACCGGCTTCATATGCTATCTGATAAGGCGTCACCAGGTTGCTGTCACCGGCTGTAATACTCATACCTGCTTTTTCCACCAGATAACGGTTTATTTCCACATCACCTGACATAGCTGCATAATGAAGAATTGTCCTGTTATCGTCATCTACCGTATTCAGACTTGCCCTGGAATATTCTACAATATATTTTACAATATCTAAATTACCGCTTTTCGCCCCATAGTGGCACAGGGGAATCCCTTCCTTTGTTTTATGATCAATGCATGGCGGATTTTCCGTTAAGATCTGCCTTACTTTTTCCAGATTCTTTGTTTCTATTGCCTGTTGCAGCTCCATATATATCTCCATCATCTAATTTTCTGTTATTGGCTTTACCTGGATATACTCATATTCTGCATATCCACCCTTGAAAGTTCCCGGTGTATTGGCAAATAAACCGATTTTAGCTCCTACCCATGTATGGTCTGAGGGCATAAAATCCATCGCAACTTCCTGCTTATCTGTTCCATCTAATGAATAGAACATTTGGAATACAGGATGGTTTTCTTCCTCTTTCATTTTAAAGATAAAGAAGATTTTTTCGCAGGAATGAGGCAGTTCCATAAGTTCCTGTATCTTTTCCTTCCTATTGCCCTTTTCCTCCTCATAGGACCTGCCGAAAATAAGTACTTTAGCATCTTTTGCTGCTTTGACGGCCAGATATGCATAATGCCCGCCCATCATAACCATTCCGGCTTTTTCTCCTTCTGCAATCTGACCAAAGTGCATACATACGGCGGCTTCAAAATAAGAGCAGACTAATTTCTGTGTCAATACATTTGCTTCTTCCCAAAGAATGGCATTTTCCTTTCCTGCCGGATTGAGTGCATAAAGTCTTAAGCAACCGGGGTGATCAGTAAGAGAATAAAAACTTTTTTCCCAATTTCCAAGCCACTGCCACATAAGATTTAAGGTACTGCCCTTAAAATCATCGGAAGCTTCTAAAGAACAGGGGTTTTCCACAATACCGGTATTCGGTTTTTGATACACCTTACAGGGCTCTCCAAAGCCACCCTCTACGGGAATACCGATAATAGGCCAATCATTTTCCCACCTTACCGGCTGCAGATGGGTAATACGTCCATAAAATCCCTTATCCTGAAAATGGATAAACCACTCATCTCCGTTTACAGTATCTACAAGACCTCCCTGGTGAGGGCCGTTTATATCACTGCTTCCCTGTTTCATCACGATTCTTTCCTCATAGGGTCCATATATATTGGAAGATCGAAGAACCGTCTGCCATCCTGTTTTTACGCCTCCTGCCGGAGCAAAAATATAATAATAACCATTTCTCTTATATACCTTAGGCCCTTCGATGGTGGGCTGTGTCTCCACTCCATTATATAACAAGTGGTCCTCCGTAATTGCCTTTTTCCCATCCGGTGTCATTTCAAAGATTCCAAGATAGCTTTTAAATCCTATACGGCTTTTAGCATACCCATGGATCAGATAAGCCCTGCCGTCATCATCCCAAAAAGGACAGGAATCAATCAGCCCTTTACCTGCAAGAACCAATGTAGGCTCCTCCCACTCTGAAAGCGGGTCCTTACTGCTTACCATAAAGAATCCCTCATCAGGCATTCCGTAGTAAATGTAAAAACGTCCTTCATGATAACGAATTGCCGGCGCCCATACGCCCTTAGAATGCTGTGGGATCTTATAATGATCATAATTAATATTTTTTAAAGCATAATTTACAAGCTTCCAGTTCACCAAATCTTTGGAGATCAGAATGGGAAGTCCCGGAGTATAATTGAAACTGGATGCCGTCATATAATAAGTATCACCTACCCGGATTACATCAGGGTCAGAATAATCTGCAAATAAAATAGGATTCCGAAAAGTTCCGTCTTCTAAATCAGCTTTCCATAAATATTCCATTTTTTCCTCCATCTATTAATTTTCTAAAAGGAATGGCTTAGGATACTTCCTAAGCCATTCTGTTAACATACGGACGGCTCGCAAAGCGTGGCGTCCATTGTTTAGTTTCTCAAATTCCATCTACCAGCAATTCACTGTAGATCCCACCTAATTCTTTAAGGCCTTTAGCAACACATCCTGCATAAACCACTGCACCTTCATACTTTAAATGTGTATTATCCGTCAGTCCTTCCGGATGGGAGGGATACTCTCCTTCCGGCAAATGCATATACCAATTCTTGGACTGCTCTGCTCCTGCCTCTATAAGCTTTTTACGGCTCATACTGTAAAGATCTACCAGCGGCACTGATAAATTCTTTGATGCCTGCTTCATTGCTTCCACATAAGAAAGATGCTCTCCCGGACCTAATATACCCTCTGTATCAAAACATCTTCTTTCCAAGGGTGTGATAAATACCGGATATGCCTTTTTATTCCTTGCAACATTTACAAACTTTTCCAGATTGATCATATAATCTGAAAACGGCTCTGTATACCTTGCCGGATCCTGTATCTTCTCATCATTATGACCAAACTGGATAAAGAGAAAATCTCCCTCCGTAATTCTGTCATAAATTGCAGGCAGTCTGGATTCATCAATAAAGCTTTTGGTGCTTCTGCCGTTTTTAGCATGATTTTCAATTTTGACCTCAGGCTTTACAAACAGATAAAATACCTGCCCAATGCCCGTTTGAGGATATGTAGTAATATTGTTATTCTGTACGGTAGAATCACCGGCCCAGTAAATCGTTGACATATATTTTTAGTTACTCCTTAACAGCGCCAATATTAACACCCTTTACAAAATACTTCTGTAAGAAAGGATACAATGCCATAAACGGTAAGATAGCTGCAATGATACCTGCATTAAACAATGTATTCTGTGATACATTGTAAGCCGTAACAGGGGTATCGCCGTCCATAATCATATTTCTCAGTTTATACTGGAAGTTAACCTGCTGAGGGTCGGTAATGTAAATCTTAACTGTTGAATAATCATTCCATACCGTAACTGCAAACATAAGTCCAATGGAAGCTAATGCTGCTTTAGAAAGGGGAATAACAATCCTGAAGAAAATACCCATAGGAGTACAGCCGTCAATCTTAGCTGCTTCATACAAGCTTCCGGGAATTCCTTCAAAGAAATTCTTCATAAGTACAAGATTATAAACATTAATTCCATGCTTGAAAACAAGAATCCATACGTTGTTAACAAGATGCAGCTGCTTCATAACTAAATATTCCGGAATCATACCGCCTGAGAAAATCATGGTAAACATTAAAAAGTATGCAATTCCGTTACGTCCGGGAAGAGTTTCCTGTGCAAGCACATATCCGCCCAGTGTAGATAATACAAGACCAAGTACCGTACCCAGAAGCGTTGTAAGAACTGAATTGACGAAAGGACGGTACAATGCCTGAGTTTCAATAATCGTCTTATATCCCAGCAATGTGAAATGATCACTGTCCGGCCATAATTTAAACTGATAAACACCTACAGAATTTAAAGAGTCTACCAAAACCTTCCAGATGGGAACAAGGATAATTAATCCTAAAAGGATAAACACAACATAATTGATTACATCAAATGCTTTAATTTTTACTTTTGGTTTTTTGTAAGCTGTTTTTGCCATTGTCACACCTCCTATACAATACCACGGCCACGAACCTTCTTACTTGCATAATTACATACAATAACAAGGAAACCGCCAACCAGGGATCTAAATAAACCGACTGCCGTTGAATATCCATAGTTAGGCAGCGCAATAGCAAATGTCTGACGATAAATATATGTAGCAATAACATCAGATACATCATATACTGCATTGTTATAAAGTACGAATACAGATTCAAACAGGTTCATAACCTTTGCAAGGTTCAGAATAAGTACTGTGATGATCGTATTGGAAAGTGCAGGCATGGTTACGAAACGAATCTTCTGTAAACGTGTTGCACCATCAATATCTGCTGCTTCGTATAACTCAGGATTGATACCGGAAAGAGTTGCCAGGAAGATGATGGTTCCCCATCCTGTATCTTTCCAGATATTAATTACATAATAGATCGGACGCCACCATTTGGAGTCTGCCAGGAAATAAATTCCCATTGCATCCCTTGATATGATTCCAAGATCCTTCAGCCATCCATTGACCATACCTGTACTGGAGGGAGAAAGAAGCAAACTGAAAATAGAAGCAACTACTGCCCATGACATAAAGTGAGGCAGATATATAACTGTCTGCAAAGTTTTCTTTGCAAATAAATTTCCCATTTCGTTTAAAAATACTGATACAATTACAGATGCAAAAGTGGTGATGATCAGTTTAATGATACTCAGTTCCAAGGTATTCACGAATGCCTTCCAAAATGCATCTGTCTCAAACATTTTAGTAAAATGCTTCAGTCCTACAAATACCGGCGAACCTACCGGCTTATAATCGTAAAATGCATAACGAACGCCAAGCATGGGCCAATAATTCATAATTAGCACAAAAATAAATACCGGTAAAAACATTAAATAGTAACCCCGGTTATTCCAAATGCGAAGTCCTAAGGGTTTTTCCCGTACTTCTACACCTGTAGAAGTAAAAACCTTCTTCTCTTTCTTCATACCGCTCTCTTCCTTTCTTGATGCCTAATACATAATCCCCTTTATCTTAAACCGCCAATTTAAACGGTCAAAAATACTTTAAAATTAAGAAATTCAGCTGTCATACTGTAAAAAGTCATACAGCTGCATCAATAAACAATATTTGTTCTTTATGAATAGCTGCCCTGCCTTAGCAGGACAGCTATCATTAGAAAATCATATCCGTTTCTGTTTTTATAGTAAGAAGCTTACTTATTCTGCTGCATTCAGTTCTGCTAAGCACTGATCAATAATGCTTCCAACTGTAGATACATATGTTTCCATAGCAGCATCTACATCACCGCCATTAACAACTACTTCTGTAACAACAGCAAGTTTAGCATCATAGATAGTACCTGTTTCATTTGTATATGTTTCAGAAGCAGGTGAGATAGGTGCGTCTACACAGTTTTCTGTAAAGAACTTGTTACCTTCTGCTGCTAAATCACTCTGATCTACATATCCGTTTGTAAGTCCGCATACTACTAACGCAGGATCAAGATGGTTCTTTTTCCATACAGAGTTAGGATCGTTGGGTGAAGGTTTTAAGTGGAATTCACCATCTGCATATTCATAAACCTTCTCGTTATCTGTACCAGGATTGGTTGTAAATGTTTCAGCCTTGGTGGACCAGTGTACATCTTCTGCACCATATGTCCAAAGTGTCTGTACTACATCGCCATCCATCATGGTTTCAATAAATGCATCAAAGATAGCCTGCTCACGTGCATTGTTGCCATCACCATCATCAATGATACACCAAACGGGAGCTTCTCTGTTCAGGTATGCACCTACTTCTGCGATAGGAGCAAGCTGTACTAATTCAGCATCAACTTCGTTCTTAATAAGGTTATCTGTCAATGTCTGATACCATGAACCTGCCCAGTATGTAAATACGCCTGAGGAACCTGTCTGGTCATTGGAGAACCATTTCTCACGAGCAATCTTGGTGGATGCTGTAAGAGTTTCAGGATCAATAGCGCCGTCAGCATATGCCTGCTGTAATCTTACCAAAGCCTGCTTTGTTGCATCTGTCTGGAAACCGTCAATCCATGTTCCGCTTGCATCCTGAACGATTGCCGGATAAGCATCCTGCCAGAATTCAGGGAGATAGTTGATGTAAGGAGCTTCGTTTCCAAGGAAACCTGCTGCAACAACACCATAAGTATCGCCATTTACGCCATTGCCGTCAGGATCTTCATCATGGAATCTCTTCAGCATATCATAATAATCATCATATGTCTTAATATCTGCTGCATTGATTCCCAGTGCATCCAGCCAAGCTTTCTTTACATAAGTAACGCATCCGTTACCATATGTAGGAGCAAATCCATAAAGCTTGCCGTCTTTCTTTAATCCTTCATTGATAGCCGGCAGATCCATTCTTGCCTGGAATTCTGCATTTTCATAAGCTTCTGTCATGTCCCAAAGAAGTCCTGTGGGAGCATACTGTGCATACATATCTGCACTCATGATAATTACGTCAGGATAATCACCGCCTGCAAAGAGACGTCCTACTGCATCTACATAACCTGAGTGATCCAACTGCTGAATCTCAAGGTCAACGCCAACTGCATCTTCCCACTGCTTTTCAAAATCAGCCTGGCCGTTATCTACAGTTGCTGTCAGAGTACCGTTAACTACCATTACAACCTTATCCAGCTGATAGCTTTCTGCCGGTGCGTCTGTTTCTGCATTTGCCGTAGTTTCTGTGTTTGATGCAGCTTCTGTGTTGGAAGTGGTATCTGAAGGTGTTTCAGATGTTGAAGATCCACCGCCGCATCCTACTAATGACGCTACAAGTGCAGCTGTCAGAAGTACGGAAATTAATTTCTTTTTCATAAAGACCTCCTTAAATATTTGTTTATTTTCTTTTGATGTAAGTGCTTTCACATCTAATTAAAATCATATCATATAAGTTTACAATTTGTAAAGAATAAAGTTAAAAAAACAGTGATTTTCGTTGATTTTTTATACGTAAATCTTTATTAATCAAACTTTATTCTTTTTTTAGTCTGATTTTAGCCAATGTAAGTGCTTACAAGATTTGTCCATTAATAAGTCAAAGACCCCGCCCTTTGGAACATCAAACTAAAAATATTCCAATGAGGCGGAGTCTTTGGTCTTCGCAAAAACAAATTATTATTAAGTTACGTCCTGAAAACGGCAATTTCTGTCTTTAGATCATCCATATTGCTTCCCAGTATTTCTGCTGTATCATTTAAGTTTTCAACACTGATAAGAAGCTGGTCCGCAATTTCTCTGACTATTTCTGCCCGGTTTGCTGTTTCTCCAATAATGTCGGAAATATCTTTCACTGCCCATACCGTATCGCTGCGTTCACTGTCAGCCTTTTCCGTCTTTTCTACTATATCTTTAAGGCCTCCCACAAGCTGGTTCATCTGATCCTTCATATTGCTGAATACCCGAACCACTTCTTCCACTGCTTCTGTCTGCAACGCTACCATTGCCTGGGCCCTGTCTGCACTTTTAACACTGTTTTCTGTCTGGGCGCCGATATTGGCTACATTATTTTGAATCTGACCGGCTGCTTTTGCCGAATCATCAGCCAGTTTTCTGATTTCTTCTGCAACTACTGCAAATCCCCGTCCTGCGCTGCCTGCCCGTGCAGCTTCAATCGATGCATTTAGGGAAAGAAGATTAGTCTGCTCTGAAATAGAAGTAATTGTTCCTACAAAGGAATTGATGATCTCCGATTCTTCCTTCAAAGAGGCAATGCTTTCACTGACCTCAGCCGTCATCTGTGTTGTTTCTCTTGCTCTGTCACCAAGAATCTGTATCATTTCCATTCCCTGTCCGATCAGGTCCTCTGTCCGGGAAACCAGCTGTTCCACTTTTTCTACCACATTGCTGACACCCTGTATATCCTCAGAAAGCACATCTGTCAGTTCCACACATTTTTGCGCATGCCGTGTCTGTCTGCCGATTCCTTCATTAATTTCATCAATGGCTCTTGTGATCTTCTGAGAATATTCATTGATGACTGTTGAATTTTTCTCCACCTCTTGGGAGGATTTTTCCAGTTGTCCTGTAGCAGTGCTTACCTTATTTACCAGTTTTTTCGTATTTACGATCATATCGGAAGCTGAGTCTGCAAGTCCTCTAAATTCATCATTCCCTTTCACAGACACCTGCACTGTCAAATCTCCTCTTGCCACTTCTCCGAATTTTTGGGATATCTGTTTCATATTAGATTGAATACCGCTGACAATCAGCATCCCTATGATCAATGCTGCCACGCAGGCCAGAATCACCAATCCTACTGTCAGAGATTTGATTCCCTGGGCCTGACTGGTTACTACGCTCATGGGCACCAGGGTACATACCGTAAAACCTCTTTCCAGGCTTTTACTGTAAATGAAAAGGTATCTTGTATCATTAAAATCAACCTGGACAGTTCCTGACGGTGTCTCCTCATCAATGGCAGTAAAAAATTCCTTATCTGCAAATACAGTTTTACCTTCTGTAAGAAGGCTCTCCTGACCTTCTGCCAGTTTTTCGGAAATTACCTCCTGACCGCCTTCCGTAACGAATCCCGTAATACTTCCCTCTCCCAAATCCAACTGTTCAATAAATTCTCTGATCGTAGATTCTTTGATATCAATGACTACACAGCCGTTATTGCCATCTGCCATCTGCTGATAGGCAAGAATATAATCACTGTTTTTCAGTTCCAGATATGTATTCAGTGAATCATGGTTATCCACCCATTTCGTAATACCTCTTATGGTAGCTCCCATTTCTTCTTTATATTGGTTTAAAATACCTTTAGCCCCTGTACTTGTCCCTGTGGAAAGCATACTGACATTTTCCTTAGTCACAATGTGGATATTGTCAATAAACGGGTTTGCTGTTTTAGAAGACAACATCGTAGATTGAATGCTTTTTAAGGCTTCGGCCTTCTGTACCGGATCCTTTTCCAAATTTCCTTTTAAATACGCGGACAAAGAAACATCAAAGGCCAGCTTCATACCATCTGCTTCAATAAACGTACAGCTCATGTCTATATAGTCCTTTGCCATACTGATAGTCTGTATTGTGGATTCCTGAAATTTCTCGCTCAATCCCTGAGCTGACTTCTGATAGGAGGAAATTCCGACAATAATCATAAAAAACACAGGAATCAAAAAGCAGATCATAATTTTGTTCCGAATGCCGAAGAGCATCCATTTTGTTTGTTTAACCTGCCTTTCTCGTTTTATTTTTTTCTCTGTTTCCTTCTTTTTTGTCCTGATCATTTGTCCCTCCCACAATTTCACGATTATCCTTGTGCACATTATACTACAACTTAGCAAAATAGGAAACAAATTTGTAAAATCTGCTTCTCTTGCTATCTGCCTGTTTCTATGCTATGATGAACCCAAAATTTATCTGGACAGTAAACTATAGGAGGTTTTATTATATGCTTTCATTTCAACCGGCTCTTCCGGAACAGACCGGCATTCCCTCAGATTGCATTACCCGCTTTGTAGAAAGGCTCCGTGCTCATGAAGTTCCCATGCACAGCCTTTTAATTCTCCATCGCGATAAGCTGATTACAGAAGGGTACTATTCTCCCTGTAAGAAAAACACTCTCCATCGGATGTTTTCCATCAGTAAAAGTTTCACTTCCATAGCAGTTGCCCTTCTTGCAGAAGAGGGAAAGCTTTCTTTGGATGACCCCATCATTAAATATTTCCCTGACAAAACCCCTGAAAATGTACATCCCTGGATTGCAGCCATGACCATCAGGGATATGCTTATGATGCGTACCTGCCATGCTTCCACTACTTACAAGCTGGATATGGCAAAAGACTGGGTGGAAAGTTTCTTTACTACGCCTCCCACTCATCCTGCCGGCAGGATCTTCCACTATGACACATCTTCTTCCCATACACTCTGCGCTCTTGTGGAGCGTTTAAGCGGGAAACCTATGCTTGATTATTTAAAGGAAAAGCTCCCGGAACTGGGGTTTTCAGAAGAATCATATATGATCAGGGACCCTTTTGGCATCTCCCTTGGAGGCAGCGGACTTGTAGCAACATCCATGGACCTTATGCGATTTGGCTATCTGATTTACCACAAAGGAAATGTATGCGGCAGACAGATGGTTTCTACTTCCTATATTGAAAAAGCCATTTCCCCTTTAACGGACACTTCGGTTACTGCCCCTGTTTTAAGCGAAGCTTGCGGCTATGGCTATCAGTTCTGGCAGAATCAGAAAAACGGCTGTGTCTGCTACGGTATGGGCGGCCAACTGATCATCCTTCTGCCCCACTATGATATGATCTGTGTCACTACGGCGGATACCCAGGGGATCGGCGGCGGCAATCAGCTGATTTATGACGCTCTTTATGAAGAGATCCTGCCCTTTATCTCCAAAGAGCCTCTGCCTCTTTTGGCAGATGTATGTAGTAATTATGAAAAAATGCTGCTTGAGCTTCAAATAGATCCTCTTAAAGGAAACATCATTTCTCCTGTTATGGAACAAAGAAACGGATCGGTATATCATGTTATGGAAAATCCCATGGGATTTGAAAATCTTTCCCTTACCTTTTCCAAAAAAGATTCCGGCAGCTTAGCAACTGCCGGAACCCTGCACTTTACCCTGAAGGGCAAAGATCATTCCTTCTCTTTTGGGTTTGGATACCTGGAAACAGGTATTTTCCCATTATATCATTTAAATTATGCTGCCAGTGCCGTTTGGTCTGACGATTCCACTCTCTATATTAAAGTTCATATCATTGATGCCTATGTGGGTTCTGTCAAATTTGAACTGTCCTTTTTCCAAAATGATGTGACTGTTTTTATGAAAAAGCAGGAAGAAAGCCTGTTTCATGAATTTAACGGTCATTTATATGCTGTCCTTTCACCAAAGGAAAAATAACAGTATCAGCGGTTTTCATTGACATAAAGCTGAGCGCGGCTTTGAATGATCCTGGCCACATCTTCTGCTTTCTTTTGTCCTTCAAAATAAGCTTGCGATTCTTCCTGGATAATGGAAAGCAGATTGGCATCATAAGAATATACCTGGGTAAAGCTGTACAGTTCTTCCTTTAACCGGTCTACCTCTTCCTGAGTCATAGGGTCAATAAGGATTTCTACGCCGTTCATGTAGAAATAATCCGGACTTTCGATTTCGTTCCCTTCTTCATCCGTGTAAGTAGGATTCTTGGTGGCTTCTGCTGCCAGCTTTTCCAATTGTTCAATGCTGAGAGGAAGTCCAAAATTAATTTCCTCTTGAAATTCATCCGTCAAATAATAGCGAAGGAACTGCCATGCGCCTTCTTTCAACGTTGATTTGGAAGACATCACAAGCTGCATATCCGGTATGATGGCAGAACCATCCTTATTGTCGGAAGGAAATCCGATCATGGTAATTTCCTCGCCAAAGGTTCCATTTTGCACATAATTGTAATCTCTAAAGGAGCTTACTGTATACATTTGCGTAATGACTTTGCCTTCCCGCCACATGCTGTCATAATTATTCCAGTAATCATCCGTATATACATCACTGCTTATTTCCTTGGGGAACTGATTGATAAACTCCAGCATCTCTACAAAGCTTTCCGAATCAAAATTGCATGTTCCCGCTTCCCAGTCTATAAACTGACTGCTTGCCATATTCATGCATCGCCACAGCATAGTATTTCTGTCCACATACGTAGTAAATAATGTCCCCTCCGGTTTATTTGCCATCAGATCATTGACATCCTGTACTGTCCATCCTCTTTCTGTTCCTACATCTGCTGTTTTGGCAATCAGTGTACTGATCATATAAGAAGGTACCAGACGATAAAGCTTGCCATCCACAGAATAGGCTTCTATGATATTGGGCATATAATCATTAATGTCAAGTTCTTCATCTTGTTCAATATATGGTTTTAAGTCTTCGAAAAGTCCTTTGGAAATATAACTTTCCACCGGCATCTCTGAGCTTAAAAGAATAATATCAGGTATTTTTCCTGAGATAATATCTGCATTTAACCGGTTGATTCCGGCTTCATAATCTGTATCCGTTGCATAAAGGGAAGAATAATCCTGTATGGAGATCCTATATTCCTCATTGTTTTTATTAAACTGGACTACGCGGTTTTTTACACCCCAATCCAGTCCTGTACATGCTAAGACAATGGTCTGTTTGTCCTTTACATCTTCAGGATCCACCTTAGTAAATTTTCCAATCAGGCTTTCATAAGAATCCATATCATCATAGGTGCCCAAAAATTCTTTGTCGTTAATGGATACAAGATTGTAAATGCTATATAACCCAAGATCAGAATCAATATAATTCATCAACTGAGTTTTGTCTTCATCTCCTATACTGTATCCGTACACTCCATAGCTGTTTACCAGATACAGTTCATAGCGGGAATCCCCCGGATATACGGAATAATCATAAGAAGCTCCCGGAAGCTTGCTCTTGGAATAGACTTCTCCTTTTTCCATATCTACATAACAGGCATAACAGCCGTCATCTTCATAAATGATACCTGCCATTTTGCCGTTTGCAAGGGGATAAAAGTTGACCTGATCTAAGGAATTTCCCTCTCCTGCCTTCATGATATCCCGAAAATTCCCTTCTTTGTCAAATATCAAGTAATTTCCCATAACATTGACATAAAGAGAATCTTCCCATGGAATTACTCCTCCTGTATAAAACCAGCCGTCCTCATCGGCAATTTCCATTACCTGAGGCAGTTCATTTAAGTAAATACTGAAAAGCTCTTCTCCGCCTGATTCCATTTTTACAAGACTATAATAGTCCCTGTAACCCTCTTCTTCAGATTCCTCATAGACATTTTTAATTCCATAGAGAAATCCCTGTTCATCACATACAAGACTTCCTAAATGCGTATTTTCACCGCAGGAGACTACTCCTTCTTCCATCATTCTGCCATCCTCATTGATAGATGCTATATGGAGTTTCGTTCCTTCTTCGTAATTATATTCATATCCGTATGCATAAATAAAATCTCCCGATCTCATTAATCCGGAATAAGAACCTGTATCCCACCCTTGCTGTTCAAGAGGCGTTACACGATATACATATTCTTTACTTGATGCTAACTCTTGTTGTGTATTCCCTTTGCTTTTTCCGCATCCGGCTAAAGAAAATAACAGGATTACAAGACCCACAACAATATACTTTCTTCTTTTCATACTTCCTCCGAATTGCCCTTCGGCTAAAACTCTTCCCTCTTATTCTTTTCTGCTCTGAACCTTTCAAGGGCTCTGTCCTTTTTATCCATCAGGTAATTCCAAATATCTTTCATTGTATATTTCCGGTTTTTCCATTTAATAATCAGAAAAACAAGCAGGATAACAGAGAAAATCATCAGAAAAAGAAACTGGAATAACAGCACTACCGCCCTGATATCTTCATATCCTCTTGCCACATTCTCCCAATAAGGAAAATGCATTGCCGCATTCTGCATGGAACGTGTTCCAAAATCCAGTACAACGGGAATAGTGGCTTCCAGACTATAGCGGGAAGAATTTTCCACTACCAGCATATCCTTTTCATCCACTCCGAATTTTTCTTTGAGGGTATTATATACAAATCCTTTTACGGGATTAGGCGCTACCACCTCATAACAACTGATTCCTTCACTGATTCCATATTGGGAAAGGGTATCATCAGAAACATAGACCACTGTGTCCTGAAGTCCCGCCCCTTCTGCAAAACGTCCTTTTTCCTTTCGGACAACCCCTGCCACATAATGAGGGATTCCTCCTATCATAACACTCATGCCTTCAATATCATTAGAACCAAAAAGCTGCCATGCCGCTTCCTCATCCAATATGATAAAATCCTGCATCAGCTCATCTCCGGAAAAATACCTGCCTCCTGCAAGCTGCAACGGATGAAAATAGAAAAAATCACCTCCAATGCCTATGGCATTGGCTTCCACTTCTCCCTGCTGGCTGACAACCTTAATTTTGCCTTGAGAGCTGTAAGCATCAATATACAGTCTTGCATTTTCGTTTTCATTTACTACGGCAGCATCTGACAGGGCAGTTTCCAGTTGATTTTCAAAACTTCTGATCTGAAAATCATCCACTACAATATCCCTCGCAAAGAATCCGCTGACCTGGGCATAACCGCCTTCCTCACTCCAACGCTTTGCTGCCTGCTGATCCTCAAGGCTCTCTATCCGGCTGTTACACCACACTGTCAATACCAAAAAGATGATTAATGATAATACTGCTATCAAAAAAAATACAATCTGTATCAGTGATAAACTTCTTAAAAACTCTTTGATTTTAGCCACCTGGAACTTCCTTTCTCAGCCTTCGTTCAATCTTACCTGTTTGCCGGCTTCTACCGGTTTGGTAGAGGTGGTGATTACATATTCATAACCATAAAGCCCTGCGGAAATTGCTGTATTATTATCATCTGATGCCAGTACTTCCACATCAACTCTTGTTGCAATATAGCGATTACTGATAGGGCCGCTTCGGGATTCCACTATTAAAATGAATTTACCATTATTGTCTTCACGGATAGCGCTGTTAGGCACTACCAGCTCATAGTCTGCACTTCTTTGCCCTACCGACAGATTCAGAGCCTGACCGGCCTGAACACTGGTTCCTGTTACATCAAAAATCAGCAGTTTTTTCTGTCCCGCACTTTCAGGATCCGGCTTAATGGCAGCAAGAATTGCCTGTACATCATCATAATACCATGCATTCTGAAGTTCCGCCACATCTCCTACCTGAACTTTTTTAGCCTGCTCATTGGTAACGGTAAAGCTTAAGGTATATCCTTTTCCTTCTACCTGGATAACAGCTGCAGCTTCCTCCGGTTTGGTGGTTTCTCCTGCCACATAAGCAAGAGAAGTGACTGTTCCCGCCACAGGAGCCGTTATGGCTGCACCCATAGATTTTTCTTTGAGCTTTGCAATTTCTTCTTTCTTTTCGGCTATATCCTTACTTGCTTTAGACAGATCCAGTTCCGCATTAATATCTGCGGAAAGAAGTGACTGCTCTTCCTTAAGAAGTTCATAAACTGCTGTGGCATTTTTAAGAGCTGCTTCTGCATTAGCTATTTTATTCTTATAGACAGCAGAAGACTGTTCGCTGGCATTTGTAATCTCCGCTATGTTTCTCTCTGCCTGACGCAGTCTGTTGGCAGCTTCCTGCACACCGCCGTTTGATTCCGGCGTAATGGCGTTGATTTCAGCCAATTCATCTTTCAGATCCTGAAGTTTCTTCTTCTGGTTTTCCAGCTGGGAAAGACGGTTCTGCTTTTCCCCATATTCTTCTAAGGTAGCTGCCGTATCATTCAGTAAATCAACTGCCGTCCGATATTCCCCATAAGCAGTTTCGCATTCCTTCTGCTTATCAGGTTCCATGTTCTTCCAAAGGATACCATTATACCATTTCTTAATATCAGATTCTGTAGCAGCATCCCAGTCAGTGATCGGTGACTCTGTAGGAACACTGCCAAGATTCTTTAAAGCTGTAATTTTACTCTCCACTACCTTCTTTCTTTCTTCAAAGATAGAGTCACCGGTACCTTCTGCTGTTTCCGAACCGGCGCCTGACAGAGCCTGTGATTTATCAATCAATTCCTGCAAATCTGCAATCTGATTCTCTTTCTCACTGATTTCACTGGTGAGTTCCGCAACCTTGCTTGCTTTATAATTGTTAAAGGCAGCGGTGGCATTACTTAAATCTGCTGTAGCCAGTGCCTTTTCCAGTTCATCTGCAAGGGTTGATGAGGCTGCATTATTGCTGTCCACAGTACTTTGCAGACTGAGGGCATCCAGTGCATCCTGGCACTCCTTAACCCTGTCTTCTGCTTCCTTAAGGCGGTTCTGCATATTGGTCACCTTAGCCTGATAGGATGCAAAAGAATCGGTATTGCCGCTTGCCACTTTATTGATAATTTCGGGAGATACCGTTCCTCCGAACAGTCCTTTCATGTAAGCCAGTTCCAAATCCTCCAGCTCATCCTCTGCTTTTTTCAGCTCTTCGCTTTCGGCATCTTCCAGATAATAAAGAATCTGATCCTTTTCCACCACGTCACCTTGCTTAACTGCCACGCTGGAGATCACTCTGGATTCTTTTACTATTACATTATATGGGTCCGTAGCTTCCACATTACCCGTGCCCCGGACTTTGGCTGTAATAGACCCCCTTTGAACGTACTGGGTAGCCACTTCCGGCAGCGAATAATTCATGATTGTATTTGAAAAAAATGTCAGTGCCAGCATAATTGCCAAAAAGATAATGGCTGCATTTTTTACCCAGTCTCTCCTTTTTGAAGATGTATTTTCGTTCATATCCTACTCTCCCTTTCTCTTATGGCATTGTTTTTCATGCCTATGGCATTAGCCTTTAATACCACCCTGATAAGTGATTCCCTCTACCAGATAATCCTCTCCATAGAGAAATACCAGAATCGGCGGCACCATGTAAATCGTTGCAACTGCAAAAGCCAGTCCCACTTCTCCTTCATTGATTTTGGAAAGGAACACTGACAAAGGATGCATTTCCGAATCCGACAAAAGAATCAGCGGCTGCTCTACCATATTCCAGTAATCAATAAAAATCAGTATGGCTACTGAGCATAAAGCTCCTTTGCAAAGAGGCATACAGATTTTTCTGAAAATCTGCCCTTCTCCCGCTCCATCTATCTGAGCCGCTTCCATTACGGAAGCAGGTATTCTGCGCATATATTTGGTCAGTAAAAATACTGCAAAAGGTGAAAAAATTCCCGGAAGCCAGATGGCCCACTTTGTATCCAGAATATTCAGCCACTCCGATACCAGATAATTAGGCACCAGCGTAACCTGATATGGCATCAGCATTAAAATAATATAGATAAAAAAAATAATTTCCTTCAGTTTTCCTCTGAACCTGGTAAAACCAAATGCTGCTCCTGATGCCACCAGCAGCTGAAAAACCACAATAGGCACTACCAGGATCACGGAATTCCAGAATTTAAAAAGATATTCCGGACTTTTAAAAAGAACCGTAATGTACTGACTGAAAGATACCATATCCGGAATAAACTTCAAATTTACTTTCTCGGAAATATAGGTTTTGCCGCCGCTGTCGGAAGTGGCAAAAACCTGTCCGTAATTGGAAGATATTTCTGAAGCCGACATAAAGGAATTAGTGATAGTCAGTACAATAGGCATCAAAAACAATACTGCAAAGCATGCTGCTACAATTGTAATAAGCATTGCCTTAGCCAAATGTTTATTCTGTCTTCTCTTTTTTTGCTTTTTCATCCTTCCACATCCCTTCCGAAATAATTTTCGGTCAGAAACAGGATTCCGATTATAATGACCATAACAATCGACATCATAATGGCTGCCGCCGATAATTTCTGATAATCCAGCTGTCCAAAAGCATTATTCATAAAATGCTGCATCATATATATTGTATCATATGGATAATTGCCTGTTAACAAATAGATTTCCCTAAAAACCTTAAAAGAATTTATGAGGGACATAATTGTTACAAAAAGTATGGTTGAAGATAAATATCTGATCTTTATATAACGGAAAATCTGAAAGGGCGTTGCGCTTTCCAGTATGGCCACTTCCAAAATATCTTTAGGAATACTGCTTAAGGCTGCCATAAACAAAATCATATTATACCCCAGATTCTTCCAGAGAAATAAAATAACGATCACCACCTGGGCATGGGTGGATTTCAGCCAGTCTATCTTATCGCTTCCAAAAATTCCCATAAAATCATTTACAATACCATTATAATGGAACAGTACCTGCCAAATCAAGATAATAGATGCAACAGGTACCATCATAGGACTTAAGAAAAAGGTTCGGAACTGGCTTCTGAACGGTATTTTATATTCCAGCATCATGGCAAGAAGCAGGGAAAGCACTACCGCAAGAGGCACTGCCACAAGGGAAAATTTCATAGTATTATATGCCGCCTGCATAAAAGCTTTATTGGTTCCTACGTTTACAAAGTTATCCAAAAAGACAAATTCATTGTTAATAGGGTTATCTACCATGGAATAGTAAATAACCACAAAAAACGGCAGCACAAAGAATAGAAGTACACCACTAAGACTAGGGAAAAGATAGCCCCATGACGCTCTTTTCCCTCTGCGTACCCTCTTATTTGACACTTTCCTGCTTTCTTTAAGCTTTTTCCCTTTTCCTGTCTTCACAATCACTTATCTCGTTTCATTCAGATAAAGCTGCACACGATTCTGTACTATCGCTGCCACTTCCTCTGCGCTTTTCTGTCCTTCAAAATATCTGTCTGCTTCTTCACTTATAATGTTAAAGATTTCATCTTCCATACGTTCATCAGGCTGAGCTGCTTCAATCATTTCCATAACTCTGTCCGTCTGCTCCTTGGATGCGGCATAAACCTCTACGGTAAAATCCATGCTTCCACCGCTCATGCCCCACGTAGATTTGGGTATTTCTGTTTCTACACCCTCAGCATTTATATCATACTCCGGTTTCCTGTCATTTTCAAACTGTTTTTCAAGCGCTGACTTAAGGGCAGGGAATCCGCCATTGGGAGAGCCTATATTTTCCTGCCTGTCTTTTGTTAAATTAAAACGTATAAATTCCCACACGCCTTCCTTATTTTTACTTTCTGCTCCCATTGCCACAGTAGTTCCATTAGATGACAGGGTTAATCCGCTCTTTCCAAAAGTAGGATATCCGATCAAATTGACAGGAGCTCCAAACATAAATTCATACATCTGATAATTCTGAACAGAAGTAATGGTATCACGATATAACAGTGTTTCCCCGCTCCTGAGCTTTTCCAAAGACGGGTCATAATTAGCCTCAGAGGGAAAACGATTGGCAAATTCCAGAATTTTCCCAAATTCCTCCCCTGTAAAATCACAGGTTCCTGCTTCTTTGTCAACAAAGAGATTCTGATTCATGGTACACATCATCCACAAAATCTCAGCCTTGGTAGAACCGGGAAGAAGCTCCACTCCATTTCCCTTTAGATCCGCTAAAGCCATCACATCTTCTACTGTCCATGTGGTATTTTCTCCCAAATCAGATACTTTACCTACGATCACATCCACTCCGTAATAAGGCATGATCGCATACATCTTTCCATCCCTCTCATAAGACTTCAGCACACTTTCCACATAATCTTCCCTGGCTATCTTGTTATCTCCATCCAGATAAGGATTTAAGTCTGCTATCGCTCCGGAAGAAACCAGTGTTTCAAAAGATAAGGGACAGTATGTCAAATCAATAATATCCGGTGCCTGTCCGCTGGTGAGCTCTGTCTGAAAGAGATTGACCTTGTCTTCAAAAGATGTTCCTGCATCCCCATATTCCTTTACTTCTATCCGGTACTTTTCACTTTGTCTGTTAAAAGCCACAATATCTCTTTCCGCATAATAAGAAAGATACAGTGTACCAAATGTAAGTATTTCCTTTTCGGGAACTTCAGATTCATTCTTTTTCGTAAGCAGTACCAGCTCGCTTCCGCCATCGGGACTCATAAAATCATTAGTCACTGCCACAATTCTTTCATCTGCAAGGAATGCCATGTCCTGCACATTGGTAGAATTTACATCATAGTCGGTCCATTTCAGAATTTCTGTGGGTACTTCATCTTCAAAATTGCAGGTATATAAACTGCCATTTGAAGTATAAATTAAATCATTGTCCTTACCCTTCCGATAAACCCCATAATCAAAAGGGACTTTGCTGTTTACATCCTTCAGCCCTTTCGCCTCCAGACTGACTTCTTTCATTTCAAATTGGGCATTTCCCAGATAGGCTGCTCCGATTTTTCCATCCTTTCTGATAAACATGCTGCTGATATATTGCTCTGCCGTGGTTTTAAAAAGCAGATTGCCTTCTTTGCCAATCACGTAAATATCCCGATTGCTGCTGATATAATAGTTATCTTCTCCATCACAGAGCAGATCAGAAATATAAAAATCAGGTTCCTGCCGGAAAACATCTCCTACATTCAATGAGGTTATCTCGCTGCCTTCCGGAGACAGTTTTTTAATGATCAGATCTTCTATTTTCATATCCTGTGTTTCTGCACTCTGATAACTGACGATTCCCACCAGAATATTCCCCAAAGTATCTCTTCCCAGCCCGGAGGGATAGGTATTTGCTCCCATATCCATGGAAATCTCCTTAGTTTCATCCGTATTCAAATTCATACAGATCAGATTTGTCCCTGCAGAATCGCCTTTCAGATAAAAAATATTCCCATCTTCGCCTACAACTATATTGGAAATATATACATCTTTACCTCCCAAAACCTGATACTCCGGCACGTATATGTAGCGGTCCTCCTGACCGTTTTTTTCAGAGGCAGTTTCAGCCTTCTGCTTTGTGCATCCGCATAAAGCAGCGGCGGCAATAAGCGCCGCTGCAAATAATCCTATTAATTTTCTTGTTTTTCCCGTCATACTGCTACCTCTTTTTTTGTCAACTGTTTTCATTTACATAAACCTGAATCCTGTTTTGAATGATTTTTGCCGTTTCCTCTGCCGATTTCTGACCTTTAAAGAATGCTTCCGTTTCCTCCGTAATAATATTGGAAAGCTCCTCGTTTATGGAATTGGCACTTCTATTGGCGCTGGCTATGATTTCTTTTACCATATCAATTTCTTCCTGCGTAGCAGCATAGATATCGATATTGAAATCGTCATATCCCCAGCTGGTCTTCATCTGTTCTACCTGATTGCCGTTCTCATCTACATAATATTCCGGAGTCATATCTTTTTCAAATAATTTATCAAGTGTAGCCTTTCTTACAGGGAATCCCCATGAACTCCATCCGCTGATAAGGCTGTCCTGATATTCCTCGGAAATCACTGTTTTAACATACTCCCATGCACCATCCTTATGCTTGGATTTTGCGTTTATTGCTACGCATCCGTTTACTGCCTGAATCAGATTGCCATTACGTTCACTGTTAGGATATCCGATATAAGTCACCTTCTCGCCAAACAGCCCATTCATCATCTGGAATTCCTGCACGGAGCTTAAACTGGTCTGCATCAGCAGGATCTTGTCTGCGCGAAGCCTTGCAGAGGTTCCTTCTTCATTATTATAATTGGCTTCTTCCGGGAACTTGCCTGCAAACTCCAGCACTCTGATAAAATCATCCGTGTCAAAATAGCATTTTCCTTCTTCCCAATCAATAAATTCATCAATATTGTTATAGATGCAGTAATAGAAGACACTGGTCCTGTCTCCATAAGGGAAAACATTTTCAGCTTCACTGCTCTCTACAAGATCAAGCATCTCCCCTAATGTCCATCCCGGTGTATCACCTACTTTGGAAGATTTGGCAACTGTAGTGCTAACATAGAACTGGGGAAGGACCCCATAAAGTTTGCCGTCTACCTCATAGGCCTTTAAAACATTTTCAAGATAATCCTCTTTATGAATGCCCTCTCTTTCCATATAAGGATAGAGATCCGCAAAAACACCCTTGCTTGCATACTGTTTATAATCAATATTGGCTATATCAATAATATCCGGTCCGTTGCCGCTTGTAATATCATTATTAAACTGTGTAAGGCCTGCGGAATAATCTTCTGTTGCATATTCTTTTACGGAAATATGATATTTATCACTGGTTTTATTAAAGTCAATAATATTTTTACGTGAATCCTGATTCAGCCACATGGTTCCATAGAGAAGTTCTTCCTTTTCCACCATTTCAGCTGCCGGCGTCTTCTTTAAAAATGCCAGTGAATAACTGCTTTTTTCTGTAGAATAATCACTAAGGAGCACCCACAGTCTTCCATCTGACAACTGTCCCATTCCATCCACATCATCACAGTTAATATCCGCATCCATCCAGTCCAGCAGATCTTCTCTTACATCTGCTTCAAAATCATAGGTGTAGACGCCGCCGGTGTCACTGACCAGCACACCCTTTTCCGTTCCTTTATAGTAAGTCTGGTTATAGGTATAATAATTGTTTCCGTCCAGTACTTCGCTTTTAATAGGTTCTCCCAGCTTCTTATTCTGCAGATCTACCGGTCTTAACTCTCTTCCTTCAGTTCCCCAGGTTTTCATATAAACCTGTCCCTCTTTGGATGCAAAAAGAGTATCGATCCAGTTTTCCGTGGAAATCATTCCCAGATTTTCACCATTTCCACTTATCATATAAATGCCCTGGGATCCATCTGCCAGATAGATATTGTCCTTGTCATCCATAACCATATACTGCACATAGATACCGTTGGGGTCTTCAAAAGCAGAGGTAACATCTGTCTGTGACAGAACAGAACCGTCTGCTGCAGATACTTTCCAAAGCTCCAGATAATATTTATACTCCATTGGAACATAATCGTCATCATAGCCATCTATTACAGTATACACTGCTTCGGAATCAGACGAACCGGTTCCTGCCAGTTCTGCATCTGCCCCATCTTCCTGTGTTTCTTCCTCTGTCTGTGTATCTGCTGCCGCATCTTCTGCCTCTGTGCCTTCTTCTGTCATCTCAGATGCACTGCTGCCGGTCTCTTCTTCCATATCCCCTTCGCCCAAAGTCACATAACGGGATACCATCATAATAAGGTTTCCCTCTGAATCCACGCACATCTGCTGGATGGAACCGTCATTGCCGGTATCTATAGGAATCTCTTTGATAACTCCTTCCGGAACCTGATACTTGTAAAGATAACTTCTGCTGACTCCGGCTCCTTCATCCCAGGAAGAGCCATACATATATATATTATCTCCTATGGATACCGCTTTCTGAACATAATTAATCCCTATATCCAGATTCTGATATTCAGGTACATAATAAAATTCTTTTCTGTTCTGTGCATTGTCCGTGCTGCCGTTCTTACCACATCCCGACAGAGACAAGGATATTGCTCCTGCAAGCAAAGCCGCAAGAACTGTTTTTTTTAATTTTTTCATATAAAATACCTCATATATTGTGTTTCGTTTTCCATTACATACAAACTATAGCACAGTATATGAGGTGACACAATGTTGTTTATCTTAATTAATTCTTAAAACTATGTATGGGAGCCGGAATTCTTCCTCCACGATTTACAAATGCATCGCAGGAAAATTTATTTACCGGCATAATCGGCGCATGTCCAAGGAGCCCTCCGAATTCCACACTCTCTCCTACACCCTTTCCTATTACAGGAATGATCCTTACAGCCGTTGTTTTCTGATTTACCATTCCAATGGCCATTTCATCGGCAATAATACCGGACAAGGTTGTTTCCTTTGTATCTCCCGGCACAGCAATCATATCAAGTCCTACGGAACATACGCAGGTCATTGCTTCCAGTTTCTCCAATGTAAGAGCTCCTGATTCCACTGCATCTATCATTCCCTGATCTTCACTGACGGGAATAAACGCACCGCTTAATCCTCCCACATAAGAAGACGCCATGACTCCACCCTTTTTAACCTGATCGTTTAACAGTGCAAGAGCCGCTGTGGTACCGGGCGCACCTGCATGCTCAAGACCGATTTCACAAAGAATATCCGCAACGCTGTCTCCGATTGCCGGGGTAGGCGCCAATGACAAATCTACAATGCCAAAGGGCACTGAAAGTCTTTTTGAAGCTTCCTTAGCCACCAGCTGTCCTACTCTGGTTACTTTAAATGCCGTCTTTTTAATAGTTTCACAAAGCACCTCGAAATTTTCTTCTCTGATCTTGCTTAAAGCATTCTTCACAACACCGGGGCCGCTGACTCCTACATTAATGATCCTGTCGGCTTCCGTCACTCCATGAAAAGCACCTGCCATAAAGGGATTATCATCCGGTGCATTACAGAGCACTACCAGTTTGGCACAACCAAGAGAATCCTTTTCCTTGGTATATTCCGCTGTCTGTCTGATTACTTTCCCCATCAGTTTGACAGCATCCATGTCAATACCTGTTTTCGTAGATCCCACATTAACGGAACTGCATACCCGTTCTGTAGAAGAAAGGGCTAAGGGAATAGATTTGATCAAAAGTTCATCAGCCGGGGTCATTCCTTTGCAGACAAGGGCTGAATATCCTCCGATAAAATTAACGCCTACATCACATGCCGCCTTATCCAGCGTTTTTGCTATGGAAGCAAAATCTTCAACGCTCTTACAGGCAGACCCTCCAATCAGCGCTATGGGAGTAACGGAAATTCTTTTATTCACAATAGGGATGCCAAATTCCTTTGAGATTTCATCACCGGTACTGACCAGATCCTTTGCAGACTCATAAATTTTATGGTATATTTTCTCCTTAAGTCTCTCTAAATCGGAATCAATACAGTCAAGAAGGCTGATACCCATAGTAATGGTTCTTACATCCAGATTCTCTTTGGTAATCATTTCATTGGTTTCAACTACCTCAAACAAGTTAATCATGCCATTTTCTCCTTATCTGTAAATACTGCATCATATTCTGTGCATTTTATCAAAAATTTCTTCCTTCTGGCACTTTATGATCACTCCGATTTCTTCTCCGAGAAGTTGAAGTTCATCAGAAATTTCAGCAAATTTTTTATCTGCTTCATTGATATCTGCAATCATCATCATATTAAAATATCCCTGTACAATTGTCTGGGAAATATCTTCTATGTTAATTCTGTTATCTGCCAGATAAGTACATACCTTTGCAATAATACCTACTGTATCTTTTCCTACTACTGTAATAATTGTTTTACTCATTTTTCCTTTTGCATCCGGCTTATGCCATCTGCCTCCTCCTTACACTTTCTTTCACTGTATTCCTATGCAATATGTATCACAGGAGAAATTTCACTCCTGCGTGCCACCTGCATAGGAAAGTCTTTTATTTTAAAATCGGTCTCTGCCATAACGACTTCTACTCTGACAGTTTCATATGCAAGCTCCGGTAAATTGTTTTCTTTACTTAAATGCCCCAGCACAACAGCCTGCAGTTTATCATGAAGCAGCCTGCATAAGAGCTGCCCTGCCCTTTCATTGGAAAGGTGCCCCCTGTCCCCTAAAATGCGCTGCTTTAAATAGTATGGATAGGGTCCTACCTGAAGCATATTTACATCATGATTGGCTTCCAGAAACAATACATCCATTCCCCGTAGAGATTCTACGGTATAATCATTATAATTGCCAAGGTCCGTCACGATTGCTGCCCTTTTTCGCCCATGAGAAATTCTGTATGCCACCGGATCTGCCGCATCATGGGAAATTCTCATGGGATTACAGACCAGATCTTTAATGATTATCTTTTCATCCGGCTGAACGATATGAAACAGATCCTTAGATATCTTTCCTACAGAGGAAGTATTTTGAACAGCTTCTATGGTTCCTCTGGTAGCATAAATAGGAATTTCATATTTTCTTGCCAGTACTCCCAGTCCCGCAATGTGATCTGCATGTTCATGGGTGATGAAAATCCCATCGATATCTCTCATGGACAAATCAAGTTCACGAAGTCCCTCTTCTGTTTTCTTGCCACTGATTCCCACATCTACTAAAATATGAGTGGAATCAGATCCTGCATAAATACAATTGCCGCTGCTTCCGCTGGCAATGCTGCAAAGTCTCATGGTACACCTCTGCTTTCCTATTCTTCCCAATAGATCTCAATGACATCGCCATCATGGATCGCTTCCATATATTCCGCTCTGTGTCCGTTTACTTTGGTAACAATGCCTTTGCCTTTTAATGTGGATAAATCAAAATCAATCACATCAAAAACGTCCACAAAAATATATTCCGGTTTCCCCTGTAAAACAACCGGTTCTTGATTGACCATCACTGCTATCTCCTGTGATATACCGGATGTTTCCTCTTCATGTGTCAGGCTATTTTCATCTTCTTTGTCCGGTTTTTCTTCTGTTTCCTTATCATCATCCTGTCTTTCCCATGAAGATTCAAATTCTATTTGGGAAAGCGTAAAGACAACGGAAAAATTCTCATAAACAGGCGTATCCGTATCTGCCAGTTTATTGTTCACATAAATATTCATATGGGGATCTAAAATGACATCCATAAACTCCGTAATCTGCTTTACAGTGTAGAAATTAAGCATTTCTATCTCATCATTTTCTTCTATCTCATAGTAATTTGACTGCAAAATACCATTGACACTGGCAAATTTAGGCATCTGCACTTTTTGTTCATTCACAATGATGATAATGCTGTCTTTAGCCTCCGGCAAATCACCGATTGTGCAAGAACCTTTTTCCCCTGCTGTAGAATGGCTGACTCTGATGATATCATTGGCATGAATAGGCGTATTGATATCTGACTGTTTGCCGTTTACCGTAATGACTGCTGCCTCTCCTAACTGCCCCCTTGCCATACGACTCTTTCCGTTTACTGTAAAGGTAAGTGCCTTTCCCCGCCTTGGGAATAACCCATCATTGGGAAAACCTGCCTGCATGGCGGCATCTGCCACCGTCAGCTTGTTGTTATCATATATTTTTATTTTGCGTTCATTAAAATTTACAAAGATAAAGTTATTACTCTGCTCATAAAAATTAAGGCAGATTCCAATGGGCGTTACAAGCAGACTGTCCTTTTTAATGTTTTCTTTAAACAAAATCTGCTGCATGACTTCTTCGCCTCGAAGGGCTACACGCTCCCTGTCTATTCCAAGTTCCTCAGATACTGCTTCCGTATACCCCGGGATCTTGCCGCCCCCTCCTACTACGAATACGGCACTTACCGGTTTCCCACCGTTTAATTCCTTGATCTTATCTGAAACCTGCTTGGCCATATCCTTTACGATTGGCTCTGTAACAGCTAAAATTTCACTGCTTTTAATAGTCTTTGGAAGAAACATGATATCCTCAAAGGAAATAACTTCCATTTCTCCTGCATCCCGTTTTATCTTTTCTGCCATGCCAAAATCCACAAGACAATGCTTTGCAATGGCTTCTGTCAGAATATCTCCTGCTATGGGAATCATACCATAGGCGATAATACAGCCATCATTGGTAATGGAAATATCACTGGTACCGGCTCCTACGTCGATCAATGCGATGTTCAGCATACGGAACCTCTCCGGAATTGCTACCTGAATAGCAGCAATAGGCTCTAATGTCAGATTAGCTACTGACAGTCCTGCAAGCTCCACAGCTTTGTATAGACCATCTACCACATCTTCCGGAAGAAAAGTGGCGATTAAATCTACGCCGATGGTTCTTGCCTTATGACCTTCCAGATTTCCCATGGGATATCCGTTCAAATAGAACCGGACTACTGAATAGCCTACGCAGTAAAACTGCATCTCCTCGTCCTTTTGATTTTCCAGGAATTCCTCATATGCCTTTTCTACTCCTGCTGAAGTAAGGGCATAAATATCCTCCTGCCCAATTTCCTTTTCCTGCCCATAAGGATATTCCACATGGGTGGTAATGGTTCTTAAAACACGACCTGCAGCTGCAATACAGACATCCGTAAGATTTCTTCCAACTGCTGTTTCCAACTCTTCCTTGACTCTTTTAATGGTTTCTCCGACTTTGATAATATCATGGATCTGTCCGTCTATCATGGCTCTCGTTTCATGCTCTCTGCTTCTTTGTGCCACAACAATAAACTGATTGCCGTCTTTGTATCCAACGGTGCCCACAACACTTCTGGTTCCTATATCTAATCCAAAAACCATCTGACCTGTATATTTGCTTTTTTTTACCACAGATATTCCCCCAACCTCTCATCAATGCAACGGCATACATCCGATAATGCATCACTATTGTCTATTACCACTTTGCAATATTTTCTGAATTCCTCATCTGTCAGCTGATTTTCCATGATCGATTTAATCTTTTCCTCTGAATAATTTCTGGAATCCCTAAGTCTTTTTCTCCGTACTTCTTCTCTTGCATAAATATACCACATTTCATCTACAATTTCCAAATATCCGTCTTCAATCAAAAGGGCGGCTTCAATAAAGAAAAAATCACAGGAATCATTTTTTCTCTCTTCCTCTATCTTTTGTAAAATGAAATTTTTCACTGCCGGATGGATAATCTGATTCACCTTTTTAAGCAGCTGCTCTGATGCAAAAATTTTTTCTGACATTTTCTGCTTATTGATGGACCCGTCTCTATCTAAAATATCTTCTGACAAAAGTTCGATCAACTGTTCATAACATGGCTGTCCCGGCTCTTTCACCTGATGAGCCGCCTCATCTGCAAGCAGGACTATGCAATTATATTTTCCCCTGATATAAGACAGGATTCTGGACTTCCCTGCCCCTACACCGCCTGTAATACCTATAACTCTCATTTTGCCTCATACCAGTCAGATCCCGTATGAAGATCGATTTCCAGGCTTACCGAAAGATTGGCTGCGCCTTTCATCTCTTCTTCCAGGATTTTTTTAACCTGTTCCCTTTCTTCTTCCTTTGTCTCTATTAAAAGTTCATCGTGAACCTGCAGAATCAGTTTGGAAGAAAGCTGCTCCATCTTCAGTCTTCTCCATACCCGAATCATGGCAATCTTAATAATGTCTGCTGCCGTGCCCTGAATAGGTGAATTCATGGCAACTCTTTCTCCAAAAGAACGCTGCATAAAATTGCCTGATGACAACTCCGGAACCGGTCTTCTCCTGCCAAACATAGTTGTAACATATCCTTTCTCCTTTGCCGAAAGAACCGCCTGGTCCAAAAACTGCTTGATGCCGGGATAAGTCTGAAAATACTGTTCAATGTAATTGGCTGCTTCTTTTCTGCTGATACTCAAATCTTCAGAAAGCCCAAAGGAACTGATGCCGTATACGATCCCAAAATTGACAGCCTTGGCATTTCTTCTCTGCAGATCCGTAACTTCGTCAAACGGAGTATGAAATACTTTGGAGGCCGTAATACGATGAATATCCGCATCTGTCTGATAAGCTTCTATCAGCTGCTTATCACCTGACATATGAGCCAGCACACGAAGTTCAATCTGAGAATAATCTGCATCCGTAAACAAATAACCTTCCTTAGGGATAAATACCTTTCGTATCTGCCTGCCAAGTTCCATTCTCATAGGAATATTCTGCAGATTCGGTTCTGTAGAACTGATCCGCCCGGTAGCAGTAATGGTCTGGTTAAAAGTAGAATGGATTCTCCCATCTTCAATATAAGCAGCCAGTCCGTCTGCATAAGTGGACTTCAGTTTGGCAAGTCCTCTATATTCCAGAATATCGGAAACAATGGGGTGATCTGCTGCCATCTTTTCCAGCACATCCGCTGCTGTAGAATATCCTGTTTTCGTTTTCCTTCCCCCCGGAAGTTTTAACTTATCAAAAAGCACTTCTCCCAGCTGCTTAGGAGAATTGATATTAAATTCTACCCCTGCCTTACGGTAAATTTCCTGCTCCAGCTCACAGATCCTGCCGGACAATGTATCTCCATATGCTTTCAAGCCCTCAGGATTTACTCTGACTCCTTCCTGCTCCATATCATAGAGCACGTAAGTCAAAGGCATTTCAATCTCCTCCATCAGAGAAAGCATTCCTGTTTCTGTTAATTTTTTTCTAATCACCGGCGTGGCTTTTGCAGACACATAAGAAAGGAAACAGGTATATTCAAAAACTTCCTTCTCCTTTTCATAAAAAGCCTCCTCAAGAGGCATTTTGCCAAAAAGCTGTGAACGCTCCGGCAGCATCCGTCCTAAATATTCATTAGCTACGTCTTCTATTGTATAATCATTTTTTAGGGGATTCAAAAGATATGCTCCTAAAATCACATCAAAAAACTGTTCTGTATTGTGGTTCTTTAAGAAAGGATAATACTGTTTAATATTTCCACAGCATATCCCTTTGGTTTTGGCCAGTTTTTCCACTTTATCTTTCAGGTAGCCGTCTGTCATCAGTCCTTCGCTTTTTATAAAATAGGTACCCTCATCTGCAAAGGAAATACAGACTGCCAAGATACTTTCCCTGTCTTTCTCTGCAATCAGTGAAAACCCTATTTCCTCTGAAAAGCCTTCTGCTTTTTCAAAAATATGCTCTGCATCAGAAAGCTCTTTTATCAAATGGAAGCCGGCAGTAAGATCTTCATTTGAAATACCCTTTTCAAATTTGGAAAGCAGATTCTTAAATTCCAGTTTTTTAAATATCTTGTAGGCCTCTTCCGTATAAAAGTCTCTGATTTTTGCTTCTTCATAATCAAGTTCAACGGGACTGTCAGTACGGATCGTAGCCAATACCTTGCTTAAATCGGCAAGATCTTTATGTTCTTTTAGTGACTCCCGAATAGATTTCTTACTTATTTTTTCTACATTGGCATAAATATTCTCCAACGATCCATATTCCGTCATTAACTCTGTGGCTGTCTTTTCACCTATTTTAGGCACTCCCGGAATATTGTCGGCGGTATCTCCCATAAGCGCCTTCAGCTCAATAAACTGCTGTGGAGTCACCTGATACTTCTCTTCCACATCTTTGGCATAATAATCTTCTATCTCTGTTTTACCACCTTTGGTTTTGGGAATTCTGATCTTAATCTTATGGCTGGCAATCTGCAAAAGGTCTCTGTCCCCTGAAACCAACGAAACCTCCATTCCTTCCTCCTGTGCGCGTTTAGCCAGCGTTCCTAATATATCATCTGCTTCAAGTCCTGCCTGCTCCACCATTTTAATACCCATAGCATTTAGAACTTCCTTTATTACAGGAACCTGTTCACGCAGTTCCTGCGGCATGGGTTTTCTGGTTCCTTTATATTCTTTATAGATTTCATGTCGGAAAGTGGGTGCATGAACATCAAAAGCAACTGTCAGATAATCCGGCTTTTCTTCTTCCAGAATCTTAAAGAGAATATTTAAAAAACCATATATAGCGTTTGTATGCAGTCCGGCACTGTTGGTCAAATCCGGCACTCCGTAAAAAGCTCTGTTCAACATGCTGTGTCCATCAATCAAAACCAGTTTTTTCATTGAAATCTCCCTGTTTTCTGTTTACTTTCATAAAAATATAAATAATGCCGCCAATGTAATAACGAGCACTGCCATCAGTCCTTCCAGTGCAAACAGAATCCATTTCATGTTCTCACTCACCTTAAGGGAATGCCATGCTGCGTCCATCTGTGCCTTTAACTCATTCTGCAGATCAAAAACACTGCCCGTTTCCAGTCTTGCCATACCTTCCGATACCAGAAACTGTATGGAAAGTTCCTCCTTACATTCCTCACATTTTGTAATATGATCCATAAAATCCTGCAAATCCTCTGTATCAAGGTCATCCCCTAAAAAAAGAGGTATCATTTTTTCCGTTTCCTTACATGTCATGAGAATTCCTCTTTACTATCTTCTTTTACTGTTTACTGAAATAAATATACACTAAAATTGTCTTAAAGTAAATCATTAAACGAAGGGACAAAAAAGGAACATGGCCAAAATACCATGTTCCTCCTGAATAATAATAAAAAAGAAATCTGCTTTATAATAACTTCCCTTCCAATACCACCTGCTGCAAATTCAAATCTTCTTTTTTCAATAAAACAACATTAGCTGTTTTACCGGCAGAGATACTTCCGTATCTGTCATAAATTCCCACACTTTTAGCCGTATTTACTGCCGCACATTTTACAGCTGATTCCATAGGAATGCCCATTTTAAGGACTGCACATCTGAGACAGTCCATCAGGTTTGTGGCCGAACCTGCTATAGTACCGTCTTTTAAAGTAGCAAGATTCCCTACCACTTTAACAGCCTGGCCTCCTAACTGATAGTCGCCGTCTTCCAATCCCGTAGCCATCATACTGTCACTGATCAGCAGGATGCGATCATCGCCAAATATTTTAAAAGTTGTTCGTACTGCTGCCGGATGAATATGAACGCCATCGCAGATCAGTTCCACCTCCACTTTCTGCATATCGGCAGCTGCCCCAATCAATCCCGGTGCTCTGTGGGTATAGGGATTCATTGCATTATAGAGATGAGTCACATGACAGGCGCCTTTTTCAAAGGCACGGACTGCCGTATCATAATCTGCAGCTGTATGCGCTAAGGAAATCACCACTTTATCATGTTCCTTCTCAATGAATTCCATTGCCCCTTCTACTTCCGGCGCTATAGCCAGCAGCTTCACCATATTACCGGAGGCTTCATTTAACTTTTCGAACATGTCAGTATCCGGTTTTCTGATATAAGCTCCGTTCTGAGCGCCCTTTTTACTTTCTGCTACAAAAGGCCCTTCCATGTTGATTCCGCAAAGCCTGGCTCTCTTTTCATGATTGCCTTCTTCCCGGTATTCCTTCGCTGTTTTACAGATTTTCAACAAAGTTTCTTCATCAAGAGTCATAGTTGCCGGTACGATACTTGTCACTCCTACAGATGCTTCGTATGCTGCCATGGCATCAATGGCCTCTCTTGTCCCATCACAAAAGTCATATCCCACACAGCCATGAAAATGAATATCTGTAAGGCCCGGTATGGCATAACATCCTGTCCCGTCAACCTCTGTTTTATCGGTCACTTCCTCTTCCCGTTCTACAAAACAGCCGCCTTCAATAAAAATATCCTTGTCAGAAAATCTGCCATCTTCCGTATACACACTGGCGTTTTTTATTATCATAGATTTTCTCCCTTCTATAGAGCAAGAGATAATGCCGCCTCATCAGCTACAACAATCACATCATTATGGAGCTGCAGTACAGAAGCCGGTACTTCAGGTGTGATAGGTCCGAAAAATGCTTCCTTTACAATTGATGCTTTATCTTCTCCACTGACTACCACTAATATTTTTCTGGCCCGCATAATGGTTTGAATTCCCATAGTATAAGCCTGTCTTGGAACATCATCTATAGATGCAAAAAACCGCTTGTTTGCCTGTATAGTAGATTCTGTTAAATCCACGCAGTGGGTTTTTGCTTCAAATGTCATGCCCGGCTCATTAAATCCTATATGGCCGTTATGTCCAAGACCTAAAAGCTGCAAGTCTACACCACCGGTTGCTGCTATTACCTGATCATAATCAGCACATGCCTTATCACTGTCAGGCTCCGTTCCGTCAGGCAGGAAGGTATGATCCGGACGAACATTTACTTTACTGAACAGATTGTCATTCATAAAATAATAATAACTCTGATCATTATCTTTGGTCAGTCCCTTATATTCATCCAGGTTAACTGTAGTTATCTCTGAAAAATCAAGATCTCCCTTTTGATACCGCTCTACAAGCTGTGCATAAGTTCCTATAGGTGTGGATCCTGTAGCAAGTCCTAACACACAATCAGGCTTCATAATGATTTGTGCTGATATAATATTTGCTGCTTTCCTGCTCATATCATTATAATCCTTTGTTTTGATAATTTTCATACCTGTCATTATTCTCCTCTCGATTTATTAAGTATTCCAAAATAAGCGGAGATCCCGAAGGACCTCCGCATGCTAGGGGTTTCGGTATTATTCTTATAATACCTTATAACATCTTCTTCATTTCATCCGCAACGAACTGTACCTTCGTTCCTACAATTACCTGTACGGATGTTTTACTGGGTCTCATAACCCCTGCAATACCTGCTGATTTAATCTTCTTCTCATCAACCTTCGTATAATCCTTGATTTCAAGACGAAGTCTTGTTACACAGTTATCAAGAGATTTTACGTTATCTTTGCCGCCGAGACCTTCCAAAACGATTTTAGCAACTTCTGTAAAGTTATCATTGGAAAGAACTACTCTCTTCTCTGCTTCCACATCATCATCTTCTCTACCGGGTGTCTTAAAATCAAACTTCACAATAGCAAACCGGAATACTGCATAATAAATCACGCCAACTACAACGCCTACCGGAATCAGCAACCATGGATTCTGTGCCAGAGGTGTAAAGGAACTGAGTACCATATCTACTGCACCACCGGAGAAAGAGAATCCTGCTCTGATAGGAAGGGCAACTGTAATTCCTGCGGTAATACCTGCCAATAATGCATGAACCAGATATAAGCCGGGAGCTAAGAACATAAATGCAAATTCAATGGGCTCTGTAACACCTGTAAAGAAGGAACAGAATGCTGCAGATGTAAGCAGACCATAAACAACTTTTTTCTTATTGGATTTAGCTGTATGATACATTGCCAGACAAGCTGCCGGAAGACCGAACATCATGAAAGGGAAGAATCCTGTCATATACATACCTGTCTGTCCATAAACACCTGTGTTGCCCCAGAAATTACCAAGGTCATTAATATCAGCAACATCAAACCAGAATACAGAGTTAAGTGCATGATGCAGACCAAAAGGAATCAGCAATCTGTTAAAGAATGCATAAATACCTGCGCCCACAGCGCCTAAGCTGGAAACTCCCTTTCCAAGAGCTACGAGTGCTGAATAAAGCAGCGGCCATACAAAGAACAGCACTGCTGATGCCAGAATAGAAACAATTGCCGTAACAATTGCAACTGCACGCTTACCACTAAAGAAAGAAAGAGCATCGGGAAGTTTGGTTCCCTTAAACTTATTGTAGCATGTGGCACCAATTAAACCGGCAAGAATACCGATAAACTGGTTGTTGATTCTTCCAAATGCAGCATTTGCTTCTTTGCCTGTAAGTCCTGCAATCGTTCCACTGCTTAATAATGTTGTGATCATCAGGAAAGAAACAAGACCTGCAAGGCCTGCTGTTCCGTCACTGTCATCTGCCATACCAACCGCAACGCCGATTGCAAACAGCCAAGGCATATTGTCAATCAGTGCACCACCTGCTTTAATCAAAAACAGACCAATGGTATAAGCAAAACCGCCTGCCGTAAAACCTGCTACTTCACCTGCCATAGCAGCAGGAGCAAGGATGTAACCAACTCCCATCAAAATACCGCACACCGGCAGACAGGCAACTGGAAGCATCAATGACTTACCAATTCTTTGTAGAAATTTCATCATAAAGTTATACCCCCTTATTTATTATTTGTTAGTTCCGCCCTAGCCACGAAACCAAAACATTTCTTTATATTCTATGGATCATCTCCATGAACATCATAAACTATAAATACTGCATATAATTTTAAATATCACGCACTGCTTTGCGGACCTTTAAGATGCTGGAAGCAGATACGCTAAGTTCATCCACTCCCATATCAAGAAATGTGCCTGTCAATTCCGTATCTGCTGCCAATTCCCCGCAGATACCTACCCAGATACCTTCTTTATGTCCGTTTTTCACTGTCATTTCAATCAGCCGAAGGATAGCAGAATGATGTGTATCACAGGTATTCTCCAGCTTTTGGTTCTGTCTGTCAACTGCCAGCGTATATTGTGTCAGGTCATTGGTTCCAATGCTGAAGAAATCTACTTCCTTAGCCAGTTCATCGGAAATAATGGCCGCCGCAGGTGTTTCCACCATGATTCCAAGTTCTACTTCACCTATAGGATAACCCTCTACAGTAAGTTCTCTCTTGACCTGTTCCACAATTTCTTTAATCCTTCGGATCTCATCTAATGATACGATCATGGGAAACATAATGGCCGCTGTTCCATATGCTGATGCCCTGTAAATTGCCCTAAGCTGTGTAATAAATATTTCAGGACGATCCAGACATATTCTGATTGCCCGGTATCCAAGAGCAGGATTTTCTTCCGGTTCCAGTTGGAAATAGTCAACCTTTTTGTCAGCGCCAATATCCAAAGTTCTGATAATAACTTTTTTGCCTTCCATTTTTTCCAGTACAGTCTTATAGCTTTTAAACTGCTCTTCTTCTGTCGGAAATTCATCTCTGCCCAAATATAAAAATTCACTACGGAATAACCCAATTCCACCTGCATCAGCTTCAAGCACTGCATCAACATCGCTTACTTTTCCGATATTGGCATAAATATTGATTTTTCTTCCATCAGTAGTAATATTTTCCTTGCCTTTTAACTGTGCCAGGGCTTCAAGATCTGCAACCCACTGATTTTTGCGGGTTATCATTTCTGCCAAAACATCTTCCTCCGGTTCTACAATAAATTCATTGTTAAAACCGTCTACTACAGCCATCTTACCGTTCAGTTCTTCACTTAATTCCATCTGTGTATTTACTAAAGAAGGCAGATTCATACTCCTTGCCAGGATTGCAGTATGGGAATTGGAGGAACCCCTTACTGTCACAAAAGCTAAAATTTTACTTTTATCCATCTTAACCGTTTCACTGGGCGTCAAATCTTCTGCCACTACAATAACAGGACTATCAGTTATAATTCCATCTTCGCCAATTCCTGCCAGGATATGGATGACCCGATTGGAAATATCTTTGATATCCACTGCTCTTGCCTTCATATATTCATCATCCATTGAGGCAAACAATTCGGCAAACTGCTCCTGTGCAACACTGACAGCATATTCTGCATTAAAGCCTTCCTCTATGACCTCTTTGACTGCATCCAGATAATCATCATCTTCCAGCATCATCTTGTGTATATCAAAAATCATAGCATGATCTTCACCAACATTTTGAAGTGCACTTTCATACAGGGCAGTGAGCTGTTCCTTTGCTGTTTCTACAGCATTCTCAAACCGCTGCTTTTCTTCTTTGCAGTCAGAAATCGATGTTTTGATTACTTCGTAATTCTGCTTCCCATACCAATAGATTCTTCCCACTGCAATTCCTTTTAAAACACTTTTTCCGGTATATTTTTTCAAAGGAATACCTCCCTTCTTACTTTTTTAAAGTAATAATTGTATCTCCACAGGCAACATCACTGTCAGCTTCAGGCACAATCTCCGAAAATTCATCAGAATTACAGATAATGATTGGAGTGATGATATCATATCCCTCTTCTTTAATTTGTGAAAGATCAGCTTCAATCAACACATCTCCTGCTTTTACTTTCTGTCCCTCTTGTGCAATGATAGTAAAGTGCTTTCCATCCAGTTTAACGGTGTCAAGACCAATGTGAATCAAAACTTCAACACCTTCTTCTGTTGTGATAGCGGCAGCGTGGCCTGTAGGAAATACTGTGGTGACCGTACCGCTTGCCGGAGCACAGAACTTTCCATCAGAAGGAATAATTGCAACACCTTTTCCCAAAATCTCTTCACTGAAAGTAGGATCACTTACTTCCTTGATACTGACAAGTTTTCCCAAAACCGGCGAAACCAGTTTGATTCCATCCTCTTTTCCAAACAAATTCTGAAATAATTTCATATTGTTTCTCCCTTCTATCTATATTTATAGTATATACAAATTCTTCATTCTCATTAATTGAGTTATTAAGATATATCCGTATCAACGTGATTTTTTAATATTAGTATAGCAATTTGCACAACAATAGTCAATTGATTTAGGAAAAATTTTACATTTTTACCTGTGTGATTATATTTTCTTTTTCGACTTTTGGTTAATTATGATATTTTTTGTCTCTTTTTTTTCTTTTTGTTGTAGAATATAACCTCTGTTTAAATATTTTATGAATAAACTATTTCCTATTTTCCTAATTTTCTATTTCCTGTTTTACTTTTAGAAAATTTGTGGTAATATTATAAGGTATGCACATTGATTTGTAGAATGGAGATTGATATGAAACAGCCAAGACACAAACACAAGGAGTCCTTTTCCCTGCTTCTAATCTCCCATACAGACCGGAGCAGCAGACAATATCATCTTTCACTTTTAGCTGTCCGCATGCTCTTTGTTTTCCTGCTTATCATTTGTGTCTCAGTCGGATTTTTAATTTATCAATGTTTTGCCGGATTTCGGAAACAAAACATCTTGCATGGGCAGCTAGTCACACAGGAACAACAGGTCTTGCAATTGGAAACAGAAAAGGACACTCTGAACCATGAAATAATGGTGCTTTCTGCAGAAAACAAAGCATTACGAGAAGCATCCGGAAATAATTCGGACGAAGATACCGATAGTAAAGAGGAATCGAAAACGATTCCTTTACCCAGCCGATATCCATATACCGGAACAGGCATCCTGATTTCTACATATTCTCAGGATCAGCCTTATATTTCCATCAATACCCACTCGGAAGGCAATATCGTTGCCGCAGGAAATGGCGTTATTACTACTATCGGCTCTGATGAAACTTATCCGCTTATTGTAGAGTTGGAACACGAGGGCGGCTATAAGACACGTTATGCATCTCATTCAGAGGCACAGCTGGAATTAACTGAGGGAACTCAGGTTCAATCCGGTGATATTTTATTTACAATTACCACAGATGATACACAGCTGGATTATCAAATTTTCTTTAATGGTGAATTAATTGATCCGCTTACTATCATTGAAGCAAAAGGATAAAGGAGGATTTTATCATGTTATCAAAAGGCAAAAATGTATCTTCTACAGCAGATACCCGTACAGTTGTTGGCACACTGATTGGCAAAGGCGCCATTTTTGACGGTAATCTGACTGCGCCTGAATCTGTTCGGATTGACGGTACCGTAAATGGGAACTGTACTTGTGATAAAGAAATGATTCTGGGCCCTGAAAGCCATATTATAGGAAACATTTCTGCACAGAATATTATCATTTCCGGCAAAGTGGAAGGGGATATTACCGCCCACGGAAAACTGGAGCTTCTTTCTACCGGCAGAATAACCGGTAATATTACTGCAAGATCTCTTGTAATTGATGAAGATGCTTTCTTTGACGGACGCTGCACCATGACTGCCGCTCCTGAATCCACTTCCCACAAAGGAACATCGTCTGAAACATCATCTGAAGAAAAATCCAAAAAGAATAAATAACAAAAAACCCTGATGAAAATCAGGGTTTTTTACTGCCGGCAGTGGGACTTGAACCCACACGTGGTTGCCCACAACAGATTTTGAGTCTGCCTCGTCTGCCATTCCGACATGCCGGCATTTTATTATTTGCTGCTTTAACAGCCGAATATTATCATAACATATTCGGCTGTCATTGACAAGTTTTTCTCATAAATTTCCTATTACTTTTTAAAAATCAAGTTTCTCATAAACCGGCAGACAGTCAAGTGTAGCAAAATAATCTTCAGGTGTTTCCGCTCTGCGGATCAATTCCACACTTCCATTCTCTTTCAATAACAGTTCTGCAGATTTCAATTTGCCATTATAATTATATCCCATAGCATATCCATGAGCTCCGGTATCATGAATCACTAAGTAATCTCCTATTTCAATTTTAGGCAGCATCCTGTCTACTGCAAACTTATCATTATTTTCACATAGTGAGCCTGTTACGTCATATTGGCATATACACTCTTCATTTTCTTTGCCCAGCACGGTAATATGATGATAAGCGCCATACATAGCCGGACGCATCAGGTTTACTGCACAGGCATCCACGCCGATGTATTCCTTATGTGTATGTTTCTCATGGATAGCTTTGGTAACAAGCTGCCCATAAGGCCCCATCATAAAGCGTCCCATTTCTGTGTAGATCGCCACATCTCCCATTCCTGCCGGTGTCAGTATTTCTTCATATACCTTGCGCACGCCTTCTCCAATTACCTTAATATCGTTAGGCTGCTGATCCGGTTGATAAGGAATTCCTACACCTCCCGAAAGGTTGATAAATTTAATATTTGCTCCTGTTTCTTTTTCCAGCTTTACAGCCAGTTCAAAAAGCTGCTTTGCAAGTACAGGATAGTATTCATTTGTTACCGTATTGCTGGCCAGAAAAGCATGTATACCAAAATTTTTCACTCCTTTTTCCTTTAAGATCCGGTATCCTTCAAACATTTGCTCTGTAGTAAAACCATACTTGGAATCCCCCGGATTATCCATGATTCCATTACTCATTTGAAACATACCGCCGGGATTGTAACGACAACTCATAGTCTCCGGAAGCTTTCCTAAAATATTTTCCACAAACTCAATATGAGTGATATCATCCAAATTGATGATAGCGCCCAGCTTTGCCGCATATGCATATTCCTCAGCAGGAGTATCATTGGAAGAAAACATAATATCCCCGCCAGACATTCCTATTGCATTGCTAAGCATCAGTTCTGTCATAGAAGAACAATCGCATCCACAGCCGTATTCCTGCAAAATCTGCATTAAACAGGGATTGGGCGTTGCTTTCACTGCAAAGTATTCCTTAAACCCGGGATTCCATGCAAATGCCTCCTTAACTGCCAGGGCATTTTCTCTAATCCCCTTCTCATCATACAGATAAAAAGGGGTGGGATATGTTTTCACGATCTCCTGTACTTTTTCCTTAGTCACAAATGGTATCTTTTTCATTTTCTCCTCCTTGAAGCTGTATTAGCTTTATTTCATTTTTCAGTGCGTCCTTAAATACCTTGATGAAATTTTCCTGTCCTGTGTAAAGACAGGTATCATCCTTTTTCCCTGTCAATTCTCCGGTCAACGCATAGGCAGAATCAATGATCAGCCTGATGCTGTTTCCCCTTGCCTTAGTCAGATAGCAGATGCTTCCCTCTTTCAGAACCGGATTTTCAGGCATTCCATCCGTAATCAGTACCAGTTTGATTTCCTTTTCAAGGGCCCTCATAAGCTCCTTGTTCAACTCTCTAATTATGGAAAAGGATGCTGAAAGATAGATTCTTTTTTCGGCTTCCAAAATCATTTCAATCACTTTATCCAGAATATTTCTGTTTCCGGTAATGGTGATATACCCAATCTCCTGTGCCTTTACAGATGGGATATTTTCTATCAGATATTCTTTTTCTCTCTTTAAGCTTCTGATCTTGTTTTCACAAAACTTTTCAATGGGTACAGCTATGTATCTGCTTGCACTCCCCTGTTCCAAATATGCCGCTCCTTTGTCCGACAATCCGGAAAGCCCGCTGTAAACATTGGACCTTGATATCCCGGTATATTTGGCGGCCTCATAACCGGTAATCCCTCCGTAACGATACATACACAGATAAAGGGTTGCTTCCTGCTTAGTTAATCCAAACAATCCCAATTTGTTTAGTACTTCACTCTCTTCCATATACACTCCCTTGCATTAGTGTTTCTTTACAGGAACACTATAATAAACTTCTACTGTTTTGTCAACCCTTTTTATAAATAAAAAATGCCACAGGCATAACCATTCCTGTGGCTGTTAAAGTGTTACCAAAAAATCACTTATAAATTTTCAATCTGCCAATCAATAGGCGCAGCACCGTTCTTCTGTAAGAAATCATTTGTCTGACTGAAATGTCTGCATCCAAAAAATCCTCTATATGCGGAAAGGGGACTTGGATGAGGTGCTTTCAGAATCAAATGCCTGGGATTGGTAAGCATAGGAATCTTACTTTGTGCCGGTTTCCCCCAAAGCAAATAAACGATTGGGCGGTTCTGTGCATTTACCGCCTGAATAATAGCATCCGTGAACTGCTCCCAGCCTTTTCCCTGATGGGAACCTGCCTGATGTGCCCGGACTGTCAATACTGTATTTAACATCAGTACTCCCTGATCCGCCCATTTTTTCAGATAGCCATTATTGGGAATATAGCACCCTAAATCGTCCTGAAGTTCTTTATAAATGTTCTGCAAAGATGGCGGAAGTTCCGGCTGATCCGGCAGCACAGAAAAACACAGACCATGGGCCTGATGCTCACCATGATAAGGATCCTGCCCCAAAATCATTACCTTTACCTGACTTAAAGGTGTGAAATGAAACGCATTAAATATATCATCCGCAGGAGGATAGATCACATGGGTATTATATTCTTTCCTCACAAACTGATACAATTCCTTATAATACGGCTTTGCGAACTCACTTTTTATAGTATCCAGCCAATCATTTGTAATCATTGCCATAATCTGTATCCTCTTTTATCACCGCAAGAGCCGTCACAGCCTGACGGAAACACCTTTGCTGCGTAAATATTCTTTCACTTCACTGATTTCCAGTTCTTTATAATGAAACAGCGAAGCTGCCAAGGCTGCCTGCGCCTTTCCTTCTGTTAAAGCCTCGTAAAAATGCTCTTTCTCGCCTGCACCACCGGATGCAATCACAGGAATTGACACACTTTCCGCAACTGCCTTTGTAAGTTCGATATCATATCCTTCCTTAGTGCCGTCGCAATCCATACTGGTCAGCAGAATTTCTCCTGCTCCCAGCTTTTCCGCCTGTATAGCCCATTCTACTGCATCAATGCCCATATCAATTCTGCCGCCGTTCTTAAAAATATGAAAACTTCCGTCCGGCTGTCTTTTTGCATCAATAGCTACTACCACACACTGACTTCCAAATTTATCGGCTGCTTCACTGATCAATCCGGGATTCATAATAGCAGCAGAATTAACTGCTACCTTATCTGCTCCCTCCCGCAGTATCATCTTAAAATCATCTACTGTCCTGATACCGCCTCCAACGGTAAAGGGAATAAAAATCGTTTCCGCTACACTTCTCACCAGTTTTGCTTTAATATCTCTGGCATCAGAGGAAGCTGTAATATCCAGGAATACCAACTCATCTGCTCCTGCCTTGTCATACATCCTGCCTACTTCTATAGGATCACCGGCATCACGAAGATTTACAAAATTAGTTCCCTTAACTACCCTTCCGTTATTCACATCCAGGCAGGGAATAATTCTTTTTGTATGCATTTTCAATCCTCTTTTCTAATATTAATGAAATTCTTCAATATAGTCAGGCCCACTTCAGAACTTTTTTCAGGATGGAACTGACATGCAAAAATATTATCCTGTTCCACAGATGCATGTATCATGGTTCCATATTCAGTGGCTGCCGTTACAATCCTTTCATCTGCTGCCTTTAAATAATAGGAATGAACAAAATAAACATAAGAATTTTCAGGTATTCCCTTAAAAAGCCTTCCCCTGTTTGGATAAGTAAGGGAGTTCCATCCAATATGAGGAATCTTAAGTCCCGGTGTATCGGGTATTCTTACGATCTTGCCTTTTAATAGGCTAAGCCCTTCCACGCCGTCACTTTCCTCACTTCTTTCAAACATCAGCTGAAGCCCCAGACAGATTCCAAGAATCGGTATTCCTTCCGCCACTGCTTCTTTAATGATATCTACAAGCCCAAATCCATGAAGCTTTTCCATAGCATCGCCAAAAGCTCCTACCCCCGGAAGAATGATACGGTCTGCCCTTAATATCATGTCTCTGTCTCTGCTGACAACGCTCTCTTCCCCCAAGGTCTGTAACGCCTTTTCTACACTTCTGATATTGCCTGCATCATAATCAATAATCGTTGTCATTCCCTGCGTCCTCATCTGTTCATTATGAAATATATAAATTATTGCATCTCCCTGTCGATAATGTCTTCTTCGTCAGGTAATATATCCTGTGGTTCTATGATTTCCGACTCTATACTTTCTGATGATTCTGTATTTTCTGACGCTTCTGTACTTTCTGACGAATCCTGAGTAAAATCCGTTCCATTTACCAATGCATATACTTTTTGCGTATACGCTTCCCTGTCATATGCATTTATTTCTATTGCCATCTCTTCATTAACACCATAGTATGCACCCAGACAGTTCAAGATATCCCGGTAGATCGAATCTAATTCATCAGATGCGCCATATGTTTCCTTTCCTATCAGTTCCCTATATATGCCCACACCTAACAACAAAGAATCAAGTGCTTCTGCCTCTTTTCCTATCTTCTTATTAGCATGATAGGAATCCAGCCTTCGCTGAAGCTGAAGAACTGTATCTGCCCTATTATAAAGAAGCTGCTCCTCCTGATTTAAAGATCTGTTATATAAGAACAAATAAACATCTTCATATTGCCCGGAATAAAAAGCAATTCTGGCATTTTGCTTATCTGCATAATCTGTCAAAAAGATACTGAGCAAATTCACAGCAGCAATAACCGTAGCGCAAAAAGCAACTAAAACAAAGAGAAACTTAGGATTAATACGCTTTCCCGGCTCCTTATCCGGAGTTTCCGGTTTCTTCTTAACCTTCTCCGGCTTTGGTTTCTTTTCTTTTTTTCCTCCGGCTTTTGCCTTCTTTTTATCGGTCTTTTCTTTCTTCTTTTTCTCTTTTTTCTTTCCCTGTTTCTTATCTTCCATTTCAAGCTCTTTGAGAATTTCTCCGTTCTCATCAAGCTTTTCTTTCTGTTCCGGTTCTTCCTCCTCACCAAATATTGCCTCAAAAAAGGTTTCTAAAAATCCCTTGGATTTACCTTTTTCTTTTTTTACCGGTACGCTCTGTTCTTCCGGTTCTTTTGGTATTTCCTGTTCTTCTTCCTCCTGTATAACCGGTTCTTCTTCTGCCATAAAAGTTTCTTCCAGCCCCAGAGCTTCATCCACGGCAGGCATTTCTTCTATAGCTGGCTCCTCACCTATGACAGAATCCTCCATGGCAGGCTCTTCTATAGCAGATTCTTCCATGATAGGTTCCGCATCTGCAGCAGTGTTTTCTTCTTCTAAAACGGAATCCCATTCTTCTGCAGAATCTTTTTTCTTACCTGATTTCTTCTTTTTTCTTTTCTTCAAAAATGAAAAGAGAGACTTTGACTTTTTCTTCTTGCCGGTATCAGCAGTAATTTCGTCTTCTTCTATCTCACCGGAAACCGTGGTCGGATCTCCTGTTATCATTTCATTGTTATCTGATTTTATAAGCAGATCCCTGATTGCTGCAAGATCATCATCAGAACCGTCCATACTATCAATCATCTGCGTAACATCCATATCGGCAGACGCATTGTCTGTACTGCTCTCAAATCCCATAGAAACATCAGCCACAGCGCTAAGCAGCTTATCAAAATCATCATCTTCTTTGCTTTCCTGCTGCATAGTTTCTTCTGCCATAGTGTCTGCTGCTGCAAGAAGCTCATCAAGACTTGTTTTCCAGCTTTCTTCATCTGCATCAGCAAAATTATCCGCTGTCTCCTGATTGCCCTCTGATTCTATATCTGCAATAACTGTCTTTCCCTGTAAATCCTCATTTTGTAATCCGGCATCTGTCCCCTGACCGGAACCACCTGTCATGGAATTTAACAAATTATCTAAGTATTCTTCATCTATAGGCATATATGTACTCCTCTTTCATATATTTCGATTTTAAGTTTATCATAATATTCTTTACTAGACAATTTATTCTTATGATTCATAAGTAAAAAGAAAATCAATAGGGTCTGCTTTAACACCTGTACTTCTTTCCGTTATTTCCTCTGCCACCTGGTATAATTTGCTATGCACTCTGAAGAAGGAAGCCTTTTGATTGAAATATGCTACTTTTTCAAAGGGCCAGCGGATAACTGTAGGAAAACGCATACCCACCCCTAGCTCAAGAATACATAATTTACGGTTTATGGTTCTCTGAAGCCATTTCGTATATTTTTGCCATTTATCTAAATATCCTTCTTCCATATAATTTTCTGTCAAGATATTGTTAAATACAAGAGGTCTTCCGCACTTAGGACAAAGAGGCAGGATTTTCCCTACATCTTCCTTTCTATCCGTTGGAAACTCCTTTATTTTCTCCATCATCTGCAAATCAGGTTCGTATAAATCCGCAGTACATTTGTCACTGCATTGAAGTTTTCTCAAAGTCCCACAAGGTTCTACAATTCTTTCTTCATCTGCTCTTCCCTTACCAATAATTCCATCCATACACAGTGATACTATAAAATAATCCTTCTGTTTCACTATTTGAAACAAATTATCATAAGCCTGTTTTCTCAATAAGACTGACTGATCATTGCTGTTTTCAATGAAATCTTTTTCTATATAGGGAAATATCTGCTCATGATCTTTCCAGTGGTTTAAAAGGAATGAGTAATTCTCATTGCTTTCTATGTCTGATCTCTTAATTTCAAATTCTTCTCCTATTCCTATCAGCACATAATCTGCATCTGCAATTTTTTCTCGTAAATCTGATTTCATACTTCCCCCATCCCTGCCATACCAAAAATTGACTTGCTTTTCTATTAATCGAATAGGGAAGATTTATTCCCCACTCGCTGCGCGGGGTACGTACTTCAAAGCTGCAATATATATTACGCACCCTTGCACACAATAAGAGCCGGACATTTCTCCGGCTCTTTACTCATAACAAAACATTCAGGTTACTTAACGAACCAGTCCATCAACTACCTTAACAAGATTTGCGATTTCGGGTTTCGATAACTGGGCATTTGCTCCTAATGCTTCGCCCTTTCTTCTCATTTCATCATTTACAAGTGATGAGAAGATCACTACAGGAATATCCTTCGTTTCATCATCAGACTTAATGAGTTTCGTTAATCTGTGTCCATCCATCATAGGCATCTCTATATCAGTAATAACACACTGTACATGCTCCTTCAGTGTACCTTTGGCCTTACATTCACAAATAACGTTCCATGCTTCCTGTCCATCACAGGTATGTATTAAATTGTCATATCCTGCTTTCTTAAGAGAATCAACTATCAGTCGATTCAGCAGAATAGAATCTTCTGCAATCAAAATAGGCACACTGCTTCTGGTCCGAGTTCCTAATTCATTGATCTCACTGATTTTAAGTCCTGTTTCCGGATTAATATCTGTTACAATTTTCTCAAAGTCTAAAATAATGATCAATCTGTCTTCAATTTTAACAATTCCCGTTGAAATACTTTCTTCTGCCGAAGAAACAGTTGCTCCCGGTTTAATAATATGTTCCCAAGATACTCTGTGAATACCTCTTACCTGATCCACATGAAAGGCAATATCCAGCTTATTAAAATTAGTGATAATGAATAATCCACCTTCTGTAGAAACTCCTCTCTGGAGACAATTCTTTAAATCAATTGCCGTTATCATATCATCTCTCGGCATAAAAATACCCTCAATGCTGGGATGAGCATTGGGTACCGGAGTAACCTTCTGATACGGTATAATTTCTTTAATTTTTGCTACATTAATGCCATAGGGATTGCCCCCCAGTTCAAACTCCAATACTTCTAATTCATTCGTTCCATTTTCTAATAGAATTTTTGTATCCATTCCCATGCACCTCATTTACTTAGGGTATTTATCACTACATTTAAAATTATAACACATATTCTTTTTCCAAACAACAATTACCTAAAAAATAAAAAACGCCGGCTTAGCAATTTGTATTTTTACTGTTGCACAAGTTTTCCATAAAGTAAAAAAAGAGTCCTCTATGGACTCTTTTATCATAATCATGCCTTCAAAACCGAATATCAAAAACCTGCGTACCCTTACATCTTTTTGGATGTTCTTTATCCTGTCAAGATGTTTTTCAATCTTGTCAGGATGTCTTTTATCCTGTGGTCAAGCCCTCGACCTATTAGTACCCGTCAGCTTAACGCATTGCTGCGCTTACACCTCAGGCCTATCTACCTCGTACTCTCCAAGGGGTCTTACCGGCAGATAAATCTGCCGTGGGATATCTCATCTTGAGGGGGGCTTCACGCTTAGATGCCTTCAGCGTTTATCCCTGCCGGACTTGGCTACCCTGCCATGGCTCTGGCAAGCCAACAGGTACACCAGCGGTCCGTCCATCCCGGTCCTCTCGTACTAAGGACAGCTCCTCTCAGATATCCT
>CAZTKJ010000003.1:0-132837 GCA_964614185.1 uncultured Lachnospiraceae bacterium
AACAGTCACGGCTTACCGCCACGATTCCGATTTTTACTTTGGGTAAATTGTTCATGTGAAACATCCTCCTTTATGATATATGTTTATTTTTTACTCGTTGATATTAAGATTCTTTCCAATCAGTCCCATAGGACTTCCTTCAGGAAGACCGCCTTCAGGATGCCCCAGAAGCCATTTGTTCTTAGCTGTTAAATGAGCATCTTCACCGCCTTTATGATCTTCTTCCAAATCAAGATTAGTGCCCTTTGGCAAAACTACCACCACTTTAAATCCCTTACCGTCCACACCACAGGGTGCATAGTGAAGGGTTGTGGCATAGACTTCCACAGCCGTTCCTGCCGGAATCAGAAATGCTTCTACTTTCGAGGTATCATAGGTAAAGTCATCTGTTATGTCCTGCTGACATCCCAGCATTAAAATGGCATCGGTAACTGCCACGTTGATTTCAGAGCTTCTATGATATTCCAGTGCATTCAGCATACAATTATGCCCATTGCAGTATCCGATCTGAACCGGCAGTTCGCCATAAGTCTTATCTGTCAGTTCTTTCATAACAGGAAGTTTCTCAAGCTCTTCCACACCGGGCACATAGATCACATCATCCGGACAGGGTGCTGCATCCATCGCCTTTATCAGCTCCGTAAAATCAATATCTTTAATGGCTCTTCCATATTTCCTGAATCTTTCATCAGTGATGCTGTAAACCTGCATTTCTTTTTCCTCCTATTTGATGATATCGAACAGCGGCATGCATGCCGGGTAAATCTGTCTGAACTGCCGGTATCTTTCTTCATACCGGGCTACCAGCTCCGGTTCCGGTTCTACCGTATCGATTACTTTTACAATTTTTTCTGCTGCTTCTTCCACATTGGCATATTCACCACAGGCAACTGCTGCCAGCATAGCGCCTCCGAGGGCAGGACCTTCTTCGCTTTCAATTACATCTACCTTCAGATTTAGTATATTGGCAATCATCTTTTTCCAAAGAGGACTCTTGGCACCGCCGCCGCAGATCTTAGTTCTCTCGATTTTGATCCCAAGGGATTTGGCCACTTCAAAAGAATCACGGAGTGCAAATGCAACCCCTTCCAATACGGCCTGAGTCATATCTTCTCTTTTGGTATCCATGGTCATACCGATAAAGGTACCTCTGGCATTGGGATCATTGTGAGGAGAACGCTCTCCCATCAGATAGGGCAGGAAATAAACATGATTTTCGCCAAGTTTTTCAATACCCGCCTGTTCCTCACCATACTTATCTGTCCCAAGGATATCTTCCAACCACCACTTATTACAGGAAGCCGCACTCAGCATACATCCCATCAGATGATAGTGTCCGTCTGCATGGGCAAAAGCATGAAGGGCATTGTATTTGTCTACACCGAAATTTTTCGAAGAAATAAAGATGGTTCCGCTGGTGCCAAGTGAGATATTGCACATACCGTCACCTACCGTACCTGTTCCTACTGCTGCTGCTGCATTATCTCCGGCGCCTGCTGCCACTTTTACATTTTCAGGAATCCCCAGCTCCTTTGCTATTTCTTTGGTAACAGTGCCTACGCATTCATAGCTTTCATAAAGCCTGGGAAGCATCTCCTTCCTGATTCCGCAGATCCTGCACATCTCCTCTGACCAGCAGCGGTTCTTAACATCCATAAGAAGCATGCCGGAAGCATCGGAAACATCCGTGCAGTTAACGCCTGTCAGTTTATACGCAATATAATCTTTAGGGAGCATGATTTTAGAAATCTTATCAAAATTCTCAGGCTCCTTATTTTTTACCCACAAAATCTTAGGGGCAGTAAATCCCGTAAATGAAATATTGGCCGTATACTGAGAAAGCTTCTCCTTGCCGATTACATTATTCAGATAATCACATTCTTCATAAGTACGCCCGTCATTCCAAAGAATTGCAGGGCGGATCACGTGATCTTCTTCATCCAGGATCACAAGTCCGTGCATCTGACCGCCAAAGCTGATTCCGGCTATTTCAGACTTATCTGCCTCCGAAATAAGCTCTTTGATCCCCTCCATTACCTGGTCATACCAGTCTTCCGGTTTCTGCTCCGACCAGCCGGGATGCGGAAAATACAGGGGATATTCCCTGGAAACAATTTTCCTGATTGTCCCTTCCCCATCCATAAGCAGAAGCTTTACTGCACTGGTTCCCAAATCAATACCTATATACAGCATCATAACCCTCCTTATATGTATCAACAACCTGCTGTGTGTGCAAGCACCCATGCACAGCTTGTAAATGCTTTCATGGTTGAACTGTTACTTTATATCATAACAAGAAACCAAAAAAAGAGCAATGGAAATTCCATTGCCCTTGTTACGTATTTTTACGACTCTCGTTATGTTTTTTATGATATTTTATACACCTCAGTCAAAAGGAACAACAGCTCCCTGATATGTATCTTCAATAAACTTTCTGATTTCGTCTGACTTAAGAACATCTACCAGCGCTTTTATCGCCTCGTTGTTTTCGTTGCCTTCCTTAACGGCAATCACATTCACATATGTCTGTGCCGCAAGGGAATCAGAAGTTTCTGTAGCAAGTGCATCTGTCTGGGCATTTAAACCGGCATCCAAAGCATAATTACCGTTAATAACTGCAAATGATACTTCTCCAAGCACCTTGGAAACCTGAGCTGCTTCCAGTTCCACAAATTCAATATCATAAGGATTTTCTTCAATATCCAGGATCGTTGCGTTAATACCTGCATCTGCACTTAAAGTAAGCAGTCCGTTGTCCTGAAGAAGAAGAAGGGCTCTTGCTTCATTTGTTGTGTCGTTGGGAATCGCTATTGTTGCCCCTGTAGAAATGTTTGCCAGATCGCTTTCTGTTCCTGCATAAATTCCAAAAGGTTCATAGTGAATGCCGCCTGCATTTACAAGGTGGGTCTTCTGCTCTTCATTGAAGCTGTCAAGATAGGGGATATGCTGAAAATAATTTGCATCGATTTCCCCTGACTCCACTACATTATTGGGCTGCACATAATCATCAAATACTGTGATTTCCAGCTCATAACCCTGTTCTGCCAGCAAGGGCGCTGCTGCTTCCAGAATTTCTGCATGGGGCACTGCCGTAGCGGCTACTGTGATTGTTTTACTTTCCCCGGCTCCTTTACTTCCGCAGGCTGTTAACATACCTGTCATAAGGGCTGCCATAAGAATAAGTGCTAATGTTTTTTTCATAACTTCTCCTCCTTTTGCAGTTTCCTGCATTTTTATAATAAACCCTTTCGGGTATTATCCGGTTTATCTGGTAATTCTTTTATCCAGCCTCTTGGAAACTTTGGTTCCCACTACCTGCAGAATCTGTACTATAAGTACCAGAATAACGATTGCTGCATACATAAGTTTCAGCTGGCTCCTGTAATAACCATACTGAATAGCAATATTTCCAAGACCGCCACCGCCTACAACACCGGCCATGGCAGAATATCCCAGAATCGTTCCAAGGGCTATGGTAGCTCCCACGATCAGCGAAGTTCTTGCTTCTGCCAGAAGTACTTTAAAAATAATCGTAGAAAGGCCCGCTCCCATACTCTGTGCCGCTTCAATTACACCTCTGTCAACTTCCAGAAGGGAAGACTCCACAAGTCTGGCTACAAAAGGCGCTGCTGCAATAGCCAGGGGTACTATCGTTGCCGCAGGTCCGTAGCTTCTTCCTACCAGCAGCTTCGTAAGGGGCATAATGGTTATCAGCAGAATCAAAAAAGGAACACTTCTTACAATATTGACAATAAAGTCAAGGACTTTGTATACAGTTTTATTGGGTTTAAGACCTCCCGGAGCCGTTACTACAAGAATGATTCCCAGCGGCAGGCCGATAACATAAGCGATCAGCGTGGAAATAAGTGTCATATAAATGCTGATCCATGTATTTCCGGCTAATAAGTCGATCATCTTTTTATTTTCGACAAATAAATTAATTATCTTTTCAACCAACATAATTCTGCAGTTCCTCCACTTCCAGATTTCTTTCTTTCAGATACTGAATCATCTTTTCCGCCGTAACTGTCTCATCCGGCAGCTGCAGAATCATCTGTCCATGCGCCACACCGCCTATATCCTTAGTGTCTGCCAAAAGGATATTGACAGGGGCTTTGCAGGCAAGCACCATATTGGCAATGACAGGTTCAAAAGAAGAGTTGCTCTTAAATACGATCCTGATACAACGTTTCCCTTTCATTTCCTCATATTTACTGTCATCACCCTGAAATACCAGTTTCCTTGCAGCACTGCTCTTTGGTCTGGCAAAAACTTCTTCCACGGTTCCTGTTTCTGCAAGGCAGCCGGAATCAATAATTGCCACATGGGTGCAGATTTCCTGAACCACAGCCATTTCATGAGTAATGATCACAATGGTAATGCCATATTTTTCATTTATTTCCTTTAAAAGAGCCAAAATGGATTTCGTAGTAGTAGGATCCAGTGCGCTGGTAGCCTCATCACAAAGAAGGATCTTGGGATTATTGGCAAGGGCTCTGGCAATGGCAACTCTTTGTTTCTGACCGCCTGAAAGCTGTGCCGGATAGGCTTTTGCCTTTTCCTCCAATCCTACGATTTCAAGCAGTTCCTTCGCACGCTTTCTGGCTTCCTTTTTGGAAGAACCTGTGATTTCCATAGGAAAACATATATTATCAACTACATTCCTCTGCATCAACAGATTAAAATGCTGGAAAATCATGGCGATTTCTGTTCTGGTCTTACGGAGTTCTTTTTCGTTTAAAGCAGATAAATCCTTCCCCTCTATCAATATGGTTCCCGTTGTAGGCCGTTCAAGGAAATTAAGACATCTTACTAACGTTGACTTGCCTGCGCCGCTCATACCGATAATACCGTAAATTTCACCTTTATGTATATCAAGATTGATTCCTTTTAAGGCTTCAACCTGATTGTCCTTCCCCAGGAAGGTTTTTGTCACATCTTGTACCTGAATAATCGTTTCCATTTGATTTTCCCTCTGTAGTTTTCGGTCTCACAGTTTTTTATCTTATCACAAACCATATTTCCTTGCAACTAATTACAAAGGCTTCCTTTTTCTACTATACAAAATTTTCTTATTTTGCTATACTAAAAGGGTGTCAAAAGCTCCGCTTGGAACTATCGCATGGCAGATCGCACAAAAAAATTTGGGCAACCGACTTTTGCACGATGGAGCCAAAACTCAAAAATCGTGGAGGCCTTTGCTGAACACGATTTTCGTTTTAAGAGGTTTGGCGGAATGGTTCGTGCAATGGAGTGTGCACGAATTCTTTTGTGCAATCTTCCATCAAATGACTGTCATATGGACCTTTTGACACTCTAATCCTTTTTAATAAATTCTCAAAGGAGGTACTCCTTATTATGAATAACAAAAGAGTTGTTGTTTCTTTGGGGCATGATGCCCTCGGATATACGACCTTAGAGCAGTGGGATGCTGTTAAGGTAACGGCTAAGGCCTTGGCGGATCTTATAGAAGCCGGTTATCAGCTTACCATTACCCACAGCAATGGCCCCCAGGTCAGCATGATCCACAAAGCCATGACCGAACTGCGGCGTTTATATATTGATTATACTCCGGCTCCCATGTGCGTATGTAATGCCATGAGCCAGGGTTATGTAGGCTATGATATTCAGAACTCCCTAAAGGCTGAACTTTTAAGCCGGGGCATCGGCAAAACTGTGGCTACTATATTAACACAGGTCACTGTGGACCCCTATGATGAAGCTTTTTATGAGCCTACCAAGCTTATTGGCCGCAATATGTCTGCAGAGGATGCTGAGGTGGAGATCAAGAAAGGAAACTTTGTTAAAGAAGAACCGGGCAGAGGTTTCCGCCGTATCATTGCCGCTCCCAGTCCTATTGATATTGTAGAAATCGAAGCCATCCGAACACTTGCCGATGCAGGTCAGATCGTAATTGCCTGCGGCGGCGGCGGTATTCCCGTTATTGAACAGAAGCATGCTTTAAAGGGAGCTTCTGCAGTTATTGAAAAGGATGCTATTGCAGGAAAGCTTGCAAGCGACTTAAATGCTGACCAGCTGATCATTTTAACTTCCGTTCCCAATGTATACCGGAATTTTGAACAGGATAACCAGGAATCCGTTACTTCCCTTACCGTTCCGGAAGCTATGGCTATGATGGAAGAAGGTCAGTTTGGAGCCGGTACTATGCTTCCTAAGATAGAAGCTGCCATTGCATATCTTTCTTCCCACCCTGAGGGCAGCGTATTGATCACTTCTTTAGATATGGTAAATGATGCCTTAAAAGGCAAGGCCGGTACGATTATTACAGCATAATACCAAACTATTAAAGTAAACGCCTGTGCACTTCACGAAGTGCACAGGCGTTAATTTTATTCTAAATTAAGCTTCTTACGAATCAGATATTCACTTAAGAAATAAAGAGCTATTGAAATGACAAATTCCATGACGCCCCCTATCCAATAAGTAGGAGTCAGTATTTTAAACACATTGCTTTCATTACCTATATAGGTAAACATAACTGGCACAAGTGCCATTCCCATGGCTATCTGCATAACTGTAGAAATGGCAAAATAGGCTAAAATGGAACCCAGTATCTTATGCTTACTTACAAGCTGTCCGATACACACAGATCCTACGATCACCATAACATTATTCAATATGCCGCTAATGCCCATAAAAGCAAGACTACCAAGCATCGCCCTTAATCCGCTCCAGAAAAACTCAGCCTCTTTTATCTCTTTTATTACTGCACCGATTGCTTCCCAAAAAGACACATCATTGGGTTTTAAAAATACCAGCATCATACTTCCGAAAATCAAGAGGCTTACCATAACTCCTATGATACTTAGAATCATCCATGCTATCATAGGCAGGATTTTGGAGATCAGCAACTGATGACTGGTTACCGGCAGCGTATGCGTCAGATATCCCTCATCTGTGAACATACTCTTATAAAAGCGGACGGCCAGAAAAATAATGATTCCCATATTTATCCCGATAAGTGCAATGTAAAACGTCATCCATATAAGTGCACTAAGAACATCCAGACCTTGTATATGACTATGCCACAGCGGATGTATGAAAGGAATACCTGAAACTACTGACAGCACAAGCAGGATACCTATTAATATAGTGGGAATCTTCCACACAGCTTTCCATTCATGCTTTAACAGTTTCCCTAACATGCGAACACCTCCCTGAAATAAGAATCAACGCTCTTTTCCCTGGTTTCCCGGATTTCTTCTACGGTACTCTGTAAGATCACTTCACCGTTCTTAATGAAAATCACTTCGTCCAGAATATTCTCAATATCTGAAATCAAATGCGTGGAAATCAGCACCGTTGCATTTTCATTGTAATTGGTGATAATAGTTTTGATAATATAATCTCTGGCAGCGGGGTCTACACCTGCAATAGGTTCGTCCAAAATATACAGGTCTGCATCTCTGCTCATTACTAAGATCAACTGTACCTTTTCTCTGGTCCCTTTCGATAAAGTTTTAATTTTGGCGCTTTCATCAATATTCAGGGACGTAAGCATCTCTCTTGCCCTTTCCTGCCTGAAATCCTCATAAAAGTCTGCAAAAAAAGAGATAAGCTCCGATACCTTCATATTATTATCAAAGTAAGTTCTCTCCGGCAGATAGGATATCCTTGCCTTAGTCTCAGGGCCCGGATAACTTCCGTTTATCAGGACTTCGCCTTCTGTAGGTGTAAGTAAACCGTTTAGTATCTTGATCAGTGTGGTCTTACCGCTTCCGTTGGGCCCAAGAAGTCCTATGATCCTTCCTCTTTGCAGCATCAGATTCAAATGATTTAAAGCTGTTTTTCTCTTATTATATATTTTCGTAAGATTTCTTATTTCTACCAGTTCCTTCATGAAACCCTTCCTCCTGCCTCTCTTTCTAATAATGCTACAATATCTTCTTTGCTAAATCCCAGTGCTTCCATTCTCTTAATAAATTCTTCTATCTGCTCTTTAGCCAGTTGATTTCGGGTTTTTTTGATCATTTCCAAGTCCTCCGTAACAATTCTCCCGCTGGTTCGCTGGGTAATGATGATCTTGCTGCGTTCCAGCTCTGAAAGAGCCTTCTGCATGGTATTGGGATTGACCCCTGCTTCGGCTGCCAGTTCCCGCACGCTGGGGATCTTCTCTCCCGGCTGATATATTCCGGATACGATGCGTACCTGAATCTTTTCAAGTATCTGTGTATAAATGGGACGGTCTGAATTTAAATTCCACGCCATTTCATCCCTCCTCTCTGTATTATTGTACTATCTATCTAATACAATAATACTGCTATTTACTTTTGTCAACCTATTTTTCTTATTTTTTCTCTCTTTTCGGAAAAGTGTTCCCATTAAGTACTCTTCAAATGAGAATAAATCACATAAAACATTATAACTTATTTTTGATGTTCAATAATCCATTGTAAGATTTCCTTTTCACCAATATCACCAGCTGCCAGCGCAAAGATTATATTACTTAACTCCTTTTGGCTATAAGACAATTCATATCCGTTCAATGCCAGAAAAACCAACATCACATGTGTACCAAGTCTTTTATTTCCGTCCAGCATTGCATGATTTTTTACCAATCCAAAGCAATGCCGTGCTGCCTTTGCCTGAATGCTCGGATAAAGCTCTTTTCCTCCAAAGGACTGAAAAGGATTATTTAGCGCCAAGTCCAACATTCTTTCATCACGAACACCGGCACTTCCTCCGGTGGCTTTTATCAAGCTTGCATGGATCTTTAATATCTGTTCTTTGTTCAAAATAATCATTTTGCAAGAACCTTATATGCTTCCATATTTTGTTTTATCAGCCTCTCAGATATTGCAAAAACATCTTCATTACTGGCAACTCTTTCTTTTTCTGCCTTACTGAAATCAATGACCAAATATCTGGGTATGTTATTTTTCAGAATAACCGCCGTTCCATGTTCATCAACTACTTTGGCTACCTTTGAAAAATTCTGATTCGCTTCTGTAATTGAAATCATCGTGTTTGTATCTATTGTCATTTTATATGCACCTCACTTTCAATTATATTATATGCAAATTCTAGCTAGAAAACAACCTATTTTATATACTATTTTAAATTGTTGTATAGATGAAATTTTCCTTTGTAAAATACCCTTAAAGACAAAAACAAAAGGAAATACACATCATTTCATTGCATAAAGCTCCAAAATTCTTAAAAAAAGAAAGTTTTATCATTTCATCTGCAAATCCCGATTTGCCAGAATACAAAGCAATACTCCCACCATAATACAGAAATCACCTATATTAAATACAATTCCTCTGAGGCGTTTCCAAGGCACGGAAAAACTTAAATAATCCACTACATATTTTCTCCTTACTCTGTCATAGGTATTAGAATAAGCTCCTCCCAGCAGCAGTGTAAGTCCCCATTTCAACAGTTTTTTTCCTGCATGTCCCAATGTTACAAGATAACAGATGGTCAGTCCCACTGTCAGCAAGACGGAAAGGATCATAACCAGCTTCTGCCGACTCTGTCCCATATTTAAAAAAGCTCCTTGATTATGATACTTCCTGATAATAAATGCTCCTTTACATTTCTTCTCATCTATTCCTTCTGTCCTGGTTCTTTCGATATATTCTTTGATCCCCAGATCTATTCCTAAAATTCCCAAAGCTGCTGCAAGATATTGCATGTTTTCTCCTCTCTCCGATTACAATTACTATATGGAAAAGGCGCTTCCACACACGGAAACGCCTTTTAGTATCAAGTCATCACTCCAAAACAACTTCCTGCTCCGCCGTAATACTGCACACTGCTACCTTTTTGCCTGTAAGTTTTTCACTGCGGCTCTCCGGCTGTGAGCCTCCTATGGAAACAAGATATTGGCCTTTTTCTATCTTATTGACTGCCTGCTCATTATACAGGGCAAAAGCCTCCGGCATGAGTCTAAAGGACACTTCGCTGCTTTCTCCGGGCTGCAAAGATACTTTTTTAATTCCTTTCAGCTGTGCATTGGGCGTTCCTTCCCTATCAGCCTTAACATAAACCTGTACGGTTTCCGTTCCTTCCCTGTCACCTGTATTGGTAACTACAGCCTTAAGAACTACTCCATTCTCTTCTATCACCTTTGAGGACAATGAAACATCGCTGTATGAAAAATCCGTATAAGACAGACCGTATCCAAAAGGATATAACGCCTCCTGCTTCATATATCTGTAAGTTCTGCCTTTCATGGCATAATCCGTAAATTCCGGCAATTCTTCCGTAGTACGGTAGAAAGTAACAGGCAGCCTGCCTTCAGGATTTTTATCCCCAAACAGTATTCGGGCAATGGCTCTTCCGCCCTGAGCGCCGGGATACCATCCCTGTATAATGGCAGGAATATGTTCATCTGCCCAGTTAATGGCAAGAGCGCTTCCCGACAGCAGCACCAGTACCACAGGTTTATGACTGGCATATGCAATTTCCAGTATTTCCTGCTGCCTGCCCGGCAAATCCAGATTGGGTTTATCACCGCTGGCAAATTCATTGCCCTGGTCGCCTTCTTCTCCTTCAAGTCCTGCATCTAATCCAAGACACATGATCACTACATCACTTGCTTCACAGATGGCTTTTATTTCTGAACTTCTGTCTCTTCCTTTATTTAAATGCAGATGGCATCCTTCTGAAACCAGTACTCGTATTTCCTCTCCTACATATTCCTGAATACCTTCCGAAACCGTAAAGTAACGGGATGCCGTACCTTCATAATTCCCTATCAACGCCTTTCGATTATCCGCATTGGGACCGATAATGCCGATAGTCTTTATTTTTGATTTGTCAAGAGGAAGTATTCCTCCTTCATTTTTAAGAAGCACCACACATTTCTCTGCGGCTTTCAAATTAAGGTCCTGCATCTTTTTAGAATCCACCACCGTATAAGGGATTTCATCATAAGGCGTCTTTCCTTTTTCATCAAAGAGTCCCAATTTCATACGAGTGGTAAAAAGATGAACCAGAGCCTCGTCTACTCTTTCTTCCGGAATCCTTCCTTCTTCCACCGCTTCTTTTACATAGAGGAACAGATTACCGCAGTTTAAATCACATCCGTTTGTAACAGCAAGGGATACTGATTCCACAGGGCTCGTGGTCACCCCATGTCCTCCATGGAAATCCTTAATGGCCCAGCAGTCGGAAACAACATGCCCTTCAAATCCCCACTCTTTACGGAGTATGTCTGTCAGTAATGTTTTACTTCCACAACAAGGTTCTCCGTTGGTGCGGTTATATGCTCCCATGACTGCCTCTACCCTGGCTTCCTGCACACAGGCTTTAAAAGCAGGGAGATAAGTTTCATACATATCCTGTCTGCTTACTTTAGCATTAAACTCATGACGGAGATCCTCAGGACCACTGTGTACTGCAAGGTGCTTGGCACAGGCAGCTGCTTTCATATAATTCTCATCATGTCCCTGAATCCCTTCTACAAAACGCACTCCCAGGCGGGAAGTAAGATATGGGTCCTCACCAAAGGTTTCATGTCCTCTGCCCCATCTGGGATCCCGGAAGATATTGATATTGGGAGACCAGAAGGTCAGTCCCTTATAAATACCTGTATCTTCAAATTTCTGCTGGACATTAAATTTGGCTCTGCCTTCCGTAGAAATGGCATCTGCCACTTCTTCCAAAAAATCCTCATCAAATGTAGCCGCCAGGGAAATTGCCTGTGGAAATACCGTAGCAAGCCCCGCTCTTGCCACTCCATGAAGAGCTTCATTCCACCAGTTATATGCCTTGATCCCCAGTCTTTCAATTTCCGGAGCTGCATGCATCATCTGCAATGCTTTTTCTTCCAAAGTCATCTGTTCAACCAGCTTGCGGGCACGTTCCTTAAATTCTTCGTTTCGTTCTTTGTTTCTTACAAGTTCCATAGTTCCTGCTATACTCCCTTCTTTTCTTTAACGGTTCTCTATGTTTCATATTATATTCCGGCAATAACATCAATTTGAGTTCCCAACAGCATTCTAATATGTTTTACTTTTGCTGCTCTCTACTTTTTCCGGGTAAATGCAACCCCTGCAATTTTGGGCCCCGAATTTGCTGCAACAGCGGCGCCGATTTGATAAGCAGACGCAGGCTCATACCCCAGTTTTTGTACCATGAGATCGCGCAGTTCTTCCATGCAGTCAGTATCATTACCATAGATAAGTTCATAGGGCGTGCCGGGTTCCATATCTTCAATACTTATTTCTGCAACTTTTTCTACCAGCTTTCGCTCACCCCGGCACTTTGCCGCAGTTGTAATGGATCTGTCAAATATTTTCATAACAGGCTTAAGATTCAGCTTTGTCCCTATAAACGCTGCCGCTGTGGGGATGCGACCTGATTTGGCTGCATACTTCAAATCATAAATTCCGAAGTATATCTGCCTCTGGGGAAGAATTTCCGTCAGATACTTCAATATTTCTTCCACGGAAGCTCCCTTCTCAAGCATCTGTGCCGCATGAACCACCGGACTGCCATAAAGCGCATTATAGCCCATACCATCAATGCTGTGGATGTGAAAGACGTCCCTGTATTCCGGATGTTCTTCATAGAACAACCCGATAGCCTGTACGGAATTGTCGTAAGTAGAAGACCCCTGAGAGTTGATCAGTACCATAATCAGGTCGGTCACTCCTGCCTCTGCCTCCCGTAAATAAATTTCCTGAAACTGAAACGGCGTAATCTGGGCAGTTTTCGGAATCTCATCATACTGCGCCATCAGGTTATAAAATTGCTCGTTATCAAAATCCACCCTGCTGACATAGGTTTGGTCTCCCAGCGTAACGGGAAATGGGATCACAGAAATAGAATATTTTTTCTCGTCCTCATATGAAATATCGCTGGCTGAATCCGTCATAATCTGTATTTTGCTCATACTCTCATCCTCTCTTTATAAAATAATCCTTTATTCTTGCAACGCTGCAGAGCAGCAGGATATTTGGTAAATACTATTATACTGATAAAATCACCCAGCTTCAACAATTCCTTATATTTCGTATATAACAAATAAATTCCTTTTTTTTCAATTTAAGAAAGGAAGGCACCGCTTTCAGATACTTTTCCTGCACTTTTCATTCATACCACAAAAAAGACAGAAAAGCGCTTTTCCAAGCGTCTTTCCTGTCTATCTTCTTTTGTTCTCTATGCTTCGTATTATATTCCGGCAATAACATCAAAGGTTCGGGAAATATTCACCTGACCATATCCCCATTCCTGTGAAGGATAAGATATGCCCGGCTGTCTTACTGCCCCTCGGATCAGATAGTTTTTCAACTCCCGGCTCTCTGTCCACTGCCTGTTGCCTTCCACCACTGCCCACTGCATGAACTGGGCACAGATTCCTGTCAGTAAGGCAGCGCTCATACTGGTTCCGCTGCGGCTTCCGAGAATCGTGGAAATATTTACCCCCGGTGTGGATACATCCGGTTTAATATTGCCCAGTCTGGTAAATCCTCTTCCCGATTCTCCATAGAAGCTATTATTGGAATCCTGATAAGCTGTTGTGGTAATTACTTCATCTGCATTTCCCGGTTCTGTAATGGTGGTGTAGGGAGATGACCGTAAAAAATAAGTTTCTCCTTTTAAAAACTCCTTAATGGGAAGCCAAATATGGAAATTACCCTGTGGATCGTATCTGCCGCCTGAGGTTGTTACCTGTATCGTCCATACTCCAGGCGTTGGATCTACAAATCTGAAAAAAATCAATTCTTCGCCGGAGCCCTGCTCCACCAGCACATGATCTACCCGTATTCTCGTCTTTTCATAAATAAAAGAAAACTCCCGTGTTTCTCTTACCTTAAAATCTACTCTGTCAGTTGTCTCTCCGCCGGGAGAGCGAATGGAAATTGCATGGTTTGCGGGAATGCTTCCCCAAAGTTCTGCCGTAAATCCTTCTTCTCCGTTGTCTACTCTGATTTCCACATTATCCGTAGTTTCCTGCAAACTGTCAGAAGCATACCCCACATAGTGATGACCGCTGTTTCCTTCATTGCCTCCGCATAAGACGACTGCTCTGCTCCGCTGTGTGGCAATTGTGTTTAAATAAGAAGCCAGAATAGAATGCCCCTCATGATCCCCCATGTTGGTTCCCAATCCTATACAGATTACTAAGGGACGGATCAGGGAAAGTGCAAAGCTCTCTAAATACTTTACCGCCGTAAGCAGGTCACTTTCCGAATAAGCCGGTACATCCTCCGGAATCTTATAGAATTCCCGCAGATAAGATTTGGCCGGTCTCAGCTTTACTACTGCTATATTTGCTTCCGGTGCAGCTCCGACAAATCGCAGTCCTCCACTGATAGCGCTGCCTGCCGCCACACTGGCAATAGCAGTTCCGTGGCCGTTTTCATCATAACTGGGTACGATTTCCCTGGGATCGTCACTGGTCAGCGCAGCGTCAATCAATTCCTTTCTGTATTCCGTGCCATAGAGCAGTCCGGACGGTGTCGGTCCGGTATTGATGTTCTGATCCCATATCCCTAAGATCCGGCTGCTTCCATCCTGATTTCGGAATACCTCCTCCTCGTATCGGATTCCTGTATCAATAAAACCAATGACAACGCCTCTGCCTACTAAGTTTAAAGGTTCTCCCTGTACCTGCAGGATACCGCTTTTTAAAAGCGGGGTGGGATCAAACATATTGCTCCCACCCGGCATATCCTGCATCAATCCATATACCTTAGGAATAGAACGGTAAGTAAAGCTCCTGACATCTATGGGACCGATCTCTGCCATATTAATATAAGTAACGCCAAGATTCTTATCTATAGACTGGAATACATAATCCCGCACAGGCTGCTCTAATCCTTCCGGCTGCTGAAAATCTGAAATGATCTCCATGTAATCCGGTGATACGATTTTCTCCTTATCTGTCATATGAATACCTGTTTCAAGCATTTATATTACTATATGAAAAAAGGCGGAAAGTGCATACATGTTTCCCTGATTGATGGAAGAATAGATGGTGACATTGTTTGCAAACAGTATAGATAAGATTGATTCCTATACCTACAAGGACTTCTCCACCCAAATTTGAAACTCTTTCAACTTATCAATATAATTCTGCACAATTGTCTGACAATAGGTCTTCACGATTTTGCCATCATAGTCATGGGTCAATTGATTTCGGATTTCTAACATCTGAATCCATTCATCTCCTGAAATCATACCGACCTGAAAGGCCTTCTTTAAAACCTCTCTGGGCGATTCTGCCACAAAATCTATGATTGCATAATGTTCAATTAAAATATCCTTCATCGTTTTCCATGCCAGGTCAAAAGTAATGCTGAATTTTGCACTTGTCCCACTTAAGACAAAGGAATCATTCATATCCCTCTCCCTCGCTTCCGAAAGTGCTTCCAAAGAATGTTTATATGACTGAAATCTTCTGGTAAATTTTCTTTCCATACTTTTTAATGTCCTCCAGCAAATCCTTATTCATGCATATATCTAAATTGACAACATCAATCTTAAAAAGTGTAGGAAGTGCTTCCACTTCCTCCCGCATCGTTTCAAAATCCTTCACACCGGAAACTGCAATATCAATGTCACTTCTGTCAAGTGCTGTTCCTTTTGCCCGAGAACCAAACAAAATAACCTGGTCAGCAGAGTATTTTTGGCATATCTCTACTATCATTTCAATGATTGCTTTTACCTGCATGATTAGTCCTTCTCTGATTTCTTATTTTTGATTATCCTACCATATACCGGAATTTTTGTAAATGTTTCATGCCTTCCTATTTCCACCAATCCCAGTCCTACAGCGCACAAAACCCCGCCGGACACAAGGGCAGCGGTCAGACTTTTCTCTGCCATGGCTCCGTAAATAAGATTGGTTCCGATCCCTACGCTGTCAATAATCACCGCGTTGATGCTCAAAGCTGTTGCTCGCTCAGCCGTAACGATCCTCTCATTCTGTATCTGCATCTGCAAAGGCGAAAGTAAACTGAAGGCTAGCCGGAACGCTATAATTCCCATGGCTGCTCTCCAGCCGTTTTCGGTAAATGCCAAAAGCAGACAGACCGATGCTGATGTCAGATAACAGGCTCTTATCAGAAAATTCCTTCCGATCTTTTTCGTTATAGCCGCCGAAAAAATACCGCCTATTCCCACGATGGTGACAACAATATAGAGGTATCCCATAAGTGCATTGCTCATGCCGGCCCGGACATATAAAAGCTGGTTCAAAAATACGGTAACTGTCTGATGTGTTTCGTTCAGAAATGCAATTCCAAGAAGAAAGAATAGCAGACGTTTGTCAGTAAGCGTCTGTTTCAGACTGCCGAAGAACCCTTTGATGCTCATCCTCTCTTTTCCTTCTTCCCCAACTTCTGTAAGAAAAAGGGAAAGCAGTGCCGCCAAGCCATAACTTATTACCGTCATGAATCCCGCCAGCCTGTAGTTTTCACCGATCACCGTGGAATAAATAAAAGCCGCCGCAAGCAGACCTGCCGTGGATATCCCGTCATAGAATCCAAACACCTTCTGGCTGTCCTCTTTGGATGTTGACAAATATAAAATACTCGTATCCACACCGGACAACCCTGCAATTACAACACTGAGCAATATCCGTTCCAGCAGAAAGGCCGGAAAACCGTCTGCTCTCCAGAAAACGATTTTGGAAATAAAATAAAGCAGACAACAGATGACCATTGTACGTTTATAACCGATCTTATCGGCCACAATACCCCAGGGAAGCTCCAGCAAAAGACACAGAGCAAGGGATATGCTTTCAATCAGGGTTATTTCAAAGACAGTCACACCCTGAGCCTGCCGATATAACGTTGCAATGGGCCCATAAAATACCATGCCCTGCAGACAGCCAATAGCATACATTAAACAGATATTCTTTTTAGACATAACAAAACCTCCCTTTCTCATTCAGGTATCACAAAAGATGCCATGTTCCCGGCATATGCTTTGAGCATATACAATGAACATGGACTATATTGATGTTCTTCTGCTATTCCTGATCAGATTGGAAGATTTCTCATTTTGCAACCTCATTCCTTTTATCCTTTTTTCTGACTTACCACTAACTAGTGCTTTCTCGCAGTCCGAAGAATCAGATCCACTGCTGCCTCGGCATGTGTGGGCAAATTGGAGAGTGTCTGGTCAGATGCTCCGGTTTCCGCCTCTTCTATGTCCGTATAAAAGGTATTCAGGGCGTATCTTGCCAACAATCCTGAAACACGTCCCCTTTCTATAGAATCCTCCGTGCCAAGAACGATCACTACCAGATCATGTTCCATAATTCCATCATCTGCAATCAGGGATGTGACCAGACAGGCTCCGGCCTTGTTGGTTGTTCCGGTTTTCAAGCCGGTGACTTCGGGAAGATTACGCAGAAGCGGATTGGTATTGCGCACTTCAAGTTCGAGAGAGGTTAAAGTTGCTTTCTCTAAAGAAGTGATATCCTTAATCTGGGGATAGACTTTCAAAAGGTAGGATACCAGCCGGAACATATCCTCTGCACTCATGCTGTTCTGACGTTTGGAAGGAATGAATTCTTCCGTGTAGTAGGGAAGACCATTGCTGTTGAAAAAGATCGTTTGGGAAAGTCCCAGATCCTGTGCTTTCTGATTCATCCTTTGAACGAAAGCTTCCTCCGAACCGTCAATCGCTTCAGCCAGACATAATGCACATTCATTGCTGGATGGCAAAAGTGCGCCCGCCAAAAGTTCCTCTACGGTAATCTGCTCTCCGGCTTCCATGGGAATCACCCCATCGTCTGAGGCGGACAACAGCTGAACCGCATCCGAAATCGTGACCGGCTCATCAAGGGCAATCTGCCCTGCCGAGACAGCCTCCATAGTCAAAAGACATGTCATGAGCTTGGAAGTGCTGGCTATAGGATAGGATATATCGGATTGATATTGATAGTATATTTCTCCGGTAGTGGCATCTCCTACCAACACGCTGTTGACGCCGTAAAAATAGCCGGCTTGTTCCAAAAAAACAGGAGAGATGTCAAAAGGCTCCTGTGTATGGATCTGCAGGGAATCTTCCCCGAAAGCAGTGATATTTACATCCAGAATCATAGCCAAATCTGCTGCCATCATGAAACAATCGTAATCCCCTGAAGGCAGTTTTGCAATCAGTGTATAATAAAATACGGTTTCTCCGTTTACCTTGAATTCGTTTCTTCTCAGGGAAATATCCGGGTTTTCCTCATCTTCCCAGAGGACATTTTCCACTCCCACAGGCACATAGACATTTCCTGTATCCAGGGAAATGGTATTGTTTGTAATTTCCAGCGAAAAAGATTTGTCCGTATCCTTAAGAAGCATGGCTGTATCCCGTAAAGAGAGATAAGTATTGTCATCATAGTTATAATCCAGGGTTTTTACCGTGCCTGCAACGCCGGTATCTGTCTCTACCTGACAGCTTCCGGGAATTTCAAAGCTTGCTTCCGCCCTGATTGGCAGACAGGAACACAACAAACTTACGGACAATATAAGGAAACTTATTTTCTGTAGGATCGTCTTCATGAAATCTCCTTTCCCGCTCAATTTTGAGGCTGCTTTAACGTGTATATCACAGGATCATAATCTGAAAAAGAGGCAGCGGAAACAGAACTGATTTCCTCCAACAGGATCAGATTGGAATCCTTCCGGATATAATGCTCTGCCTTTGTTGTAACTACACCATTCACATCAAATCGTCTGGTCAGAATATCTTCTGCCACTTCATAGGTGCCGCTGCCGCCATATCGTTCCTGCAAATCTTCCAGAGAAGGTAGCAGGGAAGGACCACAAGACATCAAATAAGAAACAGTAGACATCCCAAATGTTTCAGTTACAAGACTCTCCATAGATTCCATGTCGGTGCCGCCCTCATATCCTGCCATTTGAAGCCGCTGGGCCAAAAGTTCCCGAAATGCCATGGCAAATGCCTCATAAGCCGCCTGATTGCAGGCATCATAGCTTTCCGGCAGAACATTGCAGCAAAAAGTTCCCTCAGAGCTGCCCGTCTGCTCCAAAGTTAAATTGACCTGTATATTCAAATCCTGCATATAAGACTCCATATCTTCCAGAGAAACAGAGACCGCTTCTATCTCTTGCAGCCAGCCAAGGGCTGTGACAGCAGCCTGATGCGTCATATCCAGCTCTGCAGTCCACTCCCCCGAAAGCTCCCCATCGTCTGCTGCAAAAAAATGCAGATATGCCAAAAGAGCGGTGGAGATGCTTAAGGTTAGAAGCAATAGGGTTAATATGATATTTTTAATAATTTTTCCCATAGAGATCCCCCTGCCCGCAGAAGCGGGCATCAGTCTATAGACAGTCGTTTTTATACATAGCAGAATGCCAAAAATCTCATAATTTTATATTATTATACGCCGAAAATCTTCTTTCTACAATTACAAAGTCTTCGTAATCTCTTTCCTTATCCGTTTCCTTTTTATATCTCAATTTTTTCTCTTGTATAATAGCAAATAGTTATATAGAATATACTTACATAGCTTTAAGGAATGATTATTGAATTAATGACCACTGAAAGGGACAGGAGGCGCAAAAGATGATTGAGACAAGATTGCTGCAATATTTTCTGGCAGTTGCCGAAGAGCAAAGCATTACAAAAGCTGCCGACTACCTGCATATCACCCAGCCCACCCTTTCCAAACAAATGATGGACCTAGAAGCAAGCCTTGGTAAGCAGCTGCTGATCCGCGGCAAAAAGAAGGTAACTCTGACAGAAGACGGTGCATATCTGAGAGGCAGGGCTCAGGAAATCATTTCCCTGATAGAAAAAACAGAAAACTCCTTTCATGAAGGTGAACAGGCCATAACCGGTGATGTCTATATCGGCTGTGGTGAATTTAGAAGCACTTATGCCATCATGGAGATCATAAATACTATCCAGATGGAAAACCCGGGAATCAGTTTCCATTTTTTCAGCGGTAATGCTGACCTCATTATTGAAAGACTGGATAAGGGACTGCTGGATATCGGTATTATACTGGAACCTGAGATCAGTCCCAGATATGATTATCAAAAGCTGCCCCTCCACGAGACATGGGGTGTACTCATGCGTAAGGATTCACCTCTTGCTGCCCATAAGACCATTTCAATGGATGACCTTACCGGTCTGCCGCTGATCGTATCCAATCAGACCTTTAACAGTAACCAGTCTGTCTTATTTTTTGAGGAAAATAAGCCTTCTTCCCAGATTGTGGCCAGCTACAACCTGATCTACAACGCCGGACTTATGGTGGAAGCAGGAATGGGATATGCCTTATGTATTGGCGGTCTGATCAACACAACAGGAGACAGTCCTCTCACCTTCCGCCCCCTTGCTGCCAAGTTTCAGCCATGCATTTATCTTTTTACCAAAAAATATCAGACCTTTTCCAAGGCTGCAAAATTGTTCCTGAACCGGCTCCAGGAAGAGCTGATTGATGCTCCTCTTTGATGCTGAGAAACACTCTGTTCAGAAATTCAATGCATGATCTGCTTTTATGAATTTCATTTAACAGTTCTTCCCGCCGTCTTTCCAAAATGCATAAGCCCTCTTTTTTATCTCCATGACTGATGCAATTACAGAAACAGGCGATTGTTGATTCACTGCATCCGGCATCTGTCATATTCCGGACTAAATCCTCTATATTTTGATAGTCTTTCATTATATCTCTACAACTCCGCTTATACTATGTATTTGTCTGATCCTGCTTCCTTATCTGCCATCTGTCAGTTGAAGGGCATATCCGGCCTGATAATTTTCCCTGTGATAATAGGTTGCCGTCAAAGCAGTCTGATCAAAGACGATGCTCCACTCCGTAGATTCAAACTCTCCAAAATTATCTTTACTGACACTGTCCAAAGTATCACGCACCTGCAGAAGCGTCATCTTCGGATTTTCCTTCAGAGCCTTTTCCAAAATCTCAAACCGGGTGTGGGATTGCTGCGTTCCAATACCATACTTCTTACCTTCTGCCACATAAAAGTTAGTCAATATGGGAGTTTCGGTGACTACCATTTCATTATCCACATACTCCACAGCTACACTCCTGCCGCTGCTGTCTGCAATAGCAAAATGAACCATATAATTCATGGATGCATGGAGATCATATTTTGCAAGCAGCTCCAGAGCCTCCTCCACATCGGATGCCTGATCCAGTAAAAGACGGATGGCAGTTGTCGTTGTAATATCCGTTTTTTCCGTATCCTGCCAAATAGTTGCACTGTCCTGAATCATATTTACGGAAACACACAGCCCTTTTTCGTTCATACCATCAAGAGGTGCATACAAAGCAGCAACAGTCAATATATCATTATCCAAAAAATCTGACAAAAAGCCCGTACCATGACGGATAAAATTTAGATTGACCGTGGAAACGGATGAATATCCTTGCTGTGGATAAGCCAGAACAATCAAAGCATCACAAGCCTGCCAGTCAAAATTCCTTCCAAAAAAGCAGCCCCCTTCTGTATTTGGAACCGAAATGGTACTGCACCCAAAAGCAGCGCTGCCCATCTGCAGATCTGCATTTCCTAAAAGCAAAGTGCCTGCCAGGAACTGCACAACCTTCTCATCTGACGTTGCGCCTCCTTGCTCCAAAAAACGATCCAGTCCGTAATCTCCATCATAGCGGACAATAGAAAGGCCGGATTCCAATTCTGTGATTTCTGATGTTACTTCCACAAAATCAGCCGAAGCCTTACTGTCAGACGAATTGCTGTTTTTTTCAGATTCTCTTTCTTCTATCACCTTTGGATCATCCGTCATGACAGAATTACCACTACAGCCTGCCAAAGCACAGGACACAGTTAAAGCTGCAAGACAAACAATTTTTTTCTTCATCAGGAACACCTTCTTTTTCCTATAGTTTATCTTGCAGCCATTTTAATAGCAAATATCTATATTGAATGTTACTACATAGTTTTTATGAATGTTGTCATCTCATGCCGGTCCATCTATTTCATTCAACTATCTTATATCCGGCCAAAGATAATATTTTTAAAGCCCTATCAAAGTTTTCCTCTTTCACAAGAATATAATCTGTATTAAAAGTCGATACGGCAAATATACCGATTTTATTTTCTGCAAGCACACCGGACAATTTAGAGAGAATGCCAATCAATGAAAAATCCAGCGTCCCCTGTATCCGGAAGCCCTTCCATCCGTCATCACGTTCAAGCGTATTAGCAGGTGTGTCTTCGGTAATGCACACTAACGAATATTCCTCATCCGTCTTTCCAATGAAATAAAAATCCTGATTTAAATCAATATCACATTCCGATGCAACTTTGCAGACAGTCAAATCATAATCCAACTTTTTCAGTTCCATAGCTACCTCCTGAGTTCAACTGTTCATTTTCCACTTAGCTTCTTTCTTGTGATTTTCTCTGTTTCAATCTATTACATTATATCATCTAAACTCGCAAACTCGTGCTTACGCACTTTGTCCGATTTTATCGGACGTTTGCTCGTTAACGTCGCAAGAAAAACAAATGTCTGCTTTGCAGCCGCTTGTTTTTCTTTTGCGACTATTATATCATAAACAAAAATTGGGATATGATAAATTATACTTGCACTCTAACAGCCACTAATATTTTTCCCAGATTGCAGAAACAGTTCTTGCACATTTGACAGTGGTGTACTATTATCATAAATACTTCTGTAGAATTTAAATCCTTAACAAACTATACAAATAGCAGAATTTTGGATATAATAATACTATACAAGAAAATATTAAACGCATATACTTCTATCAAACAGATTTAGAATTTACCATAATCTTGATAACATGAACGGAAAGGACGTGGAATAATGAGCTCCAAAGAGTTTGCAAAAACCCTTATAGACCAGATACCGGAAAGTAAAATGTATTATATTATTGCTTATTTACAGGGAGCAGCAATTCCTGAAGAAATCCCCAATGCTGAAACCATAGAGGCAATACAGGAACTTGAGAATGGAGGCGGTACAGTATTTACAGGCAGCACAGCAGATCTGTTTGCTGAACTGATGGAGGGATAACTATGCTCGATGTACGTTACTCTACTAAATTCAAAAAGGATTTTAAGACCTGCATCAAACGTGGTTACCAAATGCAATTGTTGCAACAGGCAATTGATACTCTCCGCATCCCTGCACCACTGCCCGAAAAAAATAAAGATCATAACTTAATCGGAGATTATTCCGGTTATAGGGAATGCCATCTGGCTCCAGACTGGCTGCTCATTTACAGCCAGACCAATAACGAACTAAGACTGAACCGTACCGGCTCGCACGCGGATTTATTTAGGATGTGATAGCCCAAAAGATAATATTATATTTATCCTACCTCTCTCATTTGCCAGTAAGAAAGACTTTTTTGTACCACAAATCTATTCTTCATCCAAAACATATCCCAAAAGCGAAAAGTTGCTGCGGAAAAGTTCGGCGATAATATTCTCACTTGTAATTTCTGTTTTTAGCCTATCGAAACGTCTTTTGTCCCAGAAATCCAATCCTGACTTAGGAATCCGGCTACCTGTAATTATCAGGTTATTTCCGTAATTCTTTATATATTGAATCTGAAAATCTTCCCATTCCTTATCATCCTTATTACCCTCTTTCCCATCAAACTGTATAAATGATGTAAACTGTTTTTGTACGGTCAAATTTTCATATTTATAAGCGCCAACAAAATTTTCTTCAAATCCTTTTTCAAATATCTTACTGTAAATTCTACTAAAAATGAACAAACTTGACATAATCCATCCTATATTAACTTGTGGCTTATTTTCGTTATTAGTAAGTAAAATTCTCATCTTCGCACTTCCGTCAAACATAATTTCCATAAAATTATGAAGATTTGCTTCAACTATATTTTCGGAATTTTTAATCTCTCCCACGCTGAAAACGTACGAAATCCCTACCTGCGAAATAGTATATGCATTATTTATCTGTTTTAAGCCAGATGAAACTTGTTTTAAGTCTGTGTCAAAGAACTGGTCTCGTATGAAAACAGGATCCGAAGTCCTTAAGCTAAATCCCATATCCAAATAGCCGAAGAGATTAGAACCGCATTTTATTGGAGGTATAGTTAATTTCTTTTCTATCCGTTTCAGCGCCTTTTCCTTTTTATAATACATCTGGCTTAACTTAACAGAATCTTTGATTTCAAATGAACCGGAGGATATTCTCTCATATATTTTCCCTCTACTCGTTATATAAGGCGGCTCAGCACCCTCTTCAACCTTGATTACCAGAATTATCTTTCCTTCATCAGTTATAAATTTTTTCACATCAAAATCTGGCGTTGGGGATAACGCATCATGGAGCATTGTATGGATTTTTTGCTCTGTCCATTTTTCACATCCACATATTTCTTTATCATCCGAAACACCTAAAAAAATATACCCACCATATGTATTCGCCAGCGCTGATATTTCTTCTGCTACCTTTTTCGTATCTACCCGGTCATCTTTAAATTCAAAATAAAAAGATTCTTCCTCGGTTTTAATCACGTTTTCAATATCTGTTACAGTCAATTCTTTCCATTCTTTGTTAGAAATGTTGATCATAATTTATCCTCTCAAAATTTACTATTATTTTGACTTTAATTACTATATGAAAAAAGGTGGGAAACGCATACACATCTTCCACCTTCCTGCATCCGCTTACGATTTATGATTCTTCAATCAGCTTTAAATCATCAGGATCTGCTGCACTGGTATTTCTGATATCAATAATCGGTCCACCCGTACCTTCAATATATTCTTTGGTAATAGTCACTTTGCCGATATTATCATCCTTGGGGATCTCATACATAATATCCAGCATAAATTCCTCAATAATAGCCCGCAGGGCTCTTGCGCCGATGTCCTTTTTCATTGCTTTCTCTGCAATTGCTTCCAGAGCGCCTTCATCAAAAGTAAGCTTCACTTCATCCAATTCGAGCAGCTTTTGATACTGCTTCAAAATGGCATTCTTAGGCTCTTTTAAAATCTTGACCATCATATCCTTATCTAGTGCTTTTAAGGTATATACAACGGGCAGACGCCCTAAAAATTCAGGAATCATACCAAACTTTTTCAGATCTTCAATTGTTACCTGGCTCAGGATATCCTTATCTTTATCCAGCTTGTCCTTCAATTCTGCGTTAAATCCGATAGAAGTCTGTTTCCGCAGTCTCTGCTTGATAATCTCTTCCAGATCGGGAAAGGCACCGCCGCAGATAAACAGAATATTCTTCGTGTTGATGGTCGCAAGGGGAACCATGGCATTTTTGCTGTTGGCCCCTACCGGCACTTCCACTTCCGCCCCTTCCAAAAGACGCAGCATCCCCTGCTGTACGCTTTCACCGCTGACATCACGGTTGGAAGTATTCTTTTTCTTGGCTATCTTATCAATTTCATCAATGAAAATAATGCCTTTTTCAGCCTTTTCCACATCATTGTCAGCTGCTGCCAAAAGTTTGGAAACCACGCTTTCAATATCATCTCCGATATAGCCTGCTTCTGTAAGAGATGTAGCATCGGTAATTGCAAGAGGCACATCCAAAAGCCTTGCCAGTGTTTTTACAAGATAGGTTTTGCCGCAGCCTGTGGGCCCGATCATCAGCATATTGGATTTTTCAATTTCAATTTCATCCATGGTGCCTGTAGCCACACGTTTATAATGGTTATATACTGCTACGGAAATAACTTTTTTGGCATGCTCCTGCCCAACCAGATAATCATCCAGCTGCGCTTTGATTCTGTGCGGCGGGGGAATATTCTTAATGTCCAGCACCGGCTCTTCTACCGCTGCTTTCTTTTTTTTCTTAAGCCTCTGCTTATTGGGAATGCCGCCTTCTCCCTGAAGATCAGCAATGTTCACGAATCGAATATTGGGATAGCCTTTTCCGCTCATATTCTTGTTCAAATCATCCATAAAAGAAGAACCCAGCATTCCCTGATAGTCAAACTGACTTACCGTATCCATAGTCTTATGCATACAGTCGTTGCATACGGAAATATTATTAGGAAGCTTGAACATTTTGCCTGTTCTGCTTTCAGGACGCCTGCAGATAAAGCATACATCCTCATATTCGCTTTCCTTCTTTTCCGTATCCGGCTGTGTTTCCTCTTTTTTCTTATCCTCTATTTCCTGCAGACCTTCCTCCTGCTCTTTTTCCTTTTCATCAAATTCATTAAATTCCGACATATCCTCTTCCTTCCTGAATTTATCATTTAAATTCATTATAATCGAAAGCGTCCCCTCCTACAAGACGACAATGCCCATTCGATTTCTATTGTATTTCCAAATGCTTCTCCGTATAATAAGAATTGACTGATAACAATTTCCTATAAGGGTTCGGGTGTCAAAAGCCCTGATTGGAACTGTTGCATGTCGGATTGCACAAAAGAACTTTGGGCAAGCGACTTGCACGATGGAGCCAAAACTCAAAAATCGTGGAAGCCTTTGCTGAACACGATTTTCGCCTTGAGAGGTTTGGCGGAATGCTTCGCGCAATGGAGTGAGCACGAATTCTTTTGTGCAATCTGACAGCATTAATTTGAATACTGGGCTTTTGACACCCAAACTCTATAAAATAAAAGGAGCGTTCACATGAAAATCATCGTAATTGACGGCCAGGGAGGCCGTATAGGCAGTCTTATTATTTCCAAAATAAAAGCATCTTCTATAAAAGAATCTGTCATTGCCATCGGAACCAACAGTATGGCAACTTCCTCCATGCTGAAAGCCGGCGCCGACAAAGCAGCTACCGGAGAAAACCCTGTTGTGATAAATGCCCGTGATGCTGACTTCATTATCGGCCCTATCGGTATCATTTCTGCAAATGCCCTTCTTGGAGAAATCACTCCGGCTATGGCAAATGCAGTATCTTCCAGCCATGCTTTTAAGATTCTGATTCCTACCAACCAGTGCAATCACTATATTGCAGGAATTAAAGATACTCCCCTTGGTGAATTGATTGCTGATGCCATAAACTGCCTGGAAGAGTCCTTAACTCATGTTCCCGGCTTATACAATTCTTCTGATTGTTAACATTTCCTTATAAGTGGCATTGGAAATCTTAATTCCTGTTTTCTGCGTACTGGCATGGACGATCTGTCCGTTTCCGATATACAGCGCCACATGACCGGCATAGCAGATAATATCTCCCGGCTGTGCATTGGCATAGGATACTTCCGTTCCCGCGCTTCTGCATCCGTAGGAAGTTCTGGGTACGGAATACCCGAAATCTTTATAAACACGCCATACAAATCCTGAGCAGTCTGCACCCTCTGTCAGGCTGGTGCCTCCCGAAACATAGGGATTCCCAATAAACTGACAGGCATAATTGGCAATCTGCTGTCCCTTGCTTCCCGAGCCGGAATAATTGGCAGCCGAAGCATAGTTTGATGATTTTCCTTTGGAAGAACTTTTCTCAGATGAACTGCTGCCGGAGGATTTCTCCTGCTGGGATTCGGATTCACTTTCTGCCTGCCTTCTAAGGGCTTCTTCCTGTGCCTTTCTGGCCTCTTCTTCTGCCCTTTTAGCCTCTTCTATTTCTGAATCCTTTTTCTTGGCCGCTGCTTCAATACTTCTGATTTCTTCTGTCTGCTTTTTTATATTTGCCCGGTAAACGGCTGCTTCCTGCTTGGCCTTTGCTAACTGTTGCGTATAATTATCATAAGCTGCCTGTTTTTCGCTTAATATTGTTTCCAGGTTCTTCTGTTCTTCTTCCAGTTCGTGCTGTTGAGCCTCCAGCTCTGCTTCTTCTTCTTCCAATTGATTTTTCAAAGCTTCTGTCTCCAGCTTGGCCCTTTCATATTCTTCCAGCATCTTCCTGTCATATTCATAAAGCTTTTCAATATACTCTGCTTTATTCATCATATCGCCAAAGTTCTGACTTTCCAAAAGAAGCTGCAGATAAGTGCTGTCCCCTTTTTCATACATGAATTTAATGCGAAGCTTCATGGCTTCATACTGCTCTTCTTCCCTTGCTTTTGCCTCTTCATAATCTGCCGTGGTGATTTCTATGGCTGCCGCCTTTTCATCCAGTTCTTCTTCGATGATCTCAATACTGGCTATTGTCTCCACAAGAGCAGCATCCACCTCTTCAATCTCTTCCGCAACCTCTTCCACATCCCCTTCAATGGAATCGATCTTTCCGGAAACATTGTTTAGTTTTTCCTGTTCCTTATTCTGTTTGTTCTTTGCATCTTCCTTCTGTTTTTCCAGCTCCTGCTTCTCTTTTTCCAAATCAGAAATAGTGGTAGCCGATACCGGATCTACCACTAAAATCATTATGATCAATGACATACATATTGCAAGTAAATGAACTGTCTTTTTTCTTTTCATATGCATCTGCTCGTTCCTAAATTTAAGAGTGATGGAATTATGATACAAACACTGCATTTTCCACAATAAAATCCAAAACCTTCTGAGTCAACAGATATTCTCTGTAAGCTTCCAGATCGATCAATTCTCTGTAGTCATCAGTTGTTGCATAACCGTATTCTGCAGCTTCCTTGGTCAGCTGCTCTTCCAGTTCCTCATCAGACACCTGAATGCCCTCTTTATCAGCAATTGCCTGCATCATCAGATAGTGCTGTGCCATCATAGTGGACTGTTCCAAAAGAACCTCCTCATACCTCTCAGCATCTTCGCCATATACCACTGCTACATATGTGCCGATATCCACACCATACATATTGGCATAATTTGTAAGATTCTCCGTCAGTGTTGTATTCATTCTCTCAATCATGCCTGACGGTGCATCCTTAAATTCACATTCTGCCGCTACGGCTTCATAAGCAAAATTGGATTTCTGGGAATCATAATAATTCTTCTGCTCTTCCAGCATCATATCATAAATATAATCCTTATATGATTCCACATCAGAACATCCTTCCAGTCCCAGACTCTGTACATATTCATCTGTAAGCTCCGGCGTTTCTTTTACATAGATACGATTTACCGTAACCGTAAATATGGCTGTTTTTCCTGCATAAGCAGGGTTCGGATTGTATACTTCGGGAAATACTGTCTCTATATCCCTGGTTTCTCCGATTTCCATGCCGATACATCCGTCTTCAAATCCGTCAATAAACCGTCCTGACCCGATGGTCAGTTCAGACCCTTTATCAGTTCCGCCTTCAAAAGCAACACCGTCAAATTTACCTTCGTAATCAATATTGACAGTATCTCCCAGCTCTACACTGCGGTCTGTAACCGGTATGGAAATGGGATTGTTTGTAAGAATATCATCTATATAATCTTCCACATCTTCATCCGTGATCTCCGGTTTATCCAGCACAACTTCAATTCCTTTATAGGTTCCAAGAGTCACATAATCCGATGCATTGAAATCCTTCATATATCTGACTTCTTCAGCATCCTCCGAATTTTCTGTTTCTGTACTTTGCTCTGTCTGTTCCGAAGAAGGTGATGCCTCTTCTTCCTTGCTTTTACAGGCAGTAAATGCCATCAATATCATTATGGTTAAAATAACCAGATACCATTTCCTGTTCATATTGCTTCTCCTCATTTTACATATTCATAACCGTCCTATTAATTTATACCATAATTTCCACTGTTGGAAAAGCTTTTCACACAAATTTCATCTTTGCGCAATTGTAACAGTTCAGAATTATTAAACCTTTTTGCTTGCCTATTTCCTATAAAAATGATAAAATTGGAATCGCAGGGCAGGTAACTTGTGTCCTATAAAATAAAAATTCCCAAACAGCCGTATACAGACGGCAAGCAGGAGGTTTATCGTGAGTACTTGGCAAATTGTATTACTGGTCATTCTGGCAATTTTAATTGTTGCCGTTGTAGCATTATATTTTCTCGGTAAAAAAGCGCAAAAAAGACAAAGCGAACAGCAGCAGCAGATCGATGCCATGAAGCAGACAGTATCCATGCTGATCATAGATAAAAAGCGGATGAAACTAAAAGATTCCGGCCTTCCTCAGGTAGTCATTGACCAAACTCCCAAGCTTCTTCGGCTAAGCAAGCTTCCCATTGTAAAAGCTAAGGTGGGACCTCAGATCTTATCTCTCGTCAGTGACGAAAAAATCTTTGATTCCATTCCCGTTAAGAAGGAAGTTAAAGCTGTTGTCAGCGGTATCTACATTACGGATGTAAAGGGTCTTCACGGCAAGGTTCAGGTAGAACAGAAAAAGAAGGGATTCTTTAAACGCGCTGTGGAAAAAGCACAGGAGAAAGCCGGTGCCAAACCCATAAAATAACAGGAGATATTCCATAAAGTCAAAAGAGTTGACAGGTTTAACTGCCAACTCTTTTTTATCTTAATAGAAAATTGCTGTAATCGTAGTGGACTCCATATCTATAGTTTCAGTCCCTCTTCCCTGGGTCTGATATTCATTTCGATCCTGCAGTCTGCCATATGTTCATAATTGGCCTCCAAAGAATAAGCCACATTCACTTTGATCCGGTCCTGATCCTCTTTAATATCCACTTTATCCGTATCAATTCCAATCATAATATTTCCAAAGGGAGTTATGTAACTTGTCATATTCTTTTTCTTTTCCTCAAAAATCATATGTACATTGACCAGTCCCCTTTTGGTCACTTCCATCTGGGAATCGGAAAATTTAATGATGTTTTTAGTGCTGTCTTCAAACCCTTCCGTCACCTCATCATATATAACATAATGACTGTTATTCTTTTTATAATATTCCGCAGGGGTAATAGTCTCCAAGGCCTGTGCGCCTTCTTCATCCATAGTAAACTGAAGCCCTTTTAATGCAAGCAATACTTCTTTCTCCATAATAACTCTTCTTTCTGTATTTCTAATATTCCTCAATATTCACTGTTTTTGCAGATAAAATTCCATATTTAATAATCGAGTTAGCAAAGGTCTTAAATTTTTCGGAAGAATCACTGACATAAAACTGATACTTATTATTGCCCAGTCCCGTTTCTGCCCCATGGAGCATATCCTTTTGCACAAGTAACTCCTTTAACTCTCTTGCCGTTTCATATGCCGGATTCACCAGAGTGACTTTTTCTCCCATGATTTTTCCAATGGTTTCTCTGATCAGTGGATAATGTGTGCATCCCAGTACCAGCGTATCAATGTCTATATCTATCAGTTCCGTAAGATAACGCTTGGCAATCTCATCTGTAACCGGATCCCTCCAAAGACCTTCTTCTACCAGCGGTACAAACAGCGGACAGGCCTTTTCAGTGACGGTAACTTCTCTGTTTATTTCTTTTATGTAACGGGAATAAATGGTGCTGGAAATAGTTCCTTCTGTAGCAATCACTCCGATTTTCCCATTTTGTGTAACTTCCGATGCCACCTTGGCTCCGGGTTTTATAACACCGATGATGGGAATATCCACTTCCTTCTCCAATTCATCAAGAGCATAAGCGCTGGCAGTATTACAGGCAGCTACAATCGCCTTTACTCCCTGCGACTGCAGGAAATGAATAATCTGTCTTGAAAACCTGGTAACAGTTTCCTTTGATTTGTTCCCGTAAGGCACCCTGGCCGTATCTCCGAAATATACGATTCTTTCGTCAGGTATCTGATGCATGATCTCCTTTGCTACCGTCAGACCTCCAACTCCCGAATCAAATACTCCGATAGGTGCATTTCTGTCAATCATTACTTTTATCCTCTTTATTTTCTGTTTTTTCTTTTATTGAAAATAAATATTCCATTGCTTTACTTTTTATTCGGACATTTCCCTTACAGATCAAAATTCCGCCTCTGTCTTCCTCATCCCATGGGCAGCCTATCTGTTCTTCTCCATCCTCTGATACTTCATGAATCTCTTCCGTTATACATAGCTCCGGATATACAAATCCCCACCATCCAAGGGTTCCTATCAATATTATGACAGTTTCTAAAATACGTTTCATAGCAACAATCCAACTCTCCTTTTATAGGAAAAGTATTGCCGCACTTTTCTGCCGATATACGCTAAATAGGATAATCTTATTACTTCTTTTTTTCAAGATGTATCTGTCTGATAATGGATTCTTCCTGATTATCGATATGGAGCTTTGCAGCCCTGGAGGCACGTTCCTTGTCATGGCATGCAATGCTTTCGTATATTTCCTTGTGTTCGGCTATAAGCTTTTCATGCTGGCTTTCGTCCTTGATATATACAAACCGGTAACGGTACATCTGTTCCGCAAGATTATTCACCAACTGCTGCAGTCTCTGATTTCCTGTTGCCCGCACGATGATGTCATGAAGGGCTACATCTGCTTTTGCAATCTTTGAGACGTCTTTTTCCTTCACCGTCTTTTCAAATTCATCACAGGCATTTTTTAGCTCTTTAAGTTCTTCCTCCGTAATCCTGTCACAGGAAAGTTCTACGCTGAGAGCATCTAATGCACGGCGCACCTCCAGCACATCACTGAGGCTCTTTTCCGTAATCTCAGCCACTTCTGCACCCCGTCTGGGAATCATGATCACAAGTCCTTCCAGCTCCAGTTTGCGAATTGCTTCTCTGATGGGAGTCCTGCTGACTCCCAGTCTGTTGGCAAGATGTACTTCCATCAGCCTTTCGCCTGGTTTCAGCTGCCCTGTAAGGATGGCTTTTCGAAGAGTATTGAAAACCACATCTCTAAGGGGCAGAAATTCATTCATATCTATTTGAAGCTGATCATCCATCTTTCTGCCTCCTTTTACTTTCCTTCTGTTTCCGTCTGTATAAACCCTGTTACAAAAATCTGCTTTGCATATCCTTGCTTGCCTATAATTTCTCCGGCTTTCTTTGCCATTTCTTCTTCTCTGTAAATACCAAACACCGTAGGCCCGCTTCCACTCATCAGGGCATTTTCGGCTCCCTGTTTTATCATTTCTTCCTTTATCCGGCCAATGACAGGATAGGTTTTCATCGTCACTGTTTCAAGCACATTTGCCATTCTGTCCGTAATCCCTTTTAAATCCCCTTCCTTTAATGACCTGGCCATGCCGTCAATATCCGGATGGAAGGGAAGTGTATCCACCTGAAGGTTTTTAAATACAAATCCCGTAGACACATTAATATCCGGCTTTGCAATTAAAAGATGAGCTTCAGGGGGCGCCGGCAGAGGTGTCAGAATCTCTCCAATCCCTTCTGAAAGCGCGGAACCTCCCATAATACAGTAAGGTACATCTGCTCCGATCCTAACTCCCAGCTTTTTCATGTCGTCAAGGCTCATGGAAAGTCCAAACAGTTCGTTCATTCCGTGAAATACCGCAGCTGCATCGGTACTGCCTCCTGCCATGCCTGCTGCTATAGGAATATTTTTTTGCAGGGTAATCGTCACCCCTTCCGATATCCCATATGTTTCCCGTATCAATTCCGCCGCCTGATATATCAGATTGCCCTTATCTTCAGGAAGTTCTTTATGGTCCGTTGAAATGCGGATGCTTCCTTCATTTTTTTGAAAGGTCAGTACATCATAAATTCCTACTGTCTGCATGACCATTTTTAGCTCATGATATCCGTCAGGACGCTTCGAAAGAACATCCAGTCCCAGATTGATCTTCCCATATGCTTTCCGTGTAATCTGATCCAAGGGTGCTCACCCTCCTTTATGTTTTTTAAGGTGTTTTGTATACATAATACATAAGATTGTACTTTATTTTATACAATGTTCTCTTTCCTGTCAACGCCGCATGCCTTAATCTTCTATAAATTCAACGCCATAACCTTCCAGCTTTCCGTCAAAGTCATTACCGCTTATCAGGGATTTTCCAATTACCGGTACTTCCACCGAGAAATCATTGTGGTTCATTACGATCCTGCAGCCTTTACGCCGGATGATCTCTACGCCTGCCGGCGCCTGTATCATTTGGGCTCCGGCCCTTTCACTGATATACTGTACCAGCTTTTCCATAGCGGTATCTTCCATATCACATCCTATATAGTAAACTTTTCCTTTTCCGAAATCATTGACCGTAACAGCTGCTCTGCCTTTAAAATAATGGTCAGAATAAGTACATAATACTTCTGCGGTGACAGGTTCTATAATATCACACCATATATCAGCCGTACCCTCTATGATTCCTGCTATATGCGCCGGCTTACGCAGCGGCGTGAACTCTTCTACTGTAATTCCTGCCATTTCTGCAAATGCACAGGGAAGTGTGGTTGTAAACAGATTATTATACTGATCTCTGGTGCCGCTTCGGAAGGTTGTTACCAGCACGCCTCCATTTTTAACATATTCTGTTATCTTTTCTATTTCATCCGGATTTACAATATTATATCCGGGCATATACACTACCTTATATTCCTCATAGTTTCCATTGGAAACAGCTGTTGCAATATTGAATCTCACATTTGCCCTGTAGTAGGAATACAATAGTGTTTCATAGTCAAAATGCTCTGCATGCTTCTTAATGTCATGAGCCCATGCATCATCATATGTTTTTACAATAAGGGCTTCATAGTTATTCCTTGCACCTACAATATAAGGTTCCAGCTTCCTAAGTTCTTTGCCTGTTTGCTGAATTTCATAATAACGTCTCCTTGGAACGCCATCATGGTCCAGAACTCCATACCAGTATTGCTCCATCCCATAGTGAAGCACTTTAAAGCGGAAATAGATCATCCCTTCCCCGCCGTGTGCCAATGCCTGATAAGTCCACAAACGGATCTGTCCCGGTTCCGGAGCAGCGCCCATAAAGTCCCATCCACAGGGACCTGATTCTTCTTCCGCCACAATGAAATTCTGATTCTTCAATCCCCGCATATTTTCATGAGCCATAGCAACATATTCATATTCTGAGCTTCCCCACTGATTGTCAGGATAATTATCCCATGCAACAAAATCCAAGTCTTTTGCCAAATCATAATAATCCAGATCGGAAAAATGCCCCATAAAATTGTGGGTAATAGGTTTATCGGAATATTTTCTGATCACATCCGCCTGAAGTTTCTGATAATCTACCCATGAATCTGATGCAAAACGCCGGTACTCCAGATCTAGAGACGGATTATGAGACCATCCTTTCTCATTTTCCGGCTCGCAGGAATTATAAACAGGCAGAATGATATCATCGAAAGAATCATACTGCAGACTCCAAAAAGCAGTTCCCCACTGCTTATTCAGATTTTCTATGATGCCATACTTTCTTTCAAGCCATTTTCCAAATGCCAGACGGCAGTGTTCACAGTAACATCTGGCAGATATGTGGCAGCCAAACTCATTATCGATCTGCCATGCTATGACATTGGAATTTCCGGCAAAATGCTGTGCCATTTTTTCGGCAATGATCACGCTCTTTTGCCTGTAGATATCATTATTGGCGCAGCCCTCTCTTCTGGAACCCCAGTTTTCTTTCCGCCCGTAACGGTCACGCTGTAAAATATCATATTTGTTGGCAAGCCATTTTGGCGGCGCCGCCGTAGGAGTACACAGAATGGTCTTGATTCCTTCCTTCGCTAAAAGCTCTATAGCTTCATCAAAACAAGTAAAATCAAATTTCCCTTCTTCCGGCTCCGTTACTCCCCAGGAAAAATCACCCATACGAACGGTATTAAATCCGGCTTCACGCATAAGCTGTCCATGGTGTGCCCATTCGCTTTTGCCCCAATGCTCCGGATAATAACATGCACCAAATATCATAATTATCTTCCTCCCTTAGGCAGAAAGAACCATATGTTTATCAAACACACAGTTCTTTCTATTAAAAATACGATTATTTACATTTCTGAAAGAGTATTCAGCTTCTGTTTTACTTCATTAGCTGCATTAAGAACCATTTCTACCGAAGCCGCAATTTCTTCTGTGGATGCCGCCAGGTTCTGCGTTCTGCTGTTGACGCCATCAATGATCTGACGAAGCTTTCCGGTATCTTCAATAATTTCTGATATGGAACTCATAATCTTGCTTTGGCTTGCATTGCTCTTGTTTGCTGTCTCGCTGGAGTTAGATGCCAGATGATTGATTTCACTGGCAACTACTGCAAATCCTCTTCCGGCTTCTCCGGCTCTGGCAGCCTCGATACTTGCATTAAGTGCTAAAAGATTGGTCTGGGAAGCAATGCTTACCACTTCATCATTGTTCTGTCCCAGTTCCTGTAATACTCCTGCAATCTCATCCATAGAATCCGAAAGCTGTTCACAGAAAGTTGCAATATTCATGATATCACCGGAAATTTCCGTACTTTCGGAAGCATTGTTTTCGTTGCCTGCCACCATATCGTCCACTGACTGGTAGAGGCTGTCAAAATCTTTATTGATTTCCTGAATAATATCAATGATCTTCTGTTGCTGATCCTGCATGTGCTGCTTTTCAGAATCAAGCTGATGCGCCAGTTTTTCAGCTTCTTCCTTTTGAATCTCCACTTCCTTCTTAATATAGTAAATACAGTCTTCTTTTCTGTTGAATCCATTGTAAACAGCCGTTGCCATCAGTTCGCAGGAATCATGTCCGCAGCAGGAACAGTTGATCTTTCTTTCCTTGTCTGTAAACTTCATCATTTCCTTGAAAATAGCATCCTTCTCAGCGCTGGTTGGTATCTTGTAAACGCATTCTTTGGAACGGTCAGTATATTTTCTTAAGTAATCATTCAGATTCAAAGATTTAAACTGTTTATTTAAACATCTCAGGCGCTGGGCCGGGGATAATTTTTTAGACCATGCGCTGGAAATGTTATTCTTTTTGGAATCTTCACGAATCTTCAATAGATTGCAAAGTGGATCATCGGAATGGGCTTTATCCGCTTCACAGCCTGTTCCGTAAATACATCCTGAAGAACAATTAAGGGCGTCAATAAACAGATACGGGGTCCTGCTGTCTTTAATTCTTTCCTTATTTTCCTGCAAATAATGATACATATGCTTCTCGCCCTCAATCTGACGAATAAATACGCTCTCTCCCAAAAACCAGTATACATTTTCCTTCAGACCGCCGGGCATAGGGTAAATGGAACCCAGTCCGTATTCGATCTCATCTGACTTCAAAGCTCCCTTAATATGATTTTTTCTCACATATTTCATTAAATGGTCAAATGTTACATTATAAGAAATATATCCATGATTATTGGGATCATTGATCTCCAGTTTCTTGGCAATACAAGGACTGATAAATGCCAGCTTGTCCGTGATCTTCATTTCTTTTTTGGCATAGATAGCAGCGCACATCATGGGACTTTGTACCGGAAACAGCTTGGGAATCAGCTCCGGCGTATAATGTTCTATGTAACGGACTACCGCAGGACAGGGTTGGGAAATACCTCCCAAAAAATTATTTTGCTGCACATAATTCAAATATCCCCAAGTGGTAATATCTGCGCCAAAAGATACACTGATCAGGTGGTTTACACCCAGTTCCTTCAGTCCTCCAAGCACTGATTCATATTCATTGGGATAATTGGCCTTAAAAGCCGGTGCTATTAAAAGAGAAATCTTCTCGCCTTTTTTCAAATCTTCAAAGAAACGCTCTGTATCATCCTGATATTCTCTTGCCTGATGCTCACATACATCAAAGCAGGCTCCACATGCCACGCATTTGCTGCCGTCCACATCAACTCTGGAACCGTCTTCCGTTGCCTTGGAAACACATGCTCCCTCACAGCTGCAGACGCTGATGCATTTGTTACATCCGATACAGTTTTCGTTTGTGTACACTAATGAATTGCTTTCGTTAATCATAGTTGCTATACTCCTTTCTCAGCCTGTGGATCTGCACACAAAAACAAATCCACGGTTGAAAGAAAGTAACTCTTTCAACCCCTTTTCTCTCTTATTATAAATACTCATTTTCGTTATAAAGATTATACAATAATATGTCAAAACAGACAAGTTTATCTAAAAAGAATTATTTGATTACCATTTTTTAGTTTTTTATTACAATTTTAAAAATAAATTGTTTTTTTCCCTAATGTTTTCCTGAAATTAACCGATAAAGACTATATCAGTAAGTATATCAATAACCAAGGAGGGTGAAAAATGAGTGTAAATGGAATTACCGGTACCAGTGATGTTTACAGTGCTTACAGCACTGCCTCCACTAAGACCACAAGCACCGAAACCAAAGCAGAAACTACCAGCGAATCAAAAAGCGCCAGCGCAGGTGCTGTTTATGAGCCTTCTTCTAAGGCTAAGACAGCTTCTGCTAAGAAAACTTACAAGGTTGATACTCAGACCATCGCTAAAATGAAAGCTGATGCTGAATCAAGAACCTCACAGCTTAAGAGCCTGGTAGAACAGATGATGACCAAACAGGGTCAGACATATGGAAAAGCTAATGATATCTGGAGCTTTTTAGCTGGCGGTAAATTTACTGCTGATCCAGCTACCAGAGCTCAGGCTCAGGCTGATATCGCTGAAGACGGATACTGGGGTGTTAACCAGACTTCTCAGCGTATTTTGGACTTTGCAACTGCTTTGACAGGTGGGGATCCCAGCCAAATCGAGAAGATGCGTTCCGCTTTTGAAAAAGGTTATAAATTAGCAGCGGAAAAGTGGGGAGGAAACCTTCCTGACATTTCACAAAAAACTTATGATGCTGTTATGTCAGGTTTCGACAAGATGAAACAGGATGCCGGTATCGAAGAGTAAACATCCGCAAAACAGAGCGCGGCATGCTTTACAAACCGTCTTATGGACACAAAATGTGCAGTTCCGTTGGAACTGCACATTTTTTCTGCTTTTAACGCATAATTAAAATTCTGTCTCCGGCCTTTACATCATCACCGGCAAGTTCATTTACCTGCCGTATTGCCGAAATCGGCACATAATATCTTTTTCCGATATCCCACAGGCTCTCGCCCTCCCTGACTACATAAATGGCTATGCCGGGCAGGGAATCCATTTTTTCACTGTCAAGTTCTGATGTGGTGATCTCCTCCACGATTTTTTCCTTCCATTCCCTGTAAATATTGGTATGGAAGAACAGGACACACTTTACATCAATTTCATTGGTATCAATAATGGAAACGGTAATCTGCTCCACATCCGCCTTTATAGGATAGACACAGTCCCTATCCAGTCCATCTGCTTCCATCATATAACGGAAAGGAAGATCCACTCTGGCGGTTCCAAGACCTCCGTTTTCCTTACTGCTTTCATACAGAATCTGAAGATTCACAGTTCCCGTTATTTCAATTCCGCCGTCTGCAAGGGCTGTATCCAAAAGCTGCAGATTTCCGGAAGTATGCAGTATTTTTATGATCTGACTCTCGTTTTCTTCCGTGAAATGCTTTGACAGCTTCATTTTACCATTACTGCGTCCAAGAAATCTGCGGAAATTCGCATCTTTTTCCTTAACAAGCGTTTCCCTTACTACTCCATAAACATCTGAAAGAATGTCTATCTGCGCCTCTTCATATGCACAGATATCCAGATTCAGCAAAAGTTCAAAAGTAATCACTCTCTCTTCTCCGTCAAAATCCGGTCTCACCGTCACATCCCTTGCCTCACCGTGCCAGCATATCTCAGGAATCATGCCTTCCTCGGCGCCATCACAGTCAAGTGTTCCTGCAAAGGGAATGGTTGTTTCATAATGACAGACCTCTTCCTCTTCACCCTCGCCTTTGTAAATAAAAAAGGTCCTGATTTCCCCTTGAAGGGAAATCTTATCCTGCAGGATCTTAAACTCTACTTCTGAAGGCACCACATCCCACCAGATCATGGAAAGAATATTGGGAAAGCTTCCGGGAATCTCTACTTCCTCTTTGATCCTGAAAATATCCTTTTTCTTCATTACCATAGATGCCATATCCAGTGTCTTTTTCCTGAATTCTACCGGTTCCTCTCCTGCAATATCCACGGCAGTCTCTTCATCTTTTATCTCTTCACAGACTGCTTTCAGTAAAATCAATGACTGTACGCTGAATTTTCTGGAATTGATCAGAGTGGTGGTAAGATCCTCTATTTCAAAATCCACCCTGACTTCATCTCCACTTTGCACTCCTTCCATATAAAGCTGCTCTTCAAAAGGAATTTCTCCTTCCATAGCCGCCACATCCGCTTTATCTCCTTCTGTCAGATAAAGAATATAAAACATCAGCTTCCCTTTTACTCCTACATGGTCATCCGTCACTTTCACTTCCTCTATGACCACATTTCCTCTATCCATGATCAGCTTCGAAGCATCAGGCTTTAAATCGGAAATATTAATATCTTTTTCCAGTGTTGTCTGTAAAGACGCCTTGCATTTTTGGCAGTCCATATGTATATTGCGCTTGATTAACTCCACAAAAATACCTCCCTGCGTGTACTTATTTCAGTATATGACGCAGAGAGGTTTCTTATGACTGCACTGTCTTACTCAATCACTGCACCGATTAAATCGGTAATGTTTTCTATGTGGTACTTTTCCATATATTCTTCTATTCCTCTTACCACCTCCACGGTTGTATAAGGATTTACAAAATTCATGGCTCCGACAGCCACTGCACTGGCTCCCGCCAACAAAAACTCAACAGCATCTTCTGCATTGGCAATGCCTCCCATACCGATTATGGGAATGGATACAGCATGACTTGCCTGATAAACCATTCTTACCGCCACCGGCTTAATGGCAGGTCCCGACATTCCTCCCGTCTTATTGGCCAATGCAAATTTTCTGCTATGAACATCAATTTTCATTCCGGTAATGGTATTGATCAGGGAAATGGCATCACTGCCGGCAGCCTCCGCTGCTTTTGCCATCTCTGTAATATCTGTTACGTTGGGACTGAGTTTCATAATAATGGGCTGCCCTGCTTTTTTCCTGATCTGTGAAGTAATCTCATAAAGGCTGTCTGCTTTCTGTCCAAAAGCAATGGCTCCTTCTTTTACATTGGGACAGGAAACATTGATTTCCAGCATATCTACCGGTGCATCAGCAAGTTTTTCTACCACTTCCAGATAATCTGCCACAGATTTTCCACAGACATTGACAATGATTTTCGTATCATACTGTTTCAAAAAGGGAATATCTCTTTCCATGAAAACGTCAATTCCCGGATTCTGCAGTCCGATAGCATTGAGCATCCCTCCATATGTTTCCGCCACTCTCGGAGTGGGATTTCCCGGCCACGGTACATTGGCAACCCCCTTTGTCACTACTGCTCCCAATTGATTCAGATCCACAAATTCCCCATATTCCATTCCGGAACCAAAGGTGCCGGAGGCTGTCATAACAGGATTTTTAAATTCTACACCTGCAATGGTTACTTTTGTATTCATATATCTACCTCCTTGGCATCAAATACCGGACCATCCGTACAGATCCTGGCAGAATTTACATGGGAATGAGCGTCCTTATCCTTTGTTTTGCAGACACATCCAAGGCAGGCTCCTACACCGCAGGCCATTCTTTCCTCTAAGGAGATATAAGCCTTTATTTCCTTTTGTGCCGCATATTCTTTAATTCCCCGAAGCATGGCCATAGGGCCGCAGGCCATGATCACATCAGCCTGTATCTGCTCCCTTTCCATAACGGTAAGTACATTTCCTTTTATTCCCACACTGCCATCCTCGGTAGCAATAAAAACATCCGCATACCTTTCAAGATCTTCTTTCAGGAACAGATGTCCGTCACGATATCCCATAACAGCTGTTACTATTGCTCCTGCTTTACCAAGGCACTTGGCAAGTTCCACAAGAGGCGGAATCCCAATACCTCCTCCCATCAGCACTACTTTTTTCCCTTTCGCATTTTCCGTAGGAAAACCATTGCCAAGAACTGCCAGAATCTCCAGATCCTCCCCTTCCTGATAAGTGGAAAATTCCCTGGTTCCCTTTCCCTGTACTCTGTAAACAAGCCTCAGGATACCCTCATCTGCCTCACAGATACTGATAGGTCTTGGCAGCAATGTACTTTTATCTTTTGGATAGATGCCTACAAATTGTCCTGCCGCTGCCTTTAATTCAGGGTCAATGGCAATCCGCATATCATAAATATCCGGTGCGATCATCTTTTGGGACAAAACCCTGGCCCTCTCTTTTCTTTTCTTACTCTCCATCTTTTTTCTCCTTATATACCATTCGGCCTTTGCAGAATGTATAGCAGATCACTCCCGGCATGGTTTCTCCTATAAAGGGGGAATTCTCCGACTTGGAAACAAATTCCTTTACCGTCCACTGTCTCTTGGAATCAAAAATTATAAGATCTGCCACGCCTCCCTCTTTAAGACATCCTCCCTTTTGTCCATACAATGATGCCGGCGCCGTGCTCATTCTGTGAAAAAGCTGAGGATACGTCAGGTATCCTTTTTCTATCAGCTCTCTGATCCCTAAGGAAAAAGCCGTTTCCAGTCCGATGATACCGCTGGGGGCTTTTGTGATTTCCTGCGCTTTTTCTTCCCTGCTGTGAGGCGCATGATCCGTGGCAATCAGATCGATGGTGCCATCTGCAATTCCTTCTATAATAGCCAGCCTGTCCGCCTCTTCCCGAAGGGGCGGATTCATTTTGGCCAAAGTTCCCTTTTCTATAACAGCCTCCTGAGTCAGGGTAAAATGATGAGGCGTTGCTTCTGCGTGGACATGAGCGCCGCTTGCCCTGGCCCTGCGGACTATTTCCACACCTTCCCTGGTGCTGATATGCTGTATCACTATACATGCCCCTGTTTCAAGGGCCAGCTCAACATCTCTCTCTATTAAATCTGTTTCCGCTTCTCTTTTAGAACCTCCTATTCCATAAAACCCGGAGGCTTTTCCTTCATGGATTCCATTATTTAAGATCCTTTCCGGGTTTTCCTCATGAAAACTGATAGGACAGCCAAGCCTAAATGCCCGCTTCATGGCCTCTCTCACAAGGTCTTCATCCAAAAGGGGAATTCCGTCATCTGTAAATCCCACGGCTCCTGCCCTAAAGAGTTCTTCCATATTAACTATTTCTTTTCCCTTCATTTCCCGGGTCACATTGGCACAGGTTTCAATCCTGATGCCTGTCTGTTTTCCTTTTTCAAGTACATATTTTAAGGTTTCCGGATTATCTACACAGGGTTTGGTATTGGCCATTAGCACGATCCCTGTATAGCCACCCTTTTTGGCAGCTTCTCCCCCCGATATAATATCTTCTTTATAAGTAAATCCCGGATCTCTGAAATGAACATGCGTATCAATCAGACCGGGGCCTATCATCAATCCTTCTGCATCCAGTACCTTGGCATTTTCCGGCACCGGCTCTCCTTCTTGTCCTCTTTTCACAATTCTTTTTATGATGCCCTCTTCAATCCACAAGTCTCCTGCATAGATTCTGTCTTCTACGGGATCGATGATCATTCCGTTTTTCACACAAAGCATATTTCATCTCCTGTTGCTTTCCTTCATTCTTCTGTCATTATACTAAACCCTCTATCTGCTCACAAGCTTTTTCCAGGTAATTTCCTATAAAAAGCGCAAGCTCCGCAGCTTGCGCTTAGTCCCACTACGATTACAGCAATCTCCTATAAGGGTTCAAGTGTCAAAAGCCCTGATTGAAACTGTTGGCAGATTGGACAAAAGAAATTCGGGCAAATGACTTGCACGATGGAGCCGAAACTCAAAAATCGTGGAAGCCTTTGCTGAACACGATTTTCGTTTTAGGAGGTTTGGCGAAATGGTTCGTGCAACAGAGTGCGCACAAATTTTTTTGTGTAATCTGCCGCCAGAAGACTGTCATATAAGGCTTTTGACCCCCTATCCTATAAAGTAAAATGCCGGAAACAGGTAGACATTCTATCTGTTTCCGGCATCTATATCCTTTTCTAATCAAATACAATGGGTTTTTCTATCATTTCTGTTTTTATTACCACATAAGGATAAGACTTGCTTACCTTTTTTCCATCATTTTCACCGGGTTTAGGTCCCTGCAGCGTAGTATCGAAATAAACAGCATTTTCTGTTTCATATAACGCATTTACACTGATACTGTATCCTCCTGTCTCCTGTTCTCCGTAGCCCCTGCAGATATACATATATCCATTATCCTGATAGGTTACCTTAAATCCGTCTGTCTTCTTTTCATTTATGGCTGCCAGCAATTCCTCCGGTATATTTTCTTCTGCCACTACGGTAAAATCCAGGTCCTTTATTTTTGCAAGAGGATCTTTCTTAGTTTTGCAGCCCGCCATCATCATGATCGCCAGAAGGAAAAACCCCATTGCTGCTATATACTGTTTCCATTTTCCTGTCATATTTGTGGTTTCCATTACTCTTTTTTAGAAGCTTATGAAAATTCTCCACAAAAAATACCTGTATATGCATGGGATTCCACGCATATACAGGCATATCCGTTTAAAATTATGGGGTCTGGGTCATGAATCCCAAAGTCACATTAACCGTCTTGGGTTGATATCCGGTAGGACTTCCCTGCATGATCGTCAGTTCTACTGTAGTTCCTGCTGTATAGTAGCTCAGTTCTTTTTTCAAGTCATCCATAGATCTCACTTCTTCACCATTAATGGCTGTAATAATATCTCCTTTTACCAGACCGGCTTCATAAGCGCCTGTTCCTTCGGTTACAGAAGATACATAGACACCCATGGGCATACCATATATCTGGGAATATTCAGAAACTACATCAATACCTGTGATTCCAAGATAGCCTTTGCTCTCTTCATCCACTTTAAGTCTGGTCTGCTTGGTCATCAAGTCTTCAATGATAGGCTGGGCATCAGAAATGGGGATTGCATATCCCATGCCTTCTATCGCAGAGCCGCCGATCTTATTGGAATTGATTCCGATTACTTCTCCTTTGATATTTAAAAGAGCGCCGCCGGAATTCCCCGGATTGATTGCCGCATCCGTCTGGATAAATGTATTGACCTCTGTATCTCCCTGAGGAAGTCCCGTCTGCATCTGTGAGCTGTCTACAGCAAGGGGACGGTTCAGTGCGCTTACTACGCCTGTCGTAACAGACTGACCATATCCTAATGCATTGCCAATGGCGATAACCGGTTCGCCTACTGTAAGGCTGTTAGAGTTGCCAAGAGTTGCAATAGCAATATCACTCATAGTGTCCGCATCAATATCATCCAGCTGCACGGCTATCACCGCCAGATCCTTATCTGCATCACTGCCCTTGATCTGAGCCTGCACCTGACTGCCATCTACAAACTGTACAGTCAGCTCTTCTGCCGCTTCTACCACATGATGATTTGTCACTAACAGAAGTTCCGTATCATTCTCTCCTACAATAATGCCTGAACCTGTACTGTTTCCTTCACTGCTGTACTGCTGTCCCCAAAAAGAAGTGGTTTCTATATATTTATTATTAACGGACACTACAGAAGGCATAACCGTCTTAACTACTTCTGTAACATCTGTTACGGTAGTCTGGGAAAACTGTACTTCATCCCCCATCGTTGCTACCACTGCTTCCTTTATGTTCTGAGCCCTTTCTTCCACCGGTTCTTCTACGAGATCCTGGCTGCTGTCTTTGGTCTCCACGAGTGCATCGGCTTCTACTTCACTTTTATCTTTTACCAATTCGGAGGCTGTGGTTACTGCCTCAAATCCAAGTCCTGCAAAGATACCGAACAACAATCCGCAGCAAATACCCAGCGCTATCTTCCTTCCGGTACCGGATTGGTTCCTTTGCTTTTGCGGCTTTGGCTGTTCATAAAAGTACGTATTACCGGTATTTGCCTGATTATTCATGGAATTATGTTCTATGGAATTGTTTCCCATGGAATTACTTCCGCAGGAATTACTTCCACAGGAATTGTTTCCTGTATTTATTGTCTCATAATGATTTGGATAGTTATTCTCATACATAGCAATTACCTGTTCCTTTCTTTATCATGGCTTTAGTATATCTGGTAATTGTGTTCAATTTGTGATAAATCATTGACCAATTTGTTATCAGTTGGATTTTTCAGTGACTATTTCCAGTATTCCCTGTTCATAGAACATAATTTTACTATTGGAGAGGGCAAATGCATGTATCTTTTCCCCAACAGGTAACCCATATATTTGCATCCGCTCTGCCAGATCAACACTATGAGAAGCCACGGTCTGCCACATCCACAAAGCCTTTTTGACGTGATCTTTATAAGGCGCATCCCTTCGCTTTCTGACTTAATGCCGCCAAAAACAGCAGGATACTGTGCATGGGACACCCCTAAGTCAAAATATCTCCTAAACTGTTCTATACCACTGTAATTATGGGAATGATATACCTTAGCTTCTGCCACATAGGCAATACGATACCCCTTCCCTATCAATCCTCTGGCATAAATCATATCTTCATTAAAAATAGTATGTTTAACAAAGCCTCCCAATTCGTCATAAACTCTTCTGTCATAGGCAGCACATACATTGGATGCAAAAAAAGCCTTAATTCCCATTGTCTTTAAATCATTTTCTGATTTTATCAATGAGCAGTCCGGATAATTAAATTCCCGTGCACAGTGTTCCAGTATACTGCTGCTTTTTTCCGGAAGCTGCCTTGCATAACTCATGCCTGCCTCTCCCGAAAAAACAGGTGCAAGCAGTTTTTCCAATAAAAATCTGTCTGCCGGAACTGCATCATCTGTCATCATTACAAAAAACGGACTTTCTAAGTCTTTCACCGCCAGAGCCCTGGTGCCGCCGTGGTCAAATTCTTCCTTGGAAATATGCCGCACTGAAACGTTGGAATATCTCTGTTCAAAATCAGTTCCTTCTATAAAGGCTGTAAAATAGCTTTTTTCTGTATTGATCAGAAGAATTCTGTTGATCTGCAGTGTCTGCTCCTTAAGTCCGTCAAGCAGCGTAAAAAGTTTTGGAGTTGGCTTATATACCGGAATTATAACATCTACTTTATTCATCTATCCACCATTCTGAAAAAGGACCACTGTTCATGGTCCTTTTCAAAATATAAAATCATTATCAGTTATTTCACATATGCACTGGTATCAGCAGCAATCTTGGCGCTGCATTCCTTAATAACCTCAGAAGGTTGATAATCAGTGTCATTAAACAGGAACTCATGCAGCCATTTTACGTTGTCTTCCAAAGACTTGGGAACAACGCAGCTTCCCTTTGAACCGATAGTGCCGGTAGTAAGCATATCCATGGAAGGGAATCCGCTCTGGTCTACAACCTCATATTTCGTAATATCCATTAAAAGCTCAAGTATCTCGCTTAAATCCAACGAAGTATAAACTTCTTTAAATACTTTATCCGCAACTTCATTTAATGTTGCCGGAGAAGCTTTTTTGGCTTTTTCGGAAATGGCAATCAGCACCGTCCTCTGACGCTGTGTACGTTCAAAGTCATCGCCTACATATCTGATCCTGCAATAAGCAGTAGCCTGAAGTCCGTTTAACGTCTGCCTTCCTGCCGTGGTAACAGGCGTATAATCTATTCCTTCCTTAGCAACAAAGGTCTTACCGTCAGTAGTGGTTCCTACCATACTGATCTGATAATTATTTAAATGACTGATCTCTGATTCTTTTACATCGATTTCAACGCCGCCTAAGGCATCAATGGTGTCTGCAAGACCTTCAAAACCTACTGTAACAAAATCTGTAATATTCATATCCAGATTCATATTCAGCATATTAATGGCCTGTTTAGGACCTCCCTTTGCATAGGCGTTATTACATTTATTGTAAGAATCATTACTTAAGTTTAAGTACGTATCACGATAAACGGATACCAGTTTACACTCTCCCGTATCCTGATTAATGGATGCAATTATAATGGTATCGGATCTGGTGTTCTTTCCTAATGCGCCATCTCTGGAATCCACACCGAACAATGCAATATTCCGGTACCCCTTCATTGTTGTTTCCTGTTTTTCCCTTACTTCTTCATTAATGACAATATCCTTTTCCGGAATATTGACCTTACCCACTTCTTCTGTTTTTAAAACACCATAAAGAACCACTACCATCAAAAGCAAAACAAAAATTTCTGCGATGAACAAAAGTATCTTGCCGCGTTTCTTCTTTTCTTTATTTTTTGTCTCTGCCCTTTTACCGGATACAGGTTTTTTAGAAGATGGTCTTCTTTCCTCTTCATATCCCTGATGCGGTCTTTTTTTGACCGGCTTCTTTTTTACTGGTTTTTTACCCTGTTGTGTAGCCATTTGAAAATCTCTCCCTTGTTCCGTTCTGTTTTCATTTGTCTTCTACAAAATCATCCGCTGCCTTCATCAACGGGTTCATCAATTTTTTATTTTCTCACAAATAGGATAATAAGGCAACCCCTGCGGCTTATTATTTAGGTATTATTAAGATTTGTAAAAATTCGGTTAATATGCATTTTTGTTGATAAAGCCTTTAAAAATTGTAAGAAACATAATTCTGAAATCAAATGCCATTGTCCAGTTTTCAATATAGTACAAATCGTATTCGATCCTCTTCCGGATAGAAGTGTCGCCTCTGTAACCGTTGATCTGGGCCCAACCGGTAAGTCCGGGCCTGACCTGATGCTTGATCATATAACGGGGAATTTCTTCTTTGAACTTCTCTACGAACTGAGGTCTTTCCGGTCTTGGTCCTACAAGGCTCATTTCTCCCATTAAGATATTAAACAGCTGGGGCAGTTCATCCATACTGGTCTTCCGAAGAAGCTTTCCTATTTTCGTGACTCTGGGATCATCTTTAACCGTCCACCCCTTCTGTTCTGCGGAGGGTTTTTGCATTTCCATGGTCCTGAATTTATACATTTTAAAGGTCTTATTATGGAGACCTACTCTTTCCTGCTTAAAAATTACGGGTCCGGGACTGGTAAACTTAACTGCCAGCGCCACAGACAGCATGATGGGCGAAAATAAAAGAATGCCCAATGTAGAACCTATGATATCCACAGTTCGCTTAGCTACCCAGTTCAGGGTATTGGTAAGGGGCACATACCTGATATTAATAACCGGAAGTCCCATAAGATCCTCTGTATAAGGATGGCTGGGAACCAATGAATTGTAATCAGGGATAAATTTGGTATGAACACCTGATTTTTCGCATAAATCTACTATATACTCCAGACTGTCATAGTCCTTCAGAGCCAGAGTAATGGCAATCTCATCCAGCTTATTTTCCGGAAGGATATAGTGAATATTTTCAATACGGCCCACCACTTTAACGCCTTTATACATGGTGCCGCTTGGAATCCTGTCGTCCAGTATGCCTCTGATAACATATCCCCACTGGGGATTGGAATTGATTCTGGTAATATATTCTTCTGCCGCCCTGGAATAACCGATCAGCAGAATATACTTCATATTGTAGCCTTTCCTCCTGAAAAGCTGGAGAAGGCTGCGGATCATGGACCGGCAGAGGGTCGTCAGTATAACATTAATGGCATAGAACAGAAACATCATGATCCGGGAGAAATTCTGTTGTTTAATAATGTAGAGAACTACGATAAACAGTACCAGCCCCACTGTATTGGAAGTAAAGATGTTGATGATCTCATACTTCCGCCTGGTTGCCCTCTTTGGCTTATACATATTAAAATAGTAATATGTAGCAATATATCCGGGCACAAGAAAATAAAGGAAACTGAAATAGGTTTCCTTAGACAAAGCTCCTGCACCGGGCTCCGTAAACGCAAATGCCGTGGCAAACTTAATATACCATGCCAGCAGATAAGAAACTGCTACGACAATTGCATCTACAAGCAGATGCAGCCTGTTAAAAACTTTTTGATTATCTTTAATCATAGCTGCTACCTTCTTGCCAATATTCTACAATAATATTCCCAAAAGCACAACTTAAATAATTCTTCTTACAATGCCGGCAAAAAGCTCCCACTGGATCCATAGATAGTGGTGCAGATTCTTTATTTGGAATTTTACCTTCTTCTTTCTGTTTTCCCTGGAACAGGAAAGACAAAATCCCTTTTTCAGTCCCTGCAAATAAACTTTTCCCATACCTTTTTTTGTAAAAAATATCGTTTTTACCAAATATCCTGATAATAAAAAGGGCAGATTGAATAGAATCTGCAATACCGGCATATTTTTATAGATAAGATAAATACTGTTCCTGGCTGTCAGATCCACCTTAAAAGGATTATGACGGGAACCGCTTACTCCGCTTCCTGCATGGTAAATCACTGCCTTAGGTGCATAGATATTAGGATATCCTAAAATGTTGGCGCGGTATCCTATGTCGATATCCTCCAAATAAGCAAAATGCGCTTCATCAAAAAGTCCTGTTTCTTTAAAAAGCTCTTTCCGATAAATGGCAGCTCCGCCACAGGAAGCAAAAATCCGCCCTTCTGTCTGATATTTGGAGACATCCCGATCCTTGCCCCTTGCAAAAGCCCAACCCAGGGCACAGTAAAAGTCCCCTGCATCATCTATTTTCTCCGGAAATTTCATATTTATCATTTTTCCGCCGGCAGAAAAACAACTGCCGTGATCTTCCATTATTTTTTCCAGCTCTTCTACGCACTTCTCATCTACAGTGGTATCATTATTCAGCAAAAAAACGTATTTTGTTTCTGCTTTTTCAATCCCCCTGTTAACTGCATAGGAAAATCCTGTATTTTCACTAAGCTCTATTCTTCTGACCTGGGGATATTTCTCTATGACCCTTTGAAGGCTGCCGTCCTTAGAAGCATTATCTACGACAATGATCTCCGGCACCCTGCTTCCCCGATACAGTGAATCAAGACAATTTTCTATATATTCTATTCCGTTGTAATTGGGAATGACAACTGTCGTAAGAGTTCCCTTTGCCTGCGTCTTTTCTTTCAATGCTTCCATCCATCCTGTCTATTCTGTATCGATCCGTTCCCACATAGCCGGATCCCATATGATCCGCATTCCAAGTTTTCTGACTTCCTGACAGAAGATTCTGCTGATTTCCACAAAATCCACATCCTCTTTAAAAGTCCCCTGCCAGTCAAAGCGTCCGGTCTGAGGGTTTTTAAGATAGGGCAGGCCTGTCATTTTCTCCATAATTTCTTCTGCTTCTACAGATGCCATCATGCATCTTACATCTATCATATCCGCTTCCTGCTGAAGAGCTGCCCGGTTCATATATCCGCTGTACTCTTTATGAAGGCCCTCATAGAGCATGTCCGCTTCCTGGGTATATATTCCTCCCACAATCCTGTTTTTCCGGTTCAGAAGTCTCCCTCCTACCAGCGCCACATCAGGTCTGTTAGCCAAAAGATCCGGCTGATAGTCGATGCGATAAAAACCAAGGTGGCCCGTATGGGAAACTTTTCCCTTCCATTGCCTTGTCCTTAAGAAATCCTCTACTGCCCGTTTACCTGCATCATAAGCATATCGCTTGCTCTCCGGATTAGCTGCCGTAGAATTTTCATGGCATCGCCAGTGATACAAAACCTTAGGGATATGGACAATAGGCAGGCTTTCCACCTTCTTCCTCTTTTTGTCCTTTCCCAGCATTCTGTTTACTGCTCTTAAGGCTATGTCAAAATCCTGGGCTCCGTCACAAACGCTTCTAAACTGCAGTTCCTGCATCAGCTGCCTTTTCATTACCATAAAGTGACAGATATAATTATTAGAAAAAAATAAATCCAGATTAAACTTTGGCTTCCTATTTACTTCATAGTAGGAAGATGCATCACTGCTGCACTTGTCTTCATCAGAATATAACAGCTGTAATTCTATATCTTCTCTCTTGTATCTTTCAATGAGGACAGCCATTTCATAAAGCGCATCTTCCGTTAACAGATCATCGTGGTCAAGAAGGCCTGCATAATCCCCTGTTGCATACATCAGTCCCTGATTGGTATTGCCTGAAATACCGCCGTTTGCCTTCAGTTTCCTATACATGATCCTTTGATCATCATAAGTCTTAACAACTTTCTCCACTCTGTCGGAGGCGCTGGCATCTGCCAGTATCAACTCAAACCTGCCATATGACTGATTCAGCACGGACTCTATCATAGCTCTTAAATACTCTTCTTTTGTTTCATAGGCCGGTACTAAAATACTAAACTTTACGGAAAAGTTTTGGGCCTCCTCCCTCTGTCTTTGAAGCGCCTCTTCCGGAATTGGCTGATACTCATAAGGACAGGAGTCTTTAGCCTCAATTCTTTCTTTTGCTGCATAATACGTCCTTTTTAATCCGTTTCTTTTCAAATAGTATATTGTTTTTTTTAAATTGTCTGCCTTTAAAATTCTGCCCATCTATTACTCCATGAATACTGTTTGCTGTATTTTTATTTCAAAAGAACATTGGCGACTTTAATGCTCCTCAGCAGCAAAGTCTTTCCCGTGAAAGAACAGCAACGGGAGAAAGAGTTCCCCCGTTGCCTCATTCCGTACAAATACTGTTCTGATGCCTTACAGATATGCTTTCAAATCTTCTGTAAGCTTTTCTACCTTAGCTTGTGCATCTTCAATGCTGGTGCCTTTGACACCCATATAAAATTTGATCTTAGGTTCTGTACCGGAAGGCCGTGCGCAGCACCAGGAATCATTGCTTAAGTCAAAATACAGTACATTGGACTTAGGCAGCCCTGTGCTTTTGCTTTCTCCGGTTTCAAGGTTAAGAGCTACATCTTTTTCATAATCTCTGAATTCTTTTACCGTTAATTCTCCGAAATTCTTAGGCGGATTGCTTCTTAATCTGTTCATCATCTCAGTGATCTGGGCAGCGCCGTCAATACCCTTTAATGTAATGGCATACTGTGTCTCCTTGAAATATCCGTACTTTTCATAGAGCTTTACCATCTGATCCCATACGGTAATTCCGTTTTTCTTACACCATGCTGCCACTTCACACAGGCACATAACTGCCACTACCGCATCTTTGTCCCTTGCGTGGGTTCCTGCCAGGCATCCATAGCTTTCTTCCAGACCGAATACATAATTATTGGAGCCTGTCTGCTCAAACAGCTTGATCTGCTCACCGATATATTTGAATCCTGTCAATACTTCAATGAATTTAACATTGTAATTTCTGGCAATAGCTCCTGCCATATTGGTTGTAACGATGGTTGTAACCATTGCCGGATTTTCAGGCATGGTTCCGGTTTCCGTTCTTTCACGAAGAATATACTCTGCAATCAGCATACCGGACATGTTTCCTGTAAACGGAACATATTCCCCTGTTTTGGTATCCAGTGCATAGATACCCAGACGGTCTGCATCAGGATCTGTTGCAAGTACAATATCGGCATTCTTTTCCTTAGCCAGTTTGAGAGCCAGGGTAAATGCCTTGGGATCTTCGGGATTGGGATATTCCAGAGTGGTAAAATCGGGATCCGGAAGTTCCTGCTCGGGAACTACATATACATGCTTAAATCCAAGTTCGGATAAAATTCTTCTAACCGGTACATTACCTGTTCCATGGAAAGGTGTATAAACAATTTTAATATCATCAGCCATTTCTTTAATAATTTCGGGATGGATGATCTGCTTCTTCAGCTCTTCCATATAAGCATCATCAATCTCCTGGCCGATCACCTGATAAAGTCCTGCCGCCATAGCATCTTCTTTAGCCATGGTCTTTACTTCATGATAATCTGTCACATTTTTAACTTCAGTGATGATTTCTTTGTCCTTGGGAGCCGTTACCTGTGCCCCATCTTCCCAATAAGCTTTATATCCGTTGTATTCCGGAGGATTGTGGCTGGCTGTAATGACAATACCTGAAATACAGTTCAACTTCCGAAGGGCAAAGGAAAGTTCCGGTGTAGGACGAAGAGCATCAAATACATATGCCTTAATACCATTTGCAGCCAGACAGAGCGCTGCTTCATCAGCAAATTCAGGGGACATTCTTCTTGAATCATATGCAATGGCCACACCACGGTCTTTGCCCCCCTGTTTCACAATATAATTGGCCAGACCCTGGGTTGCTTTTCTTACAGTATAGATATTCATACGATTGGTTCCTGCGCCAATCACACCACGCAGGCCGCCGGTGCCAAATTCCAGTTCTTTATAAAATCTGTCTTCAATTTCCTTTTCGTTTTCCGCTATATTGCGAAGCTCATCTTTCGTGGCCTCATCAAAATAGGCATCACTTAACCAAAAGTCATACTGTTCCTTGTAGCTCATAACTGATCCTCCTGAAATTTACATTCTATTTATATCTATGCCATGCTCATATCCCGCACGGCTTATACACTATAATATTGTAACATACATTACCTATACTTTCAAAGCAAAGTCGCTTCTATCCAAAGAAAAGTTCGGGTTATAATAAGGATCACCCTTTTCCAAAACCGTCTTCCACTTCTCCCGGAACCTGCCTGATTCTTCCTCATAGCGGGCTGCCTTTTCTCCTCTGTCATCCAGACCTCTTGATATGGATTCAAAATGATACAGTTCCGCAAACGGAGTAAACACATTCAAAAGTCTCTTTTCTCTGAGTTTCAGGCAGAAATCCACATCATTTAATGAAATGGCGAAGCTCTCATCAAGGCCTCCGACTTCTTCAAACAGCTTCTTCTTTACCAACAGACAGGCTCCTGTAACTGCCGAAACATTCTGTGCATAACAGAGCCTTCCCATATATCCCAGATTTTCTCTGTGCTGTCCGTAATGACTGTGGCCTGCCGTTCTGTGAGCCCCAAGCTGAAGCACCACACCTGCATGCTGAATGGTTTTGTTCCCATAGTAGAGCTTTGCTCCCACAGCGCCTACATCCTCACGCTGGGCGTACATCAGCATCTCTTCCATCCAGTTAACGGTAATAACCTGGGTATCGTTGTTGAGCAGCAGGACATAATCTCCATCAGATGATTTTACTCCGAAATTATTTACCTTAGAATAATTAAATCCTTCTCCTGCCGGATAGGTAACTACCTTAACATTTGGATATTCCTTTAATTTTTCATAATACTCAAAAATCTCTTTTGTCTCGCTGTTATTTTCCACCACAACAATCTCATAATTCTCATAAGTGGATTTTTCAATAACAGACGTTATGCACCTTTTCAGATCTTCTGTATGATCTTTGTTGGCAATAATAATGGATATCTTGGGATCTCCCATGATCTGATATCTGATTTTAAATATAGTCTCAAAAGCCCTGGTGGAAGTGATCTGAAAATGTTCAAAGCCATGACGGCGCAGATGATCTGCCACCGCTCCCTTAGCAGCCTCCACTGCATAAGGCTTGGCATCAATGCCGGACGCCACGCTTCCCGCATGAGAACGCCAATAATAAAGAAGCCTTGGGATATGGACCACCTTCTCAGCACGGTCCGTAAGCCTTAAGATCATATCATGATCCTGACTCCCGTCAAATTGAGACCGGAACAGTTCTGTTCCGTCAAGCAGCTGCCGTGCAAATACACTGAAATGACAGATATAATTGTTGGCCCGCAGATTATCTACTGCATAATCCGGTTTAAAATGCATGGTCAGCATCTTATCAATGTCACCGCTCTTAAAGGTCGTTTCATCACAGTATATGTAGTCTGCACCCTGTTCATTAATTGCCTTTACATATTCATATAACGCACTGGGATGAAGAATATCGTCATGGTCAAAAAGACCGATATATTCTCCTGTTGCCAGTTTTAGACATTCATTGGTATTCCCTGAAATACCGCCGTTTTTCTCAAGCTTCTTATATCGAATCTTTCCGCCTTTGGTTTTTTCTGCATATTGTCCGCAGATGTCCCCTACATAGCCATGCTCACTGTCAGAACCGTCTGCCAGACACAGTTCCCAGTTTTCATAAGTCTGGGTCATTACAGAATCAAGCATTTCCCTAAGAAAGGTTTCCGGCGTATTATAGAGAGGCACTAAAATACTGATGACCGGCATTTTTTCAAAGACATGCTCTCTTTCCGCCCTTCTCTTTTCTTCATCCGGAAAACTCTTTTTACCAAACTGCTCCATGGCCTGACGCTCATTTTTTTTATACTTCAGTTTGGAAATCACGCCTCTTAAATTTCCGCAGTTTTTTAGCCTGTCTCTCTGTCTGATCATAAAATGCATACATTTTCTTAAAGGCGCACTCATTTTCCAAAGAGGATTGTTCTTGATCCGGCCCAGTTTAAAATTCAATTCTTCATTCCGGGCTTCCAAAACCGCAACCCGCTCTGCCAGATCCGCCGTTTTAATATGCTCTTTTTCATAAGCTTCCTTATAATCCATGATCTTCTCCCACCTGCAGCACCCAGCTGCTCCAATTTACCAGTTTCTGTCTGGAACATCTGTCCTCTGCCAGCATCCCAAAACGGTAAACTCCTTTGGGAATACTGTCAAGCTGCACTTTTGCAGCAAATCCCGTCAGATCCACATTACATTGATCTTTCAGATTGTTTTTAATATCCGGTCTGTACCTCTCCTCTGCCACAACCCGCAAAACCTGCATATTTTCTTTGTTTTGAAGCAAAAGCGTCTTTTTATAACATGCGTTATTTGATCCAATGATAAAGGTATATCCCTGGAAATAATATCCCATATCCTCTGCTGAGGGTTTTATTTCACCTTTATCCGGTGTCACTCCGTATTTCCACTTATAAATATCCATGGCACATTCCATACCAATGACCACACAGGAATCCTCCCTGATATACTTCGGAAGCTCCTCCTGTTTTACTACGGATGACCATGGCATATCCAGGGTAACCTGATAATGGAATGCAGGTCCGTACTCGGATTCCAGCATGTCTGTAGTAAGATATTTATGATAAAAAGGATCCTTTCCGTAAAGCTTTTGATGTCTTTCATATAGAATATCCTTTTCTTTCAGAAGACGCTGCTGCTTTTCTTCCGATTCCCCATCCTTCCCACGGCTTAAAGATTCGTGATGATACAAGATGACATCATTTCTTACCACATTATAATATCCCATTTCAAAAATGGTATAGCAAAGATCCACATCGTTAAAAGCAACTGCCAGTTTTTCTGCAAATCCTCCTGCCTTTTCAAATACCTCTTTCCGCACAAGAAGACATGCGCCGGTTACTGCCATCACATTGTGGACACCTCTGTTCTTTCCATAATAATGTTCCTGCTCATCTGACAGGAACTGCAGCTTATGGGCCGGTCCCACTCTCAGGTTGGTAATCCCCGCATGCTGGATCATTTGGGAATCCGGATAAAGCAGCTTAGCCCCTACTGCTCCCACATAAGAAAGGACCGCTTTATCGGCAAGCTTGCTTAACCAGTGGGAATCCACTATTTCTATATCATCATTGAGAAACAGAAGCAACTCACCTCCGGCCTGTGACGCTCCCATGTTACACATTCTGGAAAAGTTAAAGGGCATAGGCACATAATCATATGTCAGTTCTTTAAAAAAACTTCTGTCCCGCGTTGTTTCTTTGATCCTGGCGATTTCACTTTCAATAGACTTTCTGTTGCTTTCACTGCTTCCGTTGTCAATGATCCGTATTTCATAAGGATATTCTGTCCGGGTTCTGTCAATCAGAGAATGAATGCATTGAAATAAAACCCGGGGATTATCTTTGGATGGTATGATAACAGATACTAAAGGTTTTTCTTCCTTTGGGTTCTGCCACACGGCTTTCTTGTGCAGGTCTAAGTTTTTAACTGCTTCATACCCTTCTTTTTCTGTATGGAACAGTATTTCCGGGATATGACACACGCAGTCCATTCCATGTTTTCTGATCAATTCATAACATAGCTCATAGAGGCCGGTATTTTCAATTCCCTCTATCTGCATTTCTTTAAGGACGCTGCCCCGAACAGCCACAAGACTTCCAAAATAAAAACCGGAAAGGAATGTATCCGGTGACCAATCCGGTTTAAACCATGGATTCTTTCGTATGCCGTCTTCCTCCACATCTTCATCACCATAAATCAGGATTATATTTTTGTTTTCCATCATTTTTTGATAAATAAGCGGTATTGAAATTTGAGAAAGTCTGCCTTCAGAAGCGGCAAATATAATCACATCATTTTCATGATTTATGAAAGATTTCTGAAAATGTCCGTCATGCTTTTTTATTTCATGTTCTAAACTAATCAAAAGAAAGGTCATGGTACTTGCTTTTCCTGCTTTTTTATCAAAGGCTTTAATGCAGCATGAATCCTCCATATCAGGCTCTGAAACAATCACATGATCTATTTCTGCCTTTTTTTCCTGTTTTACGATCCAATCCCCATAAGACACATGTTTTTCACAGACTCTTTTTCTGTAAATCTTGTTCTGTCTGTCCGTTAATATCTTCTTTATGCTTTGTTTCAAAAAAGCCACGTCTTATTTCCTCTCATGATTAGAAAAGTTTCTTGATGCCGTCACTTACTTCTGTTGCCATATCCTCCGGCAATGGCGACAATTTCATTTTAACCGACAGTATATTCTCTCCCTGCATAGGCAGTTTCAAAACCTGAATCGTAAAATTGGGATCTGAAGTGTTAAAAATCCATGTGTTATCTTTTATACCCTTCCCATTAGACTGAATTGTTTTCCTGGTAACAGGAACCACCACTCCGTTTAAAAGCAGTTCTTCTATTTTGACCATACAGCATCTGTCTGCGGGATCAATACGGAGAGCTGTTACATTTCCGTCAAAAGTAATTTCTGCATCAATGGTATACTGATCTGTATAAATATCAGGCACATAATATGAATTTTCCTCTGAAAACCCCGTTCCTGTGTCTTCATAAATCTGTATTCTGTTATCCAGAATTTCCTGCAGATGCTCTTCCATCAGAATTTTGGGATCCACACAGTAAGTTCCCATGGATGCGCGTATCTCTCCCATGGATTTATGCCTGCCCGTAACCTTCTTTTGAAAGCGCAGTTCTCTTTTCTTATATTCTTCTGCTTCCGCTAAAGTAATCTCTAACTTTTTCAGTAAAAAATCAAGATCCAGTTTATTTCTTTTCTCTTCTTCCAGCACATAACAGTAGAGAGCTCTGAAAGCAATTTCTTTCATGGGAACTGATTTCTCCACTGTCCATTCATAATCAATAACCGTCCACTGATCTCCATTTACAAGGATATTGGCAAAAATCAGGTCATAATCCGTAATGCCATTGTCTTCTCCATAGGAAACAACCGTAAGATACTGGTCAAAGAGCCTGTAAAACTCCTCCATATCTTCCCGCTCCAGGCACTGATCCAATAATTCCTCCAGAGTAACTCCTTCTTCCAGGGGGAACTCTGCATAACTTGCATCCTCTGCAAGGGTACATGGATTGATACGCAGTTTACTTCCTTCATAACGTTTCTCCAGCAACACGTAAGCCTGCTGCAGCCTTCTTAGATGCTTCTTGGCCATTTCAGAAAGAGGGATCTTACGAATCAGCTTACCGGAAGAGGTTTCCACCATTTCCGTACGTATCATATATTCCTCTGCTCTGTCATTAGAATATTTTACATAAGTTGTTTCCAGTTCGCTGCCGGTCACTATCATATAGGAGTTAGCAAAAATATCAAACAACCCATCCTTGATGATACTGTCAAATACGTACTTTTCATTAAAAAGCACCATTCTGTCACGATCAAAATTCCGTATATTATCCGTTAATTCTCCCAGATGGGGAAGTCTTTTATCGGAATAAATAGTCATAGGAAATTTATAATCGGGATAGGGATAGTAAAAAGAATATTCCTCGATTTTACAGCTTCTTAAAATCTTTTCAAGTCCCGGCCTTGAAAATGTCCTGGCGCTTCCTCCATCAGGGTAACCTTCTAATCCGGCAAAATAAGCGCCTACATGGTCTTCTTTGCAGCCTGCAAAATACTTTAACCCCATTCTGTTCTCTATAGCAATAACAATACGTCCGTTATTTTTTACATGTTTTTGCATAGTCTTCAAAAAGTCTTCATAAGGCGTTTGAGACTGAATATAAGACTGGGCATACTCAAATACCCCGATCAAGCATATATAATCATAATCTGCTGCAAGCCACGGCTCAATATCTTTAAAATTTCCCACATGAATGGAAATATTATCCATATCATGGTTTCTATATGCATTAATATGGCTTCTTTTGGCGGAAAGATCCACACAAGTGACTTCCTGTGCCTTCTCTGCCAGTTTTTCCGTGATAGCTCCGCAGCCTGAACCTATTTCAAGCACCTTATGGTTTTTATTAATAGGCAGCCAGTCCACGATATTGGCCCGAAGAGGAGAAAGATGATAAAGGAAAGGCCAGCTTCCCTTTTCTTCAATGACAGCAGGATATTCTACACGGGAAACTTCTTTTACAATGGAAAGAAGGTCGTCCTCTACTGTTCCGTCACTATAGAGATCCTGGCCCGGATAATACCTGTAATCCAGCACTACATTTCCAATTTCCATAGGAAGATTGCCAAGCAGTTCTTCCTGTTTTAAATGAATGGGCTTATTTTTTTCTTCTGCTCTGTCCATATCTCTTCCTTTCCGATGATCCTATCAGATATTCACTGGGATTTCACCGTAACGCAAGAATTCATATCATAATATCCTACTGTATCCTTATCGGAAACTACAGTCATATTCATCACATCATAAAGTCTGTGGTACACCTGGAACTCTTCCTTTTCAAATCCTGTAACTCCCAGAGACAACAAATACTCGCCACCCTGAAGGTCGATTTTCTGAGTAAAGGTGATTTCCATGACACTTCCTGCCTTGACGGATTCAAGAAATGCTTTTTCTACCATGGTGTTGGTTCCTGTAATCTCTACTCCCTTAATATTCTTAATGGTAAAAGCAAAGATAGGCGCTTCAATATCCTGCAAAAAATGCACCTTCATATAAATACTGCATTCTTTTCCCTTGATGACTGCTCCGCTGTTTCGTCCCATATCATCTGTTATTTTATATTCTTCTATAACAGCGGCCTTTGTACCGTACTCTAATAAGTCAGGATTAACGCTTCCTTCCTCCTGAATCTTCTTTCCTGCCACGGCTTTGGCAGCTGCTTCTATTTCCTTGTCATCTAGCAGGCTGCTCTCCTGCTCGGGAATGGTATACTGCCCTACCAGTACCTGCTTATAAGCATCTATCATTTCTTTAGGACTGCCTTCTCCAAGCTTTACGCCTTGGTTCAGCAGTACCACTCTGTCGCAGTATTTGCTGATGCTGCTTAAATCATGACTGACAAAGACAATGGTTTTTCCCATGTTTTTAAATTCTTCGAATTTATGATAGCACTTGGCCTGAAAGAAAACATCTCCTACCGAAAGGGCTTCGTCCACTATTAATATCTCAGGTTCTATATTAATGGCAACTGCAAATGCAAGCCGCACAAACATACCGCTTGAATAAGTCTTACAGGGTTGATATACATAATCCCCGATATCAGCAAAACTCAGAATATCATCCATTTTGGCATCAATTTCTTTTTTGGAAAATCCCATCATGGTTCCGTTCAAATAGATATTTTCAATGCCGTTATATTCCATGTTAAAACCGGCTCCTAATTCCAACAGAGCCGAAATTCTTCCGTTTACCTTTACGCTGCCTCTGGTGGCATTCAGCACTCCTGTAATAATTTTGAGGATAGTTGACTTTCCGGAACCGTTAGTTCCTATAATTCCTACCGTTTCGCCCTGATAAATGGTCAGATTTACTCCCTTTAAAGCATAATGCTCCTTGTACTTTTTCTTTCTGCTAAGTCCCAGAGCCTCCTTTAAGCGATCTGACGGCTTATCATACAGTTTATAAGCTTTTTCCAGGTTGTTTACCTGTATTGCAACTGCCTTATCTTCCATTATTGTCTCCATTATGTTTTCAAGTAAAAATCCGTTTTATTCTTTCTGTCTTACAAAACATCTGCAAAATGAACTTTCAGCCGCTTAAAGATCAGTGAACCGATACAAAACAGGGTTACTGTAAAAATCCAGAAATAAGTAGAGGAATAAAAATGTTCAAAAAACCACTCATCACCATAAATGGCATTCCGATATCCGTTTACAATATATACAAGAGGATTCAGTTTGATCAATGTAAGAATCCAGCTATCATTGATCATACCGATATTCCAAAGAATAGGCGTAGCCCACATTCCTACCTGCAGCGCAATATTGATGATCTGGGCAAGATCCCTGAAAAATACTACAATGGCACAGGTGCAGTAGCTCATAGCCAGTACCAATACAAACAGACAGATGCTGTAATAAACTACCTGAATGGTATATGGCGTAGGATAATATCCATAAACAGCAGCTATTACCAACAGAATCATCACAAAGAATACATGGATGAACGTAGCTGCGATCAGCTTGATAATAGGCAGAATACTGATGTTAAACACCACTTTTTTCACCAGATAACTATATTCCAGAAGTGCATTTGTTCCATTCGTAATAGCCTCTGAGAAATAAAACCAGGGCACCAGTCCTGCAGTCAGGAACAATACATACGGAACTTCTACTCCGCTTGACACCATTTCACTTCTGGCATCAAATATAACGTCAAAAACGATCCAGTACATCAAAACCGTTATTACCGGCTGTATCAGCGCCCAAAGAAATCCCAGATAAGACCCTGCATAACGTTTTTTAAAGTCATTTTTGGAGAGCTTCCAGATCAGTTCTCTGCTTTGTATCAACTCTTTAGGAATAATGAACATCCTGTCATAATAAACGCCAAATATAATACAGGCCAGCGCAAGCAGTGCACAGGCACAGAACTTCTTTAAGTTTTCTGTATGCTGATCCGGCGCCAGCGGATTATGATGCATTACCACCATAACAGCTACCAGCAGACAGACCGCATAAAATATACCAATTCCAACGGGCTTTGGTATGCTGCTAAGCCAGGAGGATCTGTTTTTTTCTTCCTTACTCTTCATTCTATACAATCCATTCTTTCCTGTCTGGTATCAGAGAGACTTTCTCCACTCAGTATATTCCCTGATTCCATCCCATTTTTTATCTTTATCGGACATGATCAGCTCCGTACCTTTCGCAATAGGCCATTCCACTCCTATATCCGGATCGTCAAACCGTATGCCCCCTTCATCACCCGGATGGTAAAAATCCGTACACTTATAGGCAAACTCCGCATAATCGGACAATACCACAAATCCATGGGCAAAATTCTTCGGAATAAAGAACTGCTTTTTGTTTTCTTCTGAAAGCAGAACCCCATGCCATTGTCCATAAGTGGCTGAACCGGGGCGGAGATCTACTGCCACGTCAAATACTTCTCCCTTAAGCGCTCTTACCAGCTTGTCCTGAGGAAATTGTATCTGAAAATGCAGTCCTCTGAGTACATTTTTAACGGAAGCAGACTGGTTATCCTGCACAAAAACCTGATCAATGCCTGCTTCTTTATAATCATTGTAATTGTAGGTTTCCATAAAATACCCTCTGGGATCTTCAAAAACCGCAGGCGTAATGATCTTAAGTCCTTCTATTTTACATGTTTCTACTTTTATCTTACCCATTTTCTATCCTTTCTGATACTTAAAGTCCCTCTGCAACTTCTTTCATATATTTACCATAATCAGTCTTCATAAGAGGCTCGGCCAGACGAAGCAGCTGCTCCTTATTAATAAATCCTCTTTTATAGGCAATTTCCTCAATACAGGAAATATAAAGTCCCTGCCTTTTCTGAAAAGCGGCTACGAAATCTGCAGCATCAAGAAGAGAATCATGATTTCCCGTATCCAGCCATGCAAATCCCCTGCCGAGAGTTTCTACCCGCAGAGTGCCTCTTTGCAGGTATTCGTTGTTGATGCTGGTAATTTCTATTTCACCCCTTTCAGAGGGCTTTACATTTCTGGCAATCTCCACTACATCATTGTCATAAAAGTAAAGACCTGGCACAGCATAATTGCTCTTTGGATGTTCCGGTTTTTCCTCTATGGAAAGAGCCTTTCCGGTTTCATCAAATTCAACCACACCATATTCTCTGGGATCACGGACATAATAGCCAAAGATCGTTGCTCCTTTTTCTCTTGATGCCACTTCCCTCAGCACTCTTGAAAAGCTCTGTCCGTAAAAAATATTATCACCAAGCACCAGCGCTGCCGAATCCTTACCGATAAAATCTGCTCCGATAATAAACGCATCCGCAAGTCCTCTTGGCTGCTCCTGAACAGCATAGGAAAATTCCATTCCCAGCTGTTTTCCATCTCCTAAAAGCTCCTTAAATACCGGCAGATCCCTGGGTGTAGATATGATCAGAATCTCTCTGATTCCTGCCAGCATCAGTGTTGACAACGGATAATAAATCATAGGTTTATCATAAACCGGCATGATCTGCTTGCTGATGGCCTTGGTCAACGGATACAATCTTGTTCCGGAGCCTCCTGCCAAAATAATTCCTTTCATTCAAACACCTCCAAATCCTGTAGATATGCATACACATAATCTTTATAAGTATACCACAAAATGGGAGTGATTGTAAATCACTCCCATTTTCAAATCTATATCTTCTATAAAATCTGTTATTTCCCGCCGTACATAGCATCATAATATTTCTGATACTCGCCGCTTGTAGTATTCTTCATCCAGTCTTCATTTTCAAAATACCACTTAATTGTTTTACGGATTCCTTCTTTAAACATTGTTTCCGGTTCCCATCCGATTTCAGCTTTGATTTTGTCCGGAGCAATGGCATATCGCCTGTCATGACCTTTGCGGTCCTCTACATAAGTAATCAGATCTCTGCTGACAAGGGCTTTCCTGGGATCACTGTCCGGAAGCATTTCTTTTAAAGTGTCTAAGATAATAGAAAGAATTTCGATATTCTGTTTTTCATTATGTCCGCCTACATTATAGGTTTCAAACAGACGGCCCTGTTCCTGTACCATGTCAATGGCCTTGGCGTGGTCTTCCACATAAAGCCAGTCCCTGACATTCTTCCCATCTCCATAAACAGGAAGTTTTTTACCCTGAAGCGCATTATTTATCATCAGAGGAATAAACTTCTCCGGGAACTGGTAAGGTCCGTAATTATTGGAACAGTTAGTAATATTGGCAGGAAATTTATACGTATCCATATATGCCTTAACCAACATATCGGAGCTTGCCTTACTTGCGGAATAAGGACTATGAGGCGCATAGGGCGTTGTTTCATAAAAATATCCGCCATCTTCATCCAGAGAACCGTAGACTTCATCTGTAGACACATGCAAAAATTTCTTACCCTCTTTAAAGGTGCCATCAGGAAGCTCCCATGATGCTTTGGCACAATTCAACATAACTGCCGTTCCAAGCACATTGGTCTGTACGAAAACTTCCGGGTTTCGTATGCTTCTGTCCACGTGGCTTTCTGCTGCAAAATGCACTACCCGGTCAATTTCATTTTCCGCAAAAATTTTGGCAATGGCTTCTTTATCACAGATATCCGCCTTAATAAATGTGTAATTATCTCTTTTTTCAATACTCTTTAAGTTCTCCAGATTTCCTGCATAGGTCAGGGCATCCACATTAATGATCCTGATTTCATCTCCATATTTCTTAAACATATAATGAATGTAATTTGACCCTATAAATCCGGCTCCTCCTGTTACCAAATAAGTTCTCATATCTTTAACCTTTCTCTCAATATTGTATCATTCCTAATATCCAAGATAACTGATATTCATATCTGTATCAGTACCGATTCCGGAAACTCTGCCCTTGGAAGAATACTGCCACATATCATATTTCGTTCTGGTATAGGACGGCGCTGCCGCATACTGGGCAAGCCATATCTTGTAGCCTGTCAGGCTGGGTGTATTAATATGACTGGTAAGCCACGTCTTATTGGCATAGATTCCTGCACTGTAGCCTGAGTTCTGTATGGTCTGGCAGAAAGCCTTACATACAGCAGTCCTTGTTTCCACACTGATGGAATCAGCACGGCCATTCGCACTTTCCACATCCAGAAATACGGGATAAGATAAATTATATCCTGATATCAGGCTCAAAACCATGGATGCTTCCTCTACCGCCTCTACTTCATTAACTGCCTGTGTAAAGAAATAAACGCCTACCTTAATGCCTGCATTCCTGGCTCCCTGTATATTGGTACGAAACATAGGGTCTTCTATCAATGCTCCTGTAGTGGAGCCGCGGTAGCCGCAACGGATGATGACATAAGATACACCACTGTTCTTAACAGCATTCCAGTCAATTTTACCATTCCATTTAGAAACATCAATTCCCATGTGGCCGGAGCCTGTATTTAATACGCCGTTTGCATTAAAGGTATACTTAGCTCCCTGGATGACCTGTTCGCCGGTTACCTTATTTCCGTTTTTATCAAAGAAATAAGTAGCACCGTCAATGGTCTGCCATCCTGTGTAGCGGTATTCTCCGGTAGTCTTTGATACCTTCTTATAAAACTCTTTGCTGTTATAGTAATCTGCATATTTTGCTTCCCTATAGTTACCGTCAGCGTCTTTTACATATAGTTTATCACCACTGTTGGATTTTAAATCCGTCTTTGTATCTGTTTTCGCGCTATTAGGAGTTGCCGAAGGTGTTGCTGAAGGTGAGGCTGAGGGTGTAGCCGAAGGTGTTGCTGAGGGTGTAGCCGTTGGCGTAGAGGAAGGGGTAGGTTTCTCTACCGGAACATCATTTCCCGAAGGTGTGGCTGTGGGCTTTTCTACCGGGACTTCACTCTCCACAGGGACTTCAGGCTCTTTTGTTTTTTCCGGCGTCTTTTCAGGTGTATTTTCCGGTTCCTTAGTCTCCTCCGGTTCTTTTGTTTTATCAGGTTCAGGCGCCTGTGTTTCCTCTGGCTTTGGGGGGTCAGTAGGATCAGGCTCAACGGGGACTTCCACTTCTGTTAACAGCCTGAAACCTACTGCACTTTTGGTGCCGGGATCTGTAATATCCTTCTTATCTACTTTCTCATAACTTTCTGAAGTAGATTCCGTACCTTCTATCAATGTCTTAGTAGATTCTACCCACTCTACCGTATCTGTATTTGTGGACTCTACAACCGTATCATTTACTGCAGTATCTTCTATTTTGGCATTGACCTGTGATTCTGTCTTAATCTCGTCCTTTACTTCTACCTTTTTATACTCAATGGTATCCCGCACTGTAACTGATACTGCTTCTTTCGAAAAGCTGTAATCTGACAGATTCTCAAGAGCCAGCATTGTTACGGTATACTTACCTGCCGCTATATCCTTTTGGTAAATAATTCCGTCCTTATCTTCATCTTTGAGAACGTAAGTGTCTCCTGAAGGAGCTTTTATTTCTACTTCAAAGGGAACGCTTGGAATCAATTTTCCTGATGTTTTATTGGAAAACTTGATTTTCAGGTCTTTTTGAATAGAAGTCAGATTCATGACTACTTCTATTTTACCTGTCTCTTCATCCACCTGATTTGCTTCCTGTTCTATTTCTTCCAGTTCTACTATCGCCTGTTTAGCTGCCTGGGCATCTGAAATAGCCAGAAGACCACTTTCTCCAATGATCGGAATTCCTTCGATGCCTTCTCCTACTTCTGCAAAAGCGGCAACCTGCTTTGCATCTGCCCTGTTGCCTAAGTAAAAGGTACCTACAACGATCATGGCCACCAATACGATCACACCGGTAAAGGCTACCGCATAATCTACCATGCTCAAATTGGTAAAGAAATAGACAATTTTTTCCCATCTGCTTTCAGGTTCTTCATAGTACTCATCGTCTTCGTCGTCTTCGTACTCGTCCTCTTCCTCGTCTTCGTACTCGTCCTCTTCTTCGTACTCGTCCTCTTCCTCGTCTTCGTACTCGTCCTCTTCCTCGTCTTCGTACTCGTCTTCTTCGTCTTCGTACTCGTCTTCTTCGTCGTCTTCGTACTCGTCCTCTTCCTCGTCTTCGTACTCGTCCTCTATTTCATCGTCTTCATAGGACTCTGTATCATCCCATTCATCCTCGTCAAAATCAATCCATTCAATAGATTTTGGCGTCTTTACCGCTTTTTTCTTGTATTTTCCCTTTTTCTTTGAAAAGATATTTCCCATTTATATAATTGTTCTCCTTTCTCAGTCTGTAAATTAGAATCAAGGTGTCAAAGGCCTTATATAACAGCTATTCGATGGCAGATTGCACAAAAGAATTCGTGCTCACTCCATTGCACGAACCATTCCGCCAAACCTCTCAAGGCGAAAATCGTGTTCAGCAAAGGCTTCCACGATTTTTGAGTTTTGGCTCCATCGTGCAAGTCGTTTGCCCAAATTTCTTTTGTGTAATCTGCCATACAACAGCTCTGAGCAGGGTTTTGGCACCCAATCAAATTATATAATTGCAAAACTCCAATTTTCGTAAGCCAATTGGAGTTTCGCAATGGCCAACAACCTGTATGTACCGGAAGTCATAACCGCTTAATAATTTTGTAATATTTTAATATTAATTCATTTTAGTATAACATTTTCACTGCATCAACACAATCTTTTTTGCTTGAGTTTCCGTAGTTTTATCCACAGCGCAACGATTTTGCAGGCGTTACAATAAACAACTTTAAAAAAATGTCTCCTGACCGATATCAATGACAGTGATGTTGTAAAACCTGATGGTCATAAATTTGAAGCCCTCAAAAAAAGCAGCCATCCGTAAAACAGGTGGCTGACTATAGGTAAAGATTACTTTTTTATATGTATCATACCTGTTTTTCTGTCGTTCGTTGTATACACGCTTTCCTCAAACATTCTGTTTTTTCATATTCATTATAATCATTCTGATACATTTCCTTATAAGCCGCATCAAACTTAATCCAGTCTAGTTCTTCTTCAGCTTCCTCCATAAGTGTCATATATTCTCCTTTTACCAAACAATACAGAGGGCTTTCATGGACTAATATATAGGAGAAAAAATCCTTTGCCATAAGTCTGTTATATTCCTTGTCCTTATTATGCAGATACGGTCCCGTCACCAGATTCTGATCCACTTTATATGTATCTGAAAAAATAGGTTTCTCAATAAAGTATATTCTGTAGTCACTATTTTTTAATTCATATTCTTTTACAACCTCATAAATAGCATGAAACACCGCATAATAATTATCAATTACTTTTTCATGCGTACCATATACAAGTTGAAATGCTTTACTCCAAGGCGGACATACCACTACCTTGACACTTGCCCCACGCTTTATCGCATTTGCGATATCTGTCTTAATATTGTTTGTCAGAATAAGGCGATATCCGGAAATCCATATTTCTTTGTCACACATTTGCAGCATTTTTTTCAACAGTTCATCCTTCTGAAAATTCAGGCTTTCAATTCCAAATACATGAATGTCTTCAAAAATCTTTTCTCTCAGAGCGTTTTTGTATGTCACATATATCTCAGCCGACATGGCAAATATTGTCGCCAATAAAGATGTAAATAAGGCAAGCGCTATATTAGACAACACCTCGTCTTCCCGCAGTTCTGGCCGTAAATACGCAAACAAGGATATCAGAAAAATGCCAATTAATATAATCAGAACAATTACATTATTTTTTAAATGAAATGCTTTCAACTTCTCCCAGATGCTGATTTTTGTGTTCATCTGCCTTCTCCTATTCGTAAATCATAACGTTTTCATATAATATACAGTATCTATATTTTCTCCTCTGTCATTTTTCAAAACCATCATTAATTTAAACTGCAGCTTGTCTAAGATATGAATATGTGCATAGTTTGTTGACCATGTCCTGGTTGCCAGAGGCAATTTTGTTTCTCGCAGCATCTCTCTGTACAGTTTTTCTGTTATTCCCCTGCCCCTGTAGGAAGGATGTACTATGACAGTAGAAACATAGTTTACCAACAGGGCATCACTGACAGTTGAAATTTTCAACAGATGATCTGCGATATATGATATGAAACCCGCTACGGTTCCGTCTGCAATATACAGACAAATCCGCTGTGCCTTTAAACTGTCAAAATACTCCACCGGTCCTCTGTTTGCGTCTTCCCGACCAGGCAGCAGATTTCCCTGTGTGGTAGAATGTCGCGCCGATAAAGGGGGAATAAATTCATGATCTGCAAGTTTCAATAATTCCCATACCTGATTCTCATATTCTTCTGGCAAACAATGAGTCAGCATCGTATAATCCCACTCCGTTTCTATATATTTTGTACCATGAATCTCTTTTATGATTTTGTTACCATATTACATATTCATATTATATATTGTCTATTACACTCCCTCACTATAACGAAATATTTTATTTCCGTCAATATAATTTCATCTTGAGTTTCCGTAGTTTTATTCACAGAAGTCTGTTCCATCAACATCTATATCAAAAACTCTTAAAAATCATTAATATTTCTCCCTCTGCTATCTTCCTGTCGTATTCTGCGATAACTTAACCTGCTTTATTGCCTGTAAATTATTGACTTTCTTTATGAAAACAGTACAATTAAAGTGCAACTTTATACAAGGGTTATTCATAGCAAAGGGGAATTTTACTATGATGTACATGCACTATTGTAAAAGCTGTAACCGCATTCTTATGTTAAACGGACATAAAATGATATGTCCCAAATGCTCTGACCCGCTGGCTGAATTGCGTATTTCCTATTTGGATTACGTGGATTTGGACACCAAACAACGCGAAGCATTATGTGCTGCCTGTGCCGACGAAGAACAACTCTGCAAGATGAAAGTTACATACCGTATGTATAAGTACAGTAAATGGTATCGCGAGCTTCAGGCGCAGAATGTTGACAATCTTCCTATTACAACTTTGCTTGCATCAATGGTCAATCATTAATACGGGAACAGTTCTTTATCCACCGTTATTGCCTAAAACTGAATATGGGAATCAGAAAGAGCCGGTCTGTTTGACCGGCCCTTCCTGATTCTATAAATAATATACTGCAATTCCCGCAAATATGAATATCATGCCCAGTACTTTTCTTTTGGTAATCTTTTCCTTGAAAAAAAAGTAACTCAAAACCAACACCATAACATATCCTGTTGCTTCCACGATCTGCACATTGGTAAATTCCATACCTGCATAAGCAATAATTGTCAGAAACATGGACAAAAACATCATTCCATAACCACAGATCACATAGAAATTCATATATTCCCGCAGGAGGGAAGAATAAGTTTTTTCAGCGCTCTTTTTAAGCAGTATCTGTGAGAAAGAAGCAATCAGCACCGACAATAACAAAATCCAAAAATGCAGACTCATCACATCTCCTCCTTTTTACTGTTTAAGATCACAATTCCGGCTATTACCAGTAAGATACCGGCCACCTTAGGAAGTGTGATCTGTTCTTTAAACAAAACAGATCCCCAGACCATTGCCCAGATAAGTACCACCGCCTTATTGGCATAAGCAACAGAAAGTTCAAATTTCTTAATGATCTGCTGCCATAAAAGAGCATAAATACCAAGTATTGCAACCTCCAAACCATAAAGCAGGATAAATGCCATGCTAAAGCTTTCCTGACCGGATGCCAGCTTGGCAACAATGCTGTTAATGCTGTAAATAAAGAATACTGCCTGCAGCATAAGAATGTCCCTGATTTTTCTGTTTGTCTTCATAAATAGAACGCCACCCTTTCCATACTGTCGATATTTTAGCATATCACTGCCCTTGCGTATATTAAATTTTTATGAATATATAGATTTTTTACCCAAATAATAGTAGAATAACATGGAATTATACTTTCCAAGGAGACTAATTATGGATAAAGATAAAGATATTTTAGAAACGGAAATTTCTGAGACAGAGGTTCCTGAAACAGAGGTTCCCGAAACGGAAGAAGGACAGGCTCCTTCCTCCTCCCGAAATTTCAAAATTAATTTCCACCTTGTATTGATCCTTGCTATTGTGGTCATTGGCGCTATTTCCGTCTATCGTCTTATAAAATGGAATCAGGGCACTGAACTGGAGGACAATACCGATATAGATACTTCCCAATTTGATATCGAAACACTGGATATGATCATTCCCATGAATTCTTCCCGCTTGGAAGGGCATGAGGACGATGGTGTCACTACCATCCTGTGTCTCGGCAATAATCCTTTTTCCGATGACAGAAGCCAAAGCGGACTTGCTGCTAAGATTGCCTCGAAAACAGGTGCCGTTGTCTATGACTGTGCTTTTCCCGATTCTTCTGCTGCCTGCAAGTATCCCGTTTATGATCCAAGCTATACCAAAGATCATTTTAACTTATATTATGTAGTAGAAAGTTTCCGGAACAATGAATTTACCGCCATTAACTCCATTGCCGGCGATGAACCGGATCCCCGCTATCAGGAAGCTGTGGATGTGATGAAAACCGTGGATATGGATAAAGTGGATATTATTATCATCATGTATGACAGCACGGATTACAATAACGGAACTCCTTCCGATAATCCGGACACTCCTAATGATGTAACCGCTTTTACGGGAGGATTACGCACCACCGTTAATAACATCAGGGAAACATGGCCCTACATTAATGTGTTTATTATGTCTCCCACCTATGCGCAGTATCAGGATGAAGACGGAAACCTGCATAACGGCACCATGACGGACCTGGGCAATGGAACTTTAAATCACTATCTCGTTAAGGAATGCGAAGCCTCCATTGATGTAGGCGCTTCCTTTATCGATAATTATTTTGGAACAATCAATGAAGATAACTATGAGGAATATATGAAAGACCATATGCGTTACAATGAAGCTGGCCGTGAGAAGCTGGCTGACAGAATCGCCGACATTATAAACAGGACAACCTCTTCCATAGATTCTAATGATTAATATATATATCCTTTAGGATGCCAAAAGCCGGATCAAACATCCGGCTTTATTTTCTCTCCAGTAAAGCTTCAAAATCAAAGTTTTCCACTATTTCCCTCATATGGGATAAGTATTCGTCTATAGGCTGTCCTTTCCCATCACCTTCTTTGGCCACCAGGCCCACCTCTCCCTTTGCAAAGCACTCCGTCATGAATCTGTTGTAATCAGGATGGTAATGACTGTAATCTGCGTAATGATTCAGGTCAAGAACAATGTCCTCTCTATCCGGAAAAAAGTAAACCTCCACATTATCATACTCATTTAATCTTTCTGCAATATACCGGTATTCTTCCATAGTTGCTTCCAGATGATTTCCTTTCAGTACATCATTCCAAAACAGAATACTGTAGGGTGGGAAAAACACGATAAACTGCGTATCTGGATTTTCTTCTATATATGGACAGATATTGACAGTAAGGTTCTTTTCAGTTCCCGGAAGATATTCCTCTGCAGGAACCTCTCTTTCTACCTTCTCCGGATCGGTATAATTGTGAAGTACCCACTGTTCGTTATAATATTCTTCCGTCCACCAGCTGGCATATACAGTTGCCAGATCCGTAGGATCCGGGTCTGCCATAGGACGGAGGACATAATTCAGAAGTACATCCTTGTTCAGCACATATTGGATATCATTGAAATAATTATCATCATACAGATATTCGGGAATGGGATATTTTGTCTCATTTACATCTCCCATATAGGTGATCACGTCGATTCCCAAAAATACTTTTTTTACCTCATGTCCACTGTTAAAAATAATTTTCATGATATTGGACTGATCTTTGGGATAGGCTCCACTGTAGCTCAATTTAATGGTATTTAAATCCATTAATTCCGAAAACCAGTCTGTGTTAAAGTTCACGGTCATGGATGAGCCAAGTATAACGCTGTCATAATCCATATGCCTGGCCATCCCCGGGTTTTGGGATAGCTGATTGTCCACCTGATAAGGAAAATTTTCAAGAGGTTTATGATAGTGGAAAAAGGGATCCACATAAATCACCAGCGCCGCCACTGCAAGAAACATGGCTAATGACAGCATCCCAAAACATATGACCGCCTGCCGATATGGATTTTTACCGGATTTCTTCTGCATTTTATCCCCATGCTCCTTTCCCGGTTCTGAATAAATACCGGAAGATACTGATATTATCAGAAATTAAAATATATAAAGGAACTCACTTCAGAGAAGGTTACCACACACCACACAAATAAAGCAGCAAACAACACTACATTTAATAATAATGGCCGGAGTTTGGCAGCCACGGTTACTGCTGTTTTTGCTAAAAATACAATCAGAAGCGATACCAAAAGCATCAGCACCATCAAAATATAATGTGCATACTGCCACCTGTCTATGTGCAGTACCTTGATCACATACCAAAATTCATCCATTTGAAAGCATCCTGCCAGATTCCAGTTTATTTTGGCAAACCGGCAGCCTGCAATGGTTTTGAAAAGTATGATTGCTTCCTTTACGGAAGGGGCTCTGAAAAACACCCATGCTGCATTTACATAGAGAAATGTTGCCGCCACACAAAAAGCATTCCGGATGCCGGTTTTCTTCTTTTCCTGCACACTTTTTCTGTCCATCCACCATTTGGTCATTACATACAAGATACCATGCATCATACCCCAGATAAGAAACTGCCACCCGGCTCCATGCCAGATTCCGCTGACCAGAAAAACAATCAGCATATTGCTGTAAGTCCTTATTTTCCCTTTTCTGCTGCCTCCAAGAGGAATATACAGATAGCGGGTAAAAAACCGGGTCAATGTCATATGCCACCTTTTCCAAAATTCCACAATGCTGCCTGCTTTATAAGGCGCATTGAAATTAAGGGGAAGGGAGAAAGACAGCATGCCGCCTATCCCCATGGCCATATCACAGTAACCGCTGAAGTCAAAGTAAATCTGAAGTGTATAAGAAAGCATGACTATCAATGCATCCCCGGAATTTAGGGAAGCCAGATTCGTGTAACCATAATCTACGGCCCCTCCCAGCGTATCTGCCAGCAGCACCTTTTTGGCAAGTCCCAGAATAAAGAGACACATTCCTCTATAAAGTTCTTCCCAATTAAAGCTTTTTTTGCAGACCTTATCTATCTGTTCCTGTATTTCATGAGGCAGTGCAATGGGACCTTCTATCAGTTTTGGAAAAAAGGTAATATATACTCCGTAATCCCACAGTGAAAAACGTTTTATATTTCCCCTGTAACATTCCATCAGAAACGCAATCTGGCTAAAAGTAAAAAAGCTGATTCCCAACGGAACAAAAGATGAACCTGTATACTTAAAGTAAAACAACGTCAGGAGATTCGCCGCCAGTCCCACTGCCAGCAATAATCTTTTCTTTTCTTTCTGTTCCATCAGACAGTAAATCCCATAATTAACTGCCATACTTCCTAACAGGATGGGCAGGTTGACCCAGGATGCAAAGCCATAAAACCACAGCGATATTGCAATAAGGAACAGCTTTACTGCCCTGTCTTTTCCACTTTTGCGGCAAAATGCTTTGGAAATATAAAATCCCAATATGCATAAAGGGAAAAACAGAAACACAAATGCATACGAATTAAATAACATTATGACTCATCCTTCTCATAGTACTTAGCCCATTCTTCCACGATTTCTTCCGTTACAGGATCCAGATAGACACGGTAGCCGTCAACGTCTGACAGATGTAAAAGTCCCAATTCTTCCGGATCTTTGTCTGTCTCCCTTACAGGCGAAATTACAATATACTGACAGTATTCTTTCCGACAGGCCTCAATCAGTTTTTCCACATCAATAATATCCGTGCCCTCCATAGCGTCATGCACTTCATTATAATAATCCCATTGACTTTCAATCATCTCACGGCCATAAGGCATTTTGATATGGGAATCATACTGTCTGACAAAATAAACAAGCTCCTCAGGAACCACCACCGTTACCTGTATATTTTCATCTGTATCAGCAGGATGAATCAGGCTGCAGATAGCAATCACCGTATCGGGAATGTCGTATAGATTCTCTGCCTTGGAAATATAATTGCTCTTATAAACAAAACTGCCGCACAAAATAATCAGAGCCGATGTCACCACAAGTCCGGCTTTTCTGTACTTATAAAACAGTTTACAGGCCCCATAGGATGTGATCATTCCCATAGGGATGGTCCAGATCACACGATAGTAAGTGGCTCCGTCAAGTCCCGATGCCACAAACACTTTTCTGCTTATGGGAAACAAAAACAAAATCAATGTCAGAATCGGTGCATATACAAATATGATCCGAAGATTCTTATTTTTTTCCGTAATCAAAAGATAAAGCCATGCTGCCAGTGTCAGCAGAAACAACAGCTTAAGGCCTGTATAAAGCTTAAATATCACAAAGCTTTCCATAAAAATCCCAAACATTTTCCTTTAAACCTTTCTCTAATGGCTGATGAGCAGATACGTCAAAACATAAACGGCGCTTGGAATGCAGGTAAGTCCTGCCTTAATCAAAACAGAGAACCTTCGTTCCTTTATGGCAAATAAGAAAGCCAGTCCTATGGTTAAGATACTGCTTAAAAGTACGGCAAGAGAACTGCTTACCCCCGCTGCCAGATTTAAGCATGCCAGGACGATAAAGTATCCGCCTCTCTCCACTGTCCATTTTCCTTTTCTACCGTCTTTCTCTTCTTCGAACAAACATAAGAAAATCCAGAATACCATGGGAATAATGAAATTCCCTGCCACGGACTTTCCCTGCCATGTCCTGGTCAGAAGAAATGTCTCATTGGTATAAATAGATACATTTCCAAACATCTGGAACAGCGCCATGATGATCATAAAAAAGGGAATTGCTTCTTTTTTCCTGGCAAACAACTTTTTCCCTATCTGAAAGTACACAAGATAGGAAAGAGGCAAAAGTACAAGGGGCGCTACACTATGAGCAATAATCGTAACATGAATGCCGCTCATTTTTCCCACAAAGGCTTCCCATATAGGCAGCAGGGCCATGGCATGGCGCACATCAAGAGGCGCGCTGCGCCCTGTATTGGGATTGATCCGATAAAGGGTGTCGTGCTGCTGCGCAATCAATCCCTGCACGCCGTAATATGCATCATCTCCATCAAAGGAAGCTCTGGTAAAGGCCATATACATCTGGAATCCTATGATAGCTGCAAAAATAAGATATGCGGCCTTTTCTTCCAGGCTAATACGGTAAAAACTTTCATAAGACCAGTTCATCAAAGAGTGTCCCCGGCTATACTTTATCCTTGTGATCACTGCTGCTGTCAGCGCTAAAAGCAGTGACAGAGCCATAAATACCTGCCACAGCAGACGAAAGCCATGGTATACCACTCCAATTACTATGGGTATTCCCACCAGTTCAAACAAAGCAAACATCACCGTATAACCTAAAATAAAAACAGTTCCCGGAGTCCGTTCCTTTTCAGGTATCAAAAATCCCGGCAAAAGCCCCATGCTAAAAGGTATGAGAAGCAGCCAGATCATCAGGCTCAATATTTTAAGTACAATCATTTCCAATTCCGCCTTTCCCTACTTTCCCGTTTCTGTCCCTACTTCTTTTCAAAAAGATAATAGGTAAAGACTACTCCGTCCTGCTCCCATTCTTCCTGGGCTGCCAAATCATACTGCTCCCATATGATATCGGGATAAGCATCTCTGGCAATTACATAATCAATCTGCCCTTCCCGAATATATCTGTCCTGTTCCGAAAGCACAGTATCCATGATCACCGTCTGGGTCTGAAACCACTGGCAGGTAGGTACAATATCACAGACTGTGTATAATCCGGCATCCAGACATCCTATATTCAAAAGAGTGGTATTTTCCCCACAGGACATTTCCTCCCTCAGCCGGTATAAAAAGTGGTCTTCCTTTTTTACTTTCATGTAGGAAGTATTCATGGAACCGGCATAAATCACCAAAACGCTGATACACAAAGACAACACGCAGCCAATGACTTGCAGCATATTCATCTTTCTGTGCCATCTGCTTAAAAGTTCTTCTATTCCCCTGCCTATCAGGGCAAGGCCAAGTACTGTAAATACTGACAGCGGCAGTGCATAGTAGGGAAGTTCGGAACCTCCCACATAAATTCCCAAAAACAGAAAGAAACTAAGGGCCACAATATGAAACTTAGGAAGGAATCTGTGTTTACCGTCTTTTCCTTTGCTTATCAATTCAAAAATCATTCCCGGAATGACCAGTGCAAAATAGCAAAGATTTTTAAGGATCACCCAATATAAGAGCTTTGAAAGGGTATAAATTCTTTCTCCCAGTCCCGGTCCCTCTCCGTTTAGATTGCTGTATGCAAACACATTGATATAAACATATCCCCAGTACCAGTAATACAGTGCATTTTTGATCACAAAATAAATGATCCAGGGTAAAAAGGGCACCGCCATGCCCAACAGGAAAATGAGACAGGCCTTCACTCCTCCCAGAAAATCTTTACGTGCCAAAAAGGCAAATGCAACGGACATCATCCATGCAAAGAAAAATCCCAGCACGGTAAATTTAATATTGGCTGTCATGCCCGCCAGAAGGCCGGCAATAAACAATGTCCTGCCCTTCATATCATGATCCGGATATTCCTTCTTAAAATAGTTAAGAGAAAGATACAGTCCCCATATCAAAAAGGGCAGACACATTTCTTCTGCACTGCCTCCCCAGTAAAAGCTCTGGGATACAAAGGATGCTGCCAGCGCCAGAGGCGAAAGTACCAAGGCAGTGTTTCTTTTTACATAGAGCTGCAAAATCCTGCCGATTCCCAGAAGGTCAGCTGTTGCTAAGATCCATTCCAGAATGAATACTCCTTTAAAGGTAGTGTGGGATACCATGTACGCCAGTCCATAAAAGAAATAAAGATACATTCCTTTCTGGTCAAATACGTCACGATAGGGCACTTTTCCGTTAAACAGAGCTTTTCCCACAGAAAAATAGCTATTGGCATCATTCCAGTCATTACAGGGATAAAGAAGCGATGATCGGGAAGCAAATAACAGAATTACCCCTGCCGCCACTGTAAAATATAAAAATTCCTGCCAGTCAAATGAGGTCAGTCTCTTTTCCTTGTTCCTTAAATCCATCATTGTACAAATCCTATCTTAAATCAGTTTCGTATATACTTTTTCATTTTACACTAATTTAATAAGAAGCACTAGTATCTATTTTCCATTTCAGATATACTATGTATCAGAAACCAAACAACACATATGGAACAGGATATTATTTATGAAATTTCAAACAATAATACAAAGAAAATACATCACCGCAGCAATCATTTTTTTGATTCTAATTCTTCTTATATCAGGACTTTTCTATTTCCTGATTCCACATACTCATTCGGGAAACAACGTAATCATTGAACATCTTCGGACGTGTCATCTGGAAAATCCTATAGGTATTGATGAAGAAATACCTACTTTCAGCTGGCAAATGGAGGGAAACCGCCGTGGTCTTTCCCAAAGTGCATATCGCATTGTGCTTGCTGCTTCTTTAGAGGATCTGAATCACGGCAATTATATATGGGACAGCAACAAGGTATTTACTTCCCAATCTACAGGCATTCCTTATGACGGCAGCGCTTTATCACCAATGAGCCGCTATTACTGGCAGGTAACAGTCTGGGATGAGAAGGATAAACCTTTTTCCTCTATGGAAGAAGCTTTTTTTGAAACAGGTCTGATGGGAAGCGGTATGCCAAATGCCAAGTGGATTTCTGCTCCCCAAAATACATTGGCTGCTGCTTTTTCAGAAAATGATCTTGTTTATTCCATCCACTATGACATGGAAGTTACAAACACCGCTGCCAGCTTCCTATTTGGAGCTGATGGAGGACGATATGGGGAAATCTATCTATGTCAGATCAAAAATGATGACCAAAAGGCTTCTTTTACCCTTCAGAAAATGGAAGGGGGAAATTTTGTAAATCTATCAGAATCTGAAATGGAAATTGACATTACAGATTATCGCGCAGAAAGTAATTCTTCTTCTTTTTCTGTAGATTTAGAAATTGACCACGAGATGCTCTTTGTCACCATCAATAACAAAAATACCGGTAATTATGTGATTGAAAGCAGACCGGTTGCCGCTATCGGCTGCTACAAAAGTCGTGGAACTTCTTATGCTTATCTTGATAATGTGCTGGTAAAAAATGCTTCCGGCCAAATATTATATCAGGAAGACTTCAGCAAACAAGAAAATATTTTTACCCCCTATTATACTGCCATAGACTCAGAGCGGCTTAAAATCGGCAGCGGAATGATATTGACACCGTATCATGAAAATCCTGCTCCACTTTTTCATAAAGAATTTCTATTGCAGGATAAAGAAATCAAAGAGGCACGAATTTATATGACAGCTCTTGGAAGCTTCTCTCTTATCTGCAATGGCCAATCCGTTTCAGATGAGTACTTTGCTCCCGGTAAACCGGTATACAACCGTGAACTCACCTACACAACCTATGATGTTACTTCTCTCTTAGTTCCTGCCAGGAATAATGCAATCGGTATCACTCTGCTTCACGGCTGGTATGACAGAGCTGTAGGGTATCCGGAGATATGGAATCCCTGGGGAGATAAAAATGCCCTTCTTGGTATGCTTCGGATTACCTATAACGATGGCACGATCCAAACCATTGTAACTGATGAAAGTTTTCTCTGCAGCCTTGATGGGCCTATTCGTGAAGATGATATCTATCAGGGTGAATTCTATGATGCCTCTCTTGAACAGGAAGACTTCGGAAATATTGGTTTTTCCCATGAAAATTGGACTGCTGCAGAAACAGATTCAATAGATGCTGCCTATTTTTCCCTGCCTCTTAGGGGCAAAGCAAATGAACCCATCCAATGCGTTAAAAAACTTACTCCCATATCTGTATCAGAACCTTGTGAAAATGTATTTGTCTATGACTTTGGACAGAATTTTGCCGGAACATGCTGCATTGAAGTTAACGGAGAGGCCGGACAGATTCTAACTTTGCGCTATGGAGAAATTCTTAATACAGATACTATGGACAACTGTGATGATATGATTGGAACCATCTGGACAGAAAATCTTTTGACTGCGGAAGCTACCGACTATTACATCTTAAAAGGAAACAAAGAGGGAGAACTCTTTGAACCCAAATATACTTATCATGGTTTCAGATATCTGCAGATCACAGGTCTTGACAATCCGCTGCCTCTTGAAAATGTCACAGGTATTGTCCTTTCTTCTGACTTAGAGCAGACAGGTAGTTTTGAATGTTCCAATGAATTATTAAATCAGTTTTATCAAAATACTATATGGAGTCAGCGGAGCAACTTTATGGATAATCCTACTGACTGTTCCCAGCGCGATGAACGCCATGGATGGGCAGGCGATGCTCAAATTTATTCGCTGACAGCCTCTTATCATATGAATACTTATGCCTTTTACAGAAAATACCTTAGAGACTTACAGCTCCTTCAATCGGAAGGAGGTTCCTTCCCCGATATGGCGCCTCGGAATTTCGCTACCGAATGGGATGGCACCGGAGGCAGTGGTTCTAATAATTGCTGGGGTGATGCTCCCATCATCATTACCTGGAATCTGTATACCCAATATGGTGACCGTACCATCATCGAAGAGAATTACGATGCTCTTTGTAAATGGATGAATGTGCTGATCGATACCAGTGATAATTATATTCGCAGTTGGGGTGGCAGCTATGGCGATCATCTTTCTTTAGAGGATACTCCTTCTGATCTATCCGATACTGCCTGGTGTGCTCATTCTGCTGATTTGCTTTCTAAAATGGCCATCATACTGGATAAGCCGGAAGATGCCGCCTATTATCAGCAAATTTTCACGAATTACAGGACCGCCTGGCAAAATGCTTACGTACAATCTGACGGCATAACTACTTGTGATACACAGACTTCCTATGTTCTTGGTCTTGCCTTTGACTTGTTTTCAGAGGAACAGAAGCATGCTGCTGCAGACAGGTTAAATGCCTTGGCTGAATATAGCGGTTATCATATCCATACCGGTTTTTCCGGAATCAGTTATCTGTTTCCTGCTCTTGTAAAATATGGATCAACAGATACTGCCTATGCATTCCTTTTGCAGGAAGATTATCCCTCTCTTCTGTACCCGGTAAAATATGGCGCCACTACAATTTATGAACAACTTTCCGGATATACTGTATCTTCGGATACCTCCTGCCATTATGATGGTTCCTTGAACCACTATGCATTTGGGTCTCCTGCGGCTTTTCTCTATACTGATATTTTAGGTATAAAAAACGATGAAAACGATCCGGGATATCATCACATTTTATTAGAGCCTAATATAGGCGGAAACCTTACTTATGCAAAAGGCTGCTATGAAAGCACCTATGGCCCTATTTCCGTAGAGTGGGAACAAACCGATATGGGATATTGCTTTTATATTGAAATTCCTGCTAATACCAGCGCTTGTTTAAAACTGCCTTTGCCCGGGAATGGCGGTTCCTACCTGGAAAGCGATCATACTATAGAAAATGCCGAAGGAGTGGAGTATCTTGGTATAGAAGGAAATAAAGCAGTATTTGAAATTGACTCAGGAGCCTATTACTTCTCTTCTAAATAGCCTTCTGCTGCTTGACGCTGTTTTAATTCAATGTTAGTATTAATAAGTTAAATCACTATTAAAACCCTATCTATAAAGGAGACGACTATGTCAGTTAAATTTCACAATTTCGGAGGTACACTGGGCTGGAATCTCCAAAAAAGATTCCCCAAGCTTTCTTCTGAAAGTTATTTGAAACTACAGTTCCTTACCCGCAATAAGCTGCAGGAACAGTATATAAATTATTTTTTAAAAGATGAGGATATTCCAAAGCCTCTGGTAGTCAATCTGGAAACCATCAATCGCTGCAACAGTACCTGCTCTTTCTGTACTGCTAATAAGAATGCCGAGAAGCGTCCTTACAAAAGAATGGAAGATTCTTTATTCTACAGCATTATTGACCAGCTTCACGACTGGGATTACAAAGGACATCTGACTCTTTACGGAAACAACGAGCCTTTCCTTGATACCAGAATTGTGGAATTCCATAAATATTGCAGGGAAAAGCTGCCTGACAGCTTTATCTTCTTATCCAGTAACGGTCTTCTTCTGACTGTGGACAAGGTATTAGAGATCATCCCTTATGTGGATCAGCTGATTATCAATAACTATTGCCGCGATATGAAGCTCCACGACAATGTACAGGAAATTTATGATTATGCCAAATCCCATCCGGAAGAGTTTGAAAATGTGGAACTTCTGATTCAGATGCGCTATATGGATGCAGTTCTTACCAACCGTGCCGGAAGCGCTCCCAACAAGCAGAACTCTCAAAAAATCATTAAAGAGACCTGTCTTATGCCCTATACGGATATGTTTATTTTCCCTGACGGAAGAATGGGTATCTGCTGCTGTGATAATTTTGAAGCAACTACTTTAGCCGACCTGAATGTAACTCCCCTAAAGGAAGCATGGAACAGCGAAGAATACAAGAAACTCAGAGCTGCTATCAGAAAGAGCCGTGGAGATTTCGCATTCTGTAAGTACTGCGATTTCATTGATGCCGGACTTCGTATGGATGTGGTGGATGATACATTAAAACACAGAGATGCAAATCACGGAGCAAGACAGTCATTATTCCGCAAGAAACATTAAGAAAAATTTTCTATAAGGGTTTGGGTGTCAAAAGTCCTGTGTGCAAATTGATGCTGTCAGATTGCACAAAAGAATTGTGTATACTCATTGCACGAAACATTCCGATGAGCTTTTTAAAACAAAAATCGTGTTCAGCAAAGGCTTCCACGATTTTTAAATCTCATCTCCATCGTGCACAATCGTCTGCCCCAATTCTTTTGTGCAATCTGACAAACAGCATTTTAAAAGGACTTTTGACACCCAAACCCTATGAGACGAAAAACAAGGGCAGTTCGCGAAGCGAGCTGCCCATTATTTTTCATCAGTCAACTTCTCCGGCTTCCGGAGTCTTTGTTTCCTCATGATATTCTTTTTCCGTATTTACATTCCAGATATTGGTCTTATTTTTTTCACCTGACAGAATGTTCTTGACTGTTTCAAAAGAAGTAACCATAGAGTGGTCAATATTATTATAACGGTGCTGGCCATTACGTCCCACACAGTACAGATTATCTATGGATTTCAAGTAATCTATCAGTGTATCAATTTCATTATAGGTGTCAAAGTAAGCAGGATAAGCTTTCTTGACCTTTTCCATATGAGTATCGAGAACTACATCTGCACTGTCAATCAGGCCCATTTTGATCATTTCTTCTACGCCGACTTTGGAAAATTGCTCTTCTGTCATGTTCCAGAACTCATCTCCCTCATTGACAAAGTATTCCAGACCGATCCAAACGGTATTTTGCAGATCCTTGATCATATAAGGAGACCAGTTGTTATAAATCTGGAAACGTCCTAATTTAACGGTTCTGTCCTGAACATATACCCAGCAGTCAGGAACAATATTATTAACGGTCTTTAAGTTTGTCTTATTTACCAGATTGATCTTCGGAACCAAAACTCCCAGAGTCATATAATCACGATAAGGAAGGCCTGCTGCGATTCTGGCAGGTTCGGAAGGCACATCATTCATGCCTGCAACCAAATCCTTCACCGGCATGGAAGAAATAAAGTAATCGCCCTCCATCACATGTTCCTCGCCATCCTTTTCGTAGGTTAGTGATGTAATGATGTTTTCTGCATTCTTATGAAGCTTCGTTACTTTGGCATTTTTAATAATGGTTCCGCCAAGCTTCTCTATTTCCTCTGCAGTTACATCCCATAACTGCCCGGGTCCAAGCTTCGGGTACTTAAATTCTTCAATGAGAGATGTTTCCACCTTACGGTTTTTCTTTTTGAATTTCTTCTCTAAGATATCTTTAAGGATAGCCATGATGGATAATCCCTTAGTACGTTGGGCTCCCCAGGAGGCATCAATTTCACTGGGATGACGTCCCCACAGATTCTCTGTGTAGTATTCAAAAAACAGCGAATACAGTTTACGTCCATAACGGTTAATATAGAAATTCTCCAGATTATCATCAGGCCTTTTATGCAGGAGCGCTGCAAGATAACTGAATCCCACCTGCATGGTGGTAATAAATCCCATATTGGTCAGAGTTTCTAACTTTAATGAGATTGGATAATCATAAAATTTAGAATCAAAGTAGATGCGGGACACACGATGCCTTGTCAGCATAACGCGGTCTTCTTTTTCAGGGTCGGGACCGCCTTTGGAAAGAGGCATGGGTCGGTTTAAAATAATATCATCATAGGTAGGCGCTCCCTGCATGGGAAGCATCTTATCCCACCATTCATTTACTTCCGGAATTTTGGAAAAAAAGCGGTGTCCGCCCATATCCATGCGGTTTCCTTTATAATTTACAGTTTTGGAAATACCTCCAAAACAGTCGCTTTCTTCAAATACTGTTACCTCAATGTCCTTTGATTTTGTTAAAAGCTCGTAAGCTGCAGTCAGTCCCGCAGGACCTGCACCAATAATAAGCGCTTTTTTCATGTTATCCCTGTACCTTTCAATTTTATAAGTATGTTCAACTCTGTTATTTTTATTTTCTTTATCCCATTGACCTTGCAAACATTGTATCACAGAACTCCGGCAGTGTCCATCTTAACAAAGTCGTTAGAAACCCTGATATATACATTCTGCCCAGTCAAGTCCCACCGTAAACAACGTTCCTGATTTCATTCTTTTACCCGTACAGTGTCAATGTCGTAAAAACGGCAAAGTCCCCTATTCTCCCAATCTTCCGGATCTTTTTTGATATCTGAAAAATAAATCAGCTCAGGCTGGGCGGGAAGAGGTTCCACTACTACATCTTTTTCCCCACTGCCATAAATTTCTATTCTGGCTCTTCTAGCCTCTCCATAGGCTTTGGCACTGCCGTTTGCCAGATCCGTTACTGCGGAACTGAATACAAAATAATGGGGTTCAGGTATTACAGTCACTGCTGATGCCAGGACGAAAAATACAAGACAGCTCAAAATACACCAAAGTTCGCTTGAAGAAAATCCTTCCTGCTTTTCTGCTCCATCCTTCAAGGCTTTCTGATTCTCTACTTTCCGTCTTACCCATCCTGTTACATAGCCGACACAAAGAGTCAGCACCAGAATATACATGGTATAGGTCAATGCCTGCAGCCTTGCCGCCTCCATGCTGCCTACTGCAAATAAGGGCGGTGTCATCATAGCAGATACCAGACAATATCCAAATACAACAACAAATACCGGATAAGAAAATGAAAATTTCACCTGTTTTGCTATCTTATAGAACAGCGGAACCAATGCAATAACCAATAAAAGCACCGGCCAGCCGGACCATTCATTGACACAGTAATCAAGACAATAGTAAAAGGAAACAAGCACTGCCTTGATAGGATTCATACCATTTGCCTGCTCTGCTCTTACCCAGTTTCCGGGAGCTGCTACATTCAATATAAAGCCAAGATAATAAAATCCTATGGGAATAAGGAGACTTCTATATGCTCCCCACTTTTTCAAAGCTGTAATAAGGCAGATTGCCGTCAGCAGCACAATAGCGCCGTTTAAAGCCGTCATCTGATTGCCTCCTGCCGTCAGGAATCCCAGGATCGAAGCAGATGTCAAATCAAAAATCCGCTTTTTCCCTGTATCCCGGGCAGCCGACAGCAACAGTCCGTAAAAAAACAGGCAGAAACTGTGAACCAGCATATAGTTGGCAGCACCGCTGTACCAGTAAAAAGCTTCTACACGCCCTGTCATACGCTGCACCGTAACAAACAGCATCAGCATAATAATACAATTGGATAAATACTTATCAGCTCTGCACACCTTTACCAAAATGGTCTTCAGCAGATAAAAGGTAGACAAACTAAGCATGATAAGCATGATCCATACAGTAGCCACATAAGCTCTTTCTCCAAAGGTATTAGGCGGCAGCGCCATCAGGAAGTTGGAGGTAAAATATCCCATCCAGGTCAGCCAGTCTTCAACAGCCCTTGCAATCCCGGCAAAGACAGTTGCAAAAAGAGAATGGGTTGTTACAAAAGCCTGTCTGCAGCTGCTTCCGATAGAATAATCATCTGCACTTGGATAGTTGTAATATCCAATCCACAACAACGGAATCAGGCTGATTCCATAAATTATAGTCAAAAACAATGAAAGCCTCCGAGGGGTAACTTCTCTTTTGATAGTATTTCCCCATCCACTGACTCTCATTGCAAGAGTCTGATTTCGGTTATCATTTTTCTTCATGTCTGCTCCTATCACTTCCCGTATATGCATTACATGCATCAATGACCATTTTTACTTCCTCATCTGTCATTTCCGGAAAAAGGGGAAGAGTTACACAGTGGCTTGCCAGATACTCCGCATTGGGGCAATCTCCCTTTTCATAGCCAAGCTCTCTGTACGCCTCCTGTAAATGACAAGGTACGGGATAATGCTTGTTACATTCCAACCCTTTGCCATCCATATAAGCGATCAGATCATCCGGGTCTTCTACCGTTACTACAAACAGATGGAAAACAGGATCCGTGTTCTCCGGATGTGCCTGCATGGTAATCAGGGGATTAGTAATCTCACGAATATAGCGGTTTCCGATTTCCCTTCTTCTTTTGGTCCATTCCGGCAGATATTTTAAACTGACGCTTAAAACCGCCCCCTGCAATCCTTCAAGACGGTAATTGTATCCTATCACATCATGATAATAACGTACCTTACAACCCTGATTTTTAAAAGTCGTAATATCATCTGCATATTTCTTCTCTTTACATGTCACACTGCCGCCTTCTCCAAAGGCATACAGATTTTTCCCGGGATAAAAGGAAAAGCATCCCATCTCCCCAAGGCTCCCTACCAGGCGGCCCTCATAGGCTGCCCCATGGGCTTGGGCGCAATCCTCCACTACATAAAGACCATATTTATCTGCAACAGCCTTTACTTTCCCAAATTCAAAAGGCTGTCCATACAGATGCACTCCTATGATTGCTTTGGTTTTGTCTGTAATCTTCTCTTCAATCCTGTCAGGATCTATTTCCCATGTATCGGCTGTACAATCTACAAATACAGGCTTAGCTCCGGTATAAGTCACTCCCCAGGCTGTTGCAATGTACGTATTGGCAGGAACAATAACCTCGTCCCCTTCTCCGATTCCAAGAGCCATCATGGCACAATGAAGAGCAGATGTCCCATTATTCACACCACAGGCATAAGGAACCTGGCAGTACTTTGCAAATTCCTTATCGAATTTGTCTGCAAATTTCCCCCCGGAAAAAGCTGTTTCAGCGCAGACCGCCTCGATTGCTTCTAAGTATTCCTCTTTATGTTTCTGATAGTCCCTTGTTAAATCAATCCGCTTCAACATTGTTACTCTTTCCCTTCGTTTCATTCTTCAGTGCCTTATGCAGCCTGTAAATCTGCACAATGTAATTCTTAATAGTTTTCCATACTTTAACAGTAGTATTATAATCTTCCTGCCATTCTACCGGCATATCATAAATCGTCATACCGTTACGTTCTGCACGAATCAGAAATTCTACCGTATAAAACCAGCCATTGTCCCTGCTGCATTCTTCTACAAGCTGCTCCGCCTCTGCTTTCCGTAGAAATGTAAATCCACAGAGAGCATCCGTAGCCTTCATATGAAAAATGGTTTTCAAAAGAAAAATAAGACCCATGGAAGTGATCCTGCGGTACCACTTTCTGCCTTTAGTATCAGATTCCTTATGAAATCTGCTTCCGTTTACATACTGCAGTTCCGGGTCTGCCTGAAACATCTCTATGGTTCTGCCAAGATATTTTAAGTCTGTAGACAAGTCAATATCCATATAGCCTACAATATCACTTTCATTTAACCGGATTCCTTCACGGAATGCCACGCCTACTCCTCGTTCTTTCACCCGGACATAAGTAACTTCCGGATATTTCTCTGCAAGTTCTCTGCCAATTTCCGGCGTTTCATCCTCCGAACCGTTGTCAAGAATAGTAAGGTGGTAGGAAATAGCCACGTTTTGCCTTAAATATTCTATGGACTTTTCGATTCCATGGCGAAGCCTTAATCGTTCATTCAGTACCGGGAACAGCAGATTGATACTTTTTACTTCAGCATTCACTTTTTTACCACCTTTTCTATATCTGCCACCAGATATCGCTGCTGCTTAAAGATCAGATTCAATATCACAGATAAATATTTCAATATAATTGTAAGAAGTGCAAATACTCCAAAAAAGCCAAGAGCAAGAAAACCCATGGTAGAAAGCCAGCCTTCTACCGGTTTACTGGCATTAAAGGCATCGGAAATAATATAAATTCCTACTCCTACCGTTACTAAAAGAAAAAGACCGCAGATGATCATGGATATTCTTTCCAGCACATTAGTAAAATAAATAAAAGAATCCAGGGCAAGAGCTGTTCGCTCTGAAGCTACCGTCTTATTCTTAACTCTCGCCGTTACATCCTTACTGTCATAATGCATGGTGGACATTGTAAGACCACAATTGCTGTATACTGCCTTACGGTAAGGAATATACTGCCCCATAGATTTAATACGGTTGATGGCACGTCTTGATACGATGCGGAAAGTTTCCGGTCCGATTTTATTATTGGAATAACTGGTGGAGTTATACAGGGTATAGAACACCTTTGAAGTAAACCGCAGTTTTCCCTTGCTGCTGGCTGCCACAATATCGCTGCCCTCCAACATTTTTTCATATACATCGATCAGAATATCCGGATCATAATCCACAAATACATCATCAAACTCATATACAAAATCGCCAATGGCAATGTCTCTTCCTGCATTCATGGCGCTTTCAATCCCCTGGAAGAAACTCATATGAATCACATTGACCATAGCGCCCACCTGATTTTCATCCAGATATTCTTTTAACCTTTCCACTGTCTGATCTGTACACCCGTCATCCACACAAACAATTTCAAATTCCTGGAAATTTTTTTCACATATGGGAACCACTGACTTCATAAAGTATTTTATATAGTCTTCCACATTGTGAAGGTAAACTACCAGGGAAATAAATTTTTTTTCTTTTTTACTGTTGTCCATATTCATAATCCTTTTGTTTCCTATCATTCCAGATAATCATCCAAGTCATACACGGTATTTATTTTCCCGGAAAGCACACTGATAAATGCAGGCTTCTGACTGAGAATCCTGATTGCTGTAGGCCTTGAATCATCTACTTCAGAAGATTTTAAAATAGGTTTCATGGAATATAACGATTTCTGATAAGTATATGCATATTCCTCTTTCATATATTTGTCCGCCAAATGAGACATATAGGGCCATGCCGAATCCGGTTTATGGGGGCAAAAGCTGCAATTCCCCAGATCTTCAGGGGTACAGGCCTCTTTTCCTTCAAGCCCCGTCTGACAGGGAAAAGCAGGACAAGTATCGTAAGAGGTTACATGGGGTGTAAAAGTAACGGAAGTCAGGGAATGAAGTCCTGTTTTTCCAAAGGGCATAATGGAAAAGAAAGGACCGTCCATAACTGTAATCCCCGTTCCCTTTAAAGCTTCTGAGGGTTTACACAGAATAATTTCGCAAAGCTCATATTTAATATTAAAAAATTCCTTCTCCATCCCTTCTGTCTTGTCAATGATCTGATTGACCGAAGCATAAGAAGCATTCAGTACAAAAGGAGCTGTGAAAAAGCTGTCATCTTCCATCCACACCTCAAAAACATCACTTTTTTTGACGATCCGATGGATTCTTGCCCCATATAGGATCGTTACATTCTGCTTGTCCTTTAACTGTTCTTCATAATATTCCTGCAATATCCTGGCATCATAAGTATATTCCTGAGTTAAAAAAGCGCCATCACACATACCGGGATTAAAGTATTTAGACACCGCTGTTTCCTCACACCTGATGCCTGCTGCCTTGCAAAAATCCATAAACTGCCTGGCGTTGGTCCAGGAAAACTTATCGGAAGTGGCATAGATCTGGTCAAAGGTATCATGGATGCAAAATCCGAAATCCTCCACAAAACGTTTAAAATAACCTGCTGATTTAATAGCCGTGGTAAGACTTCTGGGATAATGATATCCCATATGTACCCTGGCCTGATTAATATACGTGGCTCTCTGAAAAGGAGCATCATCATATTCCAACACTAATACTTTTTCGCCTCTGTCTCCGCATTTCCTGGCAGCATAAAGACCGTAAAGACCGGCGCCGATTATAATTTTATCAAAGTTTCTATCCATATGATTCCTGTTTCTTTCCCAGTCGGATACGGTACAGTACGTAATCTTCCCCACGGGCAGATTTTCCTTCTGTCCGATAACAAACCGTAAATTCATCTTTTATTTCGTCCGGAATATCTTCAATACAGTTACTGGGGCTCTCCAAGATATAAAAACTGTCTTTTTCGGGAAAGTTGTCCCACACAAAGTTCCACAGGTTCTCATAAGAAACTGTGGATTTCTGTTCCTGTGCATAATCCGCATAGACTTCCGGTTTTTGATTCCCTGCATAATAAAAAGTATAATCTTTTCCAAGATATGCCTGTACGGTTGCGCTTTCCGATACATCTGTAGAAAACACCAATTCATCCGGTGCAATATTTTCTTTGATATAGGCAGCCACATTCACGCCATCAGAATACAGACCATGAAGCGCATTAGAAAGGCTTGAACTCTCTTCCGGTGAATTCCAACGTAAGAACATGGAGCAGGAAAGAAGTATCAGCATTCCTTCCGACAGTCCTCTTCTGACTGTCTTAAGCTTTTCTTTTTCCTGTCCGTTCTCTTCCTGCCATGGCTCATTTCCCAGCCACAAAAACCAGATCAATGTAAATGCAATAGCAATATAATGCCAGATATGAAGCTGGTACACTATAATGCTAAATACTATTTCAAATAAAAAGGCGCCTGCCATTACTACTACAGGCCAGATACTCTTTAATCTCAGACTAATGAAAACTCCTGCTGCCAAAAATAACAAAAGAAGTAAAAGATCAAAGCCCTTTCCACCTCCTGTCATTCTGGAAAGGATATGGAAGAAAAAATTACGGATTTCGATAATCAGTTCTAGACCGGACATTCTTCTGAACTGGAACTCCGGGCTGTCAGAAACATGATAAAACTCCGCTATCCATAAAAACAAACTGAACAAGGGAATCCACAGACCTTTGATCGATGTCAGCATGGGCATTCTGCTTTTTTCTCTGATGGCTTTTGATACGCTCTCCCACAGCCACATCAAGGAAATAAGTCCCGCTGTGGCTAAGGCTATGGTATCTGCCTGTACTAAAGCCCCCAGCAGCAATCCATAACCTATGGGGTTTTCATTTCTTCCAGAGTAACAGGCTGCCAAAAGAATTAATAAAACAGCTATCAGGCAGTAGTTTCTTGCTACCACTGGATAATAATAGGAAAATATTGGACTGATAAGACAAACCAGCTTTGTTGCCGGATGAAAGGGCGCCCGATATGCAAAAATACCGGCGGCAGCTGCCATCACTAAACAGCTTAATACACTTATGGTTTTAAAAGGAAAACCGGTTTTGGCAAAAGGCATGACTATCAGATACCACAAACAAGGATGCCCCTGATACCGGATTTCTTTAAACAACTGCAGTATGGACATTTCTCTTGCCACCAGCCAAACATTGGCTTCATCTCTCCACAGTTCATGACCTGCCAATAAAATTCCGTTAAAGAGAAGATATCCTGCAAATAGTATTGAAAGGACTATTGTCTCTTTTTTCCTGCATACCTTTTTCATTAAAATCCGCCTTATATTTCTACTCAAAAGTCTGAATAAATGGTATCACGATATGAAACAATGGTCAAGAAAAGAACCTCTTTTCCGCCTTTATAAGCGGTAAAAGAGGTTCCTGATTAATTATTTTTGTTTTCTTCAATAGATAATATCATTTCTGCCAGTGCATCTGCATACAACTGCCTGCCTGCTGCGGTTAGATGCACACCATCTTCCAAATATTCTTCTGCTGTATAACCATCTATTCCAAGGTCCAGATATGCATCAAAGAAATAAACCTGCTGTTCATTGGCCACATACTGACATTTCCCCTTGTAATCAAACAAAGTTCCATATCCCGTATTCAGTGTATTCCCATCTCCAATAAAGTTATTTCCATTGAAAAACTGTGCATAATTGGGTCCACACAAAATAATGGTTGCATCATTAGCATATTCCTGCAGATTTGACACTGCATATCTAAGGGCCCCTACATACGTTCTCACATCATAGAACTTAGAGTCATTACTGAAAGGTGTTGCTTTAAAGAAATCATTGATTCCGTATTCAATTATGAAATAGTCCGTATCTCTAAAATCAATTTCATCGTTGTCCAAAATTTCTTTGGTTCTGGTTCCTTCAAATATACCTGTAGAGATTTCTCCCTTCATTGCCTTAACAATACCCACAAGACTGCGGGATGTCCATTTCTCATTTTCATATTGCTCATCAATTTCTATGGATGCGCAGGTACCTGCTATAGCCAGATTATAGACATCTGCATCACATTGCATGGCAGTCAGATAAGGGATTCCGGTACCATCTCTGTTATTGTCAAAAATACTGTCTCCCAGAAATACGATCTGTAAGGAACCTCCTGTAGGTTTTGTTTGGTCCTCTTCCGTAATAACTTGTTCCTGCTCCGGCTCTGACACTTCTACCTCCGGCACCACATCAGGTGGAGGCAGCTCTCCATAATCCTCTTCTTCCGGCAGCGTAGGTTCCGGCGTAGCAGGAGATTCTGTTTCTTTGGGCTGCTCTTTCACAAGCACTTCTCCTGTTTCCGTTATGATCACATTATCGGATGATATATCCCAGTTTTCCTCTTCCACTTTTTGGTTTTTACATCCCAGCGCCGTCAAAATAAATAATGTAAGAAGCAGGAAACATGCTGCGTATCTTCTTGCTTTCTTCATAGCCTCAACTCCTTTCTCATATCGGCTTTCAGGCTTTTCTTTTATAAGCATAGCATAATTTTTCCAGAAAAAAAGTCTTTCCCCTGCTTTTAAAAAATTCTTTCATGAACTTTAATGAATTCTTAATAAATAGATATGCTGTTTTAATGCTCCTATATTTTTTATGCTGCTTTTTTCATTATTATTCCTTTAAATCCGAAAATTAAGATTCCTGATAGTAGGAAAGAAACCACTTGGCAAATCTGCCAAGTCCCTCTTCAATGGTGGTAGATGGCTTGAAGCCATAATCCTCCATTAATCCGCTTACATCTGCATAAGTCTCGTAAACATCGCCCGGCTGCATGGGAAGGTATTCCTTCCGGGCCTCTTTGCCAAGACATTTCTCCAGTACTGCAATATAATCCATAAGCTTCTCCGGCTTGTTATTACCAATATTATAAATTTTGTATAATGCGCCGTCTTCATCAGCTGCAGGAGGATTACAAAGTATATTTTCCACCCCTGCTATAATATCATCAATATAAGTAAAATCCCTTAACATATCTCCATTGTTATAAATCTGAATAGGTTCTCCTGCCATGATCTTCTTGGCAAACTTAAAGTATGCCATATCCGGTCTGCCCATGGGTCCGTAAACTGTAAAGAAACGCAGACCGGTAAGGGGGATCTTGTAAAGCTTACTGTAAGAATATGCCATCAGCTCATTGGACTTTTTCGTTGCAGCATAAAGACTTACAGGTTTATCCACCTGATCTTCCGTAGAAAAAGGCACTTTTTTATTTCCTCCATATACGGAACTGGAAGACGCAAATACCAGATGCTCCACCGGAAAATGACGGCACCCTTCCAAAATATTAAAAAACCCTACTATATTGGAATGGATATATGCATCAGGATTGTCGATGCTGTACCGCACCCCTGCCTGAGCTGCCAGATTCACTACTATTTCAGGCGCATATTTCTGAAATATCCCGAATACCACATCCTTATCCGCTATATCCCCTTTTACAAAGTGATACGCCGGAAATTCTTTTAATATGGCCAGCCGGCTTTCCTTTAGCGATACTTCATAGTAATCATTCAGATTATCAATACCGATTACCCGGGCTCCCTTTTCAAGCAGCAGCTTAGACAGATAAAAGCCGATAAATCCTGCTCCTCCGGTAATGAAATATGTTTTATTCACATCAAGCGCTTTCATGATCCATTTCCTTTTCTTAAACACTGAATTGTTAAAATAACGTTTTTATTCTATACTCATATTGCTTTTTCGTCAAATGATCTCCGGCCCATCTTCCATGTCAGAAACAATCTGTCACATCCAAAGGCCGCCAGCGGAAGCAAGAGTACAAAATATCCTATAATATATCTGGACTGGGCCTCCCAGATCATATGAAAGAAGAATCCTCCGAATATGTTCAAAATCAGATATGCCTTAGGAAGGCTCCATTCCTTCCTCATTCGCAAAAGAGCCATGGAAGTACACAAAAACAGGAAAAAATGGTAGATATTCATGATGCCGTACAGAATATCTCTTCCCCCTTCATAAATAAAATACCGGGCAATCGGCAGTACACGTTCTATATGCCTTACGCTCCACTCAGCAGTGATCATGGATTGAAAAGTAGGGGCGTTCCATTGGGAAGTAAATTTCTTGTAGAAGTAATTTAACGCATATTTCTGTTCGTGGGCAAGCTTGTGAAGTGACTGCTGCAAATTCGTAAGACAGGCCTCTGTCGTCTTTTGCCTGTCATAATCATTCTCTCTGTATACATTCCAGTTATAACTGTTATACCAGCCGCATGCATATCCTCCTTCGTCTGTTTCCTGCATACTCATAGCCATCCAGGCAACCTTCGGTATTCCTTCGGGATATTCTGCAAGTCCTGCCCTCTGGGTATAAACAGCTTCTACCGCCCCCACAAAGAGCGTAGGCAATATAACCATAGGAAGCAGCATGACCAGTATTCTGTAGTGGTGCTTGCACAGTACATTCAATAAAATAACAATGACTGCTGCCACCAGCAAAATGCTGACATTGGATTTAACCACGATCCCCGCTGCCAAAAGAATGGAAGAAATCAGCACCTGCTTCCAACTGTCGGTTTTTAAGTACCGTATGATCTGATAAATGGCCCCTGCTCCAAAAGCCCAGCCTATAATATCGCCATAAACAAAAACAGAAAACAGAAAAAGAGGCAGCATCCCTATTGATAAAGCTGCTTCCAGCCTGCAGATTCCCTCTTCTTCAAACAGTTCCCATGTAATACGGTTTAAGCACCACAAAAACACCATAATACAGATAACATTGATGATCTGGAAGGCCAAAAAGTTTTCTACACCAAAAAATCTATAGAGCGCTTCTAAAAGAGCTGTCATTCCTATTTGAAAGGAATAGTTGTATAAATATTCTCCCTGCTCAAAAGCACGATAGTTCCCCTGCATAAATTCTACTGCAATTTCGCTGATGGTAGCGCCATCACAGATAGCTCTGCCTCTTACTGCCAGTACAACAATAAGACTGATCATACCTCCTGCCAGCACGGATATGACACTAAACCGCTTTTCTTCTAATTTTGCAAAACGCCAAAACAAATAGAACCCTATCATTAATACCGCCGAAGCAATCAATACCAAAAGAGGGTTGTCCCACTTATATCTGGCCGTTTCCATATCCTTGTAAAGATCGAAATAAGTTGTCCGAAGCAGACTGTTCCCTGTGTTGAATATCACCATAAGGGCAAAGGGAATCAGATAAAAATATGTGAGAATTTTAACGATTTTCTGCTGTTTCATCATATCGCACCACATTTTTCCTAAATTATTTTCATCATAACACATCGGACTTCCATCTTCAAATAATTCTGACTGATCCGGTTTTGCAAATTTATAAATAGTGACAGATTTGTCTATCATTGTTATAATATGGATGATAATTTCCAATTGAAGATTCATAACAAATGATGAATCTTCCGTCTTTGAAAGGAGCACATTTATAAAAATGAAGAAATTTGGAAAAGAATTTAAAGAGTTTGCATTAAAAGGAAATATGATAGACCTTGCCGTAGGTATGATCATCGGCAGTGCCTTTACCGGTATTGTGGGGTCTTTAGTAGATGATATTCTGATGCCGCTGCTCAGCTTATTTACCGGGAAGATTGATTTTAACCATCTTGTGATTACCCTTGGAAGCGGCGATCATGCAGCTGCCATCAACTACGGTACTTTTTTGACTCAGGTAGTAAACTTCTTAGCAGTCAGTTTCGTGATATTCCTTATGATCCGGCAGATCAATAAACTGCGGAATACTGACAAGAAAGAAGCCCCTGCGGAAACAGAAAAAGAGTGCCCTTACTGCAAAACCAAAATATCCATACAGGCAGTTCGGTGTCCTCATTGCACATCCATGTTGACAGATGAAACACCAAAGCTTTGAAAGGAGCCTGAAATGACCTCTCAAAATGAAAAATTATTGTCCATTGTCATTCCTGCCTTTAATGAGCAGGATATGATCAGCACTACCTTTCATACAGTCAGGGATATTATGCATTCTGCCGGAATTCCCTTTGAAATCATATTTGTAGATGATGGCTCCACTGACCTTACTTATCAAAACATTTACCGTTTATCCTGTGAGCACTCTGAAGTAAAAGGGATTTCCTTTTCCCGGAATTTTGGTAAAGAATCTGCCATTTTTGCCGGGCTTAAAGAAGCCGGCGGCATGTGCTGCGTCATTATGGACTGCGATTTACAGCATCCTCCCGGAACTATCGTTGAAATGTATCGTCTTTGGGAAGAAGGTTATGAAGTTGTGGAAGGAATCAAGTCCTCAAGGGGCAGGGAAAATCCTCTGCACACCCTTTGCGCTAACAGCTTTTATTCCATTATCAGCAAGCTTACCGGCATTGACATGGCGGATGCTTCTGACTTTAAGCTGTTAGACAGACAGGCCGTAGATGCCCTTTTAGACATGCCTGAGCGGACGCCTTTTTTCCGCGCCCTCTCTTCCTGGGTCGGTTTTAAGACCACTTCCGTTCCTTTCGAGGTACAGGAACGTACGGTGGGTACATCCAAGTGGTCCCTGTGGAATTTAATAAAATATGCCATCCGGAATATTACTTCCTTTTCCGGTGCTCCTCTGCAGATGGTTACCTTCCTTGGATGGGTGATGCTTCTCTTTTCTCTTGTTTTAGGAATTCAGTCATTATACCGTTATTTTACCGGCACTGCATTGGAAGGGTTTACTACCGTTATCTTATTACAGCTGATCATTGGCAGCATTCTTATGATAAGCCTTGGGATCATCGGTCACTATATTTCCCGTATTTATGATGAAATTAAAAGAAGACCCAGATATATCGTCAGCAAACGGTGCGGAAATTAATCCGCACCGTTCCATTTTTCCTTTCTATTTATACTGATCTCCTGTATCAGACGTAAGATGTCTCTGACTCTTCCCATCTGCTCCGGATCAATACTTTCAAGGATAACTGCTACGTTTTCTGCATTATTACTGCCTACCTGATATCCTGTCAAAAGATAATCACAGCTGACTGACAGCGCTCTCGATATCTTAAGCAATATCTCCGCCGAAAATCCTTTTCTCCCCACTTCTATTTCATATAAAAATTTTGTAGATATACTTGTCATTTCAGCAAAAACATCTCTGGTAAAACCATTACATTCCCTTAAATATTTAATTCTTTTTCCCACATTTTTATCAGTCATGCTTCACTTCCTTTCCATGTTAATATATTTTTTATGCTATCATTCCTTTCCAAAAAAAGTCTTTATTTTTACCAAATCATATTTTTTCCGCGCCCAAAATTATTTTTATTTCTGATTTTCATTTTTTATCTCCATTTTGAAAGTTCAGTCAGTTTTTAGACAATTTACCTCCTATTTTGCTCAAGTACTATTTTTCTTGAATAAACTACCTATTGTTCCTATTTATTTTGCCTTTTTTACCATTTTTTTCCTCTTTAGTCAAGAATAGACACCTTTCAATAAAAATTACCATATTATGGCATATTTTCCGCCATAATACATATGACAGACGCACGCGCGAAATCATTGTGTAGAAGGGGAATATAAATGATTTATAAGTATATAAGTGGTTTCACGCCGCGTCTGCGCGAAAGTGGGGATTGCCATGAAAGAACTTCTGAAATCAACTTACCAATTTACAGATTATCAAATTGCACAGTTGGAGTTTTTGGCTAAGACCCTTCTTTCCGAGATCAGTAAGATTTTCATAATCGGATTGTTTTTTTGGAAGGAACTTCCGTTCTTCTTTATTTCCATGTTGATCATGGCTATCCTGCGGACCTCAACCGGCGGTTTACACTGTAAGACTTATCTGTCTTGTTTAGTGGCCTCCTGGTTTTACATTGTTTTTACCATTAAGGTTCTTCCTCTATTGCCGGTTTGGCAGATACCGGCCATCCTGATGCTTGTCCTGTGTGCCGTTACGGATTATCACATAGGGCCTGTAACCTCTGATGTTCATCTGCCGTTAACAGAAGCATCCAAAAGAAAAGGCCGTCTTCGCACGCTGTTTACCATTATATTTTTTTTAGTTCTTATGATTTTCTTTCCAAAGAATACCTATGTCATTACAGGATTTTGGATCATTATATCGCATACTTTGCAGCTGATCGCTGCTAAAATACGAAAGAAAGGAGTAGTAAGATGAAACAGAAATTAATTGCATTTTCAAAAGTCTTTTTAACTACTTGTATGGCTTTTACTGTATGGTTTGGAACTGATTTTCCAAGTATTTTACTTTTGGGAGAATATCCTTATCCTACAGAAGATGAAAACTAAAAAGAAACCTCTTTGAAATATCTGTCATTTCAAAGAGGTTTCTTTATCAGCAGACCAAATACGATCCAGTTTTTATTTTCTATCATCCTATTTTCACAGGAAATGGTAATTCCATACTCTTCACAGATTTTTCTTACATTATACAGGCCATATCCTCTGTTCCTGCCCTTTTCGCTATATCCTTTCTTAAAGAAATCCTGAATGCGTTTGTAGTCAATTTCCTCACTTTCATTGGACACTTCTATGGTGATTGTCTCCGGTCTTTCCACCATGGTCAGGCTGATTCTACCCGTTTTGTTTGCCTTGACTGCATCTGCCGCGTTATTCAAAAGATTTCCCAAAAGTTCCACAATCTTATGTACCGGCACACCGCCTTCCAATTCCCCAATGACTACCTTGTATGTAATTTCTATTCCCTTTTTCTCCAGTTCCGAAAACTTTCCATACAGAAAGCACAGTATAATGGGATTTCCTTTCGACAACAGTCTGTTATAACGGTTTTCACCAACTATCTCCTGACAGTATTTCTTCTGTGCCTCCACCAGTTCTTCATAAGTCTTGTATAAATAATGCTGGCTGTAGACTGTATTGATATGGTTGTCAAACTCATGCTGTCTTTCCCGAATATCATCTATAAGTCCTTCAAAAGATGATGCATAAAGTCTATATTGCTTTAATTCTGCTTCTGTTTCTCGCACCCTTATTTTATGCTTTCCAATATCAATTGCCGATACAAAGATCAATATTATACTTACAATCAATACAAGGTAATATAATGTATTAAATCCCTTAGTCGTCTTATATGTAATGAGAAAAAGAACTATCGTTATAACTATTAAAGAAACAGATATCATTATCAACTTATCATTATTCTTTAATACGTTAGATAATTTTTGCAAATTACATCGTTTCAAAGCACTAATAACTATAATAAATATCACAACATTAATAATAATATTTTCTATTGCATTTACACGACTACTATCGAGCAAAATATATAACAGCACTATCATTGTTGCTTGAATGCCACTTAGAATTAATGCATATAGCATATTATTAATAAAAATATCTTTTATATTAAATCCAAACTTAAGTCCACAATATAACGCTGTTAGCAAATACGTTACGAATGACCATTCCGAAGGTAAGCTAAAACAATAAATCATTTGCATCCATGCTACTTCAACTACCACAACTCCCACTGTCAGTACATCAAACTTCGGTTTTTCACCATATAGATAATGAATACAGAATATGATTGATAATATCTCAAACAGCTCATATATGCTAATTATTGCTATTGTCATCCCTAATCTCCGCCCTCATTAGTATTTCCTGCTGCCATCAGGCATCTTATATTTTATAGTACTCTCATCGCATCATCCATAAATTCTCTGGCTTCCCTTCGGAACCCTGTTTCTATTTGATTCCATAAACAGTTCAGAAGGTATCCGTCTATACCGTCTTTACAAAAAAATGTACTTGGTCTGCAATAGGAGATTTCATAGATCAGCATGAGAAGTTCTGCATCGGGATAGACTATGCCCTTTTCCAGATTACGATATTTCTTGATATTGACGCCCAGCTTTTCTGACATGGACATCTGTGATATTCCCATAATATTTCTGATTTCATGCAGAGCCGACGCTGGTTTTTCCTGCCCCAGATAAGATTTCAGCAATTCGTACTCCAACTTGACCTCATTGTCCTTAAATCCATTACTTTTCTTAAGTTCCCTGCCGATGATCCAAAGCAGTACTTCCTTAAGCTCTTTCCATGAAGGACCTGCTTTTTCACATAAATAATCAATCAGGTTCTCTTCAATACAAATACCTGTTTTTCCCGTGATAATGAAGTCGATATCCCAACCGGCATTCACCAATCCCTCCAACATCTCAAAGGAAACTACTGTTTTCCTAAGCTCCACCTTGCTTTGCTGGCTTTGGGTTTTTCCCAAGAGACTGCTTACTTCTTTTTGGGACAGCTTCATCTTTTCCCTGTAACAGATCATTCTTCGTAAAAATTCATCATAACTGTTGCCCATCAGTCCGTACCTTTCGTACTATGCTTTATGCCATGTTATGACTAGATTTTACGAAATTATATATTTCCCATATTATACCCAAATATGACTTTTTTGTTGCCGCTTAAATTCAACTCCGTCCGTCATCACAGAATTCTGCCAGAATCTTTTTCTTATATGTAATTCCAATATCCAGCATTCCCAGGTCATCCTTCAAAGTCAGAAATCTGTTAGGTGCATCAATACTTAATACATACTCTTTGTTGACCAGAGTACTTCTGCTGCATTGCATCAGACAGTTAGTGTCTGTTTCCTGCATCACTTGTTTACATGTCTTATAGGGAATTTCTAAAACCGATCCGTCCAGAAGATGTATATACATAATATGGTTAATGCTTTCCATATACACGATTTCTTTCAGCTTTACGGGATAAAGGATGCCGTCTTTCCTAAAGGTCAGGGATACCTCTTTTTCTCTTTCCGTAGTATAGTTCAAAGCTTTTATCACCAGCTTTACTACCCGTTCCGGTGCAAAAGGCTTTTCGATATATCCCATGCAGTTTAAATCCGTATATGCATACATTGCAGGATCCTCAAGAGAGGTTATGAAAATAACAGGTGTAAACATATACTTGGGAATCTTTCTGATTTTCTCTACCAGTCTGATGCCTGCTGTATCGCCGGGTTTTGCTGTGTCTAATATAATATCTGCCAGAAAAACATCTATTGTCTTTTCCATTAAGATCCTGTAGGCAGAAGTTACATTATCAGCAGTATAGATCTCCGTATTGGCTCCTACTGCCATAACCAGCTGTTTTAACATATCCATCTGTTCCGCATCGTCTTCAATAATCAATATTGCTTTCTTCATGATTCTACTCCGTCTGTGCCTTATACAATCTAATAGTACTGTTTAAATATTCAAAAGCTTCTTTCTGCCGAACTCCATTAAGCTTATTCCAAAGCTCGTCCAGAAGATAGCGTTCCGCATCTTTGGAGCAAAAAAATATTCCTGGCCTGCACCATGAGATTTCATAGATTTTTACTAAAAGTTCTGCATCCGGCCTGTTCCTTCCTTTTTCAAGATCCCGGTACTTCTTGATATTAACACCCAGTTTCTCCGCCATGCCGGTCTGGGAAATTCCTACATAGTCCCTAAGAGCTGCAAATACAGATCCCTGATGTTCCCCGCCCAGCAAAAGCTTTGCCAACTCATATTCGCATTGGCTGTCCTTATCCGGAAAACCACCGCTTTTTCCAAATTCCAACTTTACTACCCAGAGCAATATTTCCTTAATGTCTTTCCATGCTTCCCCGATGTTTTCATCCAGATACTCTGTAAGATGTTCCCTCGTGTATGTTCCCGGCTTTCCCGTGATCATATAGTCAATATCCCATCCGGCATTTTGAAGGCTTTCCAGAATTTCGTAAGAAATTACTGTTTTCCCTAACTCCATCTTACTGAGCTGACTTTGTGTTTTGCCGAAAAGTCCGCTTACCTCCTTTTGGGATAATTTCATAGCATCTCTATACTCAATCATTCTTTGCAAAAACTTATCATAATTATTACCCATGTCCGTGTCCTTCGTACTCCTAACCAGTAATACTATGAATAAATTTTACAAAAATATACTTTCCCTATATTAGGGCAAAATATGACTTTTTTTATAAAAATCATATTTTGCCCCTTGTTAATGCAGGATAAAATTGTTTGAGGTATTTTTATATCCGGACTTGGATGAGATTATATGGTTTAAGAATCTGTTTTTTCGGCTTTTAAAATTTGTAGCTTTTTATTATACTTATCACATTCCAATTCCAATCTTTTAAAATCCAAACATTGTTTTCTAGCTGAAAATTTTTCTTCAGAAATATATTTTTGATATAGAACATTTGCAGTATTTATCAAATCACTTGCATGTTCATTGCACCATTCTAATTCTCTAAGCAGAAGTTCCTTTTTCTTTTTTGTATCCGCATTATCATGTTTATGAATTTTTGTATCTATCCGCTGTATCTGTTCATTTTCTACAGGTATCATAAGATTAAAATTTAAAACTCCTAATACAATGCCATTATGTATAATTTTCTTAAAATCTATTTTATCTCGCATTTTTTCGTGTTTTTTCTTAGGTTTTGACAACGGCACACAATATTTATGTTCATTACATACAATAATTATGCCGAGAAAAGGGCGTTCATCTTTCCTTGTCTGTGGTGATACAGAAAAAACTCTATCATCAATATTATGTAAGTTCCTAATGTATTTCATGTCTATTCGATAGACCTCTAATGGTAACTGTGTCATAAGATTCTCCCATAGAATATTTCAAGGACTATGTTTCCATAGTCCTTGTCTGTAGCATCACCGCAGCAATACTATCGCTTTTTGAACGTCCACTTATTGGCAGGACTCTCCTTTAATAGTATAATACCATATTCATGAAAATAGTCAATCTTTTTGCGTAAATGGTTACTTTCTAAGAAATCTGAAAGAGAGAAGCATCTTTTCGACCCATTCCCAAATCTTCATATCTACTCTGCCTAAAATCAGTTCTCTTCCGGCACCAATGAAAAGACACAGCGTCAAAATAACAAATACAATACCAAGCAACGCCAAAAATCCCAATACGCCGCCCGGGCTTTGGAAACCATACTCTCCTATCTTCTCCATTACAAGGGTTACCAGAGAATTATTCAAGGCAAACACAGCAAAAACATACCCTGCTGCTCTGTTAATAAAAGAGGATGTAATCTTCATCTCTTTAACCATATAAAATAAGATCACTGCCATGATAAGATTGGTAATACTGTTGTCTTTGCATAAATGATGATAGATGCCGCCAATCTGAACCGGCAGTTCATGGGATATTCCATTTATGACCCATAAGGCAATAAAAAGAAAGCCAGCTTTTTTAGAGAGCTTTACATCCCGATACATTCTGATATATCTGCCTATCATATAGACCATGATCATCTGTACCAGACCTTTGCCATTGTCAGGGATCAGTTCAAAATAAAAGAATGTCGGCAGTACGCTGAATAAAGTAATCATCAGCAAGAGCAGTTTTTGAAACTCCTCTTTTTTAAGATATTCAATCATTTTCTGCAGATATCCGCTAAAAAACAACAGACAGATATAGCAGGAATAAAACCAGTATTTTCTGGTAATAAACGGAAGACATGACTTTGCCAGCTGCTCTAAGAGAGCTGCACCCTGCATCTGTTCCGGCAGCATCATATAAAGCACAGCTGTTTCCAGCAGGGAATAGGTAATCATCATACATTCCATTTTTACAAACTTTCTGACAGTAAATCGAACTCCATAATATCCTGAAATCAAAATAAAACAGGAAACCCCAATATTGCAGATGCCGTTTACAACACCATTGCAGATATTCCAAATACTTCCCGTACAGAAACGGCCAAGATACATATTGGCATGAATCAGCACGATCATATACATTGCCACAAGACGCAAAAGCTCATGATTAGAGTTTCTGGTAATTTTTTCCATAAATATTTCCTTTACCCTGTCATTTTCTAAAACCTTATCATATTTTCATTATTCCTACAATCTCTTTCCCTGAGGATTTTAAGATTCGTTATTATTGACATTTCTCTCAGTTTCCTCTATGATAACTTTATTATACTTATAAATCATTTATATTAGAGGAAGATATCATGATAATTGGATCAAACGACAAGTACCGATTAACAAACAGAGAACTGGATATTCTGAATATCCTGTGGGAATCAGAGCGTTCTCTGGTAGCATCTGAAATCACATCCATCCGTGAAGATTTATCTATTAACACGGTGCAGGCTGTTTTAAAAAAGCTGTTGCATAAGGATTTGATTCAGATTGATGAAATTGTTTACAGCGGCACAGTATTAAGCCGCTGCTACAAACCTACGCTTACTCCGGAAGAGTTTGAGATCAAACGTTTTACTACTTCTTACAGTAATACTTCCGGCAAGCCCTTCTCCCCTTCTAATCTTCTTGTGACATTGTTAGAAGAAGAAAAAGATTCTGCTAAAGTATTATCCGAAATCAACAATTTGGAGAAGTATTTAGCAACCAAAAAGCAGGAGTTAAAGAAAAATACAAAGGAGTAGATTCATGATTTTTTCGTTTTCCACCCTACTTAGTATGTTGGTGGTTAACGCTGTTTTTGTTGGAATCCTGTATCTCTTGATAAATACCCGGTTAATCAATTACCGAAATATCAATTTCTTTTTATTATCTACCGCTGTTGTTTTGGTAAAATTTTTGCTGCCGTATGAATTTCCTTTTACAAGATCCATTGCTATAAGCAGAGGATTGCCTGTAATTTATGATGTTTTTCATACGGCACTTTTTATGTTTCGGGGGTATTCTGTCAATTTATTTCAAATTTTCGTGTTCTTTTGGATTTCAGGCAGCGTATTCTTATCAGTGAAAACCATAAATAAGTACAGACACACCATGGCGGATCTGGCGGTCTACAGACCGCCAAAGGATTTCCCGGCAATATCTATCCTGCAGGAAATCAATGCATCCTACGGCCATTCCAAAACTATCAGGCTCCTTTTAACTGACCGGTCTGTTTCACCTGTTACATTCGGCATAAAAAGTCCTACCATTATTGCTCTAGACATGTCTTTTTCTGATAAAGAATGGTACTACATATTAAGGCATGAAACAGCCCACTATTACAGCCATCATCTCTACTACAAGCTGCTGTGCGAAGTGCTCCGGATCATATACTTTTGGAACCCGCTGACCAAACTGCTGATTCACCAAATCAACAGGATCCTGGAAATCAGCATTGATTCCAAAGTCACCGCACAATTGACGGAAATGGAGAAAATTGAATATTCGGAATGCCTGCTTAAAGTTGCCAGGCAGCGAGAAACCTCCCGGAACGGACCGGTATATATGGCTCCTTTCATTTCCGGTATGTCTCTTTCCATCAAGCAAAGAGTTCATCTGATCATAGAAAGTCCCAAAAAGGCAGAGAGATTTTCTCCCAAGATCATCTTCTCCTGTTTTGTTATGACGGCGCTGACAGTATTCTCCCTGTTCTTTGTATTTGAAGCATATAGAATCTGTCCTGGAAATGAACAAGGAACCTACAATATACGTGAAAACACCACTTATTTTGTTATTAACACAGACGGAACTTATGACTTATACCGTGATTCTAAATATATAACTACTGTTACAGAAGTCTGGGATGAACGGATTCCCATCTATGAAACACTTCCCAATTAATCCAGTCGGATTATTGTTCTCCAAAACTATAACTATTTAAATACTTTATTTCCAAAATATGACAAATTTCGTCTTTTTTATTATTTTTTTCTTTTATTTATATTTCTTCTCCATTCATTGACAATGTTTTCCATTTACTGTAAAATTTACTGATAGAATATATTTTTCCTAATCTCATTAATATTATATTTTTAGGAGGATACAGATGAAAAAAATGTTACTACTGAAAAAGGCAGTTTTTAGAGCAGCTGTCGTATCTGCTTTATCGTTCTTTTTGTTATCCACTCCTGTCTATGGAGCAGAAGTGGAAGCTCCCGAAACTCCTCAAACAGAAGATTCCAATGAAGGAATCTCCCTTCTTTCTGACATTATAGACTGGCGCTATAAGACCGTAGGAGGCAGACTCTACAGACGCCTGTATAACTACACCAAAGACAGATGGGAAGATGAATATTGGACTGAGTGCGTATAGTTTTACTAAAGAAAAGAGGCCGTCACAGCTGTGATGGTCTCTTTTAGTCTACTGCTTATGCACATACATTCTTGTCATGTCCGGTTCTCCCTCTCCCTGAACCATACACAGGAATTCCCATCCGTACCTTTCGTAAAAAGAAGTATGATCCGTAACAAGATATAATGTATGGATTCCTGATTCTTCCATATCTTTGCATACATACTGAAGCAATTCTCCTGCAATGCCTCTGCACCGACAGTTTTCTTCCACATATACGGCACACACGTTAGGAGTCAAATCCTTACGGTCATGAAAATCATTTTCAATAACACCCAGACCTCCTATGATAGCTTCATTTTCTACTGCAACGTACCATTGAGGTATGACCTTCTCTCCCTTCAGGCATTCCCCAATGCTCTCCTGATATGCTTCCAGCGGAATGCCCCATTTTTCATGAAACCATGCTGCTGCCTTTTGGGATATTTCAGCATGTTCTCTGATTTTTATTATTTGTATCATGATTTTATTCCTTTCTTTTAGGCGCAAAATAATATATAATAATGTGATAACTCATGGGAGGTATATTCAATGGAAATTCTTTTTTTTGCCCTTATGATCGGTATTGCATTGGCAGCTTCAATCTGCAGCGGAAGCAGTAAAAAACGAGGCTGCGGCGGTGGATGCGCCACCTGTGGAAACCGGAAGACCTGCCATCGGAAGCGCGAGGAACAAGGGGAAGAAAATAAATAACTATTTTTCTGTATGATTTATCTTTTGTCGGTCAAATTGCTTTCCGCTCTTTTCTCTGCTTCTTCTATCAGCTTCGGCTGTATTTCAGGATAGGTCCACTTCTCCGGAGATCCGTCCCTGATCACAATTTTTTCTATCTCACTATGCAGCTCCGGTTCAAATGCATTAATCTCTGCACGATACAACATTCCAAAAGATTCTTCACTATCCGAATCTGCCACAACGGAATAGACGCAAATCGGCTCAATTTCAAAGCTGACAGCACCTGTCTCCTCATACAGCTCTCTTTTTGCCGTAGTCAAAATAGATTCACCCGGTTCTCTATGCCCGCCGGGAACTTCCAGGGTATCTCTCTCTTTATGCTTGCAGAATACATATTGTCCCTCTGTTTTGGCAATTATAACTGCAAATTTCAATAATTTATCCTCAACTGCTTCATAGAAATTTACTTTCATATTGAACCTTTCTGTAATTTCTCTGTCAAAGTCTGTTATCTTTTTATGGCAAATATTTCTTGCAGATGTATTGTAACATGAAGAAATGTAACATGACAATGCATTGCTTTTGCTTGTAGCCGTGATTTCCCGGATATGGAAAAGTAACTAAATATTTTAATTCTTGACAGGCAGAAAAGGATTACATAAAATAATCTCAGATACCAAGAAACCAGGAATATTTTTTCTTTGATTTTCATATAATAAGGAGAGCATAAAATGTCGTCAATAACGATGAAGGATCGTGTTCCTATGGAAATAAAAAAAGTAAGTATTTCTGCCAAACGGCAGATAACAATTCCACAAAGATTTTTTACTATGCTGGGATTTGACACGGAAGCAGAATGTATGGTACGGGGAAACGAATTAATCATTCGTCCCGCCAAAACAAATACTGGGGGAGAATTTGCAGAACAGATATTGGCAGATTTGATTGCGCAAGGGTACAGCGGAAATGATCTTCTTGAGCATTTTAAGAAAGCACAGAAAGAAGTCCCTCAAGCTGTAAATGCAATGCTGACAGAAGCAAAACAAGCGGCTGCTTCAGAGGCTGAATATATTTCCTATGAGGATGTTTTCAATCAGGAGGCAAAAGAATGACAGAGGTACGTTTTCTTCCACCTGCAGCCAAATTCATAAAAAAGTTGAAAGACAAAAAATTAAAAATGCTGTATCAGGAAGCAATTGATAAAATTTGTAAAGATCATACCATCGGCACCATTAAAACAGGTGATTTATCCGATATATATGGATATGATATTTACTATAATAAAACAAATTATGAACTGGCATATATCGTAGAGCATCTGGACGATAAGATTATCGTTGTAATCATGGCCGGAACCAGAGAAAATTTTTATGACCAGCTAAAACAATACATAAAGACCGTGTAATTCACGGCCTCCTGCTTTTAAAGAATCTTTTTAACCGGATGTCTGATGACTGTTTTCAGCCTTTCAGGAGCCACCCGTCTTGCATCGCTCATATAAATCTCATGGTGGAATCTCTGCTCTGTAATATCCAGCTCATAACCCTCGGCAATCATATAATCATGCATCTTTTCAATCGTTTCAGGTTCCTTATCATAAGGGCCGATATGCATACACTGGACACATAATCCTTCCTCATAGGTCAGCCATTCTACCTTGGAAAAATCCTTTTCCTTTTTCCTGGAAGCTTCCTCTATGGCCCATTCAAAATCCTTCTTCGTCACAAAATCCGGCAGCCTGATGATAGAAATAAAGTGAAAATCCTCTTTGCGGGTATAATCAATTCCTTTTATATTATCCTGCCACCAAAATCCCTCCAACGGCGGAACTACATAGTCAAAATAACCTTCTATCTGATGGTTTCCCTTCTTACTCATTTTAATGGTAAATGCAATTGCATAAAGCAGTCCGATGGATTCTTTATATTCGCTGCCTTCTATATTAGGATTTCCCTTTCCTCTTACTGCAATATAATTCATAGCAGGAACTTCTACGATAGCCGGACGATTCTTCGGCATATAAAATTCTTTGTATTCCTTTTTGTAGTCAAATGCCATTTTCTTTTCACTCCTTATGTTTAAATTCTTTTGCTTTCTTTACTGTGCTGGATATGTATACCAATATGTCCTATCCCCAAAATTACCGTTACGATAAGCATCCATACAACTTTGCCATATATACCCAGCAGAAAAAAAGCAATTACAGGCAATGTTGCTCCTGCCAGTGGTATTTTACAAAAACTGCTGTAAAAGTCCGTCAGTTTCCGCTCACTTCTAAAATAGCGAACCCACCATAATTCATACATGATCATTAATATGCAGGCTGCAATCAGCCACCAGGACCATGCAGACCATTGATGCAAGTTAAAATCAGAAAACAGTACTGCACAACAGCATGTTAAAGCTTCTCCTATTCTCTCCAAAAGCTGCAAGATCTTATTTTCATTTGCTGCCGTATATCCTTCCGGCATCTTTCGTGTCCATAATAGATTAGGGACAAACAACATTATTAAAAAGATAACCCCAATATATGAAAATCCTATATGCCCTGTCATATATTCACTCCTCCTTAATCAGCACTGCTCTGCAGGGAGCGCCATCCATACCGCCAAGATTGATTGGCGCTGCATTCAGGAAATATGTCCCTTCCGTCACTTCGCCTAATCGTATTCCCTCCAAAAGCACGATCTCTGCGCCTAACAGTTCAAGATGTACCTGCATGGGTGCATTTTCCGGTCCCACTGTCTGGGATTCATTTCCAAGAAGTAATATTCGGGCATCCGCAAATACTTTAGCTGCTTCCTCTGAAACCACAGCCTCTCCTTTTATCAGGATTCTTCTTGCTGACTGACTGTCTGCTTTTTGTGCTTTTTCAAGAATTGCAGCCGCATCATCTGCTGTGACAATTCCATTATGCTCTGCTACATATGCCGGTCCTATGAATTTCTCTAAGTCTATTTCATTTATGGTTTTGCCCTTCTCGTAAAAATGGTATGGAGCATCTACATGGGTTCCATTATGAGCACACATGCTGAATGCTGACAGATTACAAAAACTGCCCTCTTCTATCTTCAACAAAATTTTCCTTTCAGGGGCAGGGTCACCGGGAAATACCTTACATCTGAAAACTTCCTGGGAAATATCGTATATCTTCATTGTATCTCTCCTGTTCTGTCAAATAATACCTTATCACAGTTTCACCGGCTGTTTTACTTCCCGGCTCACTTTCTAAAGTTAACTGACTATCTTTACTATACCTAAATTTTCCTGTCACTACAAGTCTGCCACTAAGTCATTTTATCAAAAAAAAAATAAAATTTTACTCCAATAAAGTAATTTTGTGCTATAATAGATACATATTATAATTTTCAGAATCTTTCGCCGAACCACTTTTATATGAATCCTTCATCGTAAGATAAACAAAAATTACCTCAGGCAGGAGAAAAGACGCTGAAATCGAAAGGAAAATGGAATATGAAAAAAAGGAAAACAAGAGGACTGGGTATCAGAACTAAAATCTTATTTCCTACAAGCGTAGTGATTATTCTGCTATGTGTAGTCATGGGAATGAATTCTTATCTTCGCACAAAAGAAGGACTAATTGCTATGGGTGTAGAGGAAGCACAAATGGCAGCCATTATCTCCACCAAAGCCATTAATGTTGACCAGCTGGCAACACTATTGGCAGATAATGAACAGAGCGAAATATACGACACACTGTTCAATTCTATGTACGGCATTAAAAATGACTGCGGAATCCAATATCTGTATACACTGTATACAGATGGAAACAAAGTATACTATGGAATTGATGCGGACACCAGCGCAAACGGTCACGATTTGGGCGCCCCTTTTGAAGTGTCATATCAGGAATTAAAATCCGTTTTTGACGGGCAAATGTATGTGCAGGATTATATTGATTCTACGGATGATGGTGATTTGATCTCCGCCTATATGCCCCTTGCCGACAGTAATGGAAATATAATAAGTATTGTAGGCTGTGACTATGATGCCAGCGGGGTGGTAGCCCGTTTGAATCTGGCATTGCAGCGGGTCATCCAGATTTCAGTTATCTGCCTGATCATTGCTTTGGTCATTCTTAACCTTTTGGTCAGCACTGTAATAAGAAGGCTGCGTATGGTAGATAGCAAAATCTATGAACTGGTACATAACGAAGGCGACCTGACCCAGACACTGGATGTCCATACCGGTGATGAAATGGAAATGATTGCAGAGAATGTCAACGAATTACTTCAATATATACGGGGAATTATGTTGAATATATCTGCGAATTCAGAACAATTACAGGAATCTTCCCGTACAGTATCAAACAACCTGTCTAATGCCGAAATGGGAATCACAGATGTTTCTGCCGTAATGGAAGAAATGAGTGCGTCAATGGAAGAATCCAGTGCCTCCTTAGAGCAGGTCAACGATTCGATCAAACAGATCTTTAATGCAATAGCAAATATTTACGAAGAGGCTGAGAACGGAAGAACTTCTTCTGAAAGAATTATGGAAAATGCCTCAAAAGTATACAACCGGGCAGTAGAAGCCAAGCAGGATGCTGCAGTCCAGGTTGCAAATATGGCCGCATCTGTTCAACAAAAAGTAGAAAAATCCAAAGATGTAGAGAAAATCAGGGAACTTACCAAGAACATTATCAGTATTACCGAAGCCACAAATCTGCTTGCATTAAATGCCAGCATTGAAGCCGCAAGAGCCGGCGAGGCAGGAAAAGGCTTTGCGGTGGTCGCTGATGAAATTGGCAAGCTGGCATCTAACTCTGCAGCATCTGCAACAGAGATTCAAAATGTGACTGCTGAAGTGATTCAAACGGTAGATGAACTGGCCGCAGAAGCAGAAGAAATGATTGCATTCACAAATAAAACAGCTATTGGCGGTTATGAAAAACTGTTGGAAACCAGTGAAGACTATCAGAACAATGTAGGAAACATGAATGAAATGATGCAGCATTTTGCTGCTGAAAGCCAGCAGCTGAAGGAAAACATGAACGGTATCAAGGAATCCTTAGATGATGTAAAAACAGCTGTTGGTGAATGTGCAATAGGTGTAATGAATGTAACGGAAACAGCTGTAGAATTAACAAATAATGTCAGTGATATCGGCCAGGAAGCAGAATCCAATTTGCAGATTGTTGATCAGCTGAATCACGAAGTAGGGAAATTTAAATTATAGACAGACGATATGTGACCTCCTGTATATCAATTACAGGAGGTCATTTTTGCGTTCTATGACTGCTTTGTACGGAACAAACCAATCAGATATCGGTCAATCGTATGTAGAATCAATGCCAGCACAAGGGATGATGCGTACACTTCACAAATATACAGGACTGTATTCTTTATGGGCAGAAATGTAATAAACACATTGTGGGACAAATAAAGTTCCAGCGAAATCTCTCCCAAAAAGTACAGAATCTTATTCCCAAACTGTACTTTCTGCATCAGAAGCACTACAAAAATCAGAAAGCAGAAAATAAAGGGCAGCTGAACTGCCAACGTCTGAAATTTCTCCTGATATCCCGGATGTCCGTCCCATTCATACCAATATCCCTTGGTTCGAAGCGCCGTCAGCGTCAGTTTGTAAAAATACCAGACAGCCAAGGCAAAAACCGGCAAGAGCACCAGATAGAATTTTCTGATAAATAGAAGAAGCTTTTTTTCAAATTTAGCAAATAGAATCCCAATCCAGATCATAAAGGTTGCATTATACCACCATTCTCCCTTGAACCATGCGCCGCCGGAAGCAGTAGTTCTGTCGTGTCCAAGAAAAAGGCTTCCCACGATCAGCGCCGCCGTCAGGATTCCATAGACCAGACAGGCAATGCCATCCTTTTTGATCAATTTGAACACAAGATAGAACAGCAGATATAAAAAGAACATCTCAACAATATACCACATCTGTGAATTTAAAAGTACCCAGCCCGTCAGATAAGAAATCAGTTCCGTCTTTTCAAACTTCTGTCCCATTAATGCCGCAGATGCAATAAAAGTAAAGTTACACAAATAAAAAGGAATAAGAATGCTGGGCATTCTCTTTCTGAAAAAGGAATTTAAATAATTGGGTTTATCCCGCAGACTGCTATACAAGCCATAGCCCGAGAAAAAGAAATACAGACCCACAAAGCAGACTCCGACATCCACCATAAACAGCAGAATCCCTACATCGCCCCGGTTATTCAATGTCTGGGACATGTGGTGCAGCATAATTCCGACAGCGCTAAAACCAAGCAATTTCTTCGATACCGGTAAAGAAAGCGCATCCTCATGCCACTCCCCTCTTTTTTTCACTTTCATCCCATATAACAGAATCACTGCCAACACACAATAAAAAATAAAATAATAATTCTTTTCCATTTGAGTTCCTACCTTTGCTTTAGTTTTTAGCAAAACCTGTATTTTCCTTTTCCATGGCCACTTACAGGCTCAATTACTTTCATACTTGATAATATATTTAGCAATTCAGAAGTTCTTGTGGGTTTTAATCCTGTCACCGACTGTGCATCTGATCTTCCGAAAATTGTATTTTTTCCAAAAGCATCATACATTTTTTGTATATGCACAATTGTCTTAGAAGAAAAATCTAAAAATAAATGTCCATATTCTTTTGATACATCAATGTTCGCTTTTTCCTCTTCAATATTCGCTTTTTTCTCTTCAATGTTCGCTTTTTGATAATCCCTGAATATACCGCTGATATGCATGGATCTATTATGCAGTTCATGCTGCTCATCAAAAAGTAAATTTCTTAAAAACAATTCTAAAAATTCAGTTGTTTCATGAATTCCATTTTTTAGATCATTATAATTTGCACGAACAAGCGAATTTCTGAAATACCATGCTTTTTCAGCAAAAATATCATTTGTCACTTCAAATCCCAAAGTTCTAAGATATTTAATAAAAAATACTGCTGTAGTTCTGGTATTTCCTTCACTAAAAACATGAATCTGCCAAAGCCTTGACACAAAAACAGCAAGATGATAGATCATCTCATCCATTGATAACCCCTTGTAGCTATAGTTCTTCTCTCTTGAAAGATCATATTCCAGGGTTGCTTGTAATTCTGATGCACTTCCATAAAGAACTGTTGCTCCGTCAAGAACCCATTCCTTCTTGGTGATATTATAATCTCGAATTTTACCTGCATGACTATATATCCCTGTAAACAACTTCCTATGGATTGATAAATACTCATTAGGAGTAAAACTAAAGGCTTTTTCAGAAAGCAGTTTCGCTATACGGACTGAAACCTTATCCGCCTCCTCAGTTCGGTCATCCTCACCCGGCTTTTCAGGATTTTCCTCATAATATATATCTAAAAGTTTCTGTGCCTCATCTATTGTGATTTTTCCTTCAATATTTTGAATGGCCGTCTCTATCAAATATTGCGAAGGTTTTAATCCATCAACAGCCTGTAAGCCAATAGCAGTATTCCAAGCATATCCTTTATCACGTTTATTTGGTTCTTCCTGCTTGAGATATTCTTTAAAAGGGTCTTGATCCATTGGTTCATCTGCCTTTCTGGATATCAATTTCTTACCTTTCTTCACTAATCTGCATATTTTCTCCGTCTAAACCTGCACCAGTTCCCAAAGTTTTGTTATTTCGATAGGTTTCGAGTAATAATACCCCTGGAACCAGGTAGCCTGATATTTCCGCAGATAATTCTGTAGTTCCTCTGTTTCCACGCCCTCCAAGCAAATACTCATACCGGAGCTGTTGGCAAATTCTACAATTGACTTGACCATAGCCTGCTTTTTGGAATCTTCAGTAATCCCCCATATAAAGCTCATATCCAGTTTGATCTCATCCATTGGAGCATAAAGAACAATTTCGGAAGAAGCGCTCCCTGTTCCATAATCATCCATTGCCATGCGGATGCCATGACCTTTAAAAAATTCCACTTCTTCTTTTATTACTTCTAATGGCATGTCCTTACACCGTTCTGTCAATTCCAGACATAGGTGGTTAGCCGGAAATTTTGTCTGTTCCAAAATATGCAGCACTTCCATGCGAAATTCTTCTCTCTCCATCTGTCTTGCCGACACATTGACATTGAGCACAAATTCCGGTAAAACTTCCAGCAGTCCTACTGTTTCCCGCAGAGCCGTTTGCAGTACATAATTGCCAAGTTCATACATCCCGGGATCCGTTTCCATCCATTCGATGAACATACCGGGCGGTACGATTCCATAAGGCTCTCTGCGCCATCTGACCAATGCTTCTGCTCCTACAATACGTCCTGTCCCGGAAGCCACAATTGGCTGGTATTCTACATAGAATCCTTTGCAGCCTTCCCTGACGGACTGGTGGATGATTTTCATCAATTCCAAATCTACATTCTTTGACGTGCGCACCTCATCATTAAATATGATCAATTTCCCCTGATGCTCTTCTTCCGAATGTCCCAGGGCATAGGCAGCCTTAGAACTGAGGGAATCTGCTTTTCCATCATACTGTTCAATCAAAATCGCCCCTGCACACATTTTCAGCGTAATCTGCCTGTTGTTTACATATATCCCCCTTGTCAGCTTCTCTCTGATTGTCTGCTCTAAATTAAGCATCTTCTCTCTGCCGCATCCCCTTAAGATAAATCCAAATTTGGGGCCATCGAGACGGTAAACAGCGCTGTTCTCATCCATCATATAAATGAACTGCAGTGCCGTTTCTTTTAGAATCTGGTCGGTAGAATCATTGCCGTAAATAATATTCAGATTGCTAAACTGCTCCAACTTGATCATCAATACGGCAAAAGGCTCTTTCTTACCAATTTCTGTATCCAGATCTGCCGTAAATCTTGCCTGGGAATATAAATCCGTTAAAGCATCAATTCTTGGCAGAACATTTTCATTATGCAGCAGAATGAGCAGATACGCCTCCCCATTCTTCTTATCTGTCACAATATCTGTATGGATGCTGAACATATAGTATTCCCCGGAAACTCCCTTCATCCGGACGCACAACTCCCTGTCCAGATCTTTTCCCTGCATCCTTGGGGGAATCCCTTCTTCGTACTCCCATAAATCATCCGGGTGGATCAAGCCGCGCATAATTTCATAATGATCTGAAACATATGTATCCCGGATTCCAAAATAGGCCTTGGCAGTCTCTGAAAACCATGCTCTGTTCTGTTCCAGATGCAGCATATAAATATAGGTATCATCTGCCAGCATATTCATCGTATTCATCATGGAATCTATGTAGTTTTCATTTTCATGCCAGAATCCCTGTTCTCTCATCTTGTAACCCCATACTTTTCTAAATAAAGAAAATATTTTCTCTCTCTGCTACTGCTGTCATCCCCACTACACTATTGCAAAGTCTCTCTTTTATATCATACTCCTTTCGAGGCTATCTGTACAATGAGTTTTTATAAATTTCTACACCTGCAAATCCACATTTGAAGTCCCATCTTCTAACCCTTTAGCATAACGGACAGTATAAATTTGCCTTCTTCTGCCATACAATCCATATCACCCGCATATTTCAAGGCACAATACCTGATGTTTTTAAGTCCAATGCCATGTATCCCACTATCTGTTTTTGTGGAACAAGGATATCCGTCTTTTCCCCATTTCATCTCCCCTTCAAAACTGTTTTCTATTTCGATAAAGAACATTTTCTGTTTCCAAAAAGATCTTATTTTAATATACAGCTCTTTATCCGGATTTTTCAGCCGTGCTTTTTGGCAGGCTTCAATGGCATTATCCAAACCATTATTTAAAATAATGCCTATATCATAAGGTCTTACACGAACCTTATCTGTCAAAAGAAAATCCTCTGCTTCCAAATGAATGTCTTCCAATTCCTTTGCCGCATAATAGAATTTGCTGCTGATCACTGCGTCACTTACTACATTTCCCGTGTGTATTTTCTGTTCCAGATTCATCAGTGTTTTTTGCATATCATCAAAATATTGGACAATTTCTTCATCTTCTGTTATCTGACGTTCAACCAGTAGTTTTTCCATAACCGCCATTTGATTTTTCATATCATGTTTCACATGGCTGACGCTTTCATAAAAATGCTCCATTTCCAACATGGAATTCTGCATTTGCAAAATCTGATTCTCCAGAATGCTTTTTTGTGTACGCTCTTCCTGCAAGTCCGTAATCTCCTCCTGAAGCCGAAAGCCATATAAAATAATCAACCAGACAGCTATAAATACAATGATAATGAACAGATATATCGCCCTGTAGTTGTCATAATCCATGATGTGCCTCTGCTCATTGATCATCATCAGCATAAAATAGAGCGCCACAGAGACAAGGCTCCCCATGAAAGCAGGCAGAATGTAGGAGATAAGTTCCTTTGTGCTTCTTCCATTATCTGAATGTTTATGATTCTTAACTATGATTTTTATGGAAAAATAAAACAGGGTCACCGCTGTCATGTCCATAAAAAAGTATATAAGATCTATAACCAGCTTAACGGTTGCTACATTATTAAAAGCTTCTATATGCCATGTCAGCTTCTCCAGCCCATCCACCAAAAACAACCTGACACTATATCCAATCTCGCTGAGAACATACCGCAATGCAAGAAAAAGTAATGTCAGAAACAAATGGATGATCTGTCTTCCTTTATAAAAACATAATCCGATGGCATAAATGGCACTGGCATGTAAAACAAAACTCAGCAAAGATTTTTCTAACGTATATGGAGAATTGAAAAATACAAAATGTCTGATTGCCACATTTGTAGCAAACCATGCTGATATTGTTAAAAGATTGATGAATATTTCCTTTTTAATTCTCTGCTCACTAAATTCCCGAAAGAGCATACAGAGGCAGTACCCATCAACGATATATGCAGCAACTTCAATGAAAGGCTCCAAAATCTTATACATGAGAAGCACCTCCATTCCGCAGGTATCTCATATACTGTTTCACAAAATCGTGGTATCTGTCTTTTGACAGATATATTTTCTCTCCATTGGTAAGCATGATATTTTCCGTATCGTACTCAACCACATAGGATAAATTCACCAGATACCCCCTATGGCAGCGAAAAAATCCTGCCCCGACTTCCTTTTCCATATCTGCCATGACACCATAAAAAGAAAGTTCCCCTCTCACTGTATGGGCTACAATCTTACGCATTTCATTTTCAAAGTAAAAAATATCAGAAACTTTTAATGTTATATTCCTGCCCCTTGTTTTCACAAATATCTGCTTATTCTTTCCATTTTGCTTTTTACTTATTTCTTTTTCCGCTCTTTCAATTACTCTCTGCAGTTTTTCATTATCAACGGGCTTGACCAGATAATGCAAAGCTGCCACATCAAAGGCTTCAAAGACATATTCTTTTGCCCCGGTTATAAACACGATAATGCTTTCTTCATCCCGTTCCCGTAGTTTCTTAGCAATTTCTACGCCGTTTATCTTTTCCATCTGAATATCTAAAAAGTATATGTCAAATACTTCCTTCTGCAATAATAAGTCCTCACCGGAAAAAAAGCTGTATATAGCAGCATCCGGCATATATTCTTTTATTCTGCCGCTAATCTGCTTAACAAAAACAAGCTCATCATCACAGACTGCAATTTTGAGCATAGAATCACCTCAATTCTTTTATACATTCATTACATATATCGGCAAATTTATTCTGAATTCTTTTAGATGCAACCAATCCCCCTTTGAAATGTAATCAATCCCTTTTCTGTCCTTACATTAATAAAAGGACACTTCCAAATTTTCACTTGGAAAGTGTCCTGAAGGTAATACGTTATAAAACGTTATAAAATTAAATGCTGCATATCATTTATGCTTCTCCTGATTCCATCTCTTTTTTCAGTTCCGCCGGCATATTTCTTGGTCCACGAACTGCGTATACGCCAAACTGCTTGATCCTCTCAAATGACCATACCCCTGCCTTGTACTTCTTTAAAAGTTTCACCTTCATTGCCTGCTTCATAGTCAGATTCTCATCTGAAAAATGATAAGAAATATCTACTTCTATTGCCTTACATTTATACAGGATAGATGAATACGGCGCTGCCACATACATATAAATAATATCGCCTACATGAACATCACTGCCCTGCTTCCATGTCACAATGTCAGAAGCCTCAAATGCACCAATCACATCATAATATTTCGGATTAGCCGGAATGATCCAGTCCTTTACCACCGTACGATTCGACTTCTTCCTCTGCGAAACACCGCTTTTTGAAATACCCAGTACTCTGAAAATCTGCGCCTTAGTAGCAATGGGATATATCTCATTCATATGATTTACTATCCGCTTCCAGGATTCTTCAGCATCTTCCCCATAGGCAGAAGTTACATGATCATATCCCCAGAGATGCTCCGGAGTGGAATATACGGCAACAGACCAACCATAGCTTTCACCCTTCTTATTCTTCTTCTGTCTGAAATCTCTCATGCAAAGATACATGTTCATTTCAAGGTCAGTGACAGTACCTTCAAAATTCTTCTCCCCATCTTTACCAAAACCGGCATTCTGTTTTACTTCAAAGGAATATAATTCTGCATCTGCATTCCCTTCTGCAAAAAGATCCATGATCTTCTTTTGGCGCATGGAAGCCTTCTCATCATCCCAGCGCGCATCGAAGTCATATCCATCCCTGCGATAATTTGCAAAATATGGAAACCATTCCCTGGAAATAAATCCAGCCTTTTTATCAAAAAATTTACCGTAAATCATCTGTCCGCTTCTGGAAATAATCTCTCTCCACTCCCACGGATCACGCTCAGGATTTTCACTCCACCAGTCTTCCGATACAGTCCTCTCTTCCAGCGAAAATCCCGGAATATCATTTTTAAACAACGGCAGGAAACCAATTTCATTAATATATGCAATTGCCTCTTCTACTGTATGAATGCACTCCGGATATGACAGCTTCTTTCTCAGCTCTTCTTTCAGATATTCGTATCTCAGGCGTTTTTCGTCCTTTGCAAAATGCACCTTTCGTGACTGCGTAGGATTATTCTCATAGGAAAGAACTTCATCGCCAAACTGCTCACTTGTAAGATCAAATACACAATCCCTTACCACATTGTAACAATGGTAATTTCCATCGGGCCTTAAGATGCCATAAACATCCCCTCCAAAGATATCCTGTGCAAGAAATGCTGTAATAGAGCACTGTCCCAATGTCATATTTTCCTTAGTCCATCCATCTCTCATTCTTGGCGCACATGTATCTGCACACCATATTTCCGAAAGTAAATCATATAGATGCCTGGGATTTTTTATCTGCTTATATTCTTCAGACGCCGCAGGCACATCAGACTGCTCCCATCCGTAAAATTTATATTCTTTCATACTTTGCACCTTCCATTATCGTTGCAGATTATTTGAAAGCAGTATATCATGTCAGCAGGAAATCAAGCGCAAACGAAGGGAGCATTTGATTTCACCTGACATGATAACGAAAAAATCTTTGAGCGCGTAGCGCGGCAGCCGCATAGCGGCTGGATTTTTGAGTTTATTATATCTGCATCTTTTCCTCAATGCAATCCGAAATTCTATCATGTCAGATTTTTATAAATTTATCTGCCGGGATTTGGAGGAAACTTGACAAAACAAGCAGTAAGCTTAAAATGAAAATAGTAGAATGAAGGAACGTAAGATGAAGACAATTAGCTATGATGAAAAATATAAAATGATGACAGAAACCCCAATCAGCCGTCTGATTCCAAGGTTGGCAGTGCCAACAATTATCAGTATGCTGATTACTTCTATTTATAATATGGCAGACACTTTTTTTGTGAGCCAGCTAAGTACCAGTGCCTCCGGAGCAGTGGGAGTGAATTTTTCACTGATGGCTATGATTCAGGCCATTGGCTTTACGCTTGGTATGGGAAGCGGGAACTACATATCCAGGATGCTGGGAGCCAAGGAGCAGGAAAAGGCACAGAGAGCCTGCTCTACAGCAGTATATACTGCCTTTGTTTTTGGTCTTGCCTTAGCAGTTTTTGGTGTTTTAAATATTGACAGACTTGTCCGTGTCCTTGGTGCAACAGAAACGATTGCGCCTTATGCCAAAGACTATGGACAGTACATATTAATTGCCGCCCCTTATATGACTGTTTCCTTTGTGTTTAATAATCACCTTCGTTCTCAGGGAAATGCTGCCCTTTCCATGATAGGCATTACCACGGGAGGTATTCTGAATGTGATCCTGGATCCTATACTGATCTTCGGATTTGGCATGGGAATCTCCGGGGCGGCTATTGCCACAATCTTCAGCCAGTTTGTAAGCTTTGTGATTTTGCTTGTCCTGGTGATCCGTTCAAAGAATGTGTTGAAGCCATTGCCGAAATATTATACATTTCGGTGGTGGGTGTATGGGGAAATCTTTTCCGCCGGTCTGCCGACTTTCGGACGGCAGGGACTGGCAAGTGTGGCGTCTGTCCTTTTGAATGTAGCCGCATCCGGTTTTGGGGATGCAGCGGTGGCAGCTATGTCCATTGTAACAAGAATCATGATGTTCATTAATTCAGCCTTGATTGGTTTTGGTCAAGGCTTTCAGCCTGTATGCGGATTCAATTTCGGGGCGAAAAGATATGACAGGGTGTTGGAGTCTTACTTTTTCTGCCGCCGTGTAGCGCTTGCCTTTCTGCTGGTAATGGGTGTTGTCATGTTTGCCATTTCCACGCCAATCATGAGAATGTTCAGGAAAGAGGATGCAGAGGTGGTCCGTATCGGTGCGCTGGCGCTAAAAATGCAGTGCTGTCTGCTTCCCTTTCAGGCCTATGTGATCATTGGAAACATGCTGACCCAGTCCATTGGTTACAGTTTCCGGGCAACACTTACTGCAATCAGCAAGCAGGGGTTGTTTTTTATCCCGGCAATCTTGATTTTGCCCCGGCTTTTGGGTGTGATGGGACTTCAACTGGCACAGCCTGTGGCGGATGGGCTTACTTTCATACTTACCCAGGCCATTGTAGTGATGGTAGTAAAGGAACTGCGGGAAATGGTTCAAAAACAGTAACTGATGGATTCACCTATCGAGAGACTATATAGATTGGATGTCAATAAGCAATGAGGTATTTTAAGTGTTTGTTAGAAACAATAAAACAATCAATACGATCATTGGAACTGAAGAATGTTTTGCTTGTGATGCTTGGAAGTTTGATTCAAGCCATTGGTATCTGCAATATTCATACATTCTCAGATGTTACTGAAGGTGGAACATTAGGACTCACACTTTTGATCTTTCATTTTACAGGTATTTCCCCAGCTATAACAAGTCTGATCGTAAATGCAGGTTGTTATACATTGGGATGGAAAGTGCTGGGAAAGAAGTTCCTCGCATATTCCGCAATTTCTGCTGTTTCTTATTCGCTATGTTATAGTTTTTTAGAACCATTTGCACCACTCTTGCCGAGTATTCTTGATCTACCGCTTGTATGTGCAATACTTGGAGCAATATTTATTGGCGTTGGTGCAGGCGTAAGTGTACTTGGAGGCGGAGCTCCCGGGGGAGATGACGCCTTAGCGATGAGTTTAAGCCAAAAATTACATTGTAAGATCCAGTATATCTATCTTGCCAGTGATTTGATAATTTTAGCATTATCGCTCTCTTATATACCACTTAGAAAGATAGCATATAGCTTATTGACAGTTATCCTTTCCGGACAGATTGTTGGATGGATACAACAATTAAAAAAAGGTTTCAGGAATTTCTAATCAACTTAATGACAAAATTCATGGGAGATGTAATCAACTATGCTTAAATTAAAACATGAAAATTTTATCAAGGCGCGAGATTATGTATTTGCAAACGGTGATGACATAAACCGTGCGTGGTTCAGATACCTTTTTGAGGACAATGATGAAGATGCGTTTTTAAATGTATTGGCAAAATATCAGCACGAGAATGGCGGATTCGGCGATATATATTATGAGTTTGATTATCAGGGACCATGCTTGAAATCCACCGAGATAGCTGTTAAGTATATTTTAAATTTGAAAGAAAAGCCGTCTGCAAATCACCCGCTGATACAAAATATGATGAAATATATTTTGGGACTTTACATACCTGAAATAGGGAATTGGGGAGAAGTCACCGTACCCGAAGTCAACAACGGCACTCATTGCTACTGGGTTCGTTATAAAGGAGAAGATGCGAAACCGATAGAAGATGAAGATGAACGTATAAGAAAATACAGTGCCAATGAAAAAGTGTGTTTTGCATCATTTGTTTCCTATTATTCCGAGCTTGTGCCAAAAGAATTGTACCTTGATATCATAAAGTATCCAACGGAACATATACTGCGTTATTGGAATAAAAATTCGTCCAATTATAACAAGGAAATTTTTGATAAAGGCGAGCCGTATGATATTGAGTATTTTCAATGGTTTGTACCTTGCTTGAAAGATAAGGAAATGGCGGACAGACTAACCTCAATTTTATGTCAGAACCCTACAGCTTTTATGGAGCTTGATTTTGCAAAATCCGACAAGGATTATGTCCATTTGCCCTGCGACGTGGTAGGACACCCCAACAGTATCGTGTATCCCGCCGTAAAGAACCTGGTTCTTGATTCGTTGAAATACAGGATGGGGCAGCAAAGCGATGATGGTCGTTGGTTATTGGGCTGGTCTTTCGGCGATGACGAGAGTTTGCAGAAGTTACAGGCCAGGTACGAAACGTACCGCACGCTTGCTATGTTAGAGAAATTAGACAGATTTAATATGATTGAAAAACAAATCATGCCTTCGGCCTTAACGGACCGTAAAAAAGGAAATCCTCTGTAACAGTTTCCTGTCACAGAGGACTTTTGCTCTTCTTATTTTAATTTTTCATACCCGTAAGGGCAATTCCTTCCACAAAATATTTCTGACCAATCAGGTAGAAAACAACACCCGGAATAAAGGACATACAAGTTGCACACATAATTGCCGACCAATCCGACTTCAGTGATCCTTTGAACTGGGAAAGTCCGATTGCAATCGTAAATTTGTCCGATGTATTGATATAAATCATCTGTTGCAGCAGATCATTCCAGATTTGAATAAACAGCAACAGTGCCACCACAATCATGGCTGACTTAATCGAAGGAAAAATAATTTGAAATAAAATTTTAAATTTCCCGGCTCCATCAATAGTTGCTGCCTCATCCAGTTCCTTTGGAATAGTGCTGATAAACTGACGAATCAAAAAAATGTTAAAAGCCCCGCCGCCACAAAAGTAAGGAAGTACCAGCGGCCAGTAGGTATTTGCCAGATGAAAGCCTCTGGTCCACATAATATATAATGGAATCAAAGTCACCATAGTAGGCAGCAGCATAGACCCTACACACAGACCAAACAAAAATTTCTTTCCTGGAAACCGTAGTCTTGCAAATGCATATCCTCCCAGCGTTGCCGTAAATGTACCGCCCAGGATCGCCGGTATGATAATCGTCATTGTATTTTTAAAGTAATCCCAAAAAGGAAAGTATACCAGTGCCTCCTTATAATTGGAAAACAGCCAGTTTGGCGGTAAGAAAGTAGGGGGCCACTGAAACAATTCCGCATTGGTCATCAGACTGGATCGGAAAATCCACCAGATTGGAATCATTACAATTACTGCCATCACGATCACCAGCACAAGAGAAACGATGTCCGCTATCCTCTCATTCCTCTTTTTACTTGAAAAACTCTTTTCACGGCTCATCAATCATCGCCTCCCTCGTAGAATATCCAGCTCTTACTTGTAGCAAACAATATAACGGTAAAAATACCAATCAGCAAAAAAGAAACAAAGGAAATGGCACAGGCATAGCTGAACTTACCGCTCTTAAATGCATATTGATACATTACATATGAAATAAAACGTGATGAATTGCCAGGACCGCCCTGCGTCAGTGCAAGAGCAGGTGTTACAACCTGCATATTGGTTATGAGCGCCATAAGCAAATTGTAAAAGATGATCGGTGTCATGCATGGAATAGTCACATGCTTAAATTTCTGCCAGGAATTTGCTCCATCAATTTCCGCAGCTTCATGATAAACTCTGGGTACGTTCTGAAGCCCTGCCAAAAAGATAACAATCAGATTTCCCGACAGCCACACTGCTATCAGTGCAAGAGAAGGCACCACCAGTTCCGAAGAGGCAATAAACTTCAGCTTATGTATTCCCAGAAGTGAGAGAACATAATTAAACAAGCCAAAATTTGCTTCATATAACCAGCTCCATCCTATATATACCGCCATTGCAGGCAATACATAGGGCAGATAAAACACTGCGCGGAAAAATCCACGGGCCGGAATCTTTCTATTGAGCAGAAGGGCAATCGCAAGGGAATAAATCATACTGCCCATTACTGCCAGTACAGAAAAATAAATTGTAACCTTGATTGAATCCACAAAGTACGGATCTTGGTTAAACAACTTTACATAGTTTGCAAGTCCTACCCATTCCGGAATACCCACGCCTTCCCATTTGGTAAGGCTGAGACCAAACACAGCAGCCAAAGGCACATATGTCAGGAAAATCAGTCCTATAATAGAAGGAAACAGACAAATATATGCCGTTATAATTTCATTTTTATGCATCTTCTTTTTATAATGCTTTTTCAAATGAGGCACCTCCATAATACAAGCCAGATAACCTGGGATGCCTGCTTTTACAGACACCCCAGCTTATTTTTAAAGTCTTATTCGTCAAGGAATACAGCATTCAGAGCATCATAATTATCATTTAATACATCTGCAGCTGTTTCATCTCCGGTCCATACATCACCGAGGACGCCTCTAAGCAACTCTATAAATTCATTTGTATGCGGTACATAATACCAACAGGTAGACTGCGCATTATCCATTGCATAATTAACAAGCGCTCCTACGCATTCCTCATGCTCAGGGAAATTTTCATTATCGATCCAGCTGCTGGTCAGCGCTTCGTCTGTATAGTATTTCTCAAGAATCGGCATCCAGATACCAGTTGCAATCAAGCTATCCCAACTATTTTCTTCTTTCATATACCACTTAATAAAATCCATTGCTTCTTCAGGATGTTTACTTTGAGAGAAAACAACCTGAGGGCCGCCGGTACAAATGGTAACAGAATTCTTCATCATCGGAAGACGTGCAACGCCATAGTTAAAATCAACGCCATTTAAGCAGGTACCAATATTCCATGCGCCACCGGTAGACATTGCAATGTTTCCTGCACAGATGGTAGACTGTACTCCATCATCAGTCAATCCTGCTCTGTAAGGCATTACATGTTCAACGTTCATCAGATCGGCTACTTTCTGAATAGACTCTGCTACTTCAGGTGTATTGATCGTACAGGTCTTACCATCTTCAGAAAACCAGCGTCCGCCATTAGAAAGTGCCCATACTTCCAACTGCCATGTCCAGTTATCTACAGTACAGCCATACTGCACAATATTTTGCGGATCAAATCCATCTTCTGCAGCATTCTTTCCATTCACATCAATGGTCAGTTTCTTTGCAATGTCTACAAATTCATCCCAGCTCATTGCTTCTGTTGCAGAAGGATAAGGCACATTTGCAGCATCAAAAAGATCCTTATTATAATACAGAACAAGAATTTCATTTGCTGCAGAGTAAGCTACCGGCTTACCATCAGCCTTAAAGGTAATACTATCAAGAGGAGCAGCATCTGCGCCTGCATACATATCAGAAATATCTGCCAGCAGACCTTTAGAACCAAAATCAAGTACGCCGGCCTCGCTCATAATACCACAGTCAGGTAATTCATTTGCTACTGCCATGGTATTTAGTTTAGCTACATATTCCTCATTAGGGATGCACACGATATCTACAACGATTCCCGGGTTTTCTTCATGATATTTGTCAGCGACTTCCTGTACACTGGCTGCTTCATCCGGGGTTCCCCAATAAGAATAGGAAATGTGAATCTCATCTCCGTTTCCCTGCTCCGTGTTTGTCTCCGTTGTGGTCTCTGCAGCAGGCTCAGTTGTATTTGTTTGTGGTGTTTCTGTGGTCTCTGTCTGGCCTTTTCCACATGCAGTGAGTGAAAGTGCCATTGCAAGACCAAGCATTGTTGAAATAACTTTCTTATACTTTTTCATACTTTTCCTTCCTTTCTTTTTGTTGGTTTTATATTATACAGCAACTTCCTGCTGCGTATAATCTTAGTAATCTGCGTCTAAAAAAACACGCATCTCGCCGGGTTTTCTGTTGCCCCAGACACAATAAGGAATAGCAGTAAGCTCCTCATCTTTTTTTTCAAATCTGGGTGGCGCATACAAAAGTTCTTCCTGTTCTATGGTAGAAATCAATCTTTCTCCGGTCACCTTCAGCACAGGAAGATTTCCCGGCAGTTCCTTTACCGGATTCGTCTCTTTGATTTTTCCATCTGTACAAATCCGAAGAGTTGCCAGATTTTCTCCGTTATCTACTTCTTCAAAGCAATAGACAAATGGTCCTTTAGTCAACGCAACCTTCCCCACATCTGCTCTGACATTCTTGTTTACCGCCATAAGTCTTGCAGGAACCTGCCCTGAAAGTTCAAAGCTTTGCTCTCCCTCTCTGTTTATGGCAAGAACTGCATAACCATTTTCTATGGCAGGCCTGATCCGCTCAGAACCGCTGTGAAATTCAACCTCTTCCAGCCAGGATGGAATACGAAGTCGTACTGTAATTGCTTTCTTTCCACCTGTACATACTGTGATTTTCAGCTTTCCACCCTGCAACAGCTCATTTTCTAATCGAAGCTTTACCGGTGTTTCATTTAAAATTATTTCCATTTCAGAAGAGATAAAAAGATTAACAAAAAGACTTTTATCATCTACCGCACAAATATACTGTCCCAAAGAGGCAAGTGTTCTTGCTATATTAGGAGGACAGCATGCTACATCAAACCAAGGCTGCCTTACCGGTTTCACATAATGAATCGTTGTGTGCTCCATACAATTGTCCGGCCAGACTTCAAGAGGATTTACATAGAAATATCTGTCACCTTCTTTTGAAATGCCCGCAAGTACTGTGTTGTATAATGCTCTTTCCACTGCCTCATAATACACCGCATCTCTGCAAAGGGACGCCATTCTTTGTCCGAACATCATAATTCCGATGGAAGCGCAGCTCTCACAATACATTCTGTCATTTGGAAGATCATAATCGGCGGTAAATCTTTCCAGAAGACCGGAAGAGCCGATCCCCCCTGTGATATACATTCGCCTGGTGGTCATGTTTTTCCATAAACATTTGCAGGCTTCTTTCAATTCATCATCGTGATAGGCCTGAGCAAGATCCGCCATTGCACTATACATATAGGTTGCTCTTACCGCATGCCCTTCTGCAGTTTTCTGCCTGATTGGCGGCATGTGGGACTGAGAATAGGCCGGATCATAATCGGTGAGTTCCGGAAAAATCCTAAAATAATCTTTCTTCTTCATTTCCTCCAAAAAATAATTTGGTTGTGTACCTCTTATATCAATAAAGAACCTTGCAAGTTTTAGATAGCTTTCTTTTTCTGTAATTTTATAAAGCTTAATCAGTGCCAATTCTACAAGCTGGTGTCCCGGGCAGCCCTTACTTTGATCCTTCCCCGGCCCAAATACCTGACAGAGCAAATCAGCAAATCGACAGGCTATGTCAAGAAACTCTTTCTTTCCCGTTGCCTGATAATACGCTGCTGCAGCTTCAAACAAATGACCTGCACTGTAAAGCTCATGACCCTCCCGCAGATTTTTCCAACGCTGCTGCGGATGTACAAGGGTATAATAAGTATTCAGATATCCATCTGGTTGTTGTGCCTTGCCAATCAAACGTATCAGTTCATCTGCCACAGAAATATACTCTGTCCTGCCATTCATTGCACAAAAGGCAACTGCCTCCAGCCATTTATATGCATCAGTGTCTCCAAATACAACTCCTTTATGTTCTCCTTCCAGTTCGCCGGCTGCAATTTTAAAATTATCAATGCAATAACTTCTTACATGTTCCACCTTGCCATTTAGAACATCCCATTGATAAGGAATCATCTTTCCGGCTACAAGATCAACGTAATGTCCAAACAGACTGTCTGTAATCTGTATCATATGGAACTGCGGTACTCTGATTTTGCTTGGCATATGTAGGCTTCCTCCTGATTTTTGTTAAACGTTTTCCTTTTTTAGCCAATTTTCGCGCTTTATACCACTTTTTTGCTCAAAATATGCTAAACGTTTAACATGGTTTTATCATAACACCGATTATCATGCTTGTAAATACAAAATTTTAAAATTGTATATTTTGCAGTTTTCTTTTCATCACATTTTGTGTATTATGTATAATTCCGGGTGTTTTTGAAAGTCACTGCTACTATTCATTATATGATGCAATAATCTTTATTTTCTTTTTTTCTTTCGCTTGCATGTTAAACGTTTTTGTGCTAGTGTTTTTCATAGATAGTGCTATATGCAGAAAGGAGAACTCTATGGCAACCATTCGGGAAATTTCTGAAAAAGCAGGGGTATCCATTGCTACTGTTTCCAAAGTTTTAAACGGCAAATCCGGCGTCAAGCGGGAAACGGCCAATGAGATCCTTGCCATTGCCGATAGTCTGAATTATCGTCCAAACTTAAATGCCCGTTTTTTAAAAAGCGGCCGTTCCCAGACTTTGGGAATCATTACGGAAGACTTGACAGTATTTAACTCTCCGGAAATTGTCGATGGTATTGCTGTTGCATGCGAGGAAAGAGGATATCATTATATACTTGGAAATCTTCGTTTCAATAAGCGATATGGCAATGGTCCCCGAAAAGATTCCGAAAGTGCAAAGATCCTTCTTGCTACAGTAAATGATATGCTCTCCAAGCAGGTTGATGGCATTGTCTATATCGGCTGTCACAGTCATGTAGTGGTTTCTCTGACGGATCACTCTGATGTTCCTTTTGTGTGCGCTTACTGCACCAGCAGCGATCCCAATGTTCCTTCTGTTCTTTATGATGATCGAACTGCAGCCTGCCAGGCAACAGAGGTACTGGTCAAAAAAAATCTGCGCGAGATCGGTATGATTACCGGTCCCATGAATAGCATTCATTCTATTAATCGATTATATGGATTTCAGGATGCTCTTTTTCAGGCCGGCATTCCCTATAATCCCCATTTTACCCTAAACGGCAACTGGGATCGGGAAAGCGGATATAAGTTGGGTGAAAAGCTGATCTCCTCAGGAGCGAAAGCAATCTTTGCCCATAATGACTTAATTGCCACCGGGGTTATTGACTGGTGCAACCAAAATGGGATCTCAGTAGGCAAGGATTTATATCTGATCGGCTTTGATAACCGGGAAATCAGCACTGTCAGCAAACCTACTCTTTCCACAGTTGCGCTTCCTCTTTTGGAGATTGGCCTGACTGCCGGAAATATCCTGCTTGATACTCTTTCTGGCCAAAAAACGGCAAACAGCAATGTTCTTCTTAGCTGCAATATTATTGAACGAGAATCTACAGGTCAATTTTCTACTAACTAAATTGAAGAAAGGAATCCCTTTTATGAAAGCAACCCTTCACATAGATACCCAAAGTATTATTTCTCCAATTGATGATCGCATTTACAGCTCATTTATTGAGCATATGGGCAGAGCCGTTTATACGGGAATCTACGAGCCTACGCACAAATCTGCTGATGCAGAAGGCTTTCGATTGGATGTTGCTGACCTGATTCGCCCTCTCAACATCTCCCACATTCGATACCCTGGCGGAAATTTTCTTTCCGGCTATGACTGGAAAGACGGAATTGGTCCAAAGAAAGATCGTCCTGTACGACCTGAAATGGCCTGGAGTGCCTTGGAACCTAATCAGGTTGGAACTGATGAATTTCTCTCCTTTTGTGAAAGGCTTCAGATTTCTCCTATGCTCGGTGTAAATCTTGGAACCGGCACTCCCAAGGACGCTGTAGAACTTTTGGAATACTGTAACTCGTCCCTTCCTACCTATTGGGCCAAAAAGCGTATTGAAAACGGCAGAAAAGAACCTTATGGTGTAAAACTATGGTGTTTGGGAAATGAAATGGATGGGCCTTGGCAAATTTGTGCCAAAACAGCCTCAGAATACAGTCGCATTGCATGCGAAACTGCCAAACTTATGAAAATGCTGGATCCGGATATTGAACTTGTGGCCTGCGGAAGTTCTTACCGCGATATGCCGACCTTTGGAATATGGGAAGAAACTGTTCTTCGTGAATGTTATCCTTATATTGATTATCTTTCTCTTCATCAATACTATCAAAATATGGACGGAGATGTCATGAGCTTTTTGTGCCGTGACGAGGATATGTCCGACTTTATTACCGAGGTTGCAGCTATCTGTGACCGCATTAAAAAAGAAAAAAACAGCGATAAAGATATTAAGCTTTCTTTTGATGAGTGGAATGTTTGGTATCACTTCCAAAAGTCCGGAAAAATCCCCGAAAAATGGATTGTTGGCCGTCCTGTTGAAGAGGAAGAATTTGATTTTGCTGATATGTTACTCGTAGGCGGTATGTTGAATACATTAATAAACCATTCTGATATTGTAAAAATTGCCTGTCTGGCACAACTTGTAAACTGCATTGCTCCTATTATGACGCAGGAGGGCGGAAAAAGCTGGACGCAAACAATTTACTGGCCCTTCCTATACGCATCCAAATATGGACGCGGAACTGCATTGAAATTAAAAACAGAAGCTCCTTCCTACACCTGCAAGGTGCGTAAAGAAGCCTCCTATTTGTCTTCCTCCGCAGTCTTATCTAAGGACGGAACTACACTTTCGCTCTTCCTGATCAACAAAAATCCACATGAAGAAATGGAGTTATATTTACCTGGGATCAAGGGAGAACTCCTTTCCTTTGTTACCATAGAAGGGCACTCCTTTGATACTGTCAACACTGCAGATTCTCAGCCTGTATTTCCCAAAGAGGTGACCGGCAAATGCTTGAAAGATTTAAAGCTTTCTGCTTCTTCCTGGAATATGATACAAATTAAGCTTTTCTAAAGCTTAGATGAAATCATGCCTCCGGCTTTAACGGGCCGTAAAAATAAGATGCTGTTGCGCCTCCATCAATCAGGAAATCTGATCCGGTAATAAATGCTCCCTTATCGCTCATTAAAAGTTCAGCCACATTGGCCACCTCATCCGCTGTTCCCGGTCTTCCGGCAGGACATTTGGCAAACATATTTTTATAAAAATCACCGCGGGGACCGTTGAACTCATCAATGGCAAGAGGGGTAACAATAATTCCCGGAGAAATGGAATTGATGCGGGCGCCCCTTTCTCCCCATTTAACAGCTTCTGCCATGACACGCTTCTCATTGCAGCGTTTTGCCATCTGATATGCGTGCAGGGTATCTTTAATATTTTCAG
>CAZTKJ010000004.1:0-116559 GCA_964614185.1 uncultured Lachnospiraceae bacterium
CAGAAGCAAATAAGAAGTATTTCTCAGTTGCATCAGGCGGTGGTACAGGACGTACTCTTCATCCTGATAATATGGCTGCAGGTCCTGCTTCTTATGGATTTACAGATACATTAGGACGTATGCATTCAGATGCACAGTTCGCAGGCTCTTCTTCCGTTCCTGCCCATGTAGAAATGATGGGATTGATCGGTATGGGCAACAACCCTATGGTTGGCGCTACCGTAGCAGTAGCAGTTTCTGTTGAGGAAGCAGCTAAAGAAGGTAAGTTCTAAACTTAATTATTCACAAACACAAAACACCGTAATCCCAAGGGGTTACGGTGTTTCTTTAAGTTTAAACGGAATGTTACATTGGCCTGCCAAGATAGAACCCTTGTGCCAGTTCTACTCCTGATTTCTGTATATAGTCATATTCGTCTTTACTTTCAATTCCTTCTGCCAATACTTTAATGTTCAATGAATGGGCAACCTTAAGGATTTCTTCAAGTCGTTTTTGTTTCTTGGGAGAAGTATGGATGTCAGAGATCAGACATCTGTCCAGTTTTAAGAAGTTGGGTTCAACCAATGAAAGGGAAGAATAGTCATTATATCCGCTTCCAAAATCGTCTAAGGCAATTTTTATGTCATTGCTTTTGATCTGCTGTTTTTTTAAGTTCCAATAAGTAGGAGAAAAGTGAGGATATTCCAGTATCTCAACAATTAATTTGTCCTTAATATCCCTTGGGAAATAATTAAAATAAATTTCGGACTCATCAGGATAGAAAACTTCCGAAGGAAAAGAATTGACACTTAATAATTCCTGATAACCGCGTTCATAGTAAGCCGTGATTGCACCGAAAAAAGTGGCCAGTTCTATAATATGGAGCTGTCGTTTTGCTTCATAACGTTCAATCAATTCTAAAGGTGTTTCACCTTCAGGTCTCATTAAGGCCTCATAAGCCACAATTTCTTCCGTCTTCAGATCATAGATCGGTTGAAAAACAAAATGAATCTGAATATTCTTCAATTGGTTTATAATGGAAGTTTTCAACTCCAAACCGCTAAGTGCCATCATATGTCCCCCAAATGATGTATTTACATCATATGTTTATATTATAAACCTAAATATTTTAATGTACTATAGGACAAAAGTAACTGCAAAGGTATTTATTGGGATAAAATTTTTAATAGTAGACATTTTTGCATAAGTATTTTACAATATAAAAAGTGAAGAAATAAATACATATAAGAAAAGGAAAATGAAATGAGTGAAACAAATGGTATTATTTACTGCCCTGAATGTGGAAAAGAAAATTTAGATACATTTAAGTTCTGCAATAATTGTGGAGCGAAACTTCATCAACAGAATTCTTCATTTGTGCAATCAACAGAAGAGGAACCGCAATTGACTTATGAAAAGCCAGAGGCTGAAATTGTCAGTGAAGGGAAAGTGCCTCTGACACAGCAGGAAATAAATATTAATTATGGTTCGGAAGAGGAAGGCAGCTATTCATCAAATACATTTACAACACCAAAGCCGGAATATTATTCAAACCAGACAAGTACAGGCAAAAGCGGAGCAAATGGAAACATCGGATTTTCCATTGCATCTATGGTATGTGGCATTTTGTCGCTCACCTGTTGCTGCTTAACCTTTTTCAGCCTTATTCTTGCCATTGTAGCAATTGTATTTGGGGTTATTTCCCTGAATAGTAAATATGATGGCAGAGGTATGGCAATCGCAGGTATCATTACAGGAGGAATCGGAATTGTTGTGTGGCTGTTTGTTATTATCCTCAATGGCTCTACGGCGTTCATTACAGCCATGGATGAACTATTATAAAGATGGAGCATATGAAACTTAGAACAGATACTGTTTTTTACCGCATAGGACAGTGGATATGGATTCCCTTTATAATAGCCGGAATTTGGTTTTCACGGTATGGATATGATCAATATCATCATTTATTAGAATGCTCATTTCTGAAAATAAGCGGTTTTCCGTGTCCGGGATGCGGTGGAACCAGAGCGTTTGTTTATTTGTTTTCCGGAAATATTGTCAAGAGCTTTTTGTATCATCCGATAGTGATCTATGGTGTCTTGGCATATATCCATTTTATGGGATTGTACTTTTACAGGCATCACAGGAAAGAGAAGGATGCTTCCATTAGAGAAATACAGATTCCTGTTTATCTCTATATGGCAATTGCAGTAATTATTATTCAGTGGGTAGTTAAGATTTTCAGAATCTTGCTATAAATTTAATTTACTTAAGGAGGAGAAGTGAGTCATGGATGCAAAAACAACCAGTATCGTAGCATATCTTACATGGATCGGATTGGTCATTGCTTTTTGTGCAGGAGATAAAGAAGGAGCTAAGTTCCACCTTAATCAGGCGCTTGTCATTCTTTTATTTTCTTTGCTCAGTATTATTCCCTGCATCGGATGGGTTTGGGCAATTTTCATGCTGGTATGCTGGGTTATGGGATTGATCGCAGCGATTAACCAGGAAGAAAAAGAAGTTCCATTAATCGGTAAAATCAGACTTATAAAATAAGAAAAAAAGGCCCATTTAAGAGTTCTCTTAAGTGGGTCTTTTCTTATTTCGTAGAAATTCTTTTATTCTATTCGGCATTGCCTTCAGATTCCCCATCAATTTCTGAATCTGTATCCTGGCTTTCATCGGTAGTATCTGTATCATCATAAGTATAAATTTCTTCAGGAATGTCACCATGGAAAATTGAAACAATATACTGCAGCCTTAAATTAGCGCGGTCATAATTTTGTTTGGCAACATCTGCAAGGGCGGGATCATATTCCTCCCCCTCAAATGCCTGATGATAATAAAAGACGGCTTCTGACATATATTCGCTGGCTTCTGAAGCTAAATCTGCAACCCCCGGAAAACCATCAGGAACCTCTAAAGATGCCATCTGTGAAAAAGATTTTTCCATGGCGTCAAGCAGCGACAAAAGATCAGACACTGCAGTTTCCGATTCCGGATTTATGGAATTGATAGATGAATCAAAAATCTCTACATTTTCAAAAAACTGGTCCATATTCATTCTATAAGTATCAAATTTTTCCGTATTGCCACAGCCGGTTAAGGTTAGCAGAGAATATGCAATAAAAAAAACAGTAAGATAAAGGGTAATTGTCTTTTTTCTGAATACGTAAAATAGCAAAGGTATTTCCTCCTTTGGATTCTGGTGTAAATTTTATATTTATACTTATTATAAAGTATCATAGTTAAAACTCTAAGTCAACAATCCACACCATAGTGCAGCATAGTATAATAGCAGGAAATGTTAAAAGAATATAATAGTTCAATTGTAGTTTTACTTAAATTATGTTAACATAAAAGGCAAAAGTGTGATTTTAGCATACCGTTTTGGAGTATAGATATGAAACGCGAAGAATTTGATAAGCTGACAGCAGAACGATTGATTTTTTTGGATGGAGCAACAGGCTCTAATTTAATAAAAAGGGGTATGCCCACAGGTGTATGTCCTGAAAAATGGATTCTGGAGCATGAAGATATTTTTGTAAAGCTTCAGGAAGAATATGTGGAAGCAGGCAGCGATATTATTTATGCCCCTACATTTACGGCTAATCGTATTAAACTAAAGGAATATGGTCTTCAGGACGACATTGTCCGTATCAATACACAGCTTGTGGCATTGTCCAAAAAAGCAGCCGGAAATAAGGCCTTGGTAGCAGCAGATGTTACTATGACAGGACAGCAGCTGGCGCCTATAGGTAAAATGGATTTTGAAGAACTGATTGATATTTATAAGGAGCAAATCAGCATTACCTGTAAAGCCGGCGCTGATCTGATAGTGGTAGAAACCATGATGAGTCTGCAGGAAACCAGAGCGGCGCTGATTGCAGCTAAAGAAGTGTGTGACCTGCCGGTAATCGTCAGTCTGACATTTGAAGAGGACGGTAAAACACTTTATGGAACTGATGCCGTAACAGCGGCAATTACCCTTGAAAAATTAGGAGCAAGTGCAATTGGGGCCAATTGTTCCACAGGTCCTGATAAAATGGCAGCTGTAATTAAAGCAATTGCACAGGTGGTATCCATACCGGTCATAGCAAAACCTAATGCAGGCCTTCCTGCCTTAAATGATGCGGGAGAGACTGTTTATGATATGGAGGAACCGGCTTTTGTAGAAGGCGTTAAGGAGTTAGTGGAGATGGGTGCATCTATTATAGGCGGATGTTGTGGAACATCTCCGTCTTATATAAAGGCACTTTCGAATGCGCTTAAAGAGGATGGTAAGCAGATTAGGAAAAATCAGCTTGCTGTCAGGAAATCACAAAGCGGAGTCAGGTATCTTTCTTCCGAAAGGCAGACAGTGGTCTTTGAGCTGGATTCACCTTTTATTGTTATAGGGGAGAGAATCAATCCCACAGGGAAGAAAAAACTACAGGAACAGCTACGGGAAGGTAATCTTGAGATGGTTCTTGAGTTTGCGCAGCAACAGGAGGAATGCGGCGCATCGCTTTTAGATATTAATGTGGGGATGAGCGGCATTGATGAGAAAGATATGATGCTTAAAGTATTGGATGAAGTAACATTAACAACATCCCTTCCTCTGTCTTTAGATTCCAGTCATATTGATGTATTGGAAGCAGCGCTCCGCAGATATCCGGGACGAGCTTTGATTAATTCTGTTTCAGCTGAAACAGAAAAACTTGAAAAATTACTTCCTCTGGCCAAGAAATATGGGGCAATGTTTATTTTGCTTCCTCTTTCAGATGAAGGACTTCCTGCAAATACGAAAGAAAAAGTTGCAATTATCGACAAAATCTTTCAAAAAGCGCTTCAATTGGGACTGACAAAAGAAGATATTATTGTGGACGGACTGGTGGCAACGGTAGGTGCCAATCCCAACGCTGCGAAAGAAGTGTTGGAAACCATCAGATATTGTAAAGAAAATGGCTTTGCTACGGTATGTGGTTTATCTAATATTTCTTTTGGACTTCCGGAAAGAAGCTTTATAAATACGGCTTTTTTGACAATGGCAATACAGGAAGGACTTACCATGGCTATTGCCAATCCGTCACAGGATCTTTTGCTTAATGCTGCTTTTGCAGCTGACCTTTTGATGAACAAAGAAGGCGGGGATATTCGATACATAGAGCGGATGGAAGATTATAAAGACAGAAAGCCATCATTTGCCCCTGTGACAGAAAGCAAGAAAGGTCATGTAGAAAATACAGAGCAGAAAAGGGAAGCAAGTCAGAAGGGATCATCCGATAAGCAGATATACCAGGATGTCATGAAAGGAAACCGCAAACAGATCAAGGCACATACAAAAGAGGCCATAGAAGCAGGAATCCCACCTCAGGATATCTTAAATGATATGCTCCTTCCATCAATCGATGAGGTAGGAATACTATTTGATCAAGGAAAATACTTTCTTCCCCAGCTGATAGCCAGTGCAGAAGCAATGAAACTTTCCATTGAATATTTGGAACCCCTTCTTGCATTAGATCAGGAACAAAGGGAAATGCCGGTAATCGTGATTGCAACAGTTGCCGGTGACATTCATGATATTGGAAAAAATCTGGTGGCAATGATGCTTAAAAATCATGGCTTTCAGGTAATTGATTTAGGAAAAGATGTTCCTAAAGAAATAATTGTGGAGGCGGCTAAAGAGCATCATGCTGCAATTATTGCACTGTCAGCTTTAATGACTACAACCATGCAGGAAATGAAGAACATCATTAACTATGCAAGAGAGCAGCATGTAGATGCCAAAATAATGATAGGCGGCGCGGTGATCACCAAAGAGTATGGAGATGAAATCGGTGCAGATGCTTATTCCAGAGATGCAGCAGAAGCCGTCAGAGTTGCCAAAAAGCTGCTTGGTATGGATGAAACATAACGATACGAAAAGAGGTAAAATTATGGATACAAAAGATTTGAATACCTTACAGAATAATGAATCGGATTCTTCGTTGGAGCTTTTAAAAGAACTAACAAAAAACTCCCGAAAGCAGCTGTTTTATTCAAGACTTACGACACTCGCAGCAATGTTGGCCGCTATAGCTGTTATTATCTGCATGGTCATTGTAGTGCCTTCCGTGATGAGAACAGTGAAACAGGCAAATAATATCATGGCACAGGTTTCTGAAACAATAGAGTTGGCAGATACGGCAATTGAGAGCATAACGGATATGAGCCTGTCGATTACGAATATGGGTAATAATATGGATACTTTTATTACGGAAAATGCAGAGTCTGTTCAGAAGATCATGAAAAAGTTTGATGAAATTGATTTTGAGGGACTAAACAGGGCAATTAAAGATTTAGGGGATGTTGTTGAACCATTTGCCAATTTTTTTGGTAAGTTTAAATAATGGATCAGTTGAAATTACATAAGGTGGAAAGGATGAAAATATGATTGGTGCAGATGCAATTGTGAAATGTTTAGAGGCAGAAGGTGTTAAATATGTATTCGGGTATCCGGGTGTGGCCATATGTCCCTTTTATAACAGTATCTTAGGATCACCGGTACAAACTATTCTCATAAGGACAGAGCAAAATGCCGCTCATGCAGCCAGCGGATTTGCCAGAGTTACAGGAAAGCCGGGCGTATGTGCTGTTACTTCAGGTCCGGGGGCAACAAATGTCATTACAGGAATTGCTACTGCCTTTGCAGACAGTATTCCCCTTGTCTGCATTACAGGACAGGTAAATTCAGAACTTCTTGGAAGTGATGTATTTCAGGAGGCGGATATTACCGGAGCAGTAGAATCTTTTGTCAAGTACAGTTATCTGGTGAAAGATGCCAATGATATACCGAGAATTATGAAAGAGGCCTTTCACATTGCCAATACAGGAAGAAAGGGTCCTGTTCTTATTGATGTTCCTATTGATGTTCAAAATGCGGAACTGAAAAAATTTGTTTATCCAGAAAATGTTTCCATGCGTACTTATAAGCCAACCGTAAAAGGCAATGCTGTCCAGATCAAAAAAGTAATTGCTGAACTGGAAAAAGCGAAACGTCCTATTATTTGCGCCGGCGGCGGTGTCCTTTTATCTGATGCGGAAAAGGAACTCCGTGTTTTTGCCGATAAGCACAGGATACCGGTGGTTTCTACAATGATGGGAATCGGAGTAATGGCCACCAGAGATCCTATGTACTATGGTATGGTAGGAAACAACGGTAAGCCTTATGCCAACCGGGCCATGAATGAATCAGACCTTCTTATTATGGTTGGCGCCAGAGTGGCGGACAGAGCAGTAAGCCAGCCGGATTTAATTACAGAAAATAAGGTATTGATCCATATTGATGTAGATCCTGCGGAGATAGGCAAAAATGTAGGACCTACCATTCCCCTTGTAGGTGATGCAAAGCATATTTTTGAGGATCTGCTTTCACAGGATTTCTCCTGCAGGCATGAGGAGTGGATAGAAACCCTGAATGAATACAGGATTGCTATGGAAATAAAGAGAAACCCCAATCCTGAATATGTAGATCCGGCAGTTTTCATTACAAAACTTTCCGAGAAAATGCAGGATGATGGAGTCTATGTGGCAGATGTGGGACAGAATCAGATATGGTCATGCGGATACCACATTGTTAAAGATGGCAGGTTCCTGACATCCGGGGGTATGGGAACTATGGGGTATTCCATTCCGGCTGCTATGGGTGCAAAACTGGCAGACAAGAAAAAGCAGGTAGTTGCAGTCTGTGGTGACGGTTCTTTCCAGATGTCCATGATGGAACTGGCAACCATGAACCAGCATGATATTCCGGTTAAGATCGTAGTGCTTAAAAATAATTATCTTGGCATGGTGCGGGAATATCAGCATTATACCTATAAAGATAACTATTCCGTTGTTGACTTATCAGGAAGTCCGGATCTTGAAAAGCTGGCTGCTGCATACCATATGGATTTTATACGTCTTAAGAATATGGAAAAAGCCGATGAGGTTATAGATGCTTTCTTAAAAGAAGATACATCCATGCTTCTGGAATGTATCATTGACCCCATGGATCTGGTAAAGTAGGAGGTATCTGTTATGAAAAGAATTTATTCCGTATTAGTGGAAAACCGTTCCGGTGTTTTATGTAAAGTGGCAGGACTTTTTTCCAGAAGATGTTTTAATATTGATTCCCTTGCTGTTGGAGAAACTGATGATAAAACAGTCTCCTGTATGACCATTGTCAGCAGTGGAGATAAAAGAACCATAGAGCAGATTGAAAAGCAGTTAAATAAGAAGCTGGATGTTATTAAGGTTAAAACTTTTAATGCAGACAGCAGCATCAGCCGTGAATTGATGCTGATTAAAGTAAAATATAACAAGTCCAACAGAAGAGATATTATGGAAATCTGTGAGATTATGAATGCACAGATTGTAGATATGTCTAAAAATATGATGTTGATTCAAATGTGTGACATTCCTGAAAGAACGCAGCTGCTGATTGATATGTTTCAATCGGTAAGTATTGTAGAAGTAGCAAGAACAGGCACTTTGGCTCTACAGAAATGTACAGAAACGGATTAAGATACATCAATATTATAGGATAAAATGGTACAATTGACTTTTTTATATGATATTGATAAAATAATTGTTAAATGTTAAGGAGGAATCTCAGGTGCGTAGAAAAGTATTTCAGCTTTTGGTAGATAATACTTCCGGTGTACTCAGTCGTATTTCCGGCTTGTTTTCCAGACGTGGTTACAACATAGAAAGTATTACAGCAGGTGTGACTGCAGACCCTCGTTTTACAAGGATTACCATTGTTACCTCAGGTGATGACGAAATTCTGGATCAGATTGAAAAGCAGGTATCAAAGCTTGTAGATGTGCGCGATATTAAGGAATTACAGCCTGATAGCAGCGTATACAGGGAGTTGGCGCTGATTAAAGTTCGGACAAACAATGAACAACGTCAGGGAGTCATAGCTGTGGCGGATATTTTCAGGGCCAAGATTATAGATGTGGCTTCAGACAGTCTGATCATTGAGCTTACGGGAAATCAGGCAAAGATAGAAGCGTTTATCAATCTGCTGGATGGATATGAAATACTGGAACTTGCCAGAACCGGAATTGCCGGTTTAGGGCGTGGTACAGAGAATGTTACCTACTTATAAAAAGGAAGGAGTTTAGAAATGGCAAATATTTATTATCAGGAAGATTGTAATCTCTCTTTACTGGAGGGTAAGACAATCGCAGTTATCGGTTATGGAAGTCAGGGACATGCACATGCATTAAATGCAAAGGAATCAGGATGTCATGTAATTATTGGTCTTTATGAAGGCTCTAAATCATGGGCAAAAGCAGAGGCTCAGGGATTTGAGGTATATACAGCGGCAGAAGCAGCTAAAAAGGCAGATATTATTATGATCCTTATCAATGATGAATTACAGGCATCTATGTACAAAAAGGACATTGAGCCTAATTTGGAAGAAGGCAATATGTTAATGTTTGCCCATGGCTTCAATATTCACTTTAATCAGATTGTTCCGCCTAAGAATGTAGATGTTACCATGATTGCTCCTAAAGGTCCCGGACATACAGTAAGAAGTGAATATCAGGCAGGTAAGGGAGTTCCCTGTCTTGTTGCCGTACATCAGGATGCAACCGGTAAAGCCCTTGACAAAGCCCTTGCTTATGCACTGGCAATCGGAGGAGCAAGAGCAGGTGTGCTTGAAACAACTTTCCGTACAGAGACAGAAACTGACTTATTTGGTGAGCAGGCAGTTCTTTGCGGCGGTGTATGCGCATTGATGCAGGCTGGTTTTGAAACATTGACAGAAGCTGGTTATGATCCCAGAAATGCATATTTTGAATGTATTCATGAAATGAAGCTGATTGTAGATTTGATTTATCAGTCAGGTTTTGAAGGAATGAGATATTCGATTTCCAATACTGCAGAATATGGTGATTACATTACAGGTCCTAAGATTATTACAGATGAGACCAAGAAGACCATGAAGAAGATCTTAAAAGATATCCAGGATGGTTCTTTTGCAAAAGAATTCCTGTTGGATATGTCGGCTGCAGGCGGACAGGCTCATTTCAAAGCGATGAGAAAGTTAGCCACAGAACATCCGGCAGAGCAGGTAGGTAAGGAAATCCGTAAGCTGTATAGCTGGAATAATGAAAGCGACAAGCTGATCAATAATTAATTATATAAAAAACAACGGACGTCACGCTTTGCGAGACGCCCTTATGTTAAAAAAGAATCCCATTTGTGGGATTCTTTTTTTATCTTGCGCCTATTTTGCTTCATAGATACAATGATCTAAAAATGGGATTATAATGGTTCTTAAGTCTTCCTGAAAATGTTCCTGACATGTCAGTTCAATACATATTGCATTGTTATCAAAAACACCAAAAACCGATATTCCCCGCTCGTATGGATTATCAGCTCCGCTGAACTGATAAGAGAGCATAGTGTAGTCCTGGCCATTGCATGTGATTTCTTCCTCCGTTAAGATATCATAATTAGTTCTTCCGGCGGCAAGCCATTTGTTCATATTTGTAAGAGCCTGATCGGCGCTGGGATATTCGCCAAGTAAAAGATAGAGATGAGCATCGTATAAATCCACTGTATCACCGTCACTGTTTTCAAAGGATGTGGGATCGCCTATTGTCCAGGTTGCATAGTACAGTCCTTCGGCGGACAGGGTATCCCGGTTTTCCAAAAGGGTTAGGCGATTATCCGAATTGTTGATCGTCAGATCATGGCCGATTTTCACATAACCTGAATCAGACCACGTATCCTCCAAAGGCTCCGGTTCTGACAGACTCTGAGAACAGCCTGTTAAAAGCAGAGATAAACAGAAAATACAGATTAAGAATTTTAGATTCATAAAAACACCTCTCCATAATAATAGAATTACTGGTTATCCGGCACTGGCAAAGAACTATGGCAGATAACATCCCAAAGCTCGCTGCATTTATCAGCATGGAGTGTTATCTTGTCAGTGAAAAAACATCTCCTTCCAATATAAAGGGATGACAGGAGCTCTTGGTTGCTTCCGGATACTTGTTCACCGAGAATTATAGCGGAATATGTTCCAAGGTCTGTTTCAGACAGAATAGAGCAGTCAGACCATGCAATGACTTTATCCTTTGCGGAGTAATCATCATCATCCGGACAGCTTCCGTCAGAAGACGCAAGGAGCTGGTACTTCTGCTGGAAAAGTTCAGGATTATCCATTATGAAAAAATAGCTGTCACAGTTGGAAATATCACTGATTAGGGAAATTTCGGATGCATATTCATAGTAAGCAGTATCTGCATCACCATTTGGAGAGCCGTTCACATATTGATTAATGCGGACAAGGATTTCCCCGTCATTGTTAAAATCTGAAGCAATGGAGGCAAAAGCCTTTTCAAGCGATGATACGGTATCTTCAGGCAGTAGGGTATTTCCAATATATGCAATCTGGAGATCCGGAGTTTTAGTCCATAATCCCAATGCGCTGCCAATAAGATTGATCATAATTCCAAGAAGGATAATGCCGCAGATTAAATACCATTTGTAATAATACCACCAGTTTTTCCACTTTTTTCTTTTTTGCTCTGTGGGGGATTCGATACTTATATCCGGAGGTGCTGTTTCCTTTATAGCTTCCTGATTTTCAAAATTACCTATTCGCATAAGTTACTCCTGTTTGTTTATCTGTTCAGATGTAGTTTTGCCATATGCATAAGAGACAGGAAGGCAGACCAAAGGAGGCTTCGCTATCATATTTTCCTGAAGAAGAAGCTCAACACACATTTCTGCAATTTCCGGTATAGGCTGTACAATAGTGGAACAGATATAATCTTTGTTTCCGAAGCGGCGTGTACCGTCAAAACCAATAACCTGGACATCTTCAGGAACTCTTTGCCCCAACTGTAAAAGTACATTGATAATGGAACAGGCAAGATCGTCTGTAACACAGAAGATTCCGTCAAAAGACAGCTTTCCGTTATAAATATGTTTCAAAAGAAATTTTTCAAACTCTTCAAAAGGCTCACCATCATTTAAGATCTTCATTTCATAATTCAGTCCTCGTGAGAGGCAGCCATTTTCAAATCCGGCTTTCCGCTTATTGGGTTCATTAGTTAAAGAAGAGCCTGTTCTGAGAAAAGCTACGTTTTTACATCCCAAATCTGCAAGCTTTTCGGCAGCAAGCTGTCCTCCGGCAAAATTATCGCTTGCAACACAGGGGATTTTAGGCCCCATGGAGCGGTCAATAGCAATAAAGGGCGTACTTTCATCAACTATAAGATTAGGATTATAAGTTAAGCCGATAATTCCGTCAACCATGTTCTTTTGTGCCATTTTTACATATTCCTGCTCAAGTCCCGAATCATAATCTGTGGAGCAAAGAAGCATACGGTATTTGCGTTTTAAAAGCGCGATGTTGATATGATAGGCTAAAGAAGCAAAAAAGGGTGTTATGGTGTTGGGAATCAGAAGAGCAACTGTATATGTTTTATTGGCTTTCAGCCCCTGTGCATAACTGTTGACCTGATAATTCAGTTTTTGAATGGCTTCTTCTACACGGATCCGGTATGATTCACCAACAGGCAGACCATTTACAACTTTGGATACAGTGCCTAAGGCTACACCGGCTTCTTGAGCCACATCTTTCATTGTGGGAGTAGAATTTTCTCTTCTCATGTGAACCTCTTTAGGTGTGATTTTGTGAAAATATAAAATATTTCATGAAAATATTCTAAATCATTAAAAATTCATCTGCATAATTTGAAATAAAATAGCTTTTTGTTTAATGATTATAATGCATTATAAGTATATTGTAAAGTGATTATAACGAATAGAATGAAACGTTACACATTTAAATGAAATGATATAATATACAAAATGCACAATTTGATTTGTTTACAATGAACAAAAATTACAAAATATTACATCTAAATATTAAAGTTATATTGACTTTATTAATAAAGAGTGATAAATTTATAAATAAATAGAAATAACGTTTCACGAATGGCGCGCATCGTAAACAAAAGGTAATTAAAATTTTATTTCAGATTGGCATTTAAATTTGAAATGTCTATCAGGAAAGGAGAAAAGATATGAGTAAGAGCAAGTCGGCTGTTTTACCTCCGGCAATGAGAACGGAAAGACCGCTGAAAAAACGCATACTGGACAATTGGCAGTTATACGCAATGCTGCTGGTTCCTATTGTGCTGACCATTGTTTATAAGTACATACCCATGTATGGCATACAGATTGCTTTTCGGGATTATAAGGCAAGCCGGGGATTTATAGGAAGTGAATGGGTTGGACTGGAATGGTTCCAGCGGTTCTTTAGTGCACCGACCTTTGGCCGAATGATCAAGAATACGATACTCTTAAGTTTTTACAGTCTTCTGTGGAGTTTTCCCATTCCCATCATTCTGGCATTGATGTTGAACCAGATGAGATTTCAACGTTTTAAGAGGGTTACCCAGACAGTACTTTATGCACCGCATTTTATTTCTACAATGGTTATCTGTGGTATGATCCGTATTTTCTTAAGTCCTTCCGGCGGTTTGATCAACCTGATTGCAGGAACTTCCGTTGACTTTTTGACAGAATCAGCGGCATTTAGAACCATTTATATTGCATCAGGAATCTGGCAGGATGCAGGTTGGGGAATCATTGTTTATATGGCAACTCTGTCAAATGTAGATACTTCTCTCTATGAGGCAGCAAAGGTGGATGGAGCGTCGCTGTTCCAGAGAATCCTCCATATTGATATTCCGGCATTGACATCTATCATGGTTCTTAATCTGATCATGAGTGCAGGCGGCTTGATGAACGTAGGGTTTGAAAAAGTATGGCTTTTACAGACAGAATTAAATAAAGCTACCAGTGATGTTATAGCTGTTTATGTGTACCAACAGGGTATTGAAAATGCAAAATACAGTTATTCCACAGCGGTGGGACTGTTTAATACGGCAATCAATATTATTTTGCTGATTGTGGTTAATAAGATAGCAGGTAAGATATCCGAAGACACAAGCTTTATATAGGAGGTGCGTTATGAATGCTAAAACAAAATCCGGAAAGTTATCAGGCTTTTCTGAAAAAACCAGCGATATCATCCTGGTTGTAATCTGTGCCGTCATTCTGTTTGTGGTGGCGTATCCGTTATACTATGTGCTGATTGCTTCCGTATCCAATCCCTATGATGTATACGCAGGCAAAACCTTCCTTTTACCCAGCCAGTTTACTTTGGACGGTTATAAATCTGTGTTTGCAGATCCAAGCATACTGACAGGTTTGTTAAACAGCTTTAAATACACAATTATCGGTACAGTCTTTTCAGTGGTTGTGTTATATCTTTGCGCATATCCTTTGAGTGTAAAGGATCTTCCGGGAAGAAAGTTTATCAGTATTTTCTTTATCATCACCATGTATTTTGGCGGTGGTATGGTTCCTACTTATCTGATTGTTAAGCAGACAGGACTGATTAACAATATGTGGGCGCTTTTCCTTCCGGGAGGTGTGGCAGTTGGAAATATGATCATTGTCAGAAATTTCTTTGAAAATAGTATTCCAAAGGAAATGATAGAAGCGGCAGAAATTGACGGCGCTTCCAAATGGACTACATTTATTCGTATCGTAGTGCCCTTAAGCCGTTCCATTATGGCAGTTATGGTTGTATTCAGTATGGTAGCTTACTGGAATGATTGGTTTACATCCATGATTTATCTGCCGTCACCTGAAAAAGCTCCGCTGCCTCTTGTTCTGCGCAATATTCTGATCAAGAGTTCTGCCAGTGCCAGCCAGGCAAGTACCATATCCGGCGGATTTGCCGAATTAAATAAAATGACAGAGATGATCAAGTTTTCATCCATCATCATAGCGGCTCTGCCGATGCTGATTATTTATCCGTTTGTACAAAAATACTTTGAAAAAGGCTTTATGGCCGGTGCGGTGAAAGGCTGATTTCAGAAAGGAAGATATGATGAGAAAGTTGAAAGAATGCAATTATGGCAAGAAATTTACGGCATGCATGCTTGTGGCAGGGTTGTTATTGTCGGTAACAGCATGTGGAAATAAGGATTACGGACATCACGAAAAGGGTGTTGCCAACACAGATACTTCTCAGACAGAATTTGCAATCATGGGTGGGCAGGGTGCCCTTAGTCCGGGGTATACGGATAATGTGGTTTTAAATCAGCTTCAGGCGGACGCAGGAATTCATATTGACTGGACCACTATGAGCGAGTCTTTAGGTGAGCAGGTAAATATCCGTATTGCAGGCGATGAGCTTCCGGATGCCTTTATGGGAGTTGGATTTAGCAACTATGACATAGCCAGATATGGGGATGACGGAACATTTATTGACCTGACTCCGTATTTGACAGAAGAGTATATGCCAAACTTAAGTAAAATTTTGGAAGAAAATCCGGATATCCGCAGTGCTATTACCATGGATGATGGGTATATTTACGGTCTCCCGGCAGGAGAGCGTATGGGAACTGCAGGTATTGGAGCGCCGGAGGATTATAGTATTTTTTCCATTCCTCAGTATTCGATGATCAACAAAGCATGGCTGGATGATCTGGGACTGGAAATACCTACCACACTGGATGAACTTCATGATGTTCTGAAGGCTTTTAAAGACAATGACATGAGCGCCAAGTATTATGGAAACGCTCCGGGAAGCACAATCCCTATGAGTACCGGCTTTGATGAATGGTGCTGGGGACAGAATATCTTCTATGCAGGTTTCGGATTTACAAACTGGCCTGCCGATGTATGTAATGATTTGGTGCTTCATGGAGACGGTACAGTGGAGTTTATATGTGTAACGGATGCGTATAGGAAGGCAGTTACTTATTTCCATGACTGGTATGCAGAAGGCCTGATGGATATTGAGATGTTCAGCCAGGATTCTACACAGTTGATTTCCAAATGTTCGCAAGGGTACGTTGGTGTTTCAACCTGGTGGTACATTGAAGAATTGATGGGTGATTATGCTGATGATTACGTCTTTCTGCCTGTTCTTGACGGACCTGACGGCACTCACAATGTGACGGTGCGTACCGGTGGCGGAATCAACAGCGGTCAGCTTAATATTACTAAAGCTTGCAAAAGTCCGGCAAATCTTTTAAAATTCTATGATATGTGGTATGATCCGGAAATCGTTATGCAGCTTCAATATGGACCGATTGGCGTATACTTTAACGAGCAGGATGAAAATGGAGTATGGCTGAGTATTTCAGATGAGGAAAGCCGGGAAAAATATGGAAAAGGCTCAGGTGAGCTCAAGGGTGAGCTGGAAGTGAGCGGACCGAAGCTGATCCTCAGCGACTATTATCAGACCACCTTTAAGATGGAGGATCGTGCAATTGAACGTTTGACAGATTTGTATGATTTCTGGATGCCATATGTGAGTGACACGGCATTTTTCCCGGTGGACTGCGTATATACCAGCAGGGAGTTGGATGATATCGACTGGTATAAGCCCGGTTTTGAGAGTGCTGTAGCAGAACAGGAAGGACTTTGGATCAAGAACGGCGGTCCTACAGATGAAGAATGGGAAAGTTATATTAAACATTTGAGAGATAAATGTGGCATGGATAAGCTTTTGGCTGTGTATCAGGCAGCATATGACCGATATTCAGGTAAGGTAAGCGCCGAATAGTGAAAGGCAGGAAGAATTTATGACGAGTCAGACATTGCGTGAAGCGCGCAAGTACGAAGAAACGGCAGAAAAAATGATAAAAAAGGAAGATCGTCCGGATTTTCATTTATCTGTGCGCACTGGCTGGATGAATGATCCTAATGGTTTTTCTTATTACAAAGGCGAATATCATATGTTTTATCAGTATTACCCCTATGAAGCAAAGTGGGGTTCCATGCACTGGGGGCATGCGGTCAGTAAAGACCTGCTGCATTGGGAGTATCTTCCTGCAGCCCTTGCTCCGGATGAGGCATATGATAAAGATGGATGTTTTTCCGGAAGCGCTATAGTGCTTCCGGATGGCAGACACCTTTTGATGTATACAGGTGTAGCAAAAGAGCATCAGGCAAATGATGTGTTTGGAGATGTGCAGACCCAGTGTATTGCCATTGGGGATGGCGTAGATTATGAGAAATATGAAATGAATCCGGTACTTGATGCAAAGGATATTCCGGAAGGAGCAAGCAAAGCTGATTTCCGAGATCCTAAAATGTGGCAGGACAGAGACGGCACTTATTATTGTGTGGCGGGAAACCGCCCTGCAGACGGCAGCGGTCAGATTCTGTTATATGAAAGCAAGGATGGATTAAAATGGAACTTTAAAAGTATACTGGCAGAAAACAAGAACCGTTTTGGAAAAATGTGGGAATGTCCGGATTTTTTTGAATTGGATGGAACATGGGTACTTCTTACCAGTCCTCAGGATATGCTTCCGAAAGGTTTTGAATATCATAACGGAAACGGTACTTTGTGCCTGACCGGAGATTTTGATAAGGAAACCGGTGCATTTACGGAGAAAACGAATCAGGCTATTGACTACGGTATTGATTTTTACGCACCACAGACAGTGATTACTCCTGATGGAAGAAGAGTGATGATCGGCTGGATGCAGAATTGGGATACCTGCAATTTGAGGGCATCAGAAGAACCTTGGGTTGGTCAGATGAGTCTTCCAAGAGAATTATCTGTTAAAAACGGAAGACTGTATCAGAAACCTATCAGAGAATTGGATGAAATGCGGTGCAATCAAGTAGCATATTCCGATGTAGCTTTTTCCGGAACTATCAGTCTTGACGGAATCAAGGGCAGAAGAGTTGATATGGAACTGGTATTAAGACCGGGAGATGAACAGAAGCTGTATCAAAAATTTGCAGTGCGTTTTGCCCAAAATGAACAGTATCAGACTTCCTTAAGTTTTCGCCCAAGAGAATCGATCCTAAAGGTAGACAGAAAATTTTCCGGTTCCAGACGGGCCATTATCCATCAAAGGCGCAGCCTTGTGAACAGTACAGACGGTAATTTGAAATTAAGGATCATTCTGGACCGCTTCAGTGTTGAGGTCTTTGTAAATGATGGGGAACATGTTCTGACAGCAATCATGTATACAGAGCAGGAGGCAGATGGCATTTCCTTCTTTGCGGACGGAGATGTAGTGATGGATATTGTAAAGTATGATCTGATGTAAGAATAGTGGGATGCTTTGAAAATGGAGAAGAATGATGAAGAGTTATGATGTTACGGCGTTAGGCGAATTATTAATTGATTTTACGGAAAACGGCAAAAGCGATCAGGGGAACCCATTGTTTGAGGCAAATCCCGGCGGCGCTCCCTGTAACGTGCTGGCAATGCTTTCCAAACTGGGACATAAAACGGCATTTATCGGGAAAGTAGGAAAAGACTTTTTCGGACAGCAGCTAAAGGATGCGATTACGGAAGTAGGGATTGATGCGTCATTCCTGCTTATGGATGAGCAGGTACATACTACCCTGGCGCTGGTACATACCTATCCGGATGGTGACAGAGATTTCTCTTTTTATCGAGATCCGGGAGCTGACATGATGCTGACAAAAGCGGAAGTACCGGAAGAAGTAATACGCGATTCAAAGATTTTTCATTTTGGAACATTGTCTATGACACATGAGGGAGTACGAGAAGCCACTAAGAAGGCGATTCGCATTGCAGAAGAATCAGGAGCAGTCATTTCCTTTGATCCCAATTTGCGGCCACCTCTGTGGAACAGCCTTGAGGATGCAAGAGAGCAGGTGCTGTATGGTCTTGAACATTGTCAGATCTTAAAGATTTCTGATAATGAGATTCAGTGGCTTACAGGGCAGGAGGATTATTCTGCAGGAGTAGAATGGATCAACAGCAGGTATCATATTCCGCTGGTATTGGTATCCATGGGAAAGCAGGGAAGCAGAGCTTACTACAAAGGAAACATAGTAGAGGCAAAGCCTTTTCTAAGGGATAATACCATTGAAACAACAGGAGCGGGAGATACCTTCTGCGGATGTGTTCTGCACTATATAGCAGAGCATGGGTTAGAGGAACTTAGTACAGAGGATTTACGGGAAATGCTTTTGTTTGCAAATTGTGCAGCCTCTCTGGTAACAACGAAAAAAGGCGCTTTGCGCGTTATGCCTTCTAAGGAAGAAATTAGTAAAGAATTGAAATGATCAAAGGGTCCGATTATGGACTCTTTTTTATTTCACAAGAAAATCCGGGAATGAGTTTTCAAAAACGGTTTTATATGATAGAATCGTATCAATGGGCATCAATGATACAGCCTGATAAACAGACTTAAAAGCAGATAGATTTCATACAGGAGGTAATGATTATGGGAATGACAATGACCCAGAAAATACTGGCAGCACATGCCGGACTTGAAACAGTAGAAGCCGGACAGCTAATAGAAGCCGACTTAGATCTTGTTCTAGGTAATGATATTACCAGTCCGGTTGCCATTAAGGAAATGGAAAAAATGAAGGTTGACGGCGTATTTGATAAGGATAAGATTGCTCTTGTTCCGGATCACTTTGTACCTAACAAAGATATTAAATCTGCCGAACACTGTAAATGCGTAAGAGAGTTTGCATATCGCAATGAAATTACCAATTACTTTGAAGTTGGTGAAATGGGGATCGAACATGCTTTGCTGCCTGAAAAAGGATTGACGGTAGCAGGGGATGTGATTATTGGTGCAGATTCTCATACCTGTACTTATGGAGCCTTAGGCGCTTTTTCCACAGGGGTGGGAAGTACCGATATGGCTGCCGGTATGGCTACAGGTAAAGCATGGTTTAAAGTGCCTGCCGCCATCAAATTTAATCTTGTGGGAAAACCCTCTGAATGGATCAGTGGAAAAGATATCATATTACATATTATCGGCATGATAGGAGTAGACGGCGCTCTGTATAAATCCATGGAATTTGTAGGAGACGGTATTAAAAACCTTACAATGGATGATCGCTTTACCATTGCCAATATGGCCATAGAAGCAGGCGGAAAAAATGGAATATTCCCGGTGGATGATCTGGCAGTTGCTTATATGAAGGAACATTCCGACAAATCCTACACTGTCTATGAAGCAGATCCGGATGCAGTTTATGATGAGGAGTATACCATTGACTTAAGCACCCTTCGGCCTACTATTGCATTTCCACATCTTCCGGAAAATACGAAAACAATTGATGAAATTACAGAAGATATTAAAATTGACCAGGTGGTAATTGGCTCCTGTACCAATGGACGTATGGAAGATATGCGTACGGCAGCAAAAGTTTTAAAAGGAAAACATGTGGCAAAAGGGATGCGCTGTATTGTAATTCCGGCTACCCAGGCAATTTACATGCAGGCAATGGAAGAAGGACTTCTGAAAATCTTTATTGAAGCAGGTGCTATTGTAAGTACGCCTACCTGTGGACCCTGCCTTGGAGGATATATGGGAATACTGGCTGAGGGAGAAAGATGCGTTTCAACTACTAACCGCAATTTTGTAGGCCGCATGGGACATGTAGATTCTGAAATATACCTTGCCAGCCCGGCTGTTGCAGCGGCAAGTGCCATTACAGGAAAGATTTCCTGTCCGCATCAATTATAAAATGAATTGGAAGAAAGGAACGGAAACATGAAAGCAGCAAAAGGAATTGTTTTTAAATATGGTGACAATGTAGATACAGATGTAATTATCCCTGCAAGATATCTGAATTCTTCTGATCCCGCAGAACTGGCTACCCATTGTATGGAGGATATTGACAAGGAATTCATTAAAAAAGTATCCAAGGGGGATATTATTGTAGCAGATAAAAATTTTGGCTGTGGTTCTTCCAGGGAGCATGCACCTATTGCTATTAAAGCAGCCGGAGTAAGCTGTGTGATTGCAGAGACTTTTGCCCGGATTTTTTACAGGAATGCTATCAATATAGGACTGCCTATCATTGAGTGCCCGGAAGCCTCTAAAGGAATTGAAAATGGGGACGAAGTAGAAGTGGATTTTGATTCCGGCATTATTAAAAACATTACCAAGGGAACCAGTTTCAAAGGACAGGCATTTCCGGAGTTTATGCAGAAGATCATTGCAGCCGAGGGACTGGTCAACTATATCAACCAAAAGTAATGAAAGATAATAGAAGGAACTGGTTGATAATTTCTTAAAAGATATGATAAAATGCAGAAGGATTCACAGTATGGACACAAATTACTGTTAGAATAATTCCCAAAGTTATAATAAGCATCAGAAACGAGGAGGAACTGTTAAAATGGCGAAGAAGGCTGCACCGGAGGAAAATAGCGAGCAAAAGGTCTTGACAAAATATGACCGTAAAATGGCTGCCAGAAAGGCACAGGAAGAAAAAGACAGGCGTGATGATAAAATATTTAAAATTGTATCATCTCTGATAGGAATTCTTTTGATTCTTGCAGTTGTGATCAGCATCGGAACATCCGTTGTAAATAAACAATCAGCAATAAAAGGAACTTATATTACAGTAGGAAACAGGAATGTAAGCCAGCTGGAATTTGATTATTACTATAATGCATCTGTTAATGATTATCTGAATACTTATGGTTCACTGTTGCCTTATATGGGACTTGACACTACACAGGATTTTGCAAAGCAGGCGTATGATGAAAACATGTCTTGGAAAGATATGTTTGATCAAAGCGCTGTTCAACAGATGCAGCAGATATTTGCCCTGACAGATGATGCTAAGGCAAATGGATTTACTTATGATGATGCAGCAGACTATGCAGAGCGTACAGCCAGCTATGAACAGGCAGCAAGCGCAGCCGGAATAACAGAATCTGAATATTATAAAAATACTTTTGGAAAGTATGCCACTAAAAATAATGTAGCTCCATTCATACGAGAAGGTATACTGGCAGCTGCTTATTATAATCATCTGATAGAAACAAATGTGCCTTCTGCAGAGGAAATTACAGCATACTATAATGAGAATCCACAGAATTATGATAAAGTAGATTACAGAAGTTTTGTGTTTACTGCAGAAATTGGCGAAGATGCTTCAGAAGAAGATATTGCAAAAGCGATGAGTGAAACAGAGGAAAAAGCAGATGCTTTTGTCAAAGCACGACAGAGTGGCAGCGATTTTGAAGAACTTTGCATTCAGAATGCTTCTGATGAAGCAAAAGCAGATTATGAGAACGCTGATACTGAATATTGTTTAAGCGAAGGCCAGTATCGTGCATATACACCTTCTGCAATCAGCGGCTGGTTATATGAGGATGGAAGAAAAGAAGGCGATATTGAAGCCATTGCTTCGGAAGGAAGCCATCAGTATTATGTAGTTGAATTTGTCAATAGATATTATGATGTAGAAGAATCTGACGCAGAAATTTCTGATTTGCTTGCCTCTGACAATACCATTTCATATGTTTCAGACTTAATGGAAACATATGAAATAGGCGATGCAAAAGGAAGATTAAAATATCTGACAATCGATACCACAACGCAGGATTCAGAATCTGTAGAAGAACCTGTAGAAACTGAGGAATCTGCAGAACCTGCACAATAAACCAAACACCTTATAGGATTCAAAATTAAAAATAACAGTCTGTGAGTGCATAAGCCTCACAGGCTGTTTTTTAACATAAGGGCAGTTTCGATGTGTACTGACCATATTATCCCTGAAATGAATTTGCAAAGGAACCGGCATTGGAAATCGGTTCACCGCCTGTTAAAAGATGATTTACATCACCTATAGTCTGCACCCTGAAGTAGGCTTCATTACTCCAACGTTCCTCTGTATTTAAGACAGTAAGGGAAGTGGTGGGTAGAAAAAATCCGTGAGCCAAAAGCGGAAAGGGAATATTTAACAGGTGTGACAGCATAATGCAGATGGCCCCAAGATGGCAGAAAATAACAACAAGAGGTTCCTCTTTTCCGGCTTGCATGGCAGAGCGTGCAGCTATATTATCAGGAGAAACCGTTGACGAAATAAAAACCTCCTCTTTTGCAGGTACCCGGTAAAAATTTCCCTCCCGGATATAGCCATAACCTGCCAAAAACGCATCAAGTTCTCTGCGAACTTCTGTATATTTATCTGCAATTTGAGGATTTTGCTGCATGATGGCAGAGTGTACCCATTCTTCCTGGGAAAGCATCAGGGGATCATTGCTCCACGCAGAGGGAACCAGATCCCAGGGGACACCATGTCTGCCGGTTATGGGATCATCGATTGCATAGTTGAATTCCTGTGTCCAATTAAGGATTTTTGCTTCACGATTCACCTTTTCCAGAGTATAGGATGCAGTTGCTCTTGCCCGCCCAAGAGGCGAACAGTAAAAGTCGGTTACATTCCATTTGCAGATCCGCTGGGCAAGAAGAGACGCTTCTCTAACCCCTTTGGGGGTCAGGCTGTCATTTTTATAATCAGGATCTCCGTGACGAACAAAAATAAGTTTCATAATGATTTCCTTTCATGATATTTTTCCTCTTTATTTTATCATAGTATCATTTAAAAAGAAATGCTTGAAACATATGTTCGAGTATGTTAAAATAAAAAAGAAAAAAGTTGTAATAGGAAATATGAATATACCGAATAAAGATTTTATACATAAACTGAAGAATGATATTGTTTTAATAGGAGCGCTGCTTGCTGTTTCATTTTTTCTTTTTCTGATCCCTTATTTAAAGAATGAAAATCAAAGCCTTAATGAGGTCGTTGTTTTGCAGTCAGGGGAAGAAATCGGACGCTATAAACTGTCTGAGAACAGGACAGTCACAATAAAAGGACCGGATCAGAGCTACAATTTGCTTTTGATCAATGAAGGAGATGTAAGAGTTACAGATGCAGACTGTCCGGATCAATTATGCATCAGGCAAAAGAGCATCAAAAGAAATGGGGAAAGTATTATCTGTCTGCCTCATCAACTTGTTATTTTGATAGATTCACCGGAGGAAAGTGATATTGATGCCATCACAAACTGACAAATGAACGTAAAAACATCATATATGGGGCTTTTGCTGGCTTTTGCTTTAATCTTATCTTACATAGAAACAATCATTCCATTTCAGTTTGGCATCCCCGGGATTAAACTTGGATTTGCCAATTTAGCTGTAATTTTAACGCTTTGTCTTTTGGGATATAGGGAGGCGTTTCTACTGACTGTAGTAAAAGCCATATTGTGCGGCTTTCTGTTTGGGAATCTTACAATGATCATTTACAGCCTTTCGGGAGCGGTTATCAGTTTTCTTACGATGGCGCTGATGGTTAAGAGCGGCAGATTCCACATTCCGGTAGTAAGCGCTGCCGGAGGCGTTATGCATAATATAGGACAGCTTGCGGTTGCTTTTGTCATTGTTTCCACATATGGGATTTTTTATTATGTTCCCATATTGATATTGGCAGGTCTGTTGACAGGTATTCTGATAGGTATTACAGCATCACTTGTAATGCCTTATATCAAAAGGATTATGGAGAGAGGAAGTCATTTATGATAGCATTTGTAAAAGGCGTTATTGAGGATATTTCGGAAGATAATGTAGTTATTGACACAGGTGGAATCGGATATAATATCAAAATTTCAGAAGATACGGCATCTTCACTTCCCGGAATCGGCAGAGAAGTAAAGATTCATACTTATACATGGGTCAGGGAAGATGCATTTCAACTTTATGGTTTTCTAACAAAAGATGATCTGGAAATTTTTAAGAAGCTGATCACTGTAAATGGGATCGGACCCAAAGGCGGTTTGGCGATCTTGTCGGTAATGAGTGCAGATGATCTGCGTTTTGCTATTTTAGCAGGAGATGCTAAGGCAATTGCCAAAGCACCGGGAATCGGAGCCAAGACAGCAAGCAGAGTTATTCTTGATCTCAAAGATAAGATTTCCATAGAAGATACGCTGATCAAAAGGGAAATGAATGAATATTCCGTAGCAGATGGCTTAAAAGGAACGAATATGGAGAACAGTGCAAGGAATGAAGCTGTGGAAGCGTTAGTTGCGCTGGGGTATAGTCCTTCAGATGCACTAAAAGCTGTTAAGAAGGCAGATGTTTCACAAGATGCAGATGTAGAAACCATTCTTAAGCTTGCTTTAAAAAATATGTATTAGAAAAAGTGCTTTTGGTGTTGCCCCAATATCGTGGCTGAGTAAGAACGGAGAATTTTATGGCTAAAAGAGTAATAGAAACAAACTTAATTGAAGAGGATATGAAAATAGAGGGTTCTCTCAGACCTCAGCAATTGACTGACTACATCGGTCAAGCCAAAATAAAGGAAAATCTGAAGATATATATTGAAGCTGCAAAGCAGAGAAATGATCCCCTCGATCATGTATTGTTCTATGGTCCTCCGGGACTTGGCAAAACCACACTTGCAGGTATTATTGCCAATGAGATGGGGGTCAACATGAAAGTGACAAGCGGCCCTGCCATTGAAAAACCGGGTGAAATGGCTGCTATTTTAAATAATCTTCAGGAAGGAGATCTTTTGTTTGTAGATGAGATTCATCGACTGAACAGACAGGTGGAAGAGGTTCTTTATCCGGCCATGGAGGATTATGCAATTGATATTATGATCGGAAAGGGGCAGACAGCACGTTCCATACGGCTTGATTTGCCGAAGTTTACACTAGTTGGTGCAACTACCAGAGCCGGTCTTTTAACAGCGCCGCTCCGTGACAGGTTTGGAATTATCCATCGTCTGGAATTTTATTCCGTTGAAGAGCTTCAACAGATTATTATGCATTCAGCCAGAGTCTTAGATGCACCCATAGAGCCGGCGGGGGCTAAGGAAATGGCAAGGAGAAGCAGGGGGACTCCAAGACTTGCCAATCGGATATTAAAAAGGGTTCGTGATTTTGCACAGGTAAAATATGATGGCATTATTACGGAAGAAATTGCAGTAACGGCGTTGAATCTAATGGATGTGGATCCTATGGGACTGGATCACATTGACAGGAATATACTCTTTACCATGATTGATAAATTCGGAGGCGGACCTGTAGGGCTTGATACGCTTGCAGCGGCAATTGGAGAAGATTCCGGAACCATTGAAGATGTATATGAACCTTACCTGATTAAAAACGGTTTTATTAACAGAACACCAAGGGGAAGAGTGGTTACAGATTTTGCCTATCATCATTTAGGACTTGAAATTCCGAAGTAATATGCTTATAATCAAATCAGTACTTGAAAGCGCGATTTTCTTAGCGTTTAAGGATAAGGGGTGATCTTAATGACAGCAAAAACAGATACAGAAGTGATTATCGGCGGCAAGGTTTTTACCTTAAGCGGATATGAAAGTGAAGAATATTTACAAAAGGTTGCCTCCTATATCAATAATAAGGTGTCAGAGTATAATAAGGTGGATTCCTTCAGGCGTCAGCCAATTGATACTCAGAGCGTTTTATTACAGCTGAATATTGCAGATGACTATTTCAAAGCCAAGAAGCAGATAGCGCTTCTTGAGGAAGAAACCCAGAATAAAGAGCGGGAATTATATAACCTTAAGCATGAATTAATAGCTGCTCAGATTAAACTTGAAAATACAGAGAAGAATGTTAAGAATCTTCAAAATGAAATTAATGAAAATGCAAGAAAAATTGTACGGCTTGAAACAGAATTAAAGAAGCAGTAGGAAACATCTTGCTTGATTACATGGAATATGACCGAAAGCTGTCTGTAAACGGACAGCTTTTCCTTTTAGGAGAATCAATGAAAAAAGTGGAATTACTTGCACCGGCTGGAAACTATGAAGCCTTGCTTGGTGCCATATCAGCAGGGGCAGATGCGGTGTATCTTGGAGGAAGTTCTTTTGGCGCCAGAGCTTATGCAGACAACTTTACCCAGGAAGAAATTTGTGAAGGCATCCGGTATGCTCATGTTTTTCATAAAAAAGTATATCTTACAGTTAATACATTAGTAAAAGAAAGAGAATTTCCGCAGTTATATGATTTTCTGCGGCCATTTTATGAAGCAGGCCTTGATGGTGTGATCATACAGGATATTGGAGTCCTTTCATTTATCCGCAAGCATTTTCCGGAATTGCGGCTTCATGTCAGTACACAGATGACAATAACAGGCTCTTATGGCGCCAGATTTTTAAAGGAATCCGGAGCTTCCAGAATTGTGCTTGCAAGAGAATTGTCTCTTGCTGAAATCAGAGAAATCAAACAGAAGGCTTCCATTGAAGTGGAAACTTTTGCTCATGGGGCTATGTGCTATTGTTATTCCGGACAGTGCCTTTTCAGCAGTATTCTTGGAGGAAGAAGCGGCAACAGGGGACGGTGTGCACAACCCTGTCGTCTTCCTTATAGAATAAATGTGGGGCAGGAAGGCTATCCTTTAAGCATGAAGGATATGTGCACCATCAATATCCTTCCGGAACTGATAGAAGCAGGTATTGATTCCCTTAAAATTGAAGGACGTATGAAAAAACCGGAATATGCTGCAGGTGTTACAGCAATTTACCGTAAATATATTGACAGGTATTATCAGGATCAGGACAGAGTATATGAAGTTTCCAAAGAAGATATGGAACATTTAAGAAAACTTTATATCAGAAGTTCCATATCAGAGGGATATTATCATCAACATAACGGACAGAATATGATCACTCTTTCCACACCTTCCTACGCGGGAAGTGATGAAAAACTTTTATCCCATATACGGAAGGAATATATTGACTCTCAAAGGACACTCCCTGTTGTAATGAAGGCGGTTTTTAAAGAAGGTTTGAGAGCATGTCTTACTTTAACATGCGGACAAAAGACTGTTTGTATAGAAGGAGAGGGTGTGCAGAAAGCTCAAAGACAGCCTCTTTCCAAGGAAAAAATTATTGATCAGCTTCAGAAAAGCGGCGGCACCTGCTTTAAGATATCTTCTGTAGAAGTGGATATGGATCATGACATTTTTATGCCCATAAGCGCTTTAAATCAGCTGAGACGAGAAGGACTAACGCTGCTTTTGGAAAGGATAATAGAAGAGAACGGTTTTAGTGATAATAAAAGGAAAGCCATTCCTTATCAGAGGCCTGATAAATTGAAAGATGCCGTAAAAGATAAGACTTTGGAGCATCAGCCTGCAATCCATGCACTTGTAAATACATACCAGCAGCTGGAGGCAGCTATTTTAAAAGGCGCTGAAAGAATTTATATTGACAGAATTAACATAGATGAAGACCTTATCAAACACCTTACGTCATATAAAGCAAAGAAAAAGGTAGAATATTATCTGACATTTCCTTATGTAGTAAGGGAAAAAGACCATGATATTCTTAAAAATGTGTGGATGCTGTTAAATACACCTGTTTTTGATGGGGCGCTGGTCAGAAATCTGGAAACTATGGCATATTTGAAAATAAAGGGCAATACAAAACCTGTTGTAACGGATATTAATTTGTATGCATGGAATCAGTATTCAATACAGATATGGAAAGAAAATGCAAATGAAGTCTATCTTCCCGCAGAATTAAATGTCCATGAATGGAAAGATATTCAAAATACTGCTGCATGGAAACAGGATGATATTTCGGTAATGGTATATGGCCGGCTTCCCATGATGGTTTCAGCAGGATGTTTAAGAAGGACATCAGGTAAGTGTACAAAACAATCAGGATGGAATCTTTTATCGGACCGATATCAAAAAGAATTTCCTGTTTATCATGACTGTACTTATTGTTATAATATTATTTATAACAGTGTGCCGCTGTCTCTGCATAAATTATTTGATGGCAGACACTTATGTCCTGGCAGCTGTCGCCTGGATTTTACCACAGAAAATAAAGAGGAAACAGAAAAGATCATTGAATATTTTCAAAAAACGTCAGTGTGTTATGAAGATCCTTTTTACAGGAATTATACTACCGGACATTATAAAAGAGGAGTCGAATAAATGGAATTATACGTCAGCGAGTTTTCGAAATATATTATAACATTGCTGATTGTGTTATATACATATGAATGCTTTGCAGTATTTAGGTTTGATGATGAACTTAGGCGGAGGGGTATTTATACCCGGCAGAACATATTGATGTTCGCCCTCCATTTCAGCTGCTTTATAGTAATCTGTTTTGAAACAGGAGATATTACTTATTTGTTTTTCTATGCGTTTCAGCAGATTATTTTGTATGCGGCTATTGTGCTTTTCAAAATGATGTATCCCAGGACAAATCAATTAGTCATCAATAATATGTGCATTCTGCTTTCTATAGGATTTGTGATCTTGACCAGGCTTTCTTTTGAAAAGGCAATCAAACAATTCATTATTGTAACAGGCTCATTAGTCATTGCCCTTATTATTCCGTTTTTTGTACATCACTTTAAATTCCTTAAGGGACTGAAATGGATTTATGCCGTAGTGGGAATAGCGGCGCTTTCCATTGTTTTGATCTTAGGGCAGACTACTTATGGAAGTAAATTATCTTTTTCCATTGCGGGCATTACTTTTCAGCCATCGGAGTTTGTAAAAATTATTTTTGTATTTTATCTGGCAAGCGCTCTTTACAAATCAGCGGATTTTTTTGAGGTCTTTACAACGGCAGTGATTGCAGCAGCCCACGTGATCATACTTGTATGCAGCAAAGATCTGGGAAGTGCGTTGATATTCTTTGTTGTATATGTTCTGAGTGTATTTGTGGCAAGTGGCAAATTTATTTATCTTTTGCTGGGAAGTGTTGGCGGATCGGCGGCAGCTTATATTGCTTTCAGGGTATTTACTCATGTGCAGGTAAGGGTGCAGGCATGGAAGGATCCCTGGAGCGTGATTGATTCTACCGGTTATCAGATTACCCAGTCTTTATTTGCCATATCCAGCGGAGGATGGTTTGGTCTTGGATTATACAGGGGAACGCCGGACTCAATTCCATTTGTAGAAGCCGATTTTATTTTTTCTGCCATTGCAGAGGAATTTGGAATTTTATTTGCAGCATGTTTAATCTTGATTTGTGTCAGCAGCTTTATCATGTTTATGAATATCTCCATGAAGTTAAGTGATAAATTTTATCAACTGACAGCTTTTGGACTTGGGATCACTTATATTTTTCAAGTATTTTTAACCATCGGAGGAGGGACAAAATTTATTCCCTTGACCGGTGTTACCCTGCCTTTTATCAGTTATGGAGGCAGTTCTGTATTGACAACGCTGATCATGTTTTCAGTCATTGAAGGATTGTATATGGTTCGGGAAGACGAAGCAGAAGCGGAAAAGCAAAAAAGAAAAAAGGGAAAAACCAGAAAGAAGAAAAGAGCTTTATCAAAAGAAAAGGAAACCAGGGATTTTGTAGGAACAGATGATTTAAATAAAGGCAGCGAAAATTATGATGAAATTTAAAAAAGAAGGTCAGACAAAAAAGAAAGTAAATAAACAGATCAGAATGGTCACATGGGTATTTACAGGACTTTTTCTTGGTATGATCGGATATATCACCCATTATTCCGCTACCCATAAACAGGAACTGATCAATAACAGCTACAATGGCAGACAGCAGATGTTGCTTGCCCAGAATCGAAGAGGAAGCATATATTCAGCTGACGGAGAAGTTCTTGCAATGACCGTGGAAGATGAGGATGGAAATGAAGTAAGGCAGTATCCTTATGCAAATCTGTTTTCTCATGTGGTGGGATATTCTGTTAATGGAAGGATGGGAGTGGAGGCTCAGGCAAATTATTATCTGATAAATTCCAATGCACCTTTATCCCAAAAAGCCAGTATGGATATTAGTGGTGAAAAATACCCGGGAGATGATGTTTACACCACACTGAATGTGGAGCTGCAGCAGGTAGCTTCAACAGCCCTTGGGGTATATCGTGGTGCGGTGATTGTAACGGAACCCTCTACCGGAAGGATTCTTGCTATGGTCAGCAAGCCGGATTTTGATCCGGGCAGTATTGAAGATGATTGGGATGAACTAAGAGAGGATAATGAATCGGGCACGCTTTTGAACCGTGTCACCCAGGGACTGTACCCTCCGGGTTCTACGTTTAAGATCATAACTGCGCTGGAATATATCAGGGAAAACAAAGAAAGTTATAACAGTTACAGTTATCAATGCACGGGAGCTTTAACAAGAGGCGAAGACAGAATACAATGTTATCATGGTTCCGTACATGGACAAGTTGGTTTTTCAAGATCCTTTGCCAAGTCATGCAATACTTCTTTTGCCAATATGGGATTATCCTTTGACAGAGAAAAGTTTGAAGATTCATTGGCCGATTTAATGTTTAACGGAGAACTTCCCCTGAATTTCCTATATAACCGGAGTACAGTCAATGTAAATGCAGATACCTCTGATTCTGATATGATACAGACTTCTATCGGTCAGGGCACTACGGCAATGACGCCAATGCATTTGAACATGATTACCTGTGCCATAGCAAATAAGGGAGTGCTGATGAAACCTTATGTAGTGGATCATGTGGAAAACAGTGCGGGAAATATTATTAAAACCTTTAATTCCGCAACTTACAAGAAGATCATTACAGAAGAAGAAGCATCAATCCTCACTGATTTAATGACAGATGTGGTAAATGAAGGCACGGCCACCAGATTAAAAGGACTATCTTATACCGCAGCAGGAAAGACAGGATCAGCAGAATATGGTACAGTAAAAGGAGACAGTCATGCATGGTTTACGGGATTTGCCCCGGTTGAAGATCCTAAGATTTGTGTTACAATCATTATTGAAGGCGCAGGAGCCGGAGGAGACTATGCGGTTCCAATAGCAAAGAGAATTTTTGATGCATATTTAACTTAAATGAGCAGAGGCGGAAATGAAATTTTATAAATATCTCTATGTTGGTGAAAAGATTAAGAATCCCGGCAAAGTAAAAAGAAAATTGAAGAACCATGAGGGACAGTTTGTCTATGTCATCTGTTTTGCGAAAGGGTCAGACCGCCTGGAATTTTTCCAGAGCGCTTATCTTAAGCAACGGTATTATCGGTATTATCCGCCTGTTATCATAGGAATTGCAAATGACTATGATGAAGCAGTAGATATAGTTATGCAGATTATTACAGAGTGCCAAAAAGCCACTGGAGACTTCAACATAAAAGGCTATTTAAACTGGAAAGTAAGAAATTCCCGATTTGAGAAAGGAATATGTTGATATAAATGATAACAGTATTTTTAAGCATTTTAAAAATAATCGGAATTGTTTTACTGTGCATTCTGTTGTTTGTTTTAGCTGCAGCGCTGCTTATCTTGTTTGTTCCCATACGTTATCAGCTGAAAGGGTACAGGCGTAAGGAAGATGATGCACCTGTAAGAGCATCTGTGAAAGTAACGTGGCTTTTGCATATTGTTAATGCATCTTTCCGATATCCGGAAGAAGCTTACATCAAAATAAGGATATTCTGTTTTACTGTTTTTTCTACCATGGAAAAGAAAACGAAACAGAACAGTAAAAAAGTTCGTAAAACGAAAAAGCAGCTTTCCAAAGAGGAAAAGTCAGGGCCCTCACCCAAAGAAATGACTACCGACTCAAAGAAGGATCAGGAAGAAGATTTTTCAAAACAGGAAATAAAGGAAGAAAAAAAAGCGGCTGAGCAGAATGATTTTTTTGAGGAACCATTGCAGGAAGAGGAGATTAGTTTTACAAAATTCCTGAAAAAACTTTTTCATATCCTGAAAAATATTAAGTACACAATTAATCAGATATATGATAAGATAAAACATATTATCAGTAATATAAGATATTATATCGGTATTATTGAAAGTGATTCTTTTAAAAAAGCATGGCAGCTTTGTGAAAACCAGGCAGTATCCTTAATAAAAACCATCCTTCCACGTAAGATAAAGGGAAACTTTGTCATAGGAACTAATGACCCGGCAAGTACGGCCAGGATTCTGGCAATACAGGGTATTTTATATCCCATTATAGGCAATCATATCCTTATTACACCTGATTTTGACCGCTCCATTATAGAAGGCGATTTTTTCATAAAAGGAAAGATCACAGTATTTAAAGTGTTAAAAACCGCAATCAGGGTTTATTTCAATAAAGATTTGCGGCGAGTAATCCGATTGTTTAAAAAGGAGGCAGCATAATGGCTGAAAATAATTTTTTAGGAGTAATCGACTCTCTGATGAAGGGGATGAATACCATTTTATCTACCAAGACAGTGGTAGGTGATCCCATGAAACTTTCTGACGATACGGTTATAGTTCCTCTTGTGGATATCAGCTTTGGTGTAGGAGCAGGTGCAAATGCAGGGGATAAGAAGAATGGAGGCGCCGGCGGATTCAGCGGAAAACTGACGCCAAGCGCTGTTCTTGTGATAAAAAATGGAAGTACCAAACTTGTTAATATTAAAAATCAGGATACTATGACCAAAGTACTTGATATGATACCCGATATTGTAGATAAACTTACAACTCCTAAAGAAGAAATGATTGATGATGAGGAAGCGGTTGAAATTGCATTTCCCGAAGAAGATGTAAAGGACGTGCAATAATTTTCCCAAAACAGCATAAAATGGATTAAGAGGGATAAATAGGTTGGTGCGCATGAAAAAAATGATCGGGTTCATAGCATTTTGGGTAGCTGTTGGAATGCTGCTTATGATTTTCCTGACACATCATTATTTGATTGCGTTAATCATTATAGGCTTGTTGTTGCTGATAGGATATAATTTCTATTATTGTGAATGAATTTCAGTGGGAGAAAACCATGGGAATTTTTGATGAAAATATAAAAACAGGACAAGACTTTGAAAAGACATTAGTAGAAGGTTCTATGGAAGAACTGAATGAACTGAAGGCATGGCTTTTCAAAGAAAATATCCGTGTTGAAACGGAAAAAATGGAATTGAAACGTCTTGAAGAAAAATTCCTAAAGGAAAAGCAGCAGTTTCAGGAAGAAATGGCAGAAGTAAATAGAAAACTGGTAATAGAGAAGCAGCGCCTTAAGCAGGATGAGTTATTTTTTGACAAGAAGATGGACATCCTTAAAAACGGTTTTTTTCAACTGGATGCCGAGCGAAAACAGTTTGAAAAAGATAAAATGGGTTTTGAAGCAAGAAAAGATGCCCAGGAAAGCTATTTTAGACAGGAAAAGGGCAGGGATATGGCAAGGATCTTGTTCCAGGGAGTTAAAAGTCAGCTCGCACTGAAAAAAAGATATCGTGATCTCATTAAAATGTTCCATCCTGATAATATAGCAGGAGATCATGAAATGGTTTTGATCATTAATTCTGTATATGATGAGTTAAAGGAAGACTACGAAATGGGAAAACGTGCATAAACGGAATATTGCTTTGTAAACCGTTTTATGGAACAGAAAAAAACCACTGTAGCAAATACAGTGGTTTAAAAATCTGATTTATTAAGCTCTTTCTACTTTTCCGGATTTCAGACAATTGGTACAAACGTGCATTCTTTTAGCAGCTCCGTTTATTTTACATTTTACTCTTTTAATATTTGATTTCCAAATTCTGTTAGATCTTCTATGAGAATGGCTTACGTTGTTTCCAAAATGAACACCCTTACCACAAATATCACATTTAGCCATCATTGCACCTCCTAACATATAATTAATATCTATGTGCTTCTTCTTTAATACGCGAAATATTTCCGCAACAGTTGTATAATATCAGAAAATTCGTAATAATGCAAGTATTAATTTTAAATGTTTTAAGAAATTTGTGGTTTCATTTTTTCCAGATTAAGGGTATAATCAAAATATATGTAAAATTTAAGGAGGCAGACTATGAAATCTTCTTCAATGAATACCCATATGGGGAATATTGCAATTGATAATGAAGTAATTGCCCAGTATGCAGGCAGTGTGGCCATGGAATGTTTTGGCATTGTCGGTATGGCGGGCATTAATGTGAAAGATGGACTGGTTAAACTATTGAAGATGGACAGTATGACCAGAGGTATCAATGTAGCAATCAAAAATAACAAACTAACATTGAATTTCCATATTATCATTGCATATGGAGTAAGTATTCTGGCAGTAACAGATAATTTGATCAGTAATGTGAAATATAAAGTAGAAGAGTTTACCGGTATTGAAATTGAAAAAATAAACATCTTTGTAGAAGGTGTTAGAGTGATTGACTAAGAGGAGGATATATCGTGGTTAATACAATCGACGCTAAGCTGCTTGCAAAGATGTTCTTAGCTGGCGCAAAAAATTTAGAGTCCAAAAAGGAATGGATCAATGATTTAAATGTATTCCCTGTGCCGGATGGCGATACAGGTACTAACATGACGCTTACCATTATGGCGGCAGCAAAGGATGTGTCTGCCATGGAAAACCCGGATATGCTTTCTTTATGTAAAGCGATTTCTTCCGGTTCTTTACGTGGGGCAAGAGGAAATTCAGGTGTTATTCTGTCTCAGTTGTTCAGAGGCTTTACCAAAACCATCAGAGAACAGCAGGAATTGACGATACCTATTTTAGCGGTAGCTTTTGAAAAGGCTGTGGAAACAGCATATAAAGCTGTTATGAAGCCGAAAGAGGGTACAATCCTTACTGTTGCAAAGGGCGGCGCGGAAAAAGCCAGAGAACTGGCGGATAGCGGATGTAATGATTTATCATACTTTATTGATGAAGTCATCAAGTATTCCGATGAAGTTCTTTCAAAAACGCCGGAAATGCTGCCCGTGTTAAAGCAGGCAGGGGTTGTTGATTCCGGCGGACAGGGCCTGATGCAGGTATTGAAGGGAGCTTATGACGCATTTCTTGGAAAAGAAGTAGATTTGTCTATTCCTGAGGTTACTCATGTAAAGACGACCCAGGCAAATATAGATGCCCAGGCAGGAGCCGACATTAAGTTCGGTTACTGCACGGAATTCATTATTATGCTGACAAGAAACTTTAATATAAAGCAGGAAATTGATTTTAAGGCATATCTTGAGTCTATTGGAGATTCCATTGTGGTGGTGGCTGATGACGATGTAGTCAAGGTGCATGTGCACACCAATGATCCGGGACTTGCCATCCAAAAAGCTTTAAAATATGGCGCTCTTTCCAATATGAAGATTGATAATATGCGTCTTGAACATCAGGAAAAGCTTTTTAAGATGGAAGAAGATGCTGCAATGCAGGAACAAACGGAAGAAATGGAACACAAGGATACAGGATTTATTGCCGTATCAGCAGGGGATGGAATCAATGAAATCTTTAAAGGACTGGGTGTAGATTACATCATAGAAGGTGGACAGACCATGAATCCCAGTACGGAAGATATGCTGAATGCCATTGATAAAGTCAATGCAGATACTGTCTTTATTCTTCCTAACAATAAAAATATCATACTGGCGGCAAATCAGGCACAGGCTATGGTGGAAAACAAAAAAATCATTGTAATTCCTACCAAAACAGTGCCTCAGGGAATTACGGCTGTCATTAATTATATTCCCGATATGTCTGCAGAAGACAATGCCAATACGATGAATGAAGAAATTTCCAATGTAAGAACAGGACAGGTTACCTATGCTGTACGAGATACTATGATTGAAGATAAGGAAATCAAGCAGGGTGACTATATGGGAATCGGCGATCAGGGTATTCTTTCTGTAGGAGCTGATGTTACTGATGTGACTTTTGAAATGATTCGGAATATGATGGATGATTCTCTTGAACTGATCAGTATTTATTATGGCGCTGATGTATCGGAAGAGGCGGCAGAGAACCTGAAAGCAAAGGTGGAAGAAGCTTATCCTTCCTGTGATATTGAATTGCAGTATGGCGGACAGCCTATTTATTACTACATTGTTTCAGCTGAATAATGATAGCCGAAAATGTATTTTCTATTGCATCAAAAAGGACGGTGGTGACCGTCCTTTTTATGTAACGGGGGTTTTATGAAATATTCAGATAATATCATTGTTTTAAAAGGAATCGGAGATAAAACTGTCAGGCTTTTTAACAGGCTGGGAATAGAGACGATCTATGACCTTATCAATTATTTTCCAAGAGACTATGAATCCTTTGCACCTCCCATGAAAATAGCCGATGCACCCTTAAATGTGCCTGTAACATTGGAATTGACGGTTCTTACCAATTTCCAATGGAAAAAGGTACGGCAGCTTACAATCGGTACCGGAATGGCAGGCGATAGCACCGGAAAAGTAATGATTACGTATTTTAATATGCCCTATTTAAAAAATGTAATTAAAAACGGTGGCGTATATCTTATGCGTGGAAAGCTGAAAAAGGAACGTGACAGCCTCCATATGGATCAGCCTAAGATTTATACCTATGAGGAATATCAAAAGAAAACGGGAAGTCTGCAGCCCTGCTATGGATTGACAAAAGGACTGACTAACAGAATGGTATTGAAAGCAATGGAACAGGCGCTTGATGCCGTTTTGGAAGAAGAATATCTGCCCGATAAAATTATAAATGATTATCAGCTTATATCCAGAGTAAAGGCATACCGAGACATTCATTTTCCTTTAAATTATGAAGATATGCTTTTAGCAAGAAACAGACTTTCCTTTGATGAATTTTTCCTGTTTTTACTTTCCCTTAGAAAGTTAAAAGAACATAATGAAGAACATCGGTCCTCTTATCCTATGATAGAAACGGCACAGGCAGAGCGGCTGATAGAATTATTGCCCTATCGGTTGACGGATGCACAGCTTAAAGTCTGGAAAGAGATCAAAGCTGATTTAACAAGCGGCTGGACTATGAATCGGCTGATACAGGGTGATGTAGGTTCCGGCAAAACGATTTTAGCCTTTCTTTCATTGATCATGACCGTATCAAACGGCTATCAGGGAGCGTTAATGGCACCTACGGAAATTTTGGCAAGCCAGCATTATGAGCAGCTGAAACAGATGATTCAAAAGTATGGGCTTCCTTTAAATCCTGTACTTTTAACAGGCTCCGTATCAGCAGCCGGCAAGAAAAAAATTTATGAAGAGATAGCATCAGGAGAGGCGAATATTATTATCGGCACTCATGCTTTGATACAGGAAAAAGTAACTTATCATAAGTTAGCATTGGTGATTACTGACGAACAGCATCGTTTTGGTGTAAAACAGCGTGAAACATTGAGCGGAAAAGGGGATTACGCTCACGTACTTGTTATGAGCGCTACTCCAATCCCGAGAACGCTTGCCATTATCTTGTATGGAGATCTTCATCTGTCAGTAGTGGATGAATTGCCTGCAAATCGTCTTCCTATTAAAAATTGTGTGGTTGATACCGGCTATCGTAAAAAAGCATATGAATTTATTACAAAGGAAGTAGCAAATGGTCATCAGGCTTATATCATCTGTCCTATGGTAGATGAAAGTGAAAATACGGATGATTTGGAGAATGTAATTGATTATGCCAAAAAATTGAAAGACGAATTGCCAAAAACGATTCGAATAGAATATCTGCACGGGAAAATGAAACCTGCGGAAAAAAACAGGATCATGGATGCGTTTTCTGTGGGAAATATTGATGTTTTAGTTTCCACAACGGTCATTGAAGTAGGTATCAATGTTCCTAACGCCACCGTTATGATGGTAGAAAATGCAGAACGGTTCGGGCTGGCTCAGCTTCATCAGCTTCGGGGCAGGATTGGAAGAGGAGATATTCAGTCTTATTGTATTTTCATAAATGGTACGGACAATGACCGTTCTATGGACAGGCTGAAAATATTGAATAATTCCAATGATGGATTTTATATTGCAGAAGAAGATCTGAAATTGCGGGGACCGGGAGATCTGTTCGGAATCCGTCAAAGCGGGGCTATGGAATTTAAAATTGCAGATATTTATCAGGACAGTAATCTGCTAAAAAAGATCAGTGCAACAGTAGATGATATTTTGCGGGAAGATAAAGATTTAGAATCTTTGCAGTATGCTTCCATTAAGAGGTATTTGGACCAAAATACGGCAAATTTTGTTGACTTTAGAACAATCTGACAGTAATATATATCTGTGTGCTTAAAAATAAGAATACAGCATTTTTGTAATTAAGGTTATGGGAAAGTGAGGAATCATAAGGTGGGTAAAATTGCAATTGTAACAGACAGTAACAGCGGTATTACACAGGCACAGGGAGCGGAACTTGGTATTTTTGTACTCCCAATGCCCTTTATGATCAATGAGGAAAATTTCTTTGAAGATATTAATCTGACCCAGCAGGAATTTTATGAGAAGCTGGAAACAGGTGCAGAGGTTGTTACAAGTCAGCCGTCACCGGAATCGGTGCTTAATTTATGGGATGAAATTCTTAAGGATTATGATGAAATCGTACACATTCCTATGAGCAGCGGCCTGTCAGGCTCATGTCAAAGTGCTATAATGCTTTCGGAAGACTACGATGGAAAAGTACAGGTAGTAAATAACCAGCGTATTTCCATTACTCAAAGGCGTTCCTGTTTTGATGCTATGAAACTTGCAAAGGAAGGGAAGTCTGCAGCAGAAATCAAAGATTTCCTTGAAAAAGATAAATTCAATTCCAGCATCTATATCATGCTGGATACATTGTATTATTTAAAAAAGGGTGGAAGAATTACTCCGGCTGCAGCAGCAATCGGCACGTTGCTTAAATTAAAGCCTGTTTTACAGATCCAGGGGGAAAAACTGGATGCTTTTGCAAAAGCACGGACAACAAATCAGGGAAAAACAATCATGATCAATGCCATTCGGAGTGATATGGAAAACAGATTTGGAGGCGCCACAAAGGAAAATATCTGGCTGGACATTGCTTATACCAAAAATGTTGAAACTGCATTACAGTTCAAAGCAGAACTTGAAAAAGAGTTCCCCGGTTTTGAAATTCACATGGATCCTTTGTCCCTTAGCGTAGCCTGCCATATTGGGCCCGGTTCCCTTGCAGTAGCCTGCTGTAAAAAGAATTAAATGTTTTTCATTTTCAGAAAGAGGTTTTAATATCATGGCAAAAGAACCTATTTATGACGCTTCCAGCATTACTGTATTAGAAGGACTGGAAGCTGTAAGAAAAAGACCCGGTATGTATATTGGAAGTGTATCTACCAAGGGACTGAATCATTTGATTTATGAAATCGTTGACAATGCTGTGGATGAACATTTGGCAGGATACTGTTCCCAAATCACGGTCATTTTGGAGGCTGACGGTTCTGCAACGATTGAGGATAATGGACGGGGTATTCCCGTTGGAATGCATGAAAAAGGAGTCAGTGCAGAACGTCTTGTTTTTACCACCCTTCATGCAGGTGGTAAGTTTGATCATTCTGCGTATAAAACAAGCGGTGGTCTTCACGGAGTAGGCTCTTCCGTTGTAAATGCATTATCTTCTCATCTGACAGTCCGTGTTAAAAACGGCGGAAATATTTATGAAGATAAATATGAAAGAGGAAATCCTGTTACTTCCCTTGTTAACGGTCTGCTTCCGGTCATTGGAAAGACAAAGGGAAGCGGTACATGGATTAATTTCCTGCCGGATGATACTATTTTTGATAAAACACGTTTTAAAGAGGATGATATCAAAAGCAGACTTCATGAAACAGCTTATCTAAATCCTAATCTGACGATCATATTTGAAGACAGAAGGAAAGAGGAATCGGAGATACTTAAATTCCATGAACCTGATGGGATTATAGGATTTATCAAGGATATGAATAAATCCAAAGAACCGGTTCATGATGTTATTTATTTTACAGGAGAAAGTGAAGGGATTACTGTGGAGGGCGCTCTGCAGTATGTAAATGAATTTCATGAAAACGTATTAGGATTTTGTAACAATATTTATAATGCAGAGGGTGGTACACACCTGACAGGATTTAAAACGGCTTTTACCAATATTATCAATACTTATGCCAGAGAATTAAACATCTTAAAGGAAAAAGATCTGAACTTTACAGGAGCCGATGTCAGGAATGGTATGACGGCAGTCATCACAATCAAGCATCCGGATCCGAGATTTGAAGGACAGACCAAAACGAAACTGGATAATCAGGATGCAGCAAAAGTAGTGAGTAAAATAACGGGAGAAGAACTGATCCGTTATTTTGACAGAAATTTAGAGACGCTTAAACATGTAATAAGCTGTGCTGAAAAAGCAGCTAAAATACGAAAAGCAGAAGAAAAAGCGAAAACAAATCTTCTTACCAAACAAAAATTTTCTTTTGACTCCAACGGAAAACTTGCAAACTGTGAATCAAAGGATGCCTCCAAGTGTGAAATCTTTATTGTAGAAGGTGACTCGGCAGGAGGCAGCGCCAAAACAGCAAGAAACCGTGCTTATCAGGCAATCCTGCCAATCAGAGGCAAAATCCTGAATGTGGAAAAGGCCAGCATTGACAAAGTTTTAGCCAATGCAGAAATAAAAACCATGATCAATGCTTTCGGATGCGGATTTTCGGAAGGGTATGGAAATGACTTTGATATTACCAAGCTTAGATATAATAAAATTATTATCATGGCTGATGCCGATGTGGACGGCGCACATATTTCCAATCTGCTGCTGACATTATTTTATCGTTTTATGCCGGAGCTTATTTTTGAAGGACATGTTTATATTGCCATGCCGCCTCTTTATAAAGCCATGCCGAGTAAAGGAGCGGAAGAGTATCTTTATGATGACAAGGCACTTGAAAAATACCGTAAAAAGCATAAGGGGCCTTTTACGCTGCAAAGATATAAAGGTTTGGGAGAAATGGATGCTGACCAGTTATGGGAAACAACCTTAAATCCTGAAACCAGAATTCTTAAACTGGTAGAAATAGAAGATGCACGTATGGCGTCTGAAGTGACGGAAATGCTGATGGGAACGGATGTACCACCCAGAAAGGCGTTTATTTACAGTCATGCACAGGATGCGGAACTGGATATTTAAGAAAGGTTTTGGTTTATAAATGGAAGAGAAAATTATCAAAACAGAATATTCTGAGGTCATGCAGAAATCTTTTATTGATTATGCCATGAGCGTTATTGTTGCCCGGGCTCTGCCGGATGCAAGGGATGGATTAAAGCCTGTTCAGCGTCGTACCCTGTATGATATGCATGAATTGGGAATCAGATATGACAGACCTTACCGTAAAAGTGCCCGTATTGTAGGCGATACCATGGGTAAATATCATCCTCATGGTGACAGCTCTATTTATGAAGCACTGGTAGTCATGACACAGGATTTTAAAAAGGGACTTCCTCTCATAGACGGACATGGAAACTTTGGCAATATTGAAGGGGATGGGGCTGCCGCCATGCGTTACACGGAAGCAAGGCTGATGCAGGTAACTCAGGAAGCCTTTCTTTCGGACCTTGATAAGAATGTAGTGGATTTTGTTCCTAACTTTGATGAAACCGAAAAAGAACCTTCTGTGCTTCCGGCCAAATTTCCTAACCTTCTTGTAAACGGTTCGGAGGGAATTGCCGTGGGAATGGCAACCAGTATCCCTCCCCACAATCTTGGTGAAATTATTGATGCTGTTAAAGCATATATGAAGGATGAAAGCATCTCTAATGAAGGACTTATGAAATATGTCAAAGGTCCTGATTTCCCTACCGGCGGTATTGTAATCAATAAGGATGATTTAAAGGAAATCTATGCCACAGGTATGGGAAAAATCAAGGTCAGAGGCAAGGTAGACATAGAAAAGGGGAAGGCAGGAAAGACTAATGTAGTCATTAGTGAAATCCCCTATCCTATGATTGGCGGAAATATTGCAAAATTCTTATCAGATGTTGCATCTCTTGCAGAATCCAAGAAAACTCAGGATATTGTTGATATTACAAACCAGTCTTCTAAAGAAGGAATTCGTATTGTTATAGAGTTAAAGAGGGATGCAGACGTTGATAATTTTGTAAACATGCTCTATAAAAAGACGAGACTGGAAGATACTTTCGGTGTAAATATGCTGGCTATTGCAGATGGCAGACCCGAGACCATGAGCCTGAAACAGATCATTAAGTATAATGTAGATTTTCAGTATGAAGTAAATACCAGAAAATATACAGCTATGCTGGAAAGGGAGACAGAGAAAAGAGAAATACAGGAAGGTCTTATTAAAGCCTGCAATGTTATTGATCTGATCATAGAGATTCTCCGAGGTTCCAAAGACCGTACCATGGCAAAAGCCTGTCTTGTGGAAGGCAAAACAGATGGGATTAAATTTAAATTCAAGGAATCTAAAATTATGGCATCCCAGCTTTCGTTTACAGAGAAACAGGCAAATGCTATTTTAGATATGCGTCTGTACAAGCTGATCGGATTGGAAATTGAAGCGCTGATCAACGAACATGAAGAAACCATGGCTAATATTTATCGTTATGAAGATATTCTTTCAAGACGTGATTCTATGGCCCAGGTCATTATGAACGAACTGGATGATATTAAAAAATCCTTCAGCAAACCAAGAAAAACAATTATTGAGAACATGGCGGAAGCTGTTTATGAGGAGAAGAAACCTGAAGCCATAGAAGTAGTATTTCTTATGGATCGGTTTGGGTATGCAAAAACAGTGGATGTTGCCGTTTATGAAAGAAATAAAGAAGCGGCTGATGCTGAAAACAAATATGTATTTACCTGTAAAAGCACCGGAAAGATCTGTATTTTTACAAACACCGGACAGCTTCACACGGTAAAGGCTGCGGACATCCCTTACGGTAAATTCAGAGATAAGGGAATTCCCATTGATAATATAAGCAATTATAATTCTGAAACCGAAACTGTTATTGCTGTTACCAGTCAGACATCCCTTAATCTTTACCGTATGATCTTTGTAACAAAGCTTTCTATGATGAAAGTAGTAGATGGCGGAGAATTTGATGTATCTAAGCGTACGGTAGCTGCTACGAAGCTTCAGGAAGAGGATGAGGTAGTCAGCATTGCTATTTGGAATGAGCAGAAAAATATAGTGTTGCAGACAGCCGAAGGATATTTTTTGAAATTTCCTCTAGAAGAAATTCCCACCAAGAAAAAGAATGCCATTGGTGTCAGAGGAATGAAACTGGGCAGCAAAGACTTTGTTGAGAATGTTTATTATACCGGTGTGGGAAAAGATCAACCCATTATCTACAAGGATAAGCAGATGGAGCTTTCCAGGTTGAAAGTCGGAAAACGAGATACTAAGGGAACAAAAGTCAGAATATAATGCAGGAAGGAGATAAGATGCGTGTTATTGCAGGAACAGCAAGAAGTCTAAAACTGAAGACTCCGGAAGGGGCGGATACCAGGCCCACCACAGACCGTATCAAAGAAACGTTATTCAATATGATACAGATGGATGTTCCCGGCAGCATTTTCCTGGACTTATTTTCAGGAAGCGGCGGTATTGGCATTGAAGCATTAAGCCGTGGGGCAAAGCATGCTTACTTTATTGAAAATGCTAAAGCTGCCATTACATGCATTCAGGAAAATCTTGCATTTACCAAATTCGCAGATAAAGCTACTCTGTTAAAGCAGGATGTTTTAGGGGCCTTATCCCTGATTGCGGAAAAAGAAGTGAACATTATTTTTATGGATCCTCCCTATCAGGCAGATTTTGAAGGTATGGTATTTTCCACACTTAAAGGACAGCGGTATGTAACAGAGAATACGCTGATTATTGTAGAAGCTGCTATAGATAAGGAATTTGATTTTCTGAAGGATATGGGGTTTGAAGTAATTAAAGAAAAAAAATACAAAACAAACAAGCATGTTTTTTGCAGAAAGGTTGGGGAAAATGAAGAAAGCAATTTATCCGGGAAGCTTTGATCCGGTTACTTACGGACATCTTGATGTAATCAAACGGGCAGCACAGATTTTTGATGAATTAACCGTCAGCGTTTTAAATAATAAACTAAAAACTCCATTGTTTTCTGTAGAAGAACGTGTTAATATATTGAAAGAAGCAACTAGCGGCATTCCCAATATTAAGGTAGAATCTTTTAGCGGACTTTTGGTTGATTATGCAAAGTCGCGGGATGTACATGTTGTGATCAGGGGACTTCGGGCTATTACAGATTTTGAATACGAACTTCAAAATGCCCAGACCAATGCAAAACTTTCAAAGGGTGAACTGGATACGATATTCCTGACCACCAGTTTGGAATATGCATATTTAAGTTCTTCAAGCGTAAAAGAAATTGCAAGCTTTAAAGGTGACATTTCCATGTGTGTTCCCGAATTTGTGGCTCGCAAAGTTTATGAAAAATATGGATATAATGAATGATAGCAGTAAATGAAATAATGGGGGAACATGAATGAGCAGCAGGATCGAGCAGTTAATCGATGAAATTGAAGAGTACATAGATGGCTGTAAATATCAGCCCTTTTCCAACACGAAAATTGTTGTGGACAAGGAAGAAATTGATGAACTTCTTCGTGAGCTTCGTATGAAAACACCTGATGAGATTAAGAGGTATCAGAAGATCATCAGCAATAAGGAAGCTATTTTAAGCGATGCAAGGGCTAAGGCGGAAGCTTTGATCAATGAAGCTACTATCCATACAAATGAATTGATCAATGAACATGAAATCATGCAGCAGGCTTACGCCCAGGCCAATGAAGTTGTTACTATGGCAACTCATCAGGCTCAGGAAATCCTTGATAATGCAACAATGGAGGCAAATGACATGAGAGCTGCCGCCATGCAATATACAGACGGTATTCTTGCTAATGTAGAAAACCTCCTGAATCAAACGATGCGGACGACACAAGATCATTTTGATAGTTTCATGGGAACGCTCAATAACTATAATGATGTGGTAAATGCAAACCGTGTGGAATTGAATCCTCCTGAAGCAGATAAATATATTGATGATACCTCGGAAGACGGAACATCTTCCGGTAATCTGAATATTGATATGCTGTAAGCGATGAATATACAGCCGGCTTATTGGAATAGGTAAGCCGGCTTTCTTTGACTTTAGATAAACCATATTTTTAGGAGAAAATCTATGGGAAAATTAATAAAAACAGTTTGTCTGAGCATACTTGGACTCACAATAACTATATCCGGCCTGCTGTTTTTTTATCCCGTTACCGTATATGCAAATGAGCCTGTAATTGTAGTTATTGATCCGGGACATGGGGGAGAAAATCTGGGAGCTGAATATGGTGAATATACGGAAAAAGATATGACCATGATCGTTGCCAGAGCAATGAAAGAAGAATTGGAAAAATATGATGATATTATCGTTTATTTAACACGGGAATCCGATGTGGATATGACGATTAAAGACAGGGCTCTTTTTGCAAAGGAAAAAAATGCAGATTTCTTATTCTGCCTGCATTTTAACAGCTCTGTCAATCATAATCTTTACGGAGCGGAGATATGGGTATCTGCATTTGGCGAATATTATGTAAAAGGCAGACAATTTGCAGAAATCAATATGAATATCTTTGAGGACATGGGATTGTATTCCAGAGGGATCAAGACCAGAATGAATGATAAAGATGACAATTATTATGGGATTTTAAGATACTGCACTCATGAGAATGTGCCGGCTGCATTAATAGAACATTGTCATTTAGATAATGAAAAGGACCAGCCTTTCTATAGACAGAGCGATGAGCAGCTGATAGATTTCGGAAGGAAGGATGCCGAAGCAGTTGCCAAGTATTTCGGACTGCATTCTACGGAAACCGGAACGGATTTTACAGACTATCCCAAAGTAGAAGTTCCCTATAGGGAAGTTGTAAGGCCGGACAAGACAGCACCGGATTCATGTGATATTGAAGTTCTTGATATTAACCGGGAAGATGGTATCATTACGATATCCATGCATGCCGTTGACAATGACAGCTATATTCAATATTACAGTTACAGTCTCAATGGCGGTAATACCTATTCAGAGCTGTTTGCCTGGCCAAGGCCTGCATGGAACAGTTCAGAAACAGAATATATTTTTGATATTCAGGTTCCTTTTGACCAGGATCTGGAGCTTCGGGCATCTGCCTATAACGGTTTTGACGTATTCAGTGAAAGTAATCTTGTAGTTCTTCCTGCAATTGAAGCGCCTAAACCATCTCCCGAGCCTACCAAGGCTCCAGAAGAAATAAAGAAGGAAACTTATCAGGAAATTACATATGAACCCATTGAGGAGAATACAGAAAATAAACAGGAGAAGATACAGCTTCTTGTTTTGATCCTACTGATCAGTCTGCTGATGGCTATTATTTTTTCCGTCATGGTCCATATGCTGTTTAAATTAAAAGACCATAGTAAAAGGCGCAGATAGCAGTAAGGATTAATTTGTGGATAATATATTTTTTTAAGGAAAGACCGGCAGAGAGGATCATACTGTTTGTTTGTGCAATACAGGAGAAGCCGCCAAAAGTCAAAAGACAGAGACTTATTTTAGGTGCAGTATCTGAAAGCAGACGAATTCCCCCTGTGATCTCCAAAAGAGCGCTGATGATAAATTTAAGATTTTGGCTGTTTATAAAAAGAGATGGTATGATATTAAGAAGATTAAAAAATATCATATAACCGCCTAATTTAGTAATGCTTGTAAGCGATGACATTACAGATTCATCAAGTGATTGCAAAAAACCGGGCGCCAAAGAAGCGGATTTTGTGGAAACAATATGGCAGGATAGTTCATTTTTATACAGGGTATAACGCAGTAAAATTCCATACAGAAGAGGAAGTCCGTACATGCCGAAAAGACAGAGCGGAATTTTGGTTATGCCGATGACAGGAAGCGCAAAGGTCAGAAAATAAACCGGTCCTATATTATTGCAAAATGACAGCAGAAAATCAGCTTCCTTTCTGGTGATCATATTCCGCTCATAAAGCTGTGCGGTAACATTGGCACCCATAGGGAATCCACACAGGAAACCTATGAAAATAGTATATAGACAGTTGGAATTCACCTGAAAGATGGGCTGCAAAAATGGCTTTAACAATCTGATGAAGGAATCTGTAAGATTCATACGGATCATCATGCCGGATAAAACCATAAAAGGGAAAAGGGTCGGTATCATTTTCTGAAACCAAAGATTTAATCCGCTGCATGCAAACCCCAGGCTTTGAGCGGGATAAATAAGTATCAATACTATCAAAAGAAGTACGATTGCGGAAGAAAGATACACAGAAGCATTTTTTTTCAAAACGGTGGTTCTTTTCTTGATTTGTGTTATTATTATATTTATGAGAATTGACAGGTTATTATGCGAACTGAATATAGGCACCAGAAGCGAAGTAAAGCAATTGTTGAAAAAAGGACTTGTTTCTGTAAACGGAATAAAAATTCAAAAGCCGGAGACCCAGATCAATGAACAGACAGATGTGATCTCCTATAAAGGCCAGGAATATAGATACAGACCTTTTGTTTACTTCATGATGAATAAACCTGCAGGTGTAATCAGCGCTACGGAAGATGAACACAGCAGAACCGTTCTTGATGTACTGACAGAATGTTTAAAAGAAGAGTTAAACGGTAATTTATCCGGTATACCGGTTAAAGATATTTTTCCTGTAGGGCGTCTTGATAAAGACACGGTAGGACTTTTGCTGCTTACCAATGACGGAGAATTAAGTCATAACCTTTTATCACCTAAAAAGCATGTGGAAAAGTGTTATTATGTAGAAACTGATCTGGTTATTACGAGTGAGGCCGTGAACCGACTGGAAAGTGGTGTAGATATTGGTCAGGGGCAGAAAACAAGAAATGCCATGATAGAGCTTTTAGATGAAAGGAAATGCAAAATTACCATTACGGAAGGAAAATTCCATCAGATAAAAAGAATGTTTCATGCTGTAGGACTGAAAGTCATCTACCTGAAAAGGATTTCCATGGGAAGCCTTACCTTAGATGAAAGCCTGCCGGAGGGCAGTGTCCGGGAGCTGACATGGCAAGAGGTGCAACGATTATGTTAAAAAATATAAAAGCAGTATTATTTGATCTTGACGGCACATTGGTGGATTCCATGTGGGTATGGCGGGAGATTGATAAGGAATATCTGGGTAAATTCGGTCTGACTATTCCTGAAGGACTTCAGGAAGATATTGGAGGCATGAGTTTTTCTGAAACTGCTGTATATATAAAAGAACGTTTTCAGATTCCTGACTCCGTTGAAGAAATGAAAGCAGAATGGAATAAAATGGCATGGGATAAATATACATATGAGGTGCCTTTGAAGAAGGGCGCAGGAGAATTTCTGGATTACTGCCTGAAAAACCACATTAAGCTTGGAATTGCCACAAGTAATTCCAAAGAACTTGTTCATAATATCATTAAAGTACATGGACTTAATGATTATTTTTCGGGGATCGTTACCGGCTGTGAAGTGGAAAAAGGAAAACCGGCGCCTGACGTTTATCTTGAAGCAGCCAGAAGATGTGGTGTTGCACCTCATAAATGCCTTGTGTTTGAAGATATCATACCGGGTATTCTTGCAGGAAAAGCCGCTGGTATGAAGGTATGTACTGTGGAAGATGACGATTCTGCAGACCAGAGAGAGGAAAAGCTTAAACTGGCAGATTATTACATTAAAGATTATTCTGAAATAGTGATGTGACAATAGATGGAGGGCACTTTGGCAGAAGGTTTTTTACCTGTTTCAAGACAGGACATGCAAGACAGAGGGATTGAACAGTTTGATTTTGTATATATTATCGGGGATGCCTATGTGGACCACCCTTCTTTTGGACATGCGATTATCAGCCGTATTTTGGAATCACACGGTTACAGTGTGGGAATCATATCCCAACCGGACTGGAAAGAAGATGAAAGTATAGCCATTTTCGGGAAACCCCGTCTGGGATTTATTATTTCAGGCGGCAATATGGATTCCATGGTAAATCATTATTATGTTTCCAAAAAAAAGCGGAAGATGGATGCTTATACCCCCGGAGGCATTATGGGGAAACGTCCTGATTATGCTACAGTTGTATACGGTAATCTGGTAAGGCGGAAGTTTAAGGAAGTCCCTGTTATTATAGGCGGTATGGAAGCAAGTTTAAGAAGGCTTGCCCATTATGATTATTGGAGTGATTCTTTTAAACGCTCCATACTTCTTGACAGTCAGGCAGATTTAATTTCCTATGGGATGGGAGAGCATTCCATTGTTGAGATTGCAGATGCCCTTGCGTCAGGTATGACTGTAAGGGATATTACGTATATTCCCGGCACTGTATATAAGACCAGGAATCTTTCCGGAATTACCGGATTTTCCGATGACAGATTAAATGCTTTGTTGCTTCCTTCTTACGAAGATATGAAAGCAGATCCTGAACTTTATGCTAAAAGCTTCGGTATTCAATATGAAAATACAGATCCTTTTACCGGCAGGATCATGGCAGAGCAATATCCAAATGGTGTTTATGTCATACAAAATCCTCCTTCTATGCCTCTTACCATGCAGGAAATGGATGATGTCTATGATCTTCCTTATATGCGGACTTATCATCCTTCTTACAAAGAAAAGGGCGGTGTTCCTGCTATTAGCGAAATAAAATTTTCCCTTATCAGCAGCAGGGGATGTTTTGGCGGATGCAGTTTTTGTGCTTTGACTTTTCATCAGGGAAGGATCATTCAGGTCAGAAGCCATGAATCCATTTTAAAAGAAGCTAAAGAAATGATAAAAGATCCTGAGTTTAAAGGATATATTCATGATGTGGGAGGACCTACCGCGAATTTCAGACATCCTTCCTGTGAAAAGCAATTAAAGAACGGCGTATGCAGGAACAGACAGTGCCTGTATCCTTCCCCCTGTAAGAATCTGTCCGCCAGCCATGACGATTATCTTTCTCTTCTTAGGAAATTAAGGAAATTACCCGGAGTAAAAAAGGTATTTATCCGTTCCGGCATTCGGTTTGATTATCTGCTTGCTGATAAAAATGATGCCTTTTTTAAGGAATTGGTGACGCATCATGTCAGCGGCCAGCTAAAAGTAGCTCCTGAACATATTTCAGATAAGGTACTTTCAAAAATGGGAAAGCCTTCCAACAAGGTGTATGAGAAATTTGTTAAGAAATATAATCAGATCAATGAAAAAATTGGGAAGAAACAATATTTGGTGCCGTATTTAATGTCATCTCATCCCGGCTCTACATTAAAAGAGGCTATCGAACTTGCTCTTTATCTACAGGAGCTTGGCTATATGCCGGAACAGGTTCAGGATTTTTATCCTACGCCATCTACCATTTCAACAGTCATGTACTATACGGGAATCGATCCGAGAAATGGAGAGAAAGTCTATGTATGCCGGAATCCTCATGAAAAAGCCATGCAGAGAGCCTTGATTCAGTACCGGAATCCTAAAAATTACGAACTGGTTTATGAGGCGCTGCATAAGGCAGGAAGAACCGATTTGATCGGCTTTGATAAAAAATGCCTGATTCCTCCAAGAAAGATGAAACAGAAACAAATCTCCCGGCATTGAAAGGAGCAGCATTAATGAAAAACGCACAAAAAGGAACCTTTGGTTATTTAAAGGCCAAAAGAACCATTGTATTGATTCGCACGATCATTTACTTTGGCATTTCTCTGTCACTTTTTTTTGCAGGGATCATTGCAACAGATACCAGAAAAAATCTGCTCACGATAGTGGCTGTATTGGGATGTCTTCCTGCATGCAAGAGCCTTGTGAATCTGATTATGTATTTTAAGGCTTCAGGATGCAGCAAGGAAGCGAAAGAGCGCCTTAGAAAAGCAGAAGGCAGTCTTTCCTGTATGTATGATATGTATTTTACTTCCTATAAAGAAAACTTTGCTATTAGTCATATGACAGTGGATGGAAAAATTATCTGTGGTTATACAGAAGATAAAAAATGTAATGTAAACGGTTGTGAAGATCATCTGGCTGCTATATTGAAGCAGGCAGGATACAAGGAACTGACGGTTAAAATATTTACCGACCTTAATAAATACTGTGAACGTCTCCATCAGCTGAATGCCCTTGAACATAAGAATTTTGATAGAAATGAGGAAATACAGACAGCACTATATGATATTTCGCTTTAAGGAATCTGGTTATGTATCAATTTAAAATTATGTCTAATGAAGCCGGACAGCGGTTTGATAAGTATCTTCATAAGCTTCTTCCCAAAGCACCTTCCTCCTTTTTCCATAAAATGCTCCGTAAGAAAAATATTGTGCTTAACGGCAGGAAATCGGAAGGAAAGGAAATATTGCTGGAAGGAGATTTGGTATCTCTTTTTCTTTCTGAGGAAACTTTTCAGAATTTTCAGGGAGAAAAGAAGAAAAAAGAGGAATATCTTAAAGCCTATAGCAAGTTAAAACAAATAGAAGTTCTTTATGAGAATGATCATATGATACTTGTAAATAAGCCTGTGGGAGTTTTGACGCAGAAAGCTAAAGATACCGATATTTCTGTAAATGAATGGCTGATAGGTTATCTTTTGCAAAATGGAGCCATTACAGAAGCATCCTTACAGACGTACCGTCCTTCTGTGTGCAACAGATTAGACCGTAATACCAGCGGGATCGTCATCTGCGCAAAGTCTCTTAAAGGAAGCCAGCGATTGGGATATCTGATAAAAGAAAGAAAAATACGTAAATTTTATCGTCTGTTTGTAAAGGGCAGTATTAAACAGGAAAATACCATAGAAGGCAGTCTGCATAAAGATGAATTAACCAATAAGGTTACTGTTTCTTCTATGCCTGATAAAGAATCTTCTTATATTAAGACCAGATATTATCCCTTAAAAGAAATTTATGATATGACATACCTTGAAGCAGAACTGATTACAGGAAGGACACATCAGATACGTGCGCATATGGCATCTATAGGGCATCCTCTTTTGATGGATCCCAAATATGGAGATGTCTTATGGAATGAGCAGTATAAGCACAAATGGAGTTCATCAGGACAGTTCCTTCATGCATACAGGCTGGAATTTCCGAAGAAAGAAGAGATTCTTGAAGGAGACGGATCTGTTTTTATTGCTAAAGAACCTGCCCTGTTCTTAGAAATATTAAAGGGAAATTAAGAAAAAGGATTACGATTATGGCTACCTGGAATTCAAGAGGACTTCGGGGATCTGCCCTGGAAGATATGATCAACCGTACAAATGAAAAATATCTGGAAAACGGACTTGCTCTGATACAAAAGATACCTACGCCTATTACACCCATCAACATTGATAAAAAGAGCAGACACATTACGCTGGCTTACTTTGACAAAAAAAGTACAGTAGACTATATTGGTGTGGTTCAGGGCATTCCTGTCTGTTTTGATGCAAAAGAATGTGCCGTAGATACGTTTTCTCTTCAAAATATCCATGAACATCAGGTGAATTTTATGGAGCAGTTCGAAAATCAGAAAGGGATAGCATTCTTTTTGATTTATTATACTCATCGGGACCAGTTCTATTATCTGCCCTTTGAAATGCTGAAATTCTTCTGGGATAGAGCAAAAGAGGGCGGAAGAAAGAGCTTTCGGATAGAAGAGTTGAACCCCGATTATTATCTGCCAAAGAAAAACGGTATTTTAGTGCCATATCTTGATATTTTAAGTAAAGACCTTGAAGACAGGGATTTTTAAAAAATTATTTGACATACGGTGGGGTTTCCTATATACTGTCAATAGTTTCAAACACTACCATAGTAGCGAATTATCACTGTGATGCGATAAAGTGACGAAAGGACATTACACTATGAATAGAAAATTACTCCATACCCCGGAAGGGGTGCGTGATATATATGGTAATGAATATGCCAGGAAACTGGCAGCGGAAGAGCTGTTTCACCATACGCTGAATTTATATGGATATGAAGACATTCAAACGCCTACTTTTGAGTTCTTTGATGTTTTCTCGAAGGAAATCGGAACTACACCTTCCAAGGAACTGTATAAATTTTTTGATAAAGAAGGAAATACACTTGTTTTACGTCCTGATTTTACTCCGTCTATAGCCAGATGTGCAGCTAAATACTTTATGGAAGAAGATGTTCCGATCCGTTTTTGTTATCTGGGCAATACTTTCACTAATAACAGTAATCTCCAGGGGAAATTAAAAGAAGTGACACAGATGGGAGCTGAACTCATTGGTGATGACAGTGTAGAGGCTGACGGAGAGATGATTGCCATGGTCATAGAAGCTCTGTTTGCCGCCGGACTTAAAGAATTTCAGCTCAGTATTGGTGAAGTAGAATATTTTAAAGGACTTTGTGAACAGATTGGTCTGGATGAAGAAACAGAGCTTTCACTCCGTGATTATATATCCGGGAAAAATATTTTCGGAGCAGAGAATCTGCTTATGGAAAGAGGCATCGATAAAAAGTCCTGTGAAATGCTGCTTAAGATTACCGATTATTATGGTTCTGTGGATTTTCTTATGGAAGCCGGGAAAGAAGTGGGAAATGAAAGGTCCCTTAATGCCATTTGTCGACTTAAGAAACTGTATCAGGTGCTTTGTGAATACGGAGTGGAAAAATATGTTTCTTTTGATCTTGGTATGTTAAGTAAATATAATTATTATACCGGAGTGATTTTTAAGGTATATACATATGGAGTTGGGGATGCCATTGCCAAAGGTGGAAGATATGACCATCTTCTTGGGTATTTCGGAAAACCTGCACCGGCTATCGGGTTCATGGTCGTCATAGATGACTTAATGCAGGCTCTTAACAGACAGAAGATAACACTTCCTTCTGCCTATGAAACTAAAGTGCTTTCTTATCATAAAGAAAATTACAAAGCACAGCTTGCCAGAGCAAAGGAACTTCGAAGTCAGGGAATCCGGATTACCCTGATTCCGGAAAACGAAACAAAATAAAACCATATATGAGGTAATAACAATGAGTGATGAAAGATATTTGACCTTTGCCCTTTGTAAAGGCCGTCTTGCCCATAAAACATTAGAGCTTTTGGAAAAAATCGGGATCACCTGTGAAGAAATGAAAGACAAGAATTCCAGAAAACTGATTTTTACCAATGATGAATTGAAATTAAAGTTTTTCCTTGCCAAAGGATCTGATGTTCCTACTTATGTGGAATATGGAGCTGCTGATATCGGTGTGGTAGGCAGTGATACCATTATGGAAGAAGACAGAAGAGTATATGAGGTGCTGGATCTTGGATTTGGAAAGTGCAGAATGTGTGTCTGCGGGCCTGAATCGGCTAAAGAGCTTTTGCAGCATCATGAAATGATCCGTGTGGCAAGTAAATACCCTAATATTGCAAAAGATTATTTTTATAATAAAAAGCATCAGACGGTAGATATCATCAAATTAAACGGTTCCGTAGAATTAGGCCCTATTGTAGAACTTTCCGATGTGATTGTAGATATTGTAGAAACAGGATCAACATTACGTGAAAACGGATTGCAGGTTTTAGAAGAGATCTGCTCTCTGTCAGCAAGAATGATCGTCAACCAGGTCAGCATGCAGATGGAAACAGAGCGTATCCGTAAACTGATCGATCAGTTAAGGGAATTATGTAAGTAAACAGAAAGGACAGGCTATAAAATGCGCATTGTTGAGTTAAACGAAACAACTAAGAAAAATCTGCTGGAACTTCTTTTAAAAAGAAGTCCTTCAGGCTATGGACAATATGAACAGACGGTAAATGACATTATTGAAACCGTAAAGTTAAAAAAAGATCAAGCGTTGTTTGATTTTACCCTTCAGTTTGACCATTGTATCATTAACTCCGAAACGATCCGGGTAACAGCTGAAGAAATAAAAGAAGCATATGATTTAGTGGATTCTGAATTTGTCAATGTTATGAAAAAATCTGCCGCTAATATCATTGAATTCCATGAAAAGCAGCTGCACAGCAGTTGGATCACAACAAAAGAAAATGGTGTGATTTTGGGGCAGAAAATTTTACCTGTTGAAATATCGGGAGTTTATGTCCCGGGCGGAAAAGCTGCTTATCCTTCCAGTGTGCTTATGAACGTACTGCCTGCAAAGGTTGCAGGGGTGAAGAGAATTATTATGACTACACCTCCGGGAAAAGACGGCAAAGTTACTCCCGGCACGCTTGTGGCCGCAGATATTGCAGGTGTAAATGAAATATATAAGGTCGGAGGAGCCCAGGCAATTGCCGCCATGGCCTTTGGTACGGAAAGTATTCCTAAAGTGGACAAAATTACAGGACCGGGAAATATTTTTGTGGCTCTTGCCAAAAAAGCATGTTTTGGTCATGTCAGTATCGACTCAATTGCCGGTCCCAGTGAGATTCTGGTATTGGCAGATGAGACTGCGAATCCCCGGTATGTGGCAGCGGATCTGCTTTCCCAGGCAGAACATGATGAACTGGCAAGTGCTATTCTGATTACCACCAGCAGAGAACTGGCAGAAAAGACAGCTCAGGAGATAGATGCTTTTACAGAAACGCTGTCAAGAAAGCAAATCATAAAGGCATCCCTTGATAATTACGGATATATTTTTGTAGCCGGAAATATGCAGGATGCAATTGATGCTGCCAATGAGATTGCATCAGAACACCTTGAAATCCTGACAGCTGATCCTTTTCAGGTTATGACCCGGATCAAAAATGCAGGGGCCATTTTTCTGGGAGAATATTCTTCGGAACCTCTTGGAGATTATTTTGCAGGACCTAATCATATTCTGCCCACCAATGGAACTGCTAAATTTTTCTCCCCGTTAAATGTAGATGATTTTATGAAAAAGACAAGCATTATTTCTTATTCAAAAGAAGCCCTTAAAGAAGTACATAAAGATATTGAATTATTTGCAAAGCAGGAAGGATTGACTGCTCATGCAAATTCTATTCAAATAAGATTTGAATGATTACCCTGATGTTTGGAAGGAGAAAAAGATGGGACGCAGCGCACAGATAAACCGAAAAACAAAAGAAACAGATATTTGCATGATCTTTGAAATAGATGGAAACGGTACGGGGAAAATTGATACAGGAATCGGTTTTTTTAATCATATGCTGGAAGGATTTGTAAGGCATGGATTTTTTGACCTGAATTTATCTGTAAAAGGTGATCTCCAGGTTGACGGACACCATACGGTGGAAGATGTCGGTATTGTTCTTGGAACTGCAATCAAAGAGGCTCTGGGGGACAAAAAGGGTATAAAGAGATATGGCTCTTTCATGCTTCCCATGGACGATGCATTAGCTCTTTGCGCCGTTGACTTATGCGGAAGACCTTATTTCGTTTTTGAATGTAATTTTACGGCTGAAAGAGTGGGATATCTGGAAACGGAACTTGTAAGAGAATTCTTTTATGCCGTATCTTATACTGCCGGTATGAATCTGCATATAAAGATGCTTTCCGGAATCAATAATCATCATATGATAGAGGCTATGTTCAAAGCCTTTGCCAAGGCATTGGATGAAGCGACTTCAAAGGATCCAAGAATTACAGATGTATTAAGTACGAAAGGCAGTTTATAGGATGGGTGAATCGAAGAAAATTATCCCGGGATTGAAAAATCATATTCCCTTTGAGGAATTAAAAAAGAATACCGATGGCCATGTAACTGTAGTAGTTCAGGATTATGAAACGCTTCAGGTTTTAATGGTGGCGTATATGAATGAAGAAGCTTATGAAAAAACTCTGGAAACAGGACGTATGACATATTTCAGCAGAAGCCGGAATGAACTCTGGATCAAGGGTGATACCAGCGGTCACTATCAATATGTAAAAGAATTGACAGCAGACTGTGATAAAGACACACTGCTTGCAAAGGTAAAGCAGATAGGCGCTGCTTGTCATACCGGAAGTTACAGCTGCTTTTTTAATACAATTATAGGTTCCTGATTATGAATGTGCACTGCATAGAATGATTATGCAGTGCATATTTTATACAAATGGTTGTCTTAAGCAGGAATCTTATGAGTCGTGTGAACGTTGACAAAAAATTAGAGCTGATCCGCACCATCAGAATGCAGAATCAATACAATAGGATTAAATGCAGGGAAAGAGAAAACTTTCTTTACGGAACTTTGCCTATAGAAGATAAAAGAGAACTTTACTCTACGGAAGCTGCCGCAGGCATTATTCCGGGAGAAATACAAACGCCCATAAAAGGAGGATTTTTAACAGGCTTTCGCATCCGCTTTGTGATTGCGCTGATTTTGTTTTCCGCTTTTATTTACTTTGACAAAAATGATATCAGTATCTTTGGAAAAAATACTTTTGATTTGTTTATTTCCCTTACGGAAAGCATTGATCTTCCTATCTTAAATTTCATTGATTTATAAATGTTTTTCATTTATACTGATAGGGAAATTATACGTAATTGAGAAAACGGGCCACGGAAGGAGCACTTTTAAATATGAGGAAATTAGCATTAAGTGATGAAATTCTGATGCAGATAGAAAAACCTGCCCGGTATATAGGTAATGAAGTCAATGCCGTAATGAAGGACAAGGATGCAGTAGCAGTCCGTTTTGCCATGTGTTTTCCCGATGTATATGAAATAGGAATGTCCCATCTTGGCATTCAGATTCTTTACGATATGTTAAACCGTTTTGAAGACGTATGGTGTGAACGTGTTTATTCTCCCTGGGTAGATTTAGATTCTATCATGCGTAAGAAAAATATTCCTTTGTTTGCATTGGAATCTCAGGATGCTGTAAAAGACTTTGATTTTTTGGGAATTACGCTCCAATATGAAATGTGTTATACCAATGTACTGCAGGTGTTAGATCTTTCTCATATCCCCTTACTTGCTTCAAAGAGGGAGAACAGTGATCCCATTGTTATCGGAGGCGGTCCCTGTGCATATAATCCAGAGCCAATTTGTGAATTTTTCGATTTATTCTATATTGGTGAAGGAGAAACACAGTACAGACCCCTTTTAGACTTGTATAAAGATTGTAAAGAAAAAGGATTTAACCGAAAGGAGTTTCTTAGAAAAGCAGCCTCTATTCCCGGTATATATGTTCCGTCTCTTTATGAGGTGTCGTATAAAGAAGATGGGACTATTGATAAAATGAGCCCTCTTTATCAGGATGTTCCCCATAAAGTCTTAAAAGAGATCGTAACAGATGTATCAGATACTTATTATCCCCGAAAGCCTGTAGTTCCTTTTATTAAAGTTACTCAGGACAGAGTGGTCCTTGAAATACAAAGAGGCTGTATCAGAGGATGTCGGTTTTGCCAGGCAGGGCAGCTTTATCGTCCTGTAAGAGAAAGAAAGGTGGAATATCTGAAAGGACTGGCCCTTTCTATGCTGGAAAACACAGGACATGAAGAAATTTCATTGAGTTCTTTAAGCTCCAGTGATTATTCCGGTCTCCCGGAGTTAATGGACTTTTTAATAGAAGAGTGTAATAAGCGTAAAGTTAATATTTCTCTGCCTTCCCTGCGCATTGACGCCTTTTCTTTGGATGTCATGAACAAAGTACAGGATGTAAAGAAAAGCAGCCTTACTTTTGCACCGGAAGCAGGAAGCCAGCGGCTTAGAAATATCATCAACAAAGGATTGACTGAAGAAGTCATACTTCATGGAGCGAAACTTGCCTTTGAAGGAGGATGGACAAGGGTTAAACTTTACTTTATGTTAGGACTTCCTTTTGAAACAGAAGAAGATATTCATGGGATTGCAGAGCTCTGCAATAAGATCGCTGCTGTATTTTATGATACAGTTCCTAAAGAGAAAAGGAATGGAAGAGTACAGATCGTTGCAAGCACCTCTTTCTTTATACCCAAACCCTTTACGCCATTCCAATGGGCTTCTCAATGCCGTAAAGAGGAGTTTTTAGACAAGGCATATACTACCAGAACGGCTATCAGTTCCACTCTTAATCAAAAGAGTATTAAGTACAATTGGCATGAAGCCGATGCCAGTGTACTGGAAGGAATTATGGCAAGAGGAGACAGGAAGCTTAACAAGGTTATTTTGACAGCCTATGAAAAAGGATGTTTTTATGATGCATGGAGTGAATATTACAAAAACGATCTATGGATGCAGTCATTTGAAGAATGCAACGTTGATCCCGATTTCTATACTGTAAGAGAGCGGACGGATGATGAAATTTTCCCATGGGATTTTTTGGACTGCGGCGTCTCCAAACAGTTTTTACTGAAAGAATGGCACAAAGCAAAAGAAGAAACAGTCTCACCTAATTGCAAGATACAGTGTCAGGGCTGTGGTGCATCACGATTTGGCACAGGAGTCTGTATGGAGGGTAAAAACTGATGAAAGTAAGGATCAAATTTTCAAAAAAAGGACCGGTCAAATTTATCGGTCATTTGGATGTAATGCATTATTTTCAAAAAGCTATTAAAAGAGCCGGTATTGATATTGCCTATTCTACAGGATTTTCCCCTCATCAGATCATGTCTTTTGCTTCTCCCCTATCTGTAGGACATGAGAGCTGTGGTGAATACTTTGATATAGAATTGAATTCCATATCTACAAAAGAGGATATAAAGGAACGTTTGAATCATACAATGATCGAGGGAATCAGGATTCTGGATGTGGCAATTCTTGATGAAAAGGAAGGGAATGCCATGGCAAGCGTTGCGGCGGCAGATTACCTTATATCTTTCCGTGATACGGTTAAGCTTCCCTCCAATTGGAAAGAGCGGCTTACCGAATTTGTAAAGCAGGAATGGATTCCGGTAGTAAAGAAAACGAAAAAAGGGGAGAAAGAAATCAATTTAAAAGAAGGCATTTATCATCTGGAGATCCGGGATGACAACATTTATATGCAGTTGGATGCAGGAAGCGGAAGCAATATTAAACCGGGATTCGTATTAGAAACATTCTGTCAGGCAGAAGGAATTTTACTGCCCAGCTTCCCTTTTAAGATCTGCAGATTAGAAACTTATAAAAAGGATGAAAGGGGACAGCTGATCCCTTTGATAAAAGCTAATGAATAAAATAATTATTACCCGACAAAATAATCGCCTTTTATCAGTCCTGTTTGATGAACATCGTCCCATACTAATGGAAACATCTTCCCTGTTAGAGGAAGAAAGCCTCCTTGGAAATATTTATCTTGCCAGAATAAAAGATATTGTTCCCGGTATTGGCGGTGCTTTCTTATCTGTTTCCAATGAAAAAACAGTTTATCTTTCTCTTGCAGAATGCAGTGATTTTTTATGTGCAAACAGAGTGGTGAGTGAGAAAAGTAATCTGCGCCAGCAAGATGAGATTATTATTCAGATTTCTAAGGAAGCATTAAAAACAAAACAGCCTTATGCCACAACAAAACTCAGTCTTACAGGACAGTATTGTGTATGTAATTATTTTGGACACGGAATTCAATATTCCAGGAAATTAAAGAAAGAAATCATAGATTGCCTTGGTCAGTCAATAAAGGAAGCAGAAATACAAGGTCTAAAACAATATCAATTTATTATTCGTACGAATGTTGAGGAGCTTGAAGATCTTCAGTCTCTTTTTGATGAGATGAAATCTTTTATTAAGGTATTTGACACCATTAAAGATACTTATGAGCATCGCACTTGTTATTCCTGTTTATATCATACAGAGCCTGAGATCATACAATTGATAAAAAATATCTCTCTTGCTTCTTACCAGGAAATCGTAACAGATGAATCATGTGTCTATGAGCTTTTAGAAGAACACTTCCCCAATGTGACTATTCGTTTTTATCAGGATGAAGCGCTGTCTCTTTCCAAGCTCTATAGTATTGAAACGCATCTGCGGGAAGCGCTGGATAAGAAAGTATGGCTGCCTTGTGGAGGATATCTTGTTATTGAACCTACAGAAGCCATGGTAGTTATTGATGTAAATTCCGGCAAAATGGAAAGTAAAGGCAAAAAAAGCCGGGAGTATTACATGAAAGTAAATATGGAAGCTGCGAAGGAAGTAGCAAGACAGCTTCGTATCAGGAATTATTCCGGCATGATCATGGTGGATTTTATCAATATGGATTCTGAATCGGATAATCAGCAGCTCTTATCTTGTCTGGATGCTTATCTAAAGGAGGATAGGATACCAACCAGACTGGTAGACATGACAGCACTTGGAATTGTAGAGATTACAAGAAAGAAGGTCTATAGGCCTCTTTCCGATTTTTTTATTTCACAGGGAAATTATTAGGTAACGCATATGAAAAAGAACAATGTTTGTAAATCAATGGAAAAATGGCTGATCATATTTTTTATAGTTCAGACTGTTATTTTATGCATGGTGGGATGTGATAAAACAGAAGACGTCAATTCTTACCAGCCTTCCACCAAGGAGCTTTCCGTGGAAAGAGCAGAGAGTTTTGTACTTACTTATGAAAGAGAAAAAAAGGATCTTGTTATTTCACTTAAGGACTGCACCTGTGAATATGATCATGACAGAGTACAGATTTATTCTAAATGTGTGGACGATTATGAATGGACAGGTTCAAAAGCGACTTTTCCCCAATATGTATTGTATATTCAGACACCTTATGAGACTACCCAGATCTTTCCGGTGAAAGACTTTTTTATTAATCAGGAAAGAGAGATTCTTTACATACTGCAAGAGGAGTTTTCATTTAAGTCCATACAGATCATTGATGACTTCAGAAGAAAAAAAGGCTCTGTTATTCAGTCTGAACGTATTATATTAGACAAAGATCAATTGAAAGAAATGATAGAAAAAGCTTATAATTTTTCTGATTCCGACACTATTTTATTTGATTTGTCTTTTGAATTTATAACTCTTGAACAGGAGGATGAAAAAGATATTTTAAAAGGAGAGGCTTCCGGAATAAAACCATCTACCGAGGAAAAATATTATATTGATTTTGAATGGGATGAAGCTTCCGATGAAAGAACAGCTTCACCCTATATCCCTCGAATCTATGATGAGGTGAAGGATAAACAGGAATTTGAAAAATGTAAAGCAGCCTATGACCGTATTGAGCAGGGAGACTTATCCATGGTCACTGTTCACAACCGCGTAAAGTCCAAATCTCTATGGGAAACATATTATAAACAGGAATTTGCCTCTCTTGAAATTGATGAAGATGCCAGCTTCAGGCGGGAGGATATCAATAAAGACGGTATGCCGGAGCTTATTAAGCAGGATGGCAACGGAGACTGGACAGAGCATAAAAAACCCATAGACCTTATTTTCACATATCATGATGATCAAGTGGAACTGGTTTATGCAGATTTTGCAGACGCTATGGAATTTCTGTATTTATCAGATAATGGAACACTTGTGTATGAGAACACTGTACTTGGAGATCCTCAGTCTTCTGAGTTTACTAAATATTATTTTGATGAAAAGTGGCATCTTGTCTTTGAAGAATCCCTGGAGCTGCTTTATTTCCATAATGAAGATGAATGCAGCGAAGATGAACTGTATTCCTTAAGAAGATCGTATCCTAATACTTTTGGCACTTACGGAGGCGGTTTATATTATTTACATAATCAATCAGGATACCCCCTCTCCTGCAGAGAATTTCTGGATACCTATGAAAGCATGACGGGGCAGGAGTTTTGGGGTGATCATACTTCTTATTGGGAAATTCCTTTTGAGGAAGCCATGACAGATGAACGCTTTTATGAGTATGAGATCAGAAAAGATGATTCCGGCAATCCTTATGCTGTTATAACAGGTATTGCAGAACCATATAAAGAAGATGTGAAAGCAAATCTGCAAAGACTGACCATGAATGCTTCATGGTGGCTGGCTTTCCCTGAAACTTTAGCAGGCGTTACGGTAAGAGAGCTTGCTCCTTATGCATTCCAAAACACAGATTTAGGATATAATTATCTTCAGCTGCCTTCCGGTCTTGCTGTTATAGGCGAACACTGCTTTGAAAATTGCGGGTTGTATGATGTGATTTTTGAAAGGAAAACAGACAGGAGGGAATTGACCATTGGCGACAGAGCCTTTGCCGGTAATGAAAACTTATTTGGCCTATATCTGAATACCTCAAATACTTTTTGGGGAGAAGAAGTTTTTGCAGGCTGTGCAAAAAAAATATTTCTATGTTATAATTCAGAATCAGAAGAAATAGATAAAAAGCTTACAGAATATGCACATAACAATAATCTTGAAGCAGTAGAGATTCCTCTTTATTTTACAGAAGATCCTATTGTGAATTATCCGGAAACGCCTTTGGTGCTGACTCCTGAAATCAGAAATTTCTTCTATGGAGAATCAGCTGATGATGAAAAATTCTGTTCCTTTGAGTATGACGATAATGCCTCTGACTTTGGATTTCCTGAATGGCAGCTTCCCTGTGGGGAATCTGATGCAATGATTTGGTCTTTAGACATTACCGCTACCTCTGAACTTGCCTCTTTAGAAGAAGGAAAATATGATGCTCAAAATATGATGTATTCTGACAGAAAACATGCGTGGGCCGAAGGAGTAGAAGGCTATGGTATTGGGGAAAGTATCAGTATAACGGAGAGCTGTGGAGATGGACGCCAGTGGCGGGGCGGCGACGTATACTTCTATGAAGGCGATATAGAACCGGATGTTCTGGACGGTTATATACGTTATACAGAAATCTGCATTGTCAACGGCTATGCCAAAAATCAGAAAACATGGGAAGAAAACGGACGTGTTAAAAGGCTGCTTATGTATGTGGAAGATCAGCCTTATGCTTATTTGGATTTGGAAGATACCATCTATCCCCAATATTTTAAACTGCCCATTAACGATATCAAAGCTGCCGACTGTGTAGATGTTCATTTTAAATTTGTGATTGAAGATGTTTATCCCGGCACGAAATATGAGGACACCTGTTTAACAGGACTACAGGTGGAATTTATAGGACGGCACAGTCATTAACTGTTAGAAACCCATTTTACAGTACTATTTTTTGGAAAAACTCTTGACAGAATAACACTATAAATGGTATATTCTATGAGTATGCCGCATAACGAGGCCTAAGTGCGTAATTGCCGCCGTAGTTAGCGAGTAAAATCAGTTTCGGCTGATTAGAAGGAGGTGCCATATGTACGCAATCATTGCAACAGGTGGAAAACAGTATAAGGTTTCCGAAGGTGATGTGATTAAAGTAGAAAAACTGAATGCAGAGCCCGGAGATACTTTTGTTTTTGATCAGGTTATCGCTATCAGCGATAATGAGCTTAAGGTTGCCGGAGATGTAGCAAATGCCAACGTAGCTGCAACAGTTATTGAGCATGGCAAACACCGTAAGGTTATTGTTTATAAGTATAAAAGAAAAACCGGCTATCATAAGAAAAATGGTCATAGACAAGCATACACACAGGTTAAGATTGAAAAAATCAATGCTTAATATGTAGGAACGGGTTATGACAACCATTACTATTTACAAATCCCAAAATGGAGAATATAGGAGAATGACCTGTAAGGGGCATGCGGGATATGCAGCATATGGCAAGGATATTGTCTGTGCTTCAACTTCCTGTCTTACCATCAATACCATTAATTCACTGGATGAATTAGCTCATGAAAAAATGGATATTATTACAGATGAGGAACAGGGGTTTATTGACTGCAGATTTCAGAATATACTTTCAAAAGAAGGTACATTGCTGATGGATTCTCTTGTGCTTGGATTACAAGGCATTGCAGATAGTTACGGTGAGAAGTATTTGGAACTCAAATTTAAGGAGGTGTAAACCATGTTAAAGATGAACCTTCAATTTTTCGCTCATAAAAAGGGTGTTGGTTCTACCAAGAACGGCAGGGATTCTGAATCCAAGAGATTAGGTGCGAAAAGAGCTGACGGACAATTCGTAAAAGCAGGAAATATTTTATACAGACAGCGTGGAACAAAGATTCATCCCGGTATCAATGTAGGACGTGGCGGTGATGATACTTTGTTTGCATTAGTTGATGGTGTACTTAGATTCGAAAGAAAAGGAAGAGACAAGAAACAGGCTTCCGTATATCCTGTAGAGAAATAGTACGATGAATCGGGCTTCAAACATTTCTTGGTTTGAAGTCCGTTTTTTTTAACATGAGAAAGAAAGGAAAACATAACATAATGTTTGCAGATAGAGCAAAGATATCTGTCCGAAGCGGTAAAGGCGGCGATGGACATGTATCCTTCCGACGTGAAAAATTTGTTGCTAACGGCGGGCCTGATGGAGGCGATGGAGGCAATGGCGGAAGCGTCATTCTCGAAGTAGATGAGGGCCTCAATACGCTAAGCGATTACCGGCATGTTCGCAAATATCATGCTGAAGATGGCGAAAACGGCAGTAAGCGTAACTGCCGTGGAAAAAGCGGCGCTGATTTAATCTTAAAACTGCCTGAGGGCACTGTTGTAAAAGAGTTTGAAAGCGGCAAAGTCATTACGGATATGTCAGGTGAAAACAAGCGTTTTGTACTTTTACAGGGAGGCCGTGGCGGTAATGGAAATCAGCATTATGCTACCAGTACCATGCAGGTTCCTAAATATGCCCAACCAGGTCAGCCCTCCAAAGAACTGGAATTACAGTTAGAGCTTAAAGTCATTGCAGATGTAGGTCTTGTGGGATTTCCCAATGTAGGTAAGTCCACGTTACTGACACAAGTGAGCAATGCAAGACCTCAGATTGCAAATTATCATTTTACTACCATAAATCCCCATCTTGGTGTAGTGGATCTGGATGACGCTAAAGGTTTTGTTATGGCAGATATTCCCGGATTGATCGAAGGAGCTTCTTCAGGAGTTGGTCTGGGCTTTGAATTTTTAAGGCATATTGAACGTACTAAGGTTATTATTCATATTGTGGATGCCGCTTCAACGGAAGGCAGAGATCCAATTGATGATATTTATGCTATCTGCAAAGAACTGGAAGCTTATAACCCTGAAATAGCACAAAGACCCCAGGTAATTGCAGCCAATAAAATTGATATGATCTATGATGATGGTACCGGAAACGATCCTATAGAAGCTCTAAAAAAAGAATTTGAACCAAAAGGGATTCAGGTATATCCCATATCGGCAGTCAGCGGTAAAGGTATCAGAGAATTACTTTATCATGTCAGAAATATGCTGGATACGGTAGATGATGCGCCGGTTATTTTTCAGCAGGAATTCTTTCCTGAATATATGCTGGGCAATGGAGATGAGCCATATACTGTAATTTATAATGAAGAAACAGAAGAATATGTGGTTGAAGGTCCCAGAATTGAAAAAATGCTTGGATATACGAATCTTGATTCTGAAAAGGGATTTACTTTCTTTCAGAATTTCCTTAAGGTCAATGGCATTTTAGATGAATTAGAAGCCCTTGGAATTCAAGAGGGAGACACCGTACGCATGTACGGATTGTCATTCGATTATTATAAGTAGGAGGAATATTATGACAAGCAAACAGCGTTCTTATTTAAAAGGACTTGCAATGAATATTGACCCTGTATTTCAAATTGGAAAATCAGGACTTACACCGGAAGTTACAGAAGCAGTCAATGAAGCTTTTAATACAAGAGAACTTATTAAACTTTCAGTCCTCAAAAACTGTTTGGAGGATCCAAAAGAAATTGCCGACATACTTGGTGAGCGGACAAAGTCTCAGGTAGTACAGGTGATTGGCAAAAAAATTATACTTTATAAGGAAAGCAAAGACCACAAAAAAATCGAACTTCCTGTATAAGAAAGCAGCAGATATGATGATTCCCCAAAAACGAATAGGTATTATGGGAGGTACCTTTAATCCAATCCATAACGGGCATCTTCTTTTAGCCGGGCAAGCGAGAGAGTATTGCGGGCTGGATGAAGTCTTGTTCATGCCAAGCGGCAATTCTTATATGAAAGATGCTAGTGAAATTTTAAGCGGCAGCATCCGTGTTGCCATGACAAAACTGGCAATTAAAGACAATCCCTGCTTTACGATCTCCACAATGGAAGTGGAAAGGGATGGTCCGACCTATACTTGTGATACCTTATGTGAACTAAAAAGAATCCATGATGATGTTTTATATTATCTGATCATAGGAGAAGATACACTTTTTTCCATAGAATATTGGAAGAACTATGAAGAAGTTTTGTCCGGTTGTATTCTTACGGTTGCTTCCAGAGGAGACAGCAGCAGACAACAGATGGAAGAGAAGGCTTCTGAGCTGATAAACAAACATCATGCACAGATTGTTCTATTGCCGGAAAGAAGATGGGATATCTCCTCCACTGAAATACGAAGACGAATTGCAAAGGGAAAGTCCATCACCGATATGGTTCCGGAAAGAGTCGCATCTTATATTCAGCTTCATCAACTGTATCAATCCCATGATTCAGATATGCATTAGTACTGTTAGGGAGGCATTATTTTGAAATCAGACATTAAGAAAATCAAAAAATCCATGGAAAAAACATTAGATACCAAACGTTTTGAACATACCATGGGTGTTGCTTATACGGCATGTTCCCTTGCTATGTGCTATGATATAGATCTGACAAAGGCTCAGATTGCAGGTATGCTGCATGATTGTGCCAAATGTCTGAATGATGAAAAGAAAATTGAAATTTGCCAAAAACACCAAATGCCCATTCGTGATATAGAATACAAGAATCCTCATTTATTACATGCAAAAGCCGGCAGATGCCTTGCAGAAAGCAAATTTCATATTAAAGATACAGATATCCTAAATGCCATTGAAAATCATACAACGGGAAGACCTGATATGTCTGTCTTTGAAAAAATAATCTATATTGCAGATTACATTGAACCTTGCAGAGAACAGGCACCGGATCTTGCCATAGTCAGGAAAATGGCTTTCAGGGATCTTGACCAGACGCTTTTAAAGATTCTTTCAGATACTTTAAACTATTTATCAGCTTCCGGTAAAGAAATTGATCCCATGACTTTGCAAACTTATCAATCTATTTTGGAACAAACAAAAAATAATTAACTTCAGGGAGGGTTTAATTATATGGTAGACCATAACACAAAAAACTTTGCCGTACTGGCGCTGGAAGCGCTGGAAGATAAAAAAGCGGAAGATATCAGCATCATTGATATCAGCGAAGTATCTGTCATTGCAGATTATTTCATTATTGCCGCCGGAAAGAACAAAAACCAGATACAGGCCTTGTCAGATGCAGTAAATGAAAAGCTGGGACGTGCAGGACTTCTATTAAAACAAATAGAAGGTTACAATAATGCTAATTGGATTCTGCTTGATTTCGGAGATATTATTGTTCATGTTTTTGATAAAGAAAACAGGCTTTTTTATGATTTAGAACGGATATGGAGAGATGGAAAGCAGATGGATCTGGAATCCTTTAAACAATCCTTATAAAGAAAGACGCACATTTTAAATAATGTGCGTCTTCTTGTATACTGTTTAATGATCGGTCCGTTCGGTCCCACCTGTATACATATAGAAAGTTAGCAGATAAAGACCACTGATTCCAACTAAAGCATAAATAATTCTTGAAACCCAGGACATATTACCGAAAACCAAGGCAACGAGGTCAAAAGAGAAAAATCCAATCAGGCCCCAGTTTACAGCACCTACGATTGCTATTGTCAGCGCAATACAATCCAAGACTTTATTGTTCATATTTTTTACCTCCATTCATTTACAGCCTCAATCATATTCTAAACGAAATGAAGGTAAAATAAACATCTATAATTTTCCATTATCAAAAAATTCTGAAAACACCGAATACTTTTCCTAAAATTTGACAATCATTGACTATGATCGGATCCATTGTATCATTTTCAGGCTGAAGTCTGATATGGCCGTCTTCTTTATAATAAGTTTTAACAGTGGCTGAATCATCTATTAAAGCAACGATGATCTCTCCATTCTTAGCTGTATTGCAGGAATTGATAAAAATTTTATCACCATTAAAAATACCGGCATTGATCATGGAATCACCCTTTACATTCAGGATAAATGATTCTCCCTGAGGAACAACTTCAGCAGGCACAGGAAAATAATTTTCAATATTTTCTTCAGCTAAAATAGGCTGTCCGGCGGCAACCTGACCAATAATTGGAAGACTGATCATTTCCGTGCGGACCATCTGGAAATTGTCATCACAGATTTCTATTGCACGGGGTTTGGTTGGGTCCCTTCTGATATAACCATTCTTTTCCAGCGTTTCGAGATGAGAGTGGACAGAAGATGTGGATTTCAGGTGAACAGCTTCACAGATCTCACGAACGGCCGGCGGATATCCTCTTTTCAAAATTTCTTCTTTAATATAATCCAATATTTCCTGCTGCTTTGCAGTAATTTTACCACGTGCCATAAAAATCCTCCCTTTCAAAATATGTCTTAAACAGAGTATAACATATTAAATTGCAAAAAGCAAACATATATTCCAAATATTTGTTCGAATTTTTTCTGAAAAAGTATTGACAACAGAATACACGTTCGATATAATAATCCTTGTAAAGAACATTAGTTCGCAACGTACGTTCTGGATTTAAGGAGGTATTTAATATGTATAATAATATCAGTGAACGCAGAATTAAGAATAATAGATTAAGAAGGAACCGCCAGATACGCAGAAATTTATGCATGCTTATGATGACTGTGGTTTTGACTGCCGGTTTCTCAGTTATGTTTTTCAGTTTTAAAGCAAAGGCACAGTCAAGTGAGACATCCCTTTCTTACAAATACTATAAAAGCATTACCGTAGGCGGAGGAGATACTATTTGGGATTTTGCCCAGTTATATGCTGATACAGATTTTTATGACTCCTATGAGTGCTATATTAAAGAAGTAATGGACATTAATCATTTAAAAGATGAACAGATTGTTTATGGACAGCATATCATTATTCCTTATTACAGCAATGAATTCAAAGGATAGTTCTATAAATTGTTTAAAGGCCCATTTAAGCTATTTTTCCCGTAAGTGCACAGCTTTAGCCGCCTGCCGGCGTCTGCTGTCTTCCTGGGCCGCGTAATGCTTTCTGGTGGTATTAACATCTTTGTGTCCCAGAACGTCAGCAACCAAATAGATATCACCGGTTTCCTGATATAGTGATGTACCATAGGTACTTCTTAGCTTATGGGGAGTTATTTTTTTCAGGCTGGTAACAGTAGCAGCATATTTTTTTACCAGGTTTTCTACGGCACGGACAGTAATCCGTCTGTTCTGAAGAGAAAGAAATAATGCATTCTCATGTCCTTCTAAAGGAATAGTATGATGCCTTTTTTCCAGATAATCGTGAAGTGCATCAGCTACTTCATCCCCAAAATATACAACAGTTTCATAGCCTCCCTTTCGGCGGATCTTAATGCCATTGTTCTTAAAATCCACATCATTTATATCAAGACCTACACACTCCGAAACACGTATCCCTGTACCCAGCAGAAGAGTAAGCAGAGCAATATCCCTGATTTTTGTTTTGTCATGATACTTCTGCTGGCTTTTCGTAAGACTGGTTCCATCTTCCACCTGATCAAGAAGAATAGCAACTTCATCTGCATCAAGACGGACAATTTCTTTTTCATGCTGCTTAGGTAAGGGTACCAGAGCAGCGGGATTGGTCTTTATAAGCTCAGAGCAGAAATAATAATTATAAAAGCTTTTAAGAGCTGATAATTTTCTCTTTTTCCCCCGTTCATTATTCATATATTCTTTGCCGTCTTTTTCATATAATGAGATATAATCCATATATTCCTCAATATCTTCACGTGTAACCTGATCAAGCAGCGATAAAGGAAAGTCATGAATTTCCATTTTAGAACAAATACTGTTGTGAGAATGCATGAATTCAAAAAAGACCCTTAAGTCATATGCATATGCCAGTCTTGTTCTGGAAGAGGTATATTCCTGTATTCCTCTGAAGAATTGTTTGCAAAAAGGTGGAAGAGTAGTGAGAACTTCCCGCATGCGCATCGTATTGATATTATTTTGTTCATCATGATAATTTTTACTGTTTTCCATTTGTTCCACCTCGGTTAAGATTTCTTTTATTCTAACATATTTCGTAAATAATCCATAGTATATTTCGTAAAAGAATGCTATACTTAAACTATATGATTCAATTTACAATTCTTTAAGGCTGGGTGATATTTATGAAGTTTAATATTGATAAAAAGCATATAAGCTTTGGGATCACAGCATTTTTAGTGATAGCAGCATCTATCTGCTTTTATTATCTGATTTTCCACGGTGACCGCTTCTTGGCAAAACTGAATGCATTGATCATTATTGCCAATCCCATATTATATGGCATTATTTTTGCTTATTTAATGACGCCTATTGTCAATTTTCTGGAAAGCAGATTTCTGATTTCCTTATTTACCAGAACATCTGAAATAACTGTTAAAAAGAAAAAATATATGCGTATAATCTCTTTGTGTATAACGATTGTTCTTGTAGTTCTTGTTATATATGGCTTTTTTTCTACGCTTATTCCGGATTTAATAACCAGTATTGAGAAAATTTCTTTTCAATTTTCAAATTATGTTCAAAATCTGACACATTTTATAGAAAAATATCTGGAGACCAATCCTGACATAGAAAAATTTGTTATGCAGATTATCGGAACCTATTCCGAAAATATCAGCAATTATCTGAATGACAGGATCCCTCAAATGGAATCCATATTAAAAACAATGTCTTTAAGCCTGATCAGTGTCGTAAAAGTGTTGTGGAATCTTATCATTGGTCTTATAATATCCATTTATGTGTTGTTCAACAAAGAAACTTTTGCAGGACAATTCAAAAAAATATTATATGCCGTATTTTCTCAAAAACATGCTAACAGCCTGATTCAAAATCTGCGCTTTACAAGCAATACCTTTTTGGGCTTCTTAAGCGGAAAAATTGTGGATTCATTTATTATTGGTATTTTATGTTTTGTAGGTACCTCTTTTCTGAAAATGCCATATGCATTATTGATCAGCGTTATCGTAGGAGTTACCAATATTATTCCTTTTTTTGGTCCCTATATCGGCGCCATTCCCAGCGCCATTTTAGTGTTGATGATCAATCCTATAAAATGCCTGTATTTCATTATTTTTATTTTGATTCTTCAGCAATTGGACGGTAATGTGATCGGTCCTAAGATTTTGGGTCAGTCTACCGGATTGACAGGCTTCTGGGTTATTTTTTCCATTACAATATTTGGCGGAGTATTCGGTGTTGTGGGGATGATCATCGGTGTTCCTTTCTTTGCTGTTGTATATGCAATGATAAGGCGTATGATAGAAAGTTTTCTTGCCAAAAAAGAATTGCCGGTGTCCACCCGCGATTATATTGATCTGGATTATATTGATGACAATAAGATGATTTCCAAAGATTTAACCACAAAGAAGAAAATTTTTCATCTTCCTGAGATATTGCGGAAAAAACATAATACCGTCATCCACAATGATTCCACAAATAAAAAAGAAGAGTAGTGGTCATATTTATATGAGGGAAAGGATAGACAAAGCTTTATGAAATTTGTAATACAAAGGGTACAGGAAGCAAATGTCAGCGTAAATCATGAAATTGTGGGCAAAATTAATCAGGGATATGTTGTTTTAGTAGGCATCAGCAATACAGATACAAAAGAAATTGCTGACAAGATGGTAAATAAATTGATTCATTTACGGATTTTTCAGGATCAACAAGGCAAAACAAATCTGGATATTAAAAATGTCAACGGCGAATTGTTAATTATTTCACAATTTACATTATATGCAGATTGCAGGCACGGAAATCGTCCTTCCTTTATAAATGCAGGAAATCCTGAGGCTGCTAATGAATTGTATGAATATATTATAAGTAAATGCCGGGAAGAAATTCCATGTGTTGAACATGGCATATTTGGAGCTGAAATGATGGTTTCTCTTAAAAATGACGGACCTTTTACCATTATTTTAGATTCCGGAGAAATAATTAAGGAGCATTAATATGAAGCTGTTCATTGGACTGGTCATTGCGTTTTTAATATTGATTTATGTATATACCTTTATCAAACTCCGCAAAAAACGCAAAAAAGACATCGATAATATGGTTGTTGATCATTATCGTAAACAATATCTGCAAAGAAAAAAACAATCTGAATCTGCAAATTATAATAATTCAAATTATCAAACATATATTACTAAATATAACAGTCAGGTGGATTATATTGAGAAAGACCAATTAAACACCCGTTAATTTAATAAATATTGCAACCAATAATCCACAAAATAATAAAAATTATTCAAGTTTAACGAATTAGTTAGCGGACGGAATGGATACATTGATCTGTCCAAAAAAGAGCTAACTATTCGTTAAACTTGTGTTTTGCGAATAGTTTCGTTTCTAATAATCACTACTCTCCAAGGAAACATATCCTGTATCAGATATAATTTTTTGTCCTTGTCTGCCGGTCATCCATTGTAAGAAAGGCTGGATATATTCATTGGAATTATCAGCACAGGTAATGGCATAAAGCTCTGTAGTCAGTGGATAAGCACCTGAGTTTATATTAGCTTCATCAGGATAAATGCCGTCTACAGAAAGAAATTTAATATCCATAGATGATTCCTCTTCATTAAAAACCATAATAGATGCATAATAACGGAAAGAATATCCAAGGGATGAGGCATTATTCTGATATTCTGCAACGCCCCTGATTGTATCTGCCATAGCGGAAGTATATTCTGCTTCCAAAGGTTTTCTTAGCGGTATATCTCCCATAAAATATTCCATCATTGTCTGGGAACCTGAATTAGCCGGACGTTGGAATGCAAGTATTCTTTTATTTTCTCCGCCTACAGCATGCCAATTATTGATTTTTCCTGAATAAATATCGCGGATCTGCTCCGCAGTCAATGAATCAATGGGATTCTCATCGCTTACAAAGAATACAAATCCTTCTTTGCCTATGGGTGTTAGAATAAGTTCCTTTCCGGCGTCCTTAGCCATATCTATTTGCTCTTTAGAAGGTCTGGCACCGAAAAAAATGTCTACTTCTCCTGTAAGAAGGCTTTCATATGCCTGTATGGTATTGGTAAATCTTACCGGCATGACCGGATTTTCATGGGTCTTCTTATACTCCTTATCCTTTGCATTTTTCTGCAGAATATCTATATCCTGATAACAGGCAGCGGCAAATGCCGAGTAAATGGGATAGGCCGCTTCTGCCCCATCCAGAATAGGCATTTTGTCCGGATCGGTTATAACAAAATCGGATTCTTCGTTCAATCCGGCAAGAATATTTTCTTCGTTTTCCACATAATATGGTGACAGATCAATACTGGACAGACCGTGTTCATAGCGGAATCCATAAGAAACTCTTCCATCTTTCAGAATATTGATTCTTTGATAATATAATACAAATTCACTCAGCAGATAAACAGACAGAACGCATAATACGATGATTCCGGTTTTCTTTTTATTTATTTTTTGGTATACAGTTTTACTTTTTCTGGCAGCCAGGCGCTCTCCTGCTATAAATCCGGCTGCTATAGACAGATAATATAACATATTTAGAAATAGCAAATAATGCCAGTTATATTCTGCAAAAAAGCCTCCATACCAGTTAAATGACAAAAAGAAATAAACAACACCAGAAAATTCTGATATAAATCCAAAAAAATTGAAAAGAGCTGCAAGCATTATCTGGTAAGCCAGAGACATAAGAACAGGACCATAAACCCTTTCTATGGAATCCGGTTTTTTTACCTTTGGAGAGGATAACATAAAATAAGTATAAACAAATGTTAATATACATGAAAGTAATGGCGATGCAAACCACAATAAATCGGGGAACCAAAAACCTAAAATGATACTGAGCATTGGGGATAACAACAAAATACATATTGTTGTAAGCTCAAAATAGCCCTCAAATATTTGAGTTTCATTTTCCTGTATGTTTTGTTCCATTAATTTCCTGCTCCTTTGTATTAATTAAAATAACCGTCCTGGCTTAAAAAAATAAAGTCAAGACGGTTAAATGACACTTAAAATCAGCTGTTTTTTGCTTCAAAATCTTCTATATACTGGGTAAGAAGCTTTACAGTACCGTCAACACCTAAAATACTGCTGTTGATGCACAAATCATAGCTGTCTGCCCTGCCCCATTTCTTAGAGGAATAATAGTTATAATAGCTTTGTCTCTGTTTATCTTTTTTGATACACATATCCTTTGCTTTACCTGCATCAAGATTGTACTTTTGCATAATGCGTTTCGTTTTACATTCTTCATTGCCATATATGAAAATATGAACACAGTTTTTGAGGTCATTTAAGGCATAGTCAGCACACCGTCCTACAATAATGCAGGGACCTTCACTGGCAATTTTTTTAATGGTATCAAACTGAGCCAGAAAAACTTTATGACTGATAGGCATATCTACAAAGTGTGATGCATTATAACCAAAGGAATAGGTATCCATAACCAGATTATATAAGAAGGAACTGGTGGGACGTTCATCATGATTTTCAAGCATTTCCTCACAGAATCCACTTTCCTTCGCTGCTCTGGAAAGAAGCTCTTTATCATAACATGTAATACCGAAATATTCTGCAACCTTCTCTCCTATCTCACGCCCTGCTGAACCAAATTGTCTTCCGATGGTAATGACTGTATTCATATGCAACCCCTCCTATTATTAATGATTCATTATAAAAACAGTATACTCTAAATTTACTGAAAATTCAATGTTTGTAAGATGGCTTATTCTTTGAAGCAAAAAAGACACTGGCAATCTGCCAGTGTCCCTTTATTGAACTATTATGATTATTTGCTTGCTTTCTTGTCTAACAGTACTTTTCCACCGTCATAGATAAGAATAACAGCCAGTACTACAAGAGGAACAATAATGATACTCTGAAGTACATCTGTAAATAATGCAGTACCTCCTACTGCTCCACCAAATACTTCGCCCAGGTTTTTCTTAAGGGTAAGAAGCAGTGAAGTAATAGTTGCACATGCCATGAAGATGATTGGAATATAAAGCATCTTGTTGTTTCTGCCAATCTTCTTTAAATAAGCAGCTAAAGCCAGGAATGCAGGAACTGCAACTAACTGGTTAGCAGCACCAAACAGCGGCCATACCTTGGTATAACCTGCAAGGCAAAGTACGAATCCGAAGAACGCAGTAATAACTGTTGCTACATACATATTCTCCAGTTTCAGCTTCTTGCCAACTTCTGTACCTGCAAATAATTCCTGGAACATGAAACGTCCAAGTCTGGTACCTGTATCAAGTGAAGTTAAGCAGAAGCAGCTTACAGCAAGCATAATGATGGTCTTGGTTGCACTTACAGCAGCTTCTCCAAATCCAATGGTTGCAAAGAAATTAGAAATTGCAGTACCAAAGATAACGGTAGGAGAAATTGCCTCAAGTCCTAACATTTCCTTAACAGCAGCCTGAGAACCGTCTGTAGAAAGTGTACCGATTGCAATCAAGGAAATTACTGCAAGTACACATTCGATCAACATGGAACCATAACCAACTATCAGAGCATCCTTTTCATTATCAAGCTGCTTGGATGTAGTACCTGATGCAATCAGTGAATGGAATCCGGAAATTGCACCGCAGGCAATGGTAATGAACAATGTAGGGAACATATAATTTCCGCCTACTGCAAACCCTGTAAATGCAGGTGTCTGGAATGTTGTTGATGCAGGATTTACAATCGTTGCGCCAATGATACCGATAACAGCTGCAGCCATCATAAAATAAAGCAGGAAAGAGCTTAAATAATCTCTGGGCTGTAATAAAATCCATACAGGTGTTACAGATGCAATGATGATATAAATAAATACAAAACCGATCCAGAAATTCTTGGAAAGATCCAAAGGACATGCTAAACCGATACCAACACATACAGCAAGTAAAACAACACCAAGTACTGTTGCTACTGCCATAGGCGCATTCTTTCTGTATACAAGGAAACCAAAGCCAATTGCTAATGGAATGAACAGTAAGGATGCTGTTGCAACGGAACCGTTGCTGGCACTTCCGCCATGGCTTGCACCGATAAAGCTGTTTGCAACAATATCACCGAAAGCTGCAATAACAAGTAATAATACCAGCCATGCAAATACAGTGAATAAAATTCTTGTTCTGTGTCCGATGTTTTCCTCGATAACTTCACCCAAGGATTTACCTTCATGACGAATAGATACAAATAATGCACCAAAGTCCTGAACAGCACCAAAGAAGATACCGCCGACAACAATCCACAAGAAACAAGGTACCCATCCGAAAAATGCTGCCTGAATAGGTCCGTTGATAGGGCCTGCACCGGCAATGGATGAGAAGTGATGTCCCATTAAAACAGGTGTTTTAGCAGGAACATAGTCAACACCGTCTTCTAATTCGTAAGCAGGTGTTTTTCTGTTAGGGTCAATTCCCCATGTTTTAGCAAGGTAACGTCCGTATGTAAGATATGCTACCACGAAAATTACAATCGCTAAAATGATTAATAATAATGCGCTCACAACAATCCCTCCTAATTTAATAATTTTTTCTTATGTTTTGAGCTTTTCTTATATAAAACAAATACCGAAGCATTTGCATATAAGCAATTAGTTGCTTTAGGGCAGTTCCTGTTTATAAGGACTGATACCCTTCTCTTCTATGATCTGCTTAAATCCGGGCTTTCCTTCGTCAACATCCCTAAAGACACCTTCAAAAATATCCTTTTTGGAGCGTCCATAAAAATTACTGTAAAATTTCCGGTCCTCCATGGAAGCACATAAAATGGTTCCTCGTGAAAAGCCTCTGATATTGAACTTATATCCTTTTTCAAAACGATACCGTCTGATTCCATCCGCTATCTGTTTCGGAAGAGCCTTTTTAGATATAATAACTACATTTAAATAACTGGACATATGATTCGGTTCCGGCAGTTTTTCATTCTTACGAACCAGCACCGGTTCCATATAATCACAGATAATGCTTTTGGCTTCTTCTATTGTTTCACCAGTACATTCCTCTGTCTCTAAAAACAGTATATGTTCATAACTTCTGGTAGACCACATATTAATTTCACGTACCAGGATATACTTCTCTATATATGAAAAAAAATATCCATATGCCGGATATTCTTTACCATTTATCACATAAGGCTGATAAATGTCAAAGCTTCCAGAATAACGTAAAAGAAGCCGATCAAGGTATTCAGCCGTTTCCATTCTATTACTCCTTTGCAAGATATCAAGTTTATCTTAAAAATAACAAGAAATGCCTTTTACAGATTTCCATCATTCATTTTTTATAAATATTAAGAAAAATTTAATTTTTATTAACTTTATTGATAATACCATGAAAACCTTTATATTTCAACTCATTTCTGTAAAAAACACAGAATAAAGCTATTTTATGGTATTCAGGAGCCGGAGGAAATATTCCGGCAAAGGAGCATCTGTTTCAATATATTCATTATTCTGCGGATGATGAAAACCCAGAATTTTTGCATGCAGGCACTGTCCCTGCAGATGGAAAGGAGATTTTATATTCCCATAAATTTCATCCCCCAGAAGCGGGTGTCCTATACTGGCCATATGTACCCGGATCTGATGGGTCCTTCCTGTTTCCAATGTACATTCTACATAAGTATATTTTTCGAAATGTAAAAGCACTTTATAATGGGTAATGGCTTCTTTCCCACCACTCTTAACCACAGCCATTTTCTTTCGGTCACTTGGATGTCTTCCGATCAATGTATGGATGGTTCCTTCATCTTCTTTCAAAACGCCCCATACAATTGCATGATACTTCCGTATAATACTATGAGCCTTTAACTGCTCCGCTATAGAGGCATGGGCTGCATCATTCTTACATACAATTACGGAACCTGTAGTATCCTTATCTATTCTGTGGACGATTCCAGGCCTGAGCACTCCATTGATACCGCTCAAATTACCTTTGCAAAGATAAAGAAGTGCATTTACCATGGTATGACTGTAATGTCCCGGAGCCGGATGTACTACCATATCTTTTGGTTTATTTACTACTATGACATCATTATCTTCATATAAAATATCAAGAGGGATATTTTCAGGTTCAATATCCGGCGTGGCGGCGGGAGGAAGATATAATCTGATCTTGTCTCCTGATTTCAGCTTATAATTCGCCTTTTTACTGCTTTCATTCACAGTAACATTTCCTTCACCTAAAAGCTTTTGAATATATGAACGTGAAAGAGAATCCATAAGCGCATTTAAGTACTTATCGATTCTCTCACCTTCCCATTCATCTGAAATAATAAAATAAAATTCTTTTAATTCTTCTTCCATAAAATTATTTTAATTCCCTGAATTTTTTCTGGTTAAAGCTTAAAAAGTTAAAATCATTTTCTTTATATACAAACAATACCTCAAAAATTAATATCGCCGTCGCTATTGTTACGTACATATCTGCAACATTAAAAATAGGAAAATTAATAAGAACAATATAAATAAAATCAACTACATAATCCAGCCTCAGTCTGTCTATCATATTACCGATAGCGCCTCCTGCGATCATGGTCAGTAATATATGCAGTTTCAGATATTTTTTTTCGTAAGGTACGCGGAACAGAACAAAAACGATCACACCAAGGAATATAAGCGCTACAAATACAAAAAATATTTTTTGGTTTTGAAGCATGCCAAAAGCTGCTCCCCGATTCTCTAAATAATTAAATTCAAGAACTCCGTCAATAATATTGAATGCAGGCTGATCCTTCAGCTTAACTACAGCGCTGTTTTTTGTTATTCTGTCAAGGGCTACCAATATTATAAGCAATATAACATCAAGACACAAAAGTCCGGCTTTTTTCTTATTCATGAAACCACCTTATCTGATAAAATTATTCGCCATCTTCCGTATATAGAAGTTCTTTTACGGCATTTAAAATGTCTTCATCGGTTACATTCAGATCAATAACTGCCTTGCCTACTTTTTTCAGAAGAATAAATTTAATTGTGGCGCCTTCTGTTTTTTTATCGGATTTCGTCAATGCCAGGATCTCTTCCGGCTGAATTCCCTCAATAGAAATAGGCAGCTGGAACGGAACAAACATATCCCTTATTTCATAGTATTCATCCATAGAAAGCCATTCATGCTTCCATGAGATAAATGCAGCAGCTACGCATCCAAGAGCTACACATTCCCCATGGGATAAAGTAAAATTCTTGGCTTTTTCAATTGCATGTCCTATAGTATGTCCAAAATTCAAAAGCGCCCTGTCACCCTTTTCTTTGGGATCTTTTTCAACTACCAGCTTTTTCACCATACAGCTGCGCCGAACCATTTCCATTAATGTATCCAAATCCCTGTCACGAATCTCATACATCATATCAAGCAGCCATTCATAAAACAGACCGTCTTTGATCAGACCATGTTTCATGACCTCTGCAAAACCATTAAAAAATTGTCTGTCATCAAGGGTTTTTAATGTGGCAATATTCATGTAAACAAGTTTGGGCATATAAAATGCGCCAACCATGTTCTTATATCCATCAAAGTCCACACCTGTTTTGCCGCCAATGCTGGAATCTGACTGGGCAAGCAGTGTAGTGGGAATTTGAATGAAGTCTACACCGCGTAAATAAGTGGCAGCAATAAAACCTGTTACATCGCCAACCACACCTCCACCCAGCGCTATCAGCAGATCTTTTCTGCCAAATTTTTTACTGATTAAAAATTTATAGGCATCCCTGACGGTATCAAGGGTTTTATTTCCTTCTCCTGCCGGAAAAGAATAAATAACGCTTTCCCTGCTGTTATCACTAAGCAGTCCCATAACTTCATCCCCATATAATTCTGCCACCTGGGAATCTGTAATAATGCAGACTTTTTTGCTTTTTACATCCAGCTTTTCCAATTCCGCCGGCAGTTCCTCAAAGGAGAGGGAAAAAACAATATCATAGCAAGGTTTTCTTTCATAAGAAATAGTAATTCTTTCAGACATCATGAATCATCTCCTTAAAAAAAGCTTCCTGGAACCCCAGGAAGCTGAAGCTTTTTATAATCCGTTATTGATCGGTACATCAAATGAACCTGATAAAATTTCCTGAAAATCTCCGGATATATCTACAATAGCCGGTGTAATAATAAATATGTAATGAGATATTTTCTGAAGGTTTCCACCGATAGCAAAGCAGGAACCGGAAGTAAAATCAATAATTCTCTGTGCAATGTCAACATCCAATCCTTCTAAATTAAGAACCACTGTTCTGTTGGCCAATAACGTTTCAGTAATTTCCCTTGCATCCTCAATAGTTGTAGGTTTGATCACACATACCTCCATACCGTTACCGCTCTTTTTGGTCTGGCGCATAGGTGTTACTTTAGGGGTCGTCTTTTTCACAACCGTCTTATCTTCTTCAGGTTCTTTACTGATTTCCTTTACAACAGGAAGTTTTTTGGGTTTTTCTTCTATGGTGTTCTCTTCATCATAATAATCATCATCATAGAAATCATCCTCAACATCGTTTAACTTCATGTAATTGATAAACTTGTCCATTACTCCCATTTTATGCGCTCCTTATCTACATTGCATAATGACGTTCTCCAAAGATACCAGTGCCTACACGCACGAAATCAGCACCTTCTTCTACCGCAACTGCATAATCTCCTGTCATACCCATTGACAAAATATTCATACTAACATTATCAATGTTTTTCTTCCTTATGTCAACAGATAATTCTCTGATACCCACAAAATACTGACGATTTTTTTCCGGATCATCAACATATGGCGCTATGGTCATTAATCCTTTTACTGCAACACCGGGCAAAACTGCCACCTGGCGTATGAGATTTTCTGCTTCTGATGGCGCTATGCCGAATTTTGTTTCTTCCCCTGCCATATTTACTTCTATCAGAACAGAAACCGTTACATTCTTTTTAAGAGCCTCTTTACTGATTTCTTCTGCCAGTCTTATGGAATCCACACTATGAATCATATAAACTTTATCGACGATATATTTTACCTTATTCCTCTGCAAATGGCCAATCATATGCCATTTAATGTCTTTTGGCATTACTTCATATTTATCAACAAGTTCCTGAACTTTATTTTCACCAAAATGACGGCATCCCAGTTCATAAGCCTGCATCAGCATTTCCACAGGCTTTGTCTTACTTACTGCTATTAATGTTACATCCTCATTATTCCGCCCTGACTTTCTACTGGCTTCTGCCATTTTTTCTTTTACCTTATCCAGATTTTCTGCAATCATAAAAACCTCTATTCATTAATAATTTCATTATCTTCTATTGAACCGGCATCCAGTGCGATATAGTCATAAACACTAAGTCCATACTGCGTATTTGATTTTACAATGGCATACTCTTCATTTTCGTATAGAACATCAATCTGTTTAAAATCGGCATATCCTTTATTGATGTTATAAACTCCTACCAGTGTGCCTTTTCTGCTGACAGCTTCTTTTTGAGTAGAATCCGGTTTGATAATATAGTCGCCACTGCGCAACTGGGAATCATCCAGATAATATTCCGTTTCTGTTGCATTATAAATAGTTGTTTCAATAAACTCTGTTGTAGCCGTTCCATCTTCTGTATATGTTTCACGCATGACGCCGTCATGCCCGTATTCACCGCCCTGAGTAACAAATTCCTTAGGAACAATAAAAAATTCTTTTTGCACAATAGCAGACTGCGGAATTTTGAGTCCTGTTTCTTCCTCTGTAATAAGCTCAACATCAATAAAACGGTCCGTACAGAAAGAGATCATGGAATTTGTAAAGGTCAGCTTAACAAATATATCCCCATCAGGATTCGTATATCTGCTTACCTGTCCCCATGATGTGTCCTGATTTTTCAGAAATTTTACCTTGACGTATTCCAGTTCCTCCAGCTCATCAGCCTTGCTTTCATCTACCTGAATTACTAATGACCAGTCTTCATCTTTTGACAATTTATAAACAGGATCGCCGTGAGCAATCAATTCATTGCTGATCAACTGTGTTTTTTCATACTGCTTTGTATCAAACAGATCAGCGCTAAAATCTTCCAGTGTCAATTCTTCATATCCATCTACAGAATAAATCACAATCCCCGTTTCAGGAGCCCGGCAAAAAGAAATAAGGTCAGAAATTCCGGCACTGTTTATTTTATCAATATTTTCAAGGACATTGGCGTTGGACAGCTTTAATACGGTTCCCTTCACATTATATTTAAAATCATAAACTTCAGAAAAATTATGAGGATCAAATCCTGTAACGAAGCCTAATATTTCTGATTTAAGTTCTGCCAAATCTTCCGATGACAATGTGCTATTGCCGGAATTCTCAGACGCTATATATTCTGCAAGTCTTCCTGATTCATCCAGTGTATAAACAAGATTCCCAACACCTACACGCTCTCCTTCTCTGGCAAAATAGTTGATATATCCTGCCTGATCTGCAGTAATGATCTCTTCATTGCGCAAAGCAATTCCCTGATAAATATTATTTGCAGAAAGAGAACCCTCCTTTACCTCATAGGGTACGGTATGCTTTTGTGTGAAATATCCGAAAATACAGATAATGATATATACCAGCATGGCGGCAAAAATAACCATGCCGATATTAATGTTTAAAGGTTTTCTGTACTTTACGATCTTATTGTCATTATTACTGTTCAAATCAGCACTCCTTGTAATAGGTTCATTACTTACACGCACAAAAACCCCAGATAGGCTTCCGGGGTTTTATGTAAAGTCACATGCAATATTTCTATAAAGAAACAATAACCTTCTCTTTCAATGAATCAGAAAGTTCTGTTTCATCAAGCAATACGCTTAATACAAAATCTACACCAAAATTCTGGCTGATTGTTTCAAGCCTGTTTACAATAGGTTCAATATCTGTGTCTTCTGCACATGCAATCTTTAAAAAGCTGTCAAAATACATCTGCTGTAAATCATGATCCTGAGAAATAATTCCACAAACAAATCCGATAAATTCGTTTGAATCGGATAACATATATGAGGATACATCAATCAATCTTACCTTATTATTTAATTCATACATATGTTTGGTATTTTTATCCAGATAAACGATATTGCCGGATACGTTCTGAACTTCACTATTCACCTTGTCCAACAAATGTTTTGTCTTGCCTTTTCCATTTTTTCCTGCAACTAACTGAACCATTGGTAAACCCTCCTAAAGTATATTCGCTATATATGAAGTGGAGATGTTCCGTATATAACCTGTTATCATTATAAAATATTATGCCTTAAAAAACAACTGTTAATTGTTAATTTCACCAAGCAATTCTGTCATCGCTCCATACAAATCATCCCTGCTTTCCGAACGCATGATGACGGATATATATGGATTGCCCTGCGTATCTCTGGAAACTAAAACAAGACAATGTCCTGCTGCATTGGTAGTGCCTGTTTTACCACCCAGTACCGTAATTCCGGAAGGTGCTTCTGCATTGCCCTGCAGATAGTAATTTGTACTTTTTACAGACAACTCTTTAGCTGCTCCGTTCTTGTCATAGTATACGGTTGAATACTCCGGCATATGGATGATTTCATTAAAACGGTCATATTGGATTGCCGCATTGGTAATCAAATAAATATCATACACTGTTGTATAGTGTCCATCGTCCGAAAGTCCATGAGGATTTGCAAAATGGGTATTGGTTGCTCCCAGCAGAAGCGCCTCCTGATTCATCATGTCTACAAATTCTTCCAGGGAACCGGCAACACCTTCTGCAATTAACACTGCAGCATCATTCGCGGAATTAATAAGAAGTATATGTAGTGCCTGATCTAAGGTCATCTGATCTCCTTCTCTCAATCCACAGGTCTGCGCACCCGATTCTAAGTTCGTCACATTGGAGGATGCCGTAAGTACCATATCAGAAGAACCATACTTCAATGCCACCAGCGCTGTCATGATTTTGGTAAGACTGGCGGGATAAAGCTGCTCATGCACATTTTTGGCATAAAGAGTCTCTTTGCCATTGATATGGAATAATCCGGCGCCTGATGCCTTGGACATATCTACGTTATTCAGATTGATGTCGGAAGACACTACACATAAATCGGAAGCAAATGGCTCTGCGCTCCGGCTTTCTTCTTTTATATTCACAATACGAAAACTGCTGACTTCCGAATTTACTTCATAAGGCATTTCATAAGAACGAGCGCCACAGCCGCATAACAGCATTAAAGACATGGCCATCAGCAGAATGCTCCCTCTTTGGGAAATATGTTTTATTTTATTTATAATTTTCACGCCACTCTAAATCTCCTCTGTCTAAGGATTTTACCAAGAGCTCAGCTGTCGCCAGATTAGTTGCCAGCGGAATATTGTATACATCACAGAACTTAACCACATTATTCACATCAGGTTCAAAATGCTTTTGTGTCAGGGGATCTCTTAAAAAAATAACAAGATCCAACTGGTTATGTTCGATTTGTGCACAAAGCTGCTGTTCTCCGCCAAGATGTCCTGCCAGATATTTATGTATACTCAAATTAGTTACTTCTTCTACCAACCTTCCTGTTGTGCCGGTTGCATATAACTCATTCTTACTCAATATTCCACGATATGCAATGCAGAAATTCTGCATCAGTGTTTTCTTTGCATCGTGAGCAATTAATGCGATATTCATAAAGCCGTACCCCTTCCTGCAAACATCTATCACAATTACATTCAGTATACACTATTTTTGCTTACATTGTAACCCCACATTTAAAACAAATCCGATTCCTATAAAAGAACTTACCAAAGAAGTCAGTCCGTAACTTAAAAATGGCAGCGGCAGACCAGTATTGGGAAGCAGATAAGTCACAACGCCGATGTTGATGAATCCCTGGAAACCCAACTGTGCTCCAACACCGGCTGCAATGATCGTGCCTGCAATATCCCTTGCTCTTCTGGCAATCAAAAAACATTCCATACTGATCAACATAAGAAGTATAACAACACAGCTGGCGCCTACAAAGCCAAACTCCTCTCCGATCACTGCAAAAATAAAGTCTGTCTGCTGTTCAGCAATAAAATCTGCATTTTTAACAGAGCTTATCTGATTATTTTTATATCCTTTTCCCGTCAACTGTCCGGAACCGATTGCCATAATGGAATATTCCTGCTGATACCCCAGTGTATTGGCATATTCTTCTTTATTAAAAAAAGCCACAATACGGTTTCCCTGATATCCTTCAAAGATCTTTTGATCCGGCTGCAGGATCAATGTAATTAATATAATTGCTGTTGGAATGAAAACGGCAAGCACACCTATGATTATTTTCCAGCTGATACCTCCCACAAACATGATCGTAGCAAAAATCAGACAGATAACTACTGTTGTAGATAAATCCGGCTGTTTATACACCAAATAAGCGGGAATGGCAAAGAAAATAACACATAGCACAATATAGCGAAACGTATTAAGTTTTTCCTGGTGTTTCAAAATGAACTGGGCAAAAAACAGAATAATAAATATTTTGGCTATTTCTGATGGTTGAAACCGGATGCCTCCCAGTTCCAGCCACCTTTGTGCGCCGCCTCCCTTATCACCCATAAAAATAACAAGGGTTAAAAGCATCAGATTAAGAATATAAATCAGCCAATAAAACATTAGAATCACTGAATAATCAAACAGCGATAAAACAATCATTAAAAAGATGCCAATGGCAAAACCTGCAATCTGCCTTGACTGTAATGATTCTTCAGCACTGCCGACAGCGATAATTCCAATGACCGCTAAAGCAATTACCATTATGAAAAGTTTAAAATTATAATTCCGTATTCTATACTGCCTTAACATAAATAAACCTTCTTACCCCGCATCTTGCTGCGTTGCTAACTGGATGCCCCGCCAGCTTGCTGCGGGGTTGTTAACTTCTCATTTGCTATGTAAATCAAGAATGGGAATATTCGCATATAGCGTAGGCACTTTAGAATCATGGCCTTTGATTCCCGTCTTACTGATCTGTATTTCCATACTTTGAGTATCAATCTTCATATATTTCGATATTACTTTTGCAATATCCGTCTTAATCATTTCCATCATCTCAGGTGAACAGTTCACACGATCTGAAATCAGCAGAATCTTCAGCCTGTCTTTTGCAATTTCCCTTGATTTTTTTCTTCCAAAAAAATGTTTCAATCCCATATGTCCACCTCCTAATTTTTGTGAAAAATACCTGACACTTTTGTCCAAAAAGAAACACCTTTATCGAACTCAATAAAGGGAGTTTCTTTTCCTGTAACACGATAGCATACATTTTGATATGCTCTCCCTGCCAGTGTATTATTACCTACAAGAGGCTCGCCCTGATTTGTTGCAATAACCACATTTTCATCATCCGGAATCACACCTATAAGAGGAATGGAAAGAATATCCACTACGTCTGCAGCGCTCATCATTTCGCCCCTCTTGACCATATCATAACGAAGTCTGTTCAGGACCAGATCAATCTGCTTAAATTCATTGGCTTCTAAAAGACCGATGATCCTGTCAGCATCCCTGATGGCTGAAACTTCAGGTGTGGTTACTACCAGTGCCCGGTCTGCTCCCGCTATAGCATTTTTGAATCCCTGCTCAATCCCTGCAGGACAGTCTAAAATGATATAGTCAAACTGCTCACGGAGCTGATTGATCATCTTAACCATCTGTTCCGGATTTACAGCCGTTTTGTCCTTGGTCTGAGCGGAAGGCATCAGATAAAGGCTGGGATGCCTTTTATCCTTAATCAATGCCTGTTTAATACGGCACTTGTTTTCAACTACATCTACCAGATTATACACAATCCTGTTTTCAAGTCCCATAACAACATCAAGATTCCTAAGCCCGATATCTGTATCGATAAGGACCACCTTCTTGCCCATGGCTGCTAGACCTGTACCTACGTTTGCTGATGTGGTAGTTTTACCAACACCGCCTTTCCCTGACGTGACGACAATTACTTCACTCATTCTTTAACCTCCTAAATGAATTAATCTCGTCCCCTGAGGAATCTCCTATACAGGTAGTTCACTCAGTAATTCTTTGGTAAGGGAATCCATTACGACTTTATCATTTTTTACGTAAGCGATTTTCGGCTGTACTTTAGGTTTGATAGACCATTTTGCTTTTTCTTTGGAATTGTATTTGAAATCACCGATTTTTAATTTTTCAGGTGACATTTCAAGCGCTGCTACATAATGTCCGCTATTACCGTTTCCACCGGCATATGCTTCTCCGTAAAGTCCGCCTAAGACAATAATATCTTTGGCAGAAATAATCGCGGAACCCGGATAGATGTCTCCCAGAATGACAATACTGGATTCCGTTTCAAGTACCTGTCCATTTTTTAAAGTACCTTTATAAAACTGTCCTTCACTGCCATTCCCTCCGCCTCCCGAAAAATCAGTCTGTGAAATTGCTTTTACAAACTGCCTGTCCATTTCTTCATCATCCGAAACAATACAGAGGATATGAATACCGGAATTTTCCGATATGGCATTTAATATTTGAATTTCCTCTTCATCCGTAAGGTGTCTTCCCTTGATGGAAAGGGCCATTTTAGCATCTCCAAAAAAACTGCTGGATTCTTTAAATTTAACTGACACTTCCCAAAGCAGCTCCTTAAAATCCATCTGGGAATCAAGATGAAGCACAATACCATTGGGAAAACTTTTTATGATAACTGAATTCTTCACATTTTACTCCTTTAATCCGTTTGTGCAGTGCTTGCACCAAGGTTTGTAGCGCTGCCGGTTATTAATTCTTCTTCATTAACAAGATCAAAATAATAATTAATCACATCTTTGGTTGTTTGTGCTGCATAGTTAGAAGAATAACCATATGCAATCCTGGTGGCAATGGCTATTTCAGGATCCTCATACGGTGCATAGCAGACAAATAATGCATGGTTAGTCCGGCTTGTCCTCTCTTCTGCCGTACCTGTCTTACCTGCCACGTTTACCTTGACGTCATTATAATAGGATTTGGATGCTACCACCTGACGCATACCGGTATGAATGGCATTCCACTGCGCCTCTGAAAGATCTACTGTATTTCTTACTTCCGCATGATTTTCCCAAAGAGGATTTCCGCTGCGGTCTGTAACTCTGTCAATCAATGTAAGATTATAGCAGGTACCGCTGTTTGCAATTGTCGTCACATATCTTGCAAGGCCCACTGTGGTAAAATTGTTAGTACCCTGTCCTATGGCAGACCGGACTGCATCCTTATCGGAAATCTGCGGCGCTGACTCTTCAATTTCCACGCCTGAGGTTTCAGAAAGACCATACATATCTGCATAATATGCCAGTTTCTCCAAACCTGCATCAGAAGAATAAGAATCCCCCATGCTGCCAAGCTGGTAACCCACTTCATAAAAAAATACATTACAGGAATTTCCGATTCCTCCAATTACATTTAACGCGCCATGACGTCCACGTCCATAAATCCAGCATCTTGGCTGGTCGATTTTATCAAACTGACCGTTACAGGTATAAGTGGAAGTAGTTGTAATGATGCCTTCTTTAAGTCCTGCCGTAGCAGATACCATCTTAAAAGTAGATCCCGGGGCTGTTTTCTGCTGTGTTGCGTAATTGATCATAGGTGTTGACAAGTCATTTAACAGCCGGGAAAAATATTCGGCATCTACACCATTTGCCATTTTATTATTATCATATCCCGGATAGGAAACCAGCGCCAGCACATCTCCGGTATTAACATCCGTAATGACCATTGAACCGCTGCAGGGATCAAGTGCAAGCTGTGCAGGTGTAATATCCAGATTCAAAATACGGTCCATCATAAAATTATAAGCAGAAAGAGAACCGTTTTTCAGTTTTGAGCTTTCTTCCTCATCAACGCTTATTAAATCCTGCTCTAACAAAATCATGCAGACCTGACGTCCTGTAATGACATCATCTTTGATCATATATTTATAGATATTTTTGGTAAAATCTATATTCTCCTCCAGTTGTTCAAAAACATATTCCACAATTCGTGTATAGATTTCCTCAGAATCAGAATACTGACTGACCAGATTCAGCTTTGTTACATCGATCCAGTTCTGTGATATACAATAATTTAAATACTCATTCAGACTGATAATTTCTTCCGTTGTCCATGCAATATAAGTTTTATCTTTTGTATCTACTCTGCTTCTGTCAATTATCCCATTATCATATAAGAGTTTTGCAATAAAGCTTTCATAAACCTGATATTCTGTTTTCAATTTTTCATAAGGGGTTTTTGCTTCAAACAATTCTTTCTGTAATGTCTCAAAAACACTATCCTTCCTTAACAGAAAGCTCTCATATACCTCTTTTTCACTTTCACCTGCAGCAGCTTCTTTAAAATGATCCATATCAATGACATTGTTATTGATCAACGCAAAATACACATCATAAATAGGAATCTTGATTTTACCGCTGCTTACGTTTTCCGTATTGAACTCTTTGGCATTGATAATATTGGAATACAGAATACTGGCCAGTTTCTGCTCCAAAATCTTGTAGGCTGCTATCTGCAGGTCGTGATCCAGGGTCAGATAAACATCATTGCCTGCCATGGATTCCGTATAGTCAGTAGTTGCAATAACTTTCCCCATGCTGTTAACAATAACGGTTTCACTGCCTTTCTTGCCCTGCAGCCAGGACTCCATAGATCTTTCAATTCCAAGTTTTCCTACTGTATCATTTAAATCATAAAGCTGGTTTCCGTTTTCATCCTGAAGCTCTTTTAAATCATCCTGATCCACTTTTCCTGTATAACCAATGATCTGGGCAAAATAAATGCTGTCTACATATTTTCGTATTGTATCTTCTACAATTGCCACGCCTTCCAGTTCATTGCAATTTTCCATAATGACTGCCACTGTTTCCTCACTGACATCGGTAGCTACAGTAGTTGCAATATACTTCTGAAAAGAATTCGTGTTCATATCATAGCGAATCGTAAGGATTTTTAATATTTCCTCTTTTGTAAAGCCGTTTCCGGGTACAAAAGTATCCTGGGTGTCCTCATTTGTATATTGTCCAATCCGGAACCTGTCCCAACCGCATAAATAATCCACTACTTCTGCAGCTGTGGCTGTTTTTTCTTTTTCCTCCAGCTTGTCTATGGTAGTGCGTCCGTAGACATCAGCCAGAAACCGGGAAAGCTGTGTCCCTTCTACGGTAAAAGCATAGTTATGGTTTTTGTCCAGTACAATCTTAAAATCACTGACTGTAGAATCACCATTTCTTTCTATCATCTGAATCAGTGTATAAATAGTACTGTTCAAATTGTAATTTTTCATTTTGCCGCCTTCATAGACATCTTCAATTGTCACAGAATGAGCTAATTCATTGTAAGCCAGCAGATTTCCGTTTCTGTCATAAATGCACCCGCGGCTGCCGGGAATCGTTCTTTCCTTCATAATTTTAGTTTGGAAAGAATCAAGATACTCTTCTCCGTTTACAATCTGCAAGTCAAATATCCTGTGTATGATAACGGCAGAGATAGCTGCCATAACCAGTATCAGTACAAAGATACGAGATGTAACCATATTAAAAAAGTTTTCTTTAAAATCCTCAAACAAATTTTTTTGCTCTCCTTTGTTCCCCTTCTTCCAGCTTCTTATCTATCCACAATACCAAAGGATAAAATAGCAATGTTACCAATATGGTATAAACTGTTTCAGGAAAAATAATATGTATCAGATAGTATGTAAAATGAAATCTTCCTCTCATAAGAAACAGAATGATATAACAAAGCAGTCCGTATCCCAAGTCGCTGAAAAGAATCAGAAAAAGCGGAAGCTTTATATCTTCCGGATAAAATATTTTATTAAATTTGCCGTTAGCATACCCAATATACATATAGATCATGGCATATAAGCCTATTACGCTGCCAAAGAAGATATCTGCCAAAAGCCCACAGAAAAATCCCAGTATAAGTCCTGTTTTTTCTCCTCTCATAAAGCCAAAAGAGGCTGTCAGAACAATCATCAGATTCGGTATGATACCGCCAAATGCAATTACTTTAAATACGGTGCTCTGCAGTACAAAACACACAATAACAAGCAGAAAAGAAACGATAAATCTCCTCATTTGACATAACCTCTTTCAATTCTCTCCTATAGTCTGTTTCTTTTCAGTAATGATAAGGACTTCTTCCAGATGCTCAAAATCCACCGCCGGCGTGATCAATCCTGATTTGGTCAGATTGTTTGCATCCACATTAATAGATGATATGTATCCGATCAGAATACCAGGCAGATATTTGTCACTGACGTTGGAAGTGACGATTTTATCCCCCTCTACTACTCTGTCTGCGCTGTCTACCAGTTTTTCAAAACTGATGACGCCCTCTGCATACAGTTCCAGATCTCCGGTTACGATCAGATTGTCGGAAGTTGATAAAACCATGCCGCTGGTATTGGAATTGTCAGCTATAATGGTCAGAACTTTAGACCAATTGGGGCCTACATCTGTAATTCTTCCAATAAGACCGCTTCCTGCCATAACATTCATATCTATTTCCAGACCGTCTTCATAGCCTTTATCTATTGTAAATGAATGAAACCAGTTTCCGGAATCCTTTGCAATGATTCTGGCGCCCACTTTACTGTATTCATCGTATTGGGCATCTAAATCATATAGCTCCCTTAAATTAGTAAGTTCATATCTGTCCTGTTGAAGCTTGATATTCTCCATGGTCAGTTCGTCAATCTGTGCCTTCAGCTGCTCATTTTCACTAAGGAGATGCCTGATTTCAACCAGTTCCTTAGAACGGGTATTAATCCATGAACCGGCCTTGCTGATACCTTCCTGCAAAGGCACAATGATAAAGCCCCCTACCGCACTGATAGGTGCACTTATGAAATTTGTATTAAATGTCAGCACGATCAACCCCGTGCAAAGAATTGTTAAAATAAAAAGGAGATATTTACCGGGTAATGTAAACTTTTCTCCTTTTCTTTTTAATACTGGACTCATTTACTCATTCCTTCAATAGCATAAGCAACTGATTTGTAGTTTTCATCCTTAATGATCTTGGATAAGCCCATAGCAACACTGGCTATGGGATTTTCGGATATATTTACATTTAAGCCGGTGCCTCTGTGAATCAGTTCTGCTAAATGATTTACCTGAGAAGCTCCGCCTGTCAGATAGATCCCATGTCTGTAAATATCGGCAGCAAGTTCCGGCGGCGTTCTTTCAAGGATTACCTTGATACTGTCTATAATCGTATTAAAATGTTCAATCAGACACTCATCGATCATGGCTGTCGGAAGCTCTCTTTCAACAGGAAGTCCTGTTACAATATCGCGTCCGTATACAACGGCGCCTTTTCCTTCCTTTTCCAATTCCCTTAAAGATATTTTAACGTTTTCTGCAGTTTTTCCTCCGATAATAAGGCTGAACTGCTTTCTTACAGCTGCGCGTATCGCATCATCAAATTTAAGTCCGCCGACTTTGATCAGCTTGCTTAAAACAATACCGCCAAGAGATAAAATAGATATTTCCGTAGTATCATATCCGATATTGACTGTCATAACGCCTTGGGAATTTTTTACGTCAATATCCATTCCAAGACCATCTGCCACAGCCTTCTCAACTACTAATATCTTTTTGGCCTTAACACCTGATTCTTTAACCAGATCATAAAAGGCTCTTTTTTCTACTTCTGTAATATCAAACGGAACTGCAATGTAATAATCTGATGGCCTCACATTGCTTCTTGACAGATCGCTGATAAAATATTTTACAAGAAGCTCCATATTTTTAATGTCCGCAATAACTCCATTGGAAAGCGGATAAGAAATATGAATATTGGAAGGCGCTTTCTCATACATTTCAAATGCAGAATCACCATAGGCAAACAAGGTGTTCTTATTTTCGATGGCAATCATATTTTTTTCTACTAATATGGTATCATCCGCTCTGTTATAAATTTTAATATTGCTGGTACCTAAATCAATACCGAATGCATTGTTTGACAAGTTTCATACCCCTCTTTCTATAATAAGCCTTTTTCTTTGAGGCTGGTGTAACATCCGCTTCCGATAATAATATGGTCGATTACGGAAATTTCCACCAGTTCTCCTGCTTCTTTTATCTTATCGGTAATTAATATATCCTGTCTGCTTGGCATAGCATCACCACTTGGATGATTATGCAAAAGCATGATATAAGATGCCTGACATTTCAAGGCACGGACGAATACTTCTCGCGGAGACAAAAGGGAAGCATTCACTGTGCCGATAGATAATACATATTTTTCAATCAAATGTAGTTTATTATCCAGTGATAATAATAAAATTTTTTCTTTATCCTCATGCCGCAGTTCTTCCATAAAATAAGCTGCAACTGTTTCGGGAGCATCAAATTTCAGATTATCAATGGCTTTTTCCTTTGCCATGCGTTTGGCAAGTTCTGCAATACATCTGATCTTAACAGCCTTTACTTCTCCGATTCCCGGAATTTTCATAAGCTCAGCATGGGAAATATGATGCAGGGCATTGAGACCTTTTTCTCTTCCTACAGATAAAGAAAGCACCTGTTCTGCAAGCTTTATGGCCGGACAGTTCTTGATGCCTGTACGGAGGATAATAGCCAGAAGCTCTGCTTCTGATAAGCTTTCCGGCCCCAGCCTTAAAAACTTTTCATAGGGCTGGTTCCTGTTGACTGTCTCGTTTGTTATCTTCTGATTCATTCTTTCCTTTCCGGCTTTTTCTCTCATCACAAGCGGTCAGGATACAACGGGTTATCAGATAAGCCGGTAGATAATGATGCCGGCTATTATTCCAAGAATGCTGGCCACGGTTATTTTAATGGACAATCCGAAAGTAATACATATAATACCAAAATCGAGTACTACAGGACTGGCAAGTCCAAAGGTTTGTCCATAATTCAGCCAGGATACGGGAAACAGGCTTCCAATAAAACCTCCTATCACGATTCCTGCTAATATCAACAGGAAGCATGCCCAATTATTCTTATGCATTTTATACCTCCAACTTCTCTTTTGCATATGAAATTATCTTAACACAGAAAGAGTTTTATGTATACCAATTTAAGGGAATTTTAATAAGTTTCCTTATGTAAGTTATTCTATCAAATTATCAAAATCCAACGGAACAATCCCTTTATCTACAAGCTTTTGCAAAGTTTTCATAATACCGAATTTACCATGCTGCCATGTAAGCCCACCCTGAAAATATACTGCATATGGCGGTTTAATGGGACCGTCTGCACTCAGTTCAATGGAAGAACCCGATACGAAAGCTCCTGCCGCCATAATAACCGGACTGTCATATCCGGGCATATCCCATGGTTGTGGAGTAACATGGCCATCTACAGCAGCCGCCTGCTGAATTCCCTGGCAGAATGCAATAACGCCTTCCGGATTACCAAAGGTCACAGCCTGTATAATGTCATGTCTCGTCTCCCTGCCATCAGGAACTACGGGAAATCCCAGCCGTTCATAGATATTAGCAGCAAAAATAGCGCTCTTTAATGCATTGGCAGTAACACTGGGAGCCAGAAACAACCCCTGATAAAAAGAGTTCAGCACTTGAAGAGATGCCCCTACCTCTTTTCCAAGTCCGGGGGAGGTAAGTCGATAAGCTGCATTTTCAATACATTCTTTTTTTCCTGCCAGATATCCTCCAATGGGGGCCAGACCACCGCCGGGATTCTTGATCAGAGAACCCACTACCAGATCTGCACCTACATCAGAAGGTTCTTTTTCTTCCGTAAATTCCCCATAGCAGTTATCTGTCATACAGATTACATCCGGCTTAATCCCTTTGATAAACCGGATCAACTCTTCTATTTTTTTTACGGAAAGAGTAGGTCTTGTCTGATATCCTTTGGAACGCTGGATAGTTACCAGCTTGGTTTTCTCATTAATAGCAGCTCTGATGCCTTCAAAATCAAAATTCCCATCTGATAAAAGATCTACCTGACGATAAGAAATCCCATATTCTTTCAGAGAGCCCATTGAAGGTCTGATTCCGATTACTTCCTCTAATGTGTCATAAGGCTTTCCTACAGGAGAAAGAAGTTCATCTCCCGGACGGAGATTACTCATAAGCGCAAGAGCAAGGGCATGGGTGCCGCAGGTAATCTGAGGCCGGACAAGGGCATCTTCCGTATGGAAAACATCTGCATAAACAGCTTCTAACCGTTCTCTTCCAAGATCATTATAACCATAACCTGTAGTGCCGAGAAGGCAGGACTCACTGACTTTATTTTTCTGCATGGCCTCAATGACCTTAAGCTGGTTATATTCTGACACTGCATCAATTTGTAAAAAACGCTCTTTCAATGAATCCCAAATTTTTTCTGAAAATTCAAATACTTCTTTGCTGATACCCATATGTTCATACATAGCTGTTTTTGAAAAATTCATATCCATTACAATCCTTTCTCCTCCATGGTTTTTATCATAAATGCAAGAATTCTGTCATCATCATAAGAAAAATTCTGCTTGTTGATCCAAATCACATCCCGCTCCCTGCGAAACCATGTCAGCTGCCTTTTGGCAAAATGCCTTGAATCTCTTTTGATCTGATAAACAGCTTCTTCCAAAGTGCATTCACCGTTAAGATATGATAAAAGTTCTTTATATCCAAGCCCCTGCATGGATACCATATCTTTATGGCAGCCTCTATTTTTTAATCGTTTTACTTCCTCTAACAGACCTTCTTCCATCATTTTGTCCACACGATGATCAATGCGTTCATATATTTTTTCCCTCTCATCATTTAAGACAAAATAGCAGGCGTTGTAGGCTGCTTTTCTTTCACGCTGTTCTTTGTTATGTTTGGAAATAGGCACTTTGTTCAATTCATAAAATTCCAATGCCCGTATGATCCTCTTGCTGTTATTTTCATGAATAAGTTCTGCTGATTCAGGATCCAGCTCTTTTAATTTTTGATGCAGAACTGCATTTCCCTTTTCAGACGCTATTTTTTCCAGTTCTTCTCTGATTTTTCGACATTCTTCTTGAGGTTCAAATTCTATATCGTAAAGAAGCGCCTGGATATAAAACCCGGTTCCGCCAACTATAATAGGAATTTGTCCTCTTTCATAAATACCCTTCAGACATTCTTCTGCCATTTTTTGAAAAATATAAACATTAAATTCCTCCTCAGGATTCAATATATCGATCAGATGATGTGAAATCCCCTGTCTTTCTTCTTCTTTTATTTTAGCCGAACCGATATCCATATATCTGTATACCTGCATAGAATCAGCGGAGATGATTTCTCCGCCGATCTTCTTTGCCAGTTTAATTGAAAGTTCTGTTTTACCCACTGCTGTAGGTCCTGTTAATATTACCATGGGTTTTCCGGTTTCTGTCATGATACGATCCTCTTAAATTTCTTTTCAATTTCATATTTACTCATGGAAATAATGGTGGGTCTTCCGTGAGGACAATGATAAGGATCATCAAGGGTCAGCAGTTCATCGATCAAAGCTTCCATTTCCTCTCTTTTCATTGCATGATTTCCTTTAACAGCCGATTTACAGGCCATAGATGCCAGTTTTCGTAAAATAACATCAGGCGTACCCTTCATGGGATTTTCATTCCACTCGTCCAGAATTTCCAAAAACAGTTCTTTTTCATTACATCCATACAAATCTGCAGGCATACTTCTGACAGCATAAGAACTACCGCCAAATTCTTCTATCCCGAAACCAAGTTCTAAAAAGAAGTCTATATATTCTTTCAACAGTTCTTCTTCCTTACCGGTCAGATTCAGTATCAGCGGCGGATTTATCATCTGTGTGGAAACTTTTTTTTGCTCAAGCTCTTTTATAAGATGTTCATACTTTACTTTTTCATGGGCGGCATGCTGGTCAATAATTAAAAGCTTATCCTTAAAAGATATCAACCAATATGTATCAAAAATCTGCCCCAGAATGTTATATTCGTCCCTGACATTTACATTCAGTATTTTTTCATCAAAGAGATTCAGTTGAACAAGTTTTTCTACAACAACCTGTTCCGCTGCCTTGATGATTTGGGAATGGTTTCTTTTTGGAGATATGGAAGGATCTTCCCCCGCATATCCAAAAACACGGCTGTTATAGGTGCTTTGCATTTCTTCTCTTACAAGGTTTTCAATTCTTTTTTGTTCAAAGGGCTCCGGTATTTTTACAGGTTCTGCCTTAACTTCTTTTTCCTTTTCAAGAACTACCTGTGGAATCATCTCTATTTCATGAAGTCTGTTATGGATAGCTATAGAAAGGGAATCATACAATTCATTACCTTTATGTATACGTATCTGCATTTTAGCCGGATGCACATTAACATCCATTTCCCCTGAGTCCATTAGCACATGTAAAACCACAAAAGGAAACTTATGCTGCATCAAATACTGTCTGTAGCCTTCTTCTATTGCTTTGGAAATAATATCATCCTTAACAAATCGTCCATTGACAAAATATACTTCAAAGTTCCGGTTAGACCGGTTTATTTCCGGCTTTCCGATATAACCAAAGGCCTTGAACCATCCCCATTCTGATTCAAAGGAAATCACATTTTCCGCCATTTCCCTTCCGTAAATTCTGTAAATGACTTCTTTTAAATTCCCATTACCTGATGTATGGAAACGTACTTGTCCGTTATTAACAAATTTAATAGAAATATCCGGTCTGGATAAAGCAATGTGTTCCATCAGATCTGAAACATAGCCCCCTTCTGTCTGTGGCTGCTTTAAAAACTTTCTCCTTGCCGGTGTGTTGTAAAAGAGATTCCGAATAAAAAAAGTAGTCCCTACAGGCGCGCCAATCTCTTCCATATCTTCTTCCGCTCCGCCGGAAATGGAATATTTTATTCCTGTCAGTTCATCTTCCGTTTTTGTGATCACTTCTACTTGCGCAACAGCAGCAATGCTTGAGAGAGCTTCACCCCGGAATCCCAGACTGGCCACATGATTTAGATCATCGATGGATCTGATCTTACTTGTTGCATGGCGCAGGAAAGCTTTCCTTATCTGACTTCTTTCAATACCGCAGCCGTTATCAGTCACACGGATAAAGGAGAGTCCTCCCTCCTTCAACTCCACAGTAACTGCCTTTGCTCCGGCATCAATGGCATTTTCCATCAATTCCTTTACTACGCTGGAGGGCCGCTCTACCACTTCTCCTGCCGCGATCTGATCAATTGTATTCTGACTTAAAAGATTGATTTCCGGCATATCTTAATCCTCTTTCTTACCATCTGTTTTTCAGCTTATTCTGAAACTTATAAAGGGTATTTAATGCATCAAGGGGTGTCAGATTTGTAATATCGATCTCTCGCAGTTCCCTGATCACATCTTCATCCTTAACGGTGTCAAACAGTGACATTTGGCTTAAGTCCACTTCATCATATTTTATCGGTTTCTTTTTGGTATTTTTATGTTCCACTTCAATCTTTTGCACTTTTTCCAGTATATCATTGTCACTGAGCTGCTCTGCAATTTCTTTGGCTCTGTCAATGACCATGTCCGGAACACCTGCCAGTTTAGCTACCTGAATACCATAACTTCTGTCTGCACCACCCTTTATGATCTTGCGAAGAAATACAATATCATCACCTTTTTCTTTTACGGCAATGCAGTAATTGTTCACATTACTCATTTTCCCTTCCAGCTCTGTCAACTCATGGTAATGTGTGGCAAACAACGTTTTGGCTCCAAGGAGTTTTTTATTGCTGATATGTTCAATCACTGCCCAGGCAATGCTCAATCCGTCAAAAGTAGAAGTTCCCCTCCCAATCTCATCTAAAATCAGAAGGCTGTCTGCCGTGGCATTACGGAGAATATTTGCCACTTCATTCATTTCTACCATAAAAGTGCTTTGACCGCTTGCAAGGTCATCGGAAGCCCCTACTCTTGTAAATATTCTGTCTACAATACTGATATTGGCACTGTCAGCAGGCACATAACATCCAATCTGGGCCATTAGAACAATCAATGCCGTCTGCCGCATATATGTAGATTTCCCTGCCATATTAGGACCTGTGATTATGGATACACAGTATTTATGATTATCCAGATAAGTATCATTGGAAATAAACATATCGCCGTCAATCATCTGCTCTACTACCGGGTGTCTTCCGGCTTTAATATCGATCATACCTTTTTCATTGATTTTAGGTCTTACATACTTATTTCTTTCTGCCACAAGGGAAAAAGAACTGAGTACATCCAAAATTGCAACGGCTTTGGCTGTTTTCTGGATCCGTTCAATTTCTCCTGCAACAGTATCTCTGATTTCACAGAAAATATCATATTCCAGTGAATATAGCTTATCTTCTGCATTTAAAATGGAATCTTCCAATTCTTTTAGCCTGGGATTGCTGTACCGCTCTGCATTTGCAAGAGTCTGTTTTCTGACATAATCCTCCGGCACAAGGTTCTGATAGGAATTGGTGACTTCAAAATAATACCCGAAAATTTTGTTATATTTAATTTTTAAGTTTTTGATCCCTGTACGTTCCCTGTCTTCTTCCTCCAACTGCATAAGCCAGTTTTTCCCTTCTGTCTTGGCATGATGCAGATGATCGATAGTTTCATTAAATCCTGCTTTTATAATACCGCCGTCACGGACAGATATGGGAGCATCTTCTATAATGGAACTGTTGATCAATGTATAGATATCTTCGAGGCTGTCAATATCCTCATTTAATTTGGTAAGCAGTTCTCCATCCAACTCCCCCAGAACCGTTTTAATGTGGGGAAGCATTTTAAGGGAATTGCCAAAGGCAATTAAATCTCTTGGATTTGCCGTTTTAAAACTGACTTTTCCAAGAAGTCTTTCCAAATCATAAATAGGATTTAAGTATTCTCTGATTTCATCCCTGACCATGGGCTGTGTGCTAAGGGCCTCTACGGCATCCAGTCTTCTTTCAATCTGTTCTTTATGAATAAGCGGCTGTTCAATATATTTACGCATACATCTGGCGCCCATTGCTGTTTTGGTCTTATCTAAAACCCACAAAAGAGAGCCTCTTTTTTGTTTTTCCCGCAAAGTTTCTGTCAGCTCTAAATTCCTTCTGGTGGAACTGTCCAGCAGCATATATTTTCCTATCAGATAAGGATATAAATGTGTAAAATGTGCTAAAGAAGTTTTCTGGGTATCATACAGATACTGAAGAAGCGCTCCGGCGGCAATAAGTCCTGCCGGAAAATCCTCTATCCCCATACCTTGCAGTGTATTGACATGAAAATGTTTAAGGAGACATTTTCTGCATCTGTCTTCATCATAAAAATGTGCCTCTAAAGCAAAAAAGGTAATTCCCATCCGCTTTTTCAAGTCTTGAATATCCATTCCCGAAACCAATAAGGAATCATTGCAGATAATTTCACTGGGCACATATTTATTGATCTCATCCAGCAGCTTTCTATTGTCTTCCACTTCTGTCAGATAGTAGTCTCCTGTAGTGACATCTGCTACGGAAATACCTGTTTTCCCCTGAAAATAGGCAATACTCATGATATAATTATTTTTGCCGGAATCCATTGCCTGAATGTCAAGATTTGTTCCCGGCGTCACGATTCTTACAACTTCTCTTTTTACAATCCCCTTGGTAAGCTTAGGATCCTCCACCTGTTCACAGATAGCAACCTTATATCCCTTTGAGACCAGTTTATTTAAATAACCCTCCAGTGCATGATAGGGAACTCCGCACATGGGCGCACGTTCTTCCTGTCCGCAGTTCTTTCCTGTCAATGTAATTTCAAGCTCTTTAGATGCAGTCAGGGCATCTTCAAAAAACATCTCATAAAAGTCTCCAAGCCTGTATAACAAAATACAGTCCTGATATTCTTTTTTCGTCTCCAGATACTGCTGCATCATGGGAGTCATTTCAGCCATATTTTCACCGTTCCGTTTCTGATCTTAATTCACCAAAATAATAAAATCCATGGCATTCTTTTAAGTAAACAGATACTACTTTGCCTATCAGTTCTTTTCCGCCTTTAAAATGAACAATCATATTGTTGGAAAGCCGCCCTGTAAGAAGCTCTTTATCCTGCTCATTTACTTCTTCCACAAGAGCATCCAGCACCTTTCCCTGTAACAGAGAAGCTCTTTTTTTTGCAGTATCCTGCACAACCCTTAAGAGCCTGTCAAATCCTTCCTTTACTGCTTCTTCGGCAACCTGATTTTCCATGGATGCAGCAGGTGTGCCTGTCCGCTTGGAATATATAAAAGTAAATGCATTATCATATTCAACTTTTCGGATCACATCTATGGTTTCATCTACATCCTGTGGTGTCTCCCCCGGAAATCCAACGATAATATCTGTTGTTATGGCAATATCCGGGATTTCTCTCCTTATTTTAGATGCCAGTTCAAGATACTGTTCTTTCGTATACCGCCGGTTCATCTGATCCAGAATCCTGGTGGAACCTGACTGCAGGGGAAGATGAAGATGCCTGCATATCTTTTTGGATTCTTTCATAACCTGAATCAACTCATCTGAAAGATCTTTTGGATGGGAGGTCATGAAACGGATTCTTAAAAGACCGTCAATTTTTTCTATTTCTCTAAGCAGCTGGGCAAAGGTTATAGGTTTATTAAGGTTTTTGCCGTAAGAATTCACATTTTGTCCAAGAAGCATGACTTCCACTACGCCATCTGCCACAAGATTTTTTATTTCTTTGATAATATCTTCCGGATTTCGGCTTCGTTCCCGCCCTCTTACATAAGGAACAATGCAGTAACTGCAAAAGTTATTGCATCCAAACATAATATTAATACCTGATTTAAAGAAATATTTCCTTTCCACAGGCAAATCTTCAACAATCTGATCTGTATCCTCCCAAATATCAATAATTCTGTCATTGCTTTCAAACATAGTTACCAGAAGTTCTGCAAACTTATATATATTATGAGTGCCAAAAATCATATCCACAAAGCCATAACTTTTTTTGATTTTTTCAATCGCAGAAGGTTCCTGCATCATACATCCGCAAAGGGCGATCTTCTTATGAGGATGTTTTTTTTTCAGGCCGTTTAAATGACCAAGTCTTCCATAAACTCTCTGATTGGCATTGTCTCTGACAGTACATGTATTATATATAACAAAATCCGCATCTTCATCTTCTGTCAATTCGTAACCTGCTTTTTGCAGTATCCCTGCTAACTTCTCCGAATCTCTGGCATTCATCTGACAGCCGAATGTGGTTACGCAGCAGGTAGGCGTTCTTCCCAGTTCCTTTGCAAGTTCCCCGACATACTCCCTTGCCTTTTCCATAAACCGGAACTGGCGCTTCGTTTCTTCAACGCCATCTATTTTTTCCGTCAGCTGCTGATTAGTCTGTTCCATTGCTGTAATCATGCTCCTTTTCAATATTCGCTCACTTTGTATGTATATGCTCTTCCCTTTTTTCCACACTGTTCAATCACATGCAGATAACTCAGAATATGAAGTACTCTTCCTGCTTCTTCCTTTTTGATCGATACGGCTTTTGCAAATTCCAATGCTGTAAAAGGTTCTTCTAATCCGTAAGGAATAAGCTGCATATAATCTTCCACTCTGTCAAAGCGTATTTCCTCTACCATGGATATGGGAATGCGGTCATATCGGCAGGATCCTCTTTTCTTATCTCTGCTCCATCCATTCAGAAGCCGGTATTCCTCTATGTCTAAAAGAGGAAAGCACAGTTTTAAATTTTGATGGGGAAGATAAGATTTTATTTTATAAAGCTCATAAAATGCCTTGTAAATATTACCCTTAACGGGGCTTTTACGCAGGGCGGAGCATTCTCCCGATTCCTGATCTATCCAGGAAAGCCATTTTACATGAGGAATAGGATATACGATAGTTACCGGATATTCAGGTAAAAAACTGTCAAGTTTTTCCCGCATTTTATTAAAGTTCGCAGTTTGGATCTCTATGATCTCCTCTCCTGTAAAAATATCCGCTACATAGCCGTTAATAGGAATTTCCTGCATGTCCTTATGAGGTGCATAATAATCCTTTAATATGGCATGTATGGTTTTTTCCTGAAGGGTGCCGATACCATTCCGGGCCCGCTCTGTACTTATGATTCTGTTTTTAATAATTTCAAACCGTTGTTCATCCATAGTAATGCCGCAAGCTTATTTTCGTTCCAAAAACAGTTTTCTGGAAATAAAATTATAAACCATAACAACTCCCGTTGCCACAATAGAACTTAGTGATATGATAAATTCTCTTGTAAGTACAGACTTTAAAGAATTGCTGTTATCGTAGATCACATCAATACACAGATACATTACCACTTCGTTAATTACAAGTCCGATAGCTGACAAGATCAAAAATACTGTAAATTCTTTTGACTTGTCCATTTCTTTTTTGTGTGTAAATACAAATTTAATGCTTAAAATATAATTTACAACCGCTGAGACTACAAATCCCAGAAACTTGGAAATCAGGTAATGCACACCGAATATATTTGCCAGTCCGGTGGTAATTCCAAAATCAATCAGAAAACACAGGAAACCTACCACGCCGAATTTCAAGATCTGTTCCATTAAATTTTTCATCATTTATCTCCTATTTTGAATTAACATGCGATTATTTTAACACGTTAGAAACAGGAAATCAACGAAAAGGACCTCATATAAAAAATGTGCGGAAATAAAATCCCGCACATTTTAACCTGCTTTAATTGTTGTTCTGAGAAGATTCACATCCACATGTTCCCTGACCCGGATAAGAAATGAAAGGTCTGGAATCTAAACGTGACTCCTGTCTGCATCCGCAGTCATTCTCTTCTCTGTTATTTCCACATTCTCTATTCCCTTCCCGTTCTCTGCTGTTTCTGCAGCCGTCCTCACGCTCTCTCCGGGAACCACAGCTGTTTTCACGCTCTGTGCTGTTTCTGCAGCCACAGCTTCCGCTATTATTATTGCCGCAGCGGAAAAGTAATAACAATAAAATCAGACTATTCATAGCAACATCACTCCTTTTTCATATGCTTTATCATATGCAGAAGTGACTAAAAGGTTAATCCTTACGATTTTTTATGAAGCAGTTCCGTTCTGATATAAGAAAAAGTTTCTTTTTCTCCTTTTTCTGAAAGCATAATCAGCAGCTTTTCCAAAAGAGCTTTTGTTTCCGGATGCATAGGCGCATTTTCTTTTCCTTTGCTATAATAAGCCAGAGGATCGCCCTGTGAATAACTTTTCCCATTATATATTTTACAAGCGGCAATCCGGTCCATCAGCATTTCAATGACATACTTTTCCGGCATCCTGGCCGGTGCCATTCCTCCCGGTATTTCTTTGGTGCTGTAATCAATCCAATATTCATAATGATGCTTGTTTCTTCCTTTATGATGCAGCCATGCGCTTGAATATCCGATTGCCTCTCTCTCTGCATTATTGGGGCTTCGCGTGCCCTGATAATATTTCACTCCCACCAGAAATTCTGAAGGACTGTACTTTGACAAATCATGCAGAAGACCCTGTTTATACAACCCCACCTGAAAACACCCCTGCATAACCAGTCTCTTATGGTTTGTAATCGTTTTAAAGTGTTGCCACGCTTTCATTTTTACCTGCCGTCTTTCTTTTAAGTCTTCTTGGTTTTTCCTCATATGCTTTGTCAGTTTCTGACCGATAAAGCAGAACGCTCCTTTCTGAAATCAGAATTTTATTTTCATCTGACACTATGTCTCCCTGTTCTTCTTTTGCAGTAGCAAAAATTTTTTCCCATTTCATTCCCTTAGGCAGTTTGGGAAGAGCAAGTTCATGTTTTTCCCAATGCATATTATAGGCAATATATAAGAAATCATCTGCCTTATCCTTTGCATAATCCCCACACAGCATAATACCTGCCATTCTGCTGGTATATCCGGTATCAGGACGCCAGGCTTCCGAACCGTGATAGGAAATATCAGGATAGCCGTTACCTAACGTATCCATGATTTTCAGTTCTTTCTTCATATGCAGTATGGGATGTTTCTTCCTAAGAGCAATCAGCTCTGCCGTAAAATTCATTATCTCATTTGAGAACTTACTGTTTTTCCACTTTATCCAGCCCGTTTCATTGTCCTGACAGTATGCATTATTATTTCCAAATCTGGTATTGGCCATTTCATCCCCACTGAATAAATAAGGCACTCCCTGAGAAAGAAACAGAAAAGATAATCCGTTTTTAATCTGTTTCATACGCAACTGGCAAATTGCTTTTTTGCGGCTTTCTCCTTCTATGCCGCAATTCCATGAAAAATTGCTGTCCGTACCGTCTCTGTTGTCTTCTCCGTTTGCCTCATTATGCTTGCGCTCATAGGAAACACTATCAAACAAAGAAAACCCATCATAATCGGCAAGATAATTGACAACAGTATGATTGTCAGGATTGCTTCTCTGATAGATAATCACCTGATTGATCAGATTCTCATCTCCTTTCAGATAACGGCGCATATCATTCCTGAAATTGCCATTATCTGCGGCAAGATTCTTATAAACAGGTATTTCTTGTCCATATATCTCATCCAAAGGGAAATAAGCGCTTCTTATTTTCGTTTCTTTCAATAACGGATCCTGGGCTATCATGGTCAGTGGAACCTGGAAGCCGCATAGCCGCATTCCGTCTATATGATATTCCGTTACCCAGTATCTTAACACTTCCAATATATATGTCTGTTTTAAGCCTGAAGGAAAATAAAACTGCATCATTACTTCAATGCCATTTTTATGAAGCAGCTTTACCATTTTTTTGAAAGAAATATCCGGCTTATCTGTCCCATAAGCTGCTTTAGGAGCAAAGTAAAATCCCTGCTGATATCCCCAGCAGTTGAGTCTGTAAGACATTCTTTTCTCTGCCACGCCATTTGTTAAGGCAGCTTCCATGGTCTGTGCAGATAAATCTGTCAGATACATGCATTCATCATATTCATAAGCCGGCATCAATTCAATTGCTGTAATCCCCAGCTTTTTTAAATAGCCTATTTTTTCGGTAATCCCTTCAAAGGTTCCTTTGTGCCGGACACCTGAACTTTGGTGCATTGTAAATCCCCGTACATTAAGACCATAAATGATGGTATCCTCATAGGGAGTCAACAAAGGGCCATCCCCTTCCCAGTCAAATGATCCCAGATGCAGAATGCCTCTGGTTTCTCTTTTGCCATTCCCGAACTCACCAAACGTCTCAAGTCCTGTAATAACCTTTGCATACGGGTCTGTAAATATTCTGTCTCCATCATAATAATTATATGATACAAACGGGAAATCTTTCCCTTCTACCTTTATTCCATATAATGTTCCCCGCTTTCCTTCTTTAGAAAAAGGAATACGTGTCTCCCTGCTATCCTGTTCATAAAGAATAAGACCACATTCTTCTGAAGATTCTATTTCTGTAGCAAAAAGAAATCCTCCATCTATAGAGTAAACGCCCTGTTTGTCAGGTTTAAAATAAGTAATCTGTATATTATGTTTCATGCGTCCTCCTGAATTTACCATTTGTAGGTATTTTTATTCTAACATAAATGCAACTGCCTGTGTAAAAAAAATATTATTTTCCTTTTGGGCAGAATCGTTGACGAATATCAGAAGGATTAGTAGAATGAGTATAGTTACTAATAACACCGCATACAAGGAGCAGCTATGAAAGAACAAAAAAATAATGAAACCCCTGAAGTAAATGATGAAGAAATGACCGTAACCTTAGAGTTAGATGATGGAACCAGCGTCACTTGTGCCATTGTTACAATTTTAACTGTTCAGGAACAGGATTATATTGTACTGCTTCCTCTTGAAGAAGATGGTGAAAACCATGACGGCCTTGTATGGTTTTACCGTTATCATGAAAATGACAAAGATCCCAATGAAGAACCGGAATTGTCATACATTGACGATGATGAAGAATATGAAATCGTTGCGGATGCTTTTGATGAGTATCTTGACAATGCAGAATTTGATGAACTTATTGATGTGGAGGAGGAATGATCCCTTCCAGAAATCTTGTCAGTTTACGGTTTCGTTCCCTGGTATAATAAAGATATAATGATTCTTCGGCTCTTGTAATGGCAACATACAGGAGCCTTCTTTCTTCTTCGATCATTTCAGGTGTTTCTGACTTTTTCCCGGGTATGATCCCTTCATTTAAATCCGGAAGAAATACGGAATGGAATTCAAGGCCTTTAGAACCATGCATGGTAATAACTGAAATCCCTGTATTTACTTTTTTACCATCCTTTTCTTCAGGGCAGTCCTTTTGCATTCTCTCCAAAAAAGAATCTGTCTTTTCTCCCTGTTTCATTTGTTTAAAAACAGCTTGTATCCGGTCAGCCTTAGCAAAAAGCTCCGGCAGATTTTCGTCCTTCACTTTCTGAGTTAAATATGCATCATAACCCATGATTTTTCTAAAATATCTGACAGCCAGAGCAGGCATCATCTTTGAGGCCTGTTTAAAGTGGTAAAAAAGAGTGTCTATCTTATGGCACATTTCCCGGTTGTTCTCATAATATTTCTTTAATCCTTCCTCTGTTACCACAGCTTCCACAAGAGCCTGCCTTGCAAGAAAAATATTGGGTTTGTTCATGATCTTAAGAAAATATTTTCTTTCCTTTCCCTCATAACAGAATTTAAGAAACGCCGCAAAATCTTCTGCAATAAAATGATGCATAAGGTCCTCCGGCTTTTTTACTTGTTCTCTTACCGCAATTCCCTGCTGCTTAAGGAGGGCCGTATACTGGAATGCCTCCAGATTAGTACGAACAATTATGGCACTGCTTTGAATCTGTTTTTCGGAAAGTCCTTTCAAGTCCTTTAGCAGCTGTAATTCCTCTTCCTTTCGGGTTTCACAGAAAGATGTCTGTACTTTTCCTCCTTTCTGCATTGCAATGGGGTTTTTTGCAAACCGGTCTGTATTTCTTTTGATCATTTCATCTGCCAGGTCAATAATTTTATCCCTGCTTCGATAATTTTCCGTCAGGAAAAATTCTTCTGCTCTCTCATAATCATTCATAAACTGCCGCATAATACCGGGAGTGGAGCCTCTAAATCCGTAGATTGACTGATCATCATCTCCCACCACAAACAAATGATTGTCAGGAAGTGCAAGCAGTCTGATTATCCTATATTGTATTTCATTTATATCCTGAAATTCATCTACCAGGATATAATCAAATCTCTCCTGCCATTTTTGGCGCAGCAAAGAATCAGAGGTGATACGTGTCAGACACTTTAACAACATATCATCATAATCAAGAAGTTTCTGCTGATGCAGCATATCATCATATTCCAAATAAATACGGTCAAATTCCTCCTTTGTTACATTCAGCGGAACTTTTCCGTCCATTCCATTCTTTTTGCGGCTGATGGCATCAAGAATACCGGAAATATTGTCATATTCGGAAGCGCCCGAAATTCCTCTGTTTTTTAAGATTATTTCTGCAATTTTTCTTTTTTCTGATTCTTTAATGAGGGAAAATCCTCTGAATGATCCTGATTCTTTTAAGATTCTATAGCAAATACTGTGAAATGTTCCGAAGTGAACTGATGGCATTGCATTTTGTTTTAAAGAACTGTCCGCCGTTTCTTTCAGATAACGGTTTAACATTTCCAATGCCGCTGCTTTTGTAAATGTAATCGTGAGTATTTTGTCAGGATCGACATGATAGTTGATAATAAGATTTTGTATTCTTTGAACGATGGTGAACGTTTTCCCTGATCCGGGACCTGCTATGACCCTTGCAGGTCCCTTCACATGGTTAATTGCTTTTAACTGCATTTTGCTTGCTTTATGCATTCTGAAGCAGTTCAATTCCTTTTTTGATTCTTTTAAGAGATTCTTCCTTACCCAAGACTTCCATAATTTCTGTGGCTCCGGCAGGAGTCATCTGTTTTCCCGACACTGCCGTTCTTACAGGCCACATGACATAGCCGTTTTTAACGCCTTTCTTTTCCACAAAGGAAATTAGAAGCTGGTATAATGCCTGATTGGAATAATCTGTCTGTGCCTCCAGCACAGGCAATATTTCTTTAAGGACCTCCAGGGAAGATTCTTTGGTGGTTTTCATTTTTTTATGTTCATACATTGCCGGATCATATTCCGGCAGTTCTTCAAAGAAATCCACCAGTTCATAAATGTCAGGGAAAATCTCAATTCTTGTTTTTACCATAGGTGCAATTTTCTTTAAGTCCAATTCTTTTGTCAGTACCTTTTTTAAATATGGTTCCGCCATCTCAAAGAATTTTGCTTCGTCCATTGCTTTTATATATTCACCATTCATCCACTTTAATTTGGTATAATCAAATACTGCGGGAGATTTTGACATATGATGAAAATCAAAGTGTTGCACCAGATCTTCCAGTGAAAATATTTCTTCCGTGCTGCCTTCCGGACTCCATCCCAGCAGCGCTACGAAATTAATAACTGCTTCCGTCAAAAATCCCTGTTCAATCAAATCTTCATAAGAAGAATGCCCGCATCTTTTACTGAGCTTGTGATGCTCTTCATCTGTAATCAGGGGACAGTGCACATAAATGGGCACTTCCCATCCAAAGGCATCATACAGACGATTGTATTTAGGGGATGAGGATAAATACTCATTGCCTCTTACCACATGGGTAATACCCATTAAATGGTCATCCACTACGTTAGCAAAATTATAAGTAGGAAATCCGTCTGATTTAATGAGAATCATATCATCCAGTTCCGTATTGTCTACTGTAATATCCCCATAAATTTCATCATGAAATGTAGTTGTTCCTTCTGTAGGATTATTCTGTCTGATGACATAAGGAATGCCTGATGCAAGCTTTTCCTTCACTTCTTCCGGGGTAAGGGAAAGGCAGTGCTTATCATATACATTGATTTCCTTGCCTGCCACTACCTGATTTAAAGATGCCAGCCTTTCTTTATCACAAAAGCAATAATAAGCTTCTCCTTTATCAATCAGCTTTTTGGCATATTCCAGATAAATTCCACTAGCCTGTCTTTCGGATTGAACATAAGGACCTACACCTTTATCCTTATCCGGTCCTTCATCATGAACCAGTCCCGTTTTAGCCAGTGTTCTGTATATAATATCTACAGCACCCTCTACCAGTCTTTCCTGATCGGTATCCTCAATCCTTAAAATAAAATCTCCACCTTCATGCTTGGCAATCAGATATGCATAAAGTGCCGTTCTCAAATTACCTACATGCATTCTGCCTGTAGGACTTGGGGCGAATCTTGTTCTGATTTTAGTCATTTTCTGCTTTCCCTCCCATATCAGGAATTCTTTTTTCTGCTGCTGCTTTGAATCCTGCCACTTCTTTCATGGCCTGAGGTATTGGAATATTGGTGCCGGCTCCTGCAACACATCCTCCCGGACACGCCATCCCTTCAATCAGACATCCGTTTTTCTTACCGGCTTTTGCAAGCATCAACATCTTCTTACATTCTGTAAGGCTTTCCGCATGCTCTATATTTACCTCTACATCAGGATAATACTCTCTGATACATTCTTCAATTGCATTTGCCACACCGCCTGCCACACCATATCCTCTTCCGGCGCTGGTGGCATCATTCATAGGAACGTCAGGATTAATGTTGGCAAACTCCAATCCTTTTGCTTCAAACATGCCTGCCAATTCTTCAAAGGTAATTACGAAATCCACGTCTGAACGGACTGTTCTTCTGGAAGCTTCCAGTTTCTTAGATGCACAAGGTCCGATAAATACTACGCTGGCATCAGGATGATCTTCCTTTATTTTTCGTGCTGTGGCTACCATGGGGGTTAAGGCATTGGAAATCTTATCAATCGTTTCCGGGAAAAATTTCTTAGCCAGCATAGCCCATGAAGGACAACAGGAAGTAAGGAGAAAAGGGACTTCTCCCGTAACCACTTCTTTGGCATAGTGTTCTGCCTCTGTCATAGCGCCAAAATCAGCTCCGATAGCTGTTTCATATACATCAAAAAATCCAAGCTCCTTTAAAGCTTTCTTCAGTATATCCGGTGTTACGCCGCTGCCAAACTGTCCTACGAAAGACGGCGCTACCTGCGCAATGATTTTCCTTCCCGTCTGCATGGCACGAATCAGCTGAAAAATCTGTGATTTATCTGCAATGGCTCCAAAAGGGCAGCTTACCATACACTGACCACAGGATACACAAATATCCGGATCAATATAAGCTCTTCCTTTTTTGTCACTCTTAATCGCATTTACACCGCAGTTTGCAAGGCAGGGCCTAACCTGATGTGAAATAGCGTCATAGGGGCAGACCGATTTACATTTACCACATTTAATGCATTTTTCCTGATCGATAACTGATTTTCCATTTTTCATGGAAATAGCGCCTTTGGGGCAGACTTCACGACAAGGATGCGCTACACATCCCATACACCTGTCAGTAACCTCATATCGATTCTCAGGGCATGCATTACATGCAGAAGGAATCACCTGCATTAAAGGCGGTTCATAATATTTCTCATCAATATTGCTTTCTTCAAGTCCCTGGGTTACATGAACCGGCATATTTTCAGGTCTTAAAGAAAGTCCCATGGCAAGCCGTATACTTTCTCTGGTAATGGCGCGCTCTCTGTAAATACTCTCATATTCGGATTCATCATAATCCACTATTTTATAAGGCAGTGCCTCCACATCATCTTTTAAATTCTCTGATGTATAGGCAAGATTCGCTACTTCTTTAAAAATACGTCTTCTGTTTTTACGGACCTGGGTATCAATTCCCCGCATACTCATAATTCATTAATCCTTTCTGTAAATACCTTTGCAGACCTCTTAATATTTTTGCACAAACCCGCACCAAAATCAAGGACTTTATATGAACAGGCTTCCTATCTGAAATACCGCTGATGCCATAAACCATGCGAAAAAAATCTGAAACAGTGCAAGCTTTATTGTGAATTTTGCAGAACCGCTTTCTTTGCGTATGGTTGCTATAGCAGCAGCACATGGAACGTATAAAAGACAGAAGATCATCATGCAGTAAGCATTTAATGCACCAAAGGAAGGATCTATCTGGCGCAAATTATATAAAACAGTTTCCATTCCGGCTACGGAATTCACATTTCCTACACCAAATAATACTGAAAAACTGGAAACAACCACTTCCTTTGCAGAAATACCGGCTATTAAGGAAACGATAATCTGCCAAAGTCCCAGTCCTGCCGGTTTCATTACCGGTTCTAACCACTTTCCAAGCATGGCGCCAAAGCTTTCAGCAGGATTTTCCACTCTTCCCGTCAACCCAAAGTTCAACACAAACCAAATAATGATAGATGCAATAAATATGGTGGTACCTGCCTTAGTCAGATAATCCTTCATTTTATTCCATACATAGATTCTGATAGTTCTTGCATTGGGACGCTTGTACTCCGGCAGTTCAATAAGAAGACTGTCATTTGTGCTCTCTTTTTCAACTATATGGAGAATCCTTGCAGTCAAAATTCCACAGAACATACCGATAATATACATGGAAAACGCTGCAGGAAAAGCATATTTTCCAAAAAACATCCCTGAAAACAGAACATAAATAGGCAGCCTTGCCGAACAGGACATAAAAGGAGTCACTATCATGGTTCTGCGTCTATCCTTCTCTGTTTCCAATGCCCTTGAAGCCATAATGGCAGGAACCGTACAGCCAAATCCCAATATCATAGGCAGAAATGCTTTCCCGGAAAGACCTACCTTACCCATAATGCCATCCATGACATAGGCTACTCTTGCCATATATCCGCTGTCCTCCAAAATGGCAAGGGCAAAAAATAATATGGCAATGTTGGGAATAAAAGTAAGTATACCGCCTACCCCTGCAATAATTCCGTCTACAACCAAAGCGCTTAACCAGTCAGCTGTATGAACAGACACAAGAAATGCACTGACCATGCCTGAAAAATAATCAAGAAAAGCTTCAAAATATCCCTTTAGCCAGTCACCTATGGTAAAAGTCAGAAAAAATACAATTCCCATAATACACAAAAAAATCGGTACTCCCATAACCGGATGGGTAAGCCATCTGTCTATCTTATCTGTACTGTCCTTGCTCTTTTTATTATAAAACAGAACCTCTTTCATAATACTTTCGATAAAAGCATACTTGGTCTGAATAATTTCTTTTTCATAGCTTCTGTCTACAATATGGATTGTATTAATGGGATGTTCCATTTTAACATCTTCATCATCTTCAAGAAGCTTGATCGCATGCCATCTAACAGAGGAATGAGTTGGATAATGAGCCTCCATCATGACGGAAAGTCTGTCTATCTTATCTTCTATTATATTGTCATAATGCAGCACATCCGGTTTTGATCCTTCTTCGTAATGATGAATGGCTGCATGCAGAAGGATATCTAATCCTTTTTTTCTGGCTGCTGAAACAGGAACTACAGGAATATCTCCAAGCATTTCAGGAAGGCGGTGTAAATCAATCTCCATCCCTCTTTCCTCAACGATATCCATCATGTTAAGGGCCAGTACCACCGGTTTGCCCAGTTCTAAAAGCTGCAAGGTAAGATACAGATTCCTTTCCAGGGAAGATGCATCTACAACATTGACAATTACTTCAATATCATCATCCATCACACAGCTTCTGGTGACTTTCTCTTCTATTGTGTAACAGGTCAGAGAATAAATCCCGGGCGTATCCACAAGCGTCATATGGACATCCTCATATTCTGCTTCACCTTCTATTTTTTCCACGGTAACACCAGGCCAATTAGCTACCTTCAGCTTTGATCCTGTAATTGCATTAAATAATGTGGTCTTACCACAATTAGGATTGCCTACAAATGCTACGTGTACAGTTTCATCATACCTCATCCTAATGTGCCTCCGTTACTTCAATTCCTGAACTGATATGTTTACCGATAGCCAGCCGCGTTCCCCTGACACGAATAATCAGCGCACCGTTCTTCTTCCGGTTAAGTACCGTTATTATCGTTCCGTCATTTAAACCAAGAGCCTGCAGACGGCGGGTAATCCCTTCTTCCACATACAGACCTTTAATTTCATAGTTTTTATTTTTTTCGCCTTCAAACAGTGACATATCTGCTTCCTCTTTTGTCTGTTCTGCTTACAATAATCATCAAAAATATTAAAGCATAAAGTATTACTGAATGCAAGGAGGTGAAAAATGCAGAAAAAGTTTCTCTTTTTAAGAACCCTGAAAAAATACCTATCATACTATATTATTAAAAACAAGAACAACTTATGAGAGGAAAATAATGCAGGATTATAGTTTTAATGAATACTTTGACCGCTTTCCCCTTGCAATGGCTTATGTTCCCTGGCAGCACCTGAATAACATTTTTGAAAATCTGGATGAGGCCTATCAGACAGGAACTATCTTCCCCGAACTTGAAAAGCCTTTTACAGGAAGGAGATGCGTAAAATGAATAATAATATGATGAATTCAGAAAGAGAACGTCTTTATCATGATATTGGAGTTATTGATTTTGTTGTAGTTGAAATGACAGAATATCTGGATACTCATCCTACTGACAGGGATGCCATGGATTATCTGAATCACTATGTCCGTATGAAAAATCAGGCCATGAAGGAGTATGCCATGAAGTATGGTCCTTTAAGGATATCCGATGCAGACGGATGCAACCAAAATGAATGGAAATGGGCAACCCAAGACTGGCCCTGGAATGGAGGATGCTGATTTATGTGGAGTTATGAAAAAAGACTGCAGTTCCCTGTAAATATTAAAGAACCTAATGCAAAAATCGCTCAGGTCATCATGTCACAATATGGCGGTCCAGACGGTGAAATGGGTGCGTCCATGCGTTATCTCTCACAGCGCTATTCCATGCCGTATAACGAGGTATCCGCCATCTTGACGGATATCGGTACTGAAGAATTGGCGCACCTTGAAATGGTATCTACTATCGTTCATCAGTTAACAAGAAACTTATCCATGGATGAGATTGAAAAGTCCGGGTTTGCGAACTATTATGTGGATCATACCATCGGCATCTGGCCCATGGCCGCAGGAGGAATACCTTTTAACAGCTGCGAATTCCAGTCCAAAGGCGATGCTATTACGGATTTATTTGAGGATATGGCTGCAGAACAAAAAGCGCGTACTACCTATGACAACATTCTCCGTCTTGTAAGAAATGAACCTGATGTATGCGAACCGATCAAGTTCCTGCGTGCCCGCGAAATTGTTCATTTCCAACGTTTCGGTGAAGCAAACCGGGAACATTGTAGTAAATCGGAACACATAAAATACA
>CAZTKJ010000005.1:0-94969 GCA_964614185.1 uncultured Lachnospiraceae bacterium
CAATTTATGGTTCATTACCAGATAATAGACTTTTATTTAGACGAACAATATATGGGAAAGTACCTCTTAAGAATTCCCTTAGATATGAAACAGCTTGGTCATACAGAAGGAGCTTTTATCACAGAAGAAGCCGCCTTCACGAATGCTCCTGATAACTTTGAAATGAATGTCCTGGATAATTTGTTGGATAATACCATAATAGATCCTTCGATCCATTTAGAATATTACTTTTGGATGGATAAAAAAAATAATAATCCAACTATTCACGTTATTCCGAGAAGATTCATAAAATATACCATGGATTGATTCAGAATGAAGCTAATAATAACCATTCAGTTCCGAATCAATCCAATCCAGTCTATGCTCAATCCAATCAAATAAGAAATCTGTATTTTCTTCATAAGTCTTTAATTCTCCAATTTCTTCTCTAATACGCCACGATACTGTCCCCAATACCGGCCATTTTTCATAATTGGCATCAACATCTTTTCTATACATAGTGGCTTTTGCCTGCTCATCTATAAGAAATTTCTTGATTTCCGGCAGACATTCCTCCCATTTATCAGCCAAAAGCTCCTTAAATTCATTCAATTCAATCAAAGTGTTGAACCAAGCATGTTGGCTACTTGTATCCGGAAACCATGTTTCAAAATCTGCTCCACCGGTTCTCGAAACACCGGCACTTTGATCGAAATCCCATAATGGTCCTAAATATAATTTATCACCTTGTGGTTTATAAGCAAACATACTCCACCCCATATCTCCATTTAAAATAATTTCATTCACCAAATACCAATCTACAAAAGATTCGATATCAACTAAATCTATGATCTCGTCCCAGTCTTTTGTTAAAATTGCAGTATTAACAAGTTGCAGATATGTGCTTATATATTCCACTTGATCTTTAGTAATGATATCTGCTTCCGGATACAAAATTTCACAAGAAAAATAGTCTGCCCAATTATTTTCTACTCCTTCAATAATCGGTAAGGTAAATCCATCTAGCTCCCCACCCAATTCAATAAAATAACTGATATCTACGTCCCCCGGTTCATAGGGAATTTCAATATTCACCCTGTTAATTCCTGTTTTCACTTGTTCGCAAAGCAAATACAATCCCAAATATTCTTCATTATAAAATAACTGCACCCATTGACATTCAGGAGTATATTGCAGTCCCATTATTCTCCCCAAGCCAAAAGCAATTTCGTTTCTCATTAAGGTATAATCGACAGCATTCGCAAGAAGCACCCATTCTTTTTCATCACCCATCCCAAATAGGTTTTGTTTTTCTACAAATTTAATCTTATAAGGCTTTTTATCAAAATACTCCCATGTACTGTTTCCTCGTCCTCTAATTTTTCCCTCCACATCTGATAGACAATAATTTAATGTTGTATTAGTTATTGTAAATATACATGAAGTGTATTCAGTATCTATATTCTCCTTACCGGCTTCTGAAGTAATGTGTATTTCCGGCAAAAGAAAGTCTGTTTCTGGATTATCCTCCACCAGACCTGCATAAACATCTATATTCTCTTTTAAATTTAATCGTTTCGCTACTTTATTCTGTAATTCTTCATCATAATACCAGCCTAGAAAATTTAAGTTATTATCTTCTATTTCCGGTATATCCAGCTCAATCTCATTTCCCCAAAAAGGAATATAATACATTATAGAGTAGACCTTTTCTTTATTGGTGAAAATATGATACGTAATGGTTACAATGTTTATCCCTTTCACAATGAATATCAAAAGCAATGTAAATACTAATGTAATAATCCAAATTATTTTTTTCCTATTATTCATCGCTATAATCTCGTCCCTTTTTCTCTAAAATGAGTTAGAAAAAATTACTATAAAAAGTACCATGCTAAACTGCGTATATTATTATACTATATATCATATCGGATGTCAGCTAAAATATCGACTTATGATTTCCGTTTCCTTATTCCTTTCAAATTCATGAACAGAACACGTTCCAGTACATATCTCAATACATAAAATATAAATTAGAACTCTCATAAATACGTTTTGAACATTCTTTCAACTCTTTTTAAAAAACGCAACTCGGTTTTGTGGTAATCTAATTATAATAAAGGTTCTGTGTTTTTGCATTTTATATATAGGAAAATAGAAAAAGCCAAACTTATACCATATTGACTTTTTAATAATATAGGGTTAAAAATATACATAGATTTACTCACCCTTAAAGAGGAGAACACATGCTTCAAAAGATTAAAAATGACGAATTCTACAGACAGATTTTCAAATTGGTGCTTCCAATCGTATTGCAGAATCTGCTTAATGTGGCAGTAAGTTCTGCGGACGTTGTCATGCTCAACTACGTGGGACAATCCTCTATTTCAGCGGTTTCCCTTGCTTCTCAGTACGCTAATATCCTTTTTTCCGTGTATTATGGACTGGGAACAGGCGCCACCATGTTGTGTGCTCAGTATTTTGGAAAAGGAGATATGCGGGCAATTGATGTGGTAGAAGGAATTGCACTCCGCTTTTCTATTGCCATTTCCCTTGTTTTTGCTGCCTTTGCCGTTTTTGCTCCCGGTTTTATGATGAAAATCTTTACCAATGATGGGGAACTGATTTCTTTAGGTTCCACCTATCTGCGTATTATCAGTATCAGTTATCTGTGCTGGGGATTGACGGAAGTTTATCTGTCAGTCTTAAGAAGTGTTGGAAGAGTAGTGATATGCACTGCTCTAAATGCCATGGCCTTTTGCATGAATATTCTGTTGAATGCAGTGCTTATTTTCGGTCTTTTCGGTATGCCAAAGCTGGGCGTTGCCGGTGTGGCCATCGCTACTTCAGCCTCCCGTGTGCTTGAACTGACAGGCTGTATGATCATTTCTGCTTTAAGCAAAAATGTCAAGCTGAAGCTCTCCTATCTCTTTATACGAAACAAACTGTTGCTTAAGGACTTCATATCGCTTTCATTGCCGGCGCTTTTTAATGATATCATCTGGGGCGTTGCCTTTTCCATGTACTCCGTTATTATCGGACACTTAGGCTCTGATGCTGTTGCTGCCAATTCCTTTGCCTCAACCGTTCATCACCTGGGAACGATCCTCTGCTTCGGCATTGCCAGCGCCGGCGGGATTCTTCTTGGAAATATCCTCGGTGAAAACCGCCTTGAGGATGCCAGAATCGGTGCAAAAAAATTGATGAAACTTACAGTTATAAGCGGTCTGATCGGCGGCCTGATCGTACTTGCCGTTACACCCTTTTTGCTGCAATTCGCCACTCTTTCGGATATGTCTCTTCACTATCTGAAATACATGCTGCTCATTAATTCCTATTATGTTATGGGTGCTGCCGTCAATACTACTTTAATTGCCGGAGTGTTCCGTGCCGGCGGCGACAGCAAATTCGGATTTATCTGCGATACAATTGACATGTGGTGTTATGCCGTTCCTCTCGGTTTCCTTGCGGCTTTTGTCTTTAAGCTTCCTGTCATGTGGGTCTATTTCCTTTTGTGCACGGACGAATTTGTAAAGTGGCCCTGGGTATTCAAGCATTACAGGAGCGGTAAATGGCTGCATAATATTACCAGAGATAATTTATTTGAGGATAAATAGCGGCATCGCTATTTATCCTCTTGCATTTTCAGAAGGCATATTGTCTCAATCCCCGTAGTCCAGGGAAACTGATCTACTGCCACTGCCTTTTCCACTACATAACCTCTTTCTAAAAAGACCTCCAGATCTCTCACAAGACTGGTAGGTTTACAGGAAATATAAACCAGTTTTTTAATACCGTAATCAATGATCTTTCCAAGAGCCTTAGGATGAATTCCGTCCCTCGGGGGATCCACAATGATCATATCCGGTTTCTCTTCTATAGTGTCTAAGACCTTCAGCACATCCCCTGCTATAAATTCACAATTATGCAGCTGATTCAGTCCGGCATTTTCCCTGGCTGCCTCTACGGCTTCTTCCACCAATTCCACGCCAATGACCTTTTTGGCAATAGGCGCCATTAATTGGGCAATCGTACCGGTGCCACTGTATAAATCATAAACAATTTTATCCGGCACATTACCTTCCTTTAAATCTCCTACATATTCTCTTGCCAGCTCATACAGCACCTCCGCACTGAAAGAATTAGTCTGAAAAAAGGAAAAAGTAGAAATTTTAAATTTTAATCCCAAAAGCTCCTCATAAAAATAATCCTTTCCATAGAGGATCTCCGTATGGTCGCTTTGTACGGTATCCGCTACGGAATCATTGATAATATGTAAAATCCCTGCAAATTTACCCTTCAAATCAAGAGAAAGCAGTCCTTCCACCCAGGGTCTCAAATCATACTCTATCTGAGATGTAGTTACTAATGCCGTCAATATCTCACCGGTCTTTGATGCCTTTCTCACCAGCAGATGCCGTAAATATCCTATATGGCGGAGCCTATGAAAAAAAGGAATCTTTTCACCTTCAAAATATTCCCTGGTGTAGGAAAGAATGGCACGGTAGTCCTCATCCACGATCCGGCAGTCATTTACGGTAACAATATCGTAAAAGCTTCCCCGCTTATGCATTCCCAAAGCAAGGGGGCCGTCTTTTCTTTCATCCCCAAAGGAAAATTCCATCTTATTACGGTACGCATACTGCATAGGACTTCCCTTAATTCCCTGGAAATCCCAAGGTTCCTTTTGCTTATTCAATACACTCTCAAGAAGGGTTCTGACCTGATTTTCTTTTATGGAAAGCTGTTCCTCATAAGGTAAAGAAAGATAGGTACAGCCCCCGCAAGCACCAAAATGGGCACAGGTATTTCCTGTTTCAAGGGGTGACGGTTCTTCCACACAAAGAAGTCTTCCTTCTGCTTTTCCTTTTCTGACTTTATTGACAGAGGCTTTGATCTTTTGCCCCGGAAGCGCATTCTTCACTACGCATACGCCTTCTTCCACTCTTACAATCCCTTTATTTGGAAAGTCAATTCTTTCTACTGTTCCTTCGATAATCTGTCCTTTTTTCATATTCTGTAGCTCCCTGCTGCTTTATGGATCATAGTATCCATATCCCTAATTTAAGTGCAAAACTTTTGACATCCCATTATATGAAAACAGGATGTACAAAACTGCACATCCTGCATTTTCCATAAGACTATAAATTTCAAAATATCTACTCTGCAAAATCTTCTTCACTTGCTGCATTTTCAGAAACAGGTTTCGCCTCTTCTTTTGCCTTGGGTTCTTCATCTGCATCCTCAAAGAAATCATCCTCAAAGTCATCATCGAAATCATCTTCAAAGTCTTCCAGATAATCCGGAGTAAGATAACGATATACCGCGTAGGCAATAGCCGCTACTGCTGCCACAGCGCCGATAGCAGCGAAAATCCATAAAAGAGTGTTGTTTTTCTTGGTTTCTTCTTTTTTATTAAAATATTCCTTAATTTCTTTCATATCATGAGCCTTTACAAAATCCATTAATTCTTCAATCTTATTCCATGTGTTCATTGTAAATACCTCGCTTTCTTTCAATGAAACTAGTATAACATTTTACAAAAGATTTTACTACTACAATTTGAAATAATTTACACTTTTTTCAATTTTGCAAAAGCTGCATACATGACCCTTTGTCCGGCTTCATCAAAGTCTACTGTCACTTTATAATCCCTTGGTCCCGGCTCCATGGCAGTCACTGTTCCCTCACCATATTTAATGTGGCTGACTCTGTCTCCGGCATCATAATCCGGCTTTCCGCCTACTGCCGCACCGCCTTTTACAATTCCCATAGTTCCGAAAGAACCGGTTCCTAATCCGCTTCCCATATTTGCTATATAAGGTTTATTTTCCGAAGAAGTACGTTTTACTCCCGGCACTGCCAACGGTTTGCGGTATCCGCCCTCTGAAAAAGCTTCCAGATCATGCCTTGGCATGGGAGGTCTGTTATCCATAAGGCTTTCCGGAATTTCCTTTACAAAGCGGCTGACTGCATTATACTGTGTCTCTCCACGAACCATTCTCTGTCTGGCATAACAAATCGTCAGATCCTCTTTGGCCCTGGTAATACCAACATAAGCAAGGCGCCTTTCTTCTTCTATCTCAGCCGGATCATCTGCCGCAATACTCATATAGCTGGGAAAAAGTCCGTCTTCCATACCGGTTAAGTAAAGACTTCTAAATTCCAGACCTTTGGCACTGTGAAGCGTCATCAACAGTACCTTGTTGCTATCCTCACTGATATTATCAACATCTGCAACCAGCGCCACTTCTTCCAGGAATTCACTCAATGAAGGCTCATCGTGAGTTTCCTCATAAGACACGATCTTACTGATAAATTCATCAATATTTTCAATGCGGTTTTCAGCATCTTCTTCATTGGATGCCTCCAGATCCTTTACATACCCGGTTGTTTCAATAATATCATTTATCAAATCTTCAAGACCATAATAAGAAAGTTTGCTTCTGAATGCCTGAATCATATTTACGAAAGATTTCAGTTTCGCCCCGCTCTTACCAACGGCAGCGATGTTATCTGCTTCCCGCAGTGCATCATAAAAGCTGATTCCCCTGCTGTCTGCATAGTCCTGAACCTTGGCAAGGGTTGATGCGCCGATTCCTCTTTTGGGAATATTGATGATCCTTTTTACTGCCAGATCATCCCTGCCGTTATCAATGGTTTTTAAATAAGCAAGCAGGTCCTTAATTTCTTTTCTGGCATAGAAATTAACGCCTCCCACTACATTGTAAGGGATACCTTCTATAATAAACCGTTCCTCCAAAAGCCTTGCCTGGGCATTTGTTCTGAAAAGCACTGCACTGTCTTTATAATCATAAATACCCTTCCGCTTTTTTCCGGCAATATCATCTGCTACGAATTCAGCTTCTTCATAAGCCGTATCAAACTGACGAAAATGAATTCTGTTCCCTTCACCCTGATTGGTCCAAAGAGATTTTTCCTTGCGTCCTTTATTATTCCGTATTACTGCGTTGGCAGCATCCAGTACATTCTGGGTAGAACGGTAATTCTGTTCCAACCGTATCACCACTGCTTCCGGATAATATTTCTCAAAATCCAGAATATTTCTGATGTTCGCACCTCTAAACTTATATATGGATTGATCGTCATCTCCTACTACGCAGAGATTATGCTTATCTCCTGCAAGCAGACGGATCAGTTCAAACTGCGCTGTATTAGTATCCTGATATTCATCCACCATAATGTACTTAAACCGATTCTGATAGTTTTCAAGGACATCAGGACAAGACTGAAACAGTTCTACGGTCTTCATAATAAGGTCATCAAAATCCAGCGCATTATTTTTCTTTAATGCCGCCTGATATTCCTGATAAAGCTGTGCAATTTTCTGCTTATGATAATCTCCGCCCACACTCAGACTGTATTCATTAGGAGATACCAGTTCATCTTTAGCTGAAGAAATGGCTGAAAGGATACTTCTTTCCTTCAGCATTTTCGTATCTACATTAAGTCTTTTACAGATATCCTTCATAACCGATTTTTGGTCATCTGTATCATAAATTGTAAAATTCGTATCATAGCCGATTCTGTCAATATAACGGCGCAACATTCTGACACAAGTGGAATGAAAGGTAGTTACCCATATACTGTCAGAACCGAAGCCTACCAGATTCTCTACCCTCTCCTTCATTTCTCCTGCCGCCTTATTAGTAAAAGTAATGGCCATAATATTCCATGGATTTATTCCTATTTCCTCTATTAAATAAGCGATCCTATGGGTAAGAACACGAGTCTTCCCGCTTCCCGCCCCTGCCAGAAGCAGAACCGGTCCCTCTACCGTAAAGACTCCTTCTTTTTGCTGTTCATTTAGTGTATCATAAATGCTCATTATTGACTCCTGTCATTCCTTTACTGCCGCCTATACGCTGCTTACATTGTGGAAAGTCCATGCATAAATATTCAACTCTACAATGGGTGTCCCGCAATATTCGCAGATTTTGCTTCCAAGGCTGGAAACAGGCGCTCCACAATTGGGACAGTTCACACCTAAAGACAGATCTCTCTCGTCTTCCACAAGCTCTCTGTCCTGAATATAAACAAGTTCTACATTGTACCGTGCCTGTGTCAGCACATCAAGAGAACCGCTTATTATATCTCCGCCCTCTTTCCTGATAACATGTTTATATTGCAGCGAGATCTGAAAGACAATGATGCATCTTCCGTTTCTTTTCTTATAATCTGCAATCTCTGTCCTGTGGAGCCTGATATTTTCAAAGGTCTCTTTTTCTCCACGGCCCTTTAACATGGTAATATGCATCTCCAGCTTATCCTTCAACTCCCTGCTTCCCTCTTTTAAAAGAGAAACACTGCCGGCGCTGACTGCCATCAGATAAGAAGTCAGGACATTTTCTGCCCTGACTTTCATCTCATCATACTGAAATTCCGGAAACTCTCTTTTTATTTTAGGAAGGCACAGATTGGTCATTGCCGATACTGACTTAGGCGTACTGCTGTATTCTTCTTCCACTTTGGCAAAACCCTCTTTCAGGGAATCCGTGCCAAAGGCTTCTTTGGAAAAATTGCGCACTGCTTTCCTGACCCGGACAACACCATAGGCAATGCCGCCCATCACTGCCAACGCCAAAACTAATACCACAATAATTTCTATCAATACTGCACTCATATATTTACTCCTGTTTCCTTTATAAATTTTAAGCTGACATCCAATAAATCAATGCAGCTACCGCTAAAATTCCAATGACTGTAATAATGACTTTTGGAATGGAAATCGGTATCTTACCGGAAACTTTTCCTGTCTGTCCGTTTACCATAAACTGATACACTTTATCTTTATATTTATAGTTAGACAGCCATACCGGCAAAAGCAGATATTTGTATGTAATATTACTATAAGTAGTAGAAAGATTCAAATTCCGTACCGAATCTGCATGTTCCTCTTTTCTGATTTTTCTTTCAATATTGTAGAAAAGCTTGCTCTTGATGCTGTTCTTTGCCATAGTCCATGCATCTTTCATACCCACAGAATAGCGTTCTGCAGCAAATCCTGCCACATACTCCGGCTTATAGATTTTATTCTCTCCCGTATTATAAGGCTCAATATCTAAAAGCATGGACCGGTTATGATTGGTAGTTGCACAAATAAGTTCGTCATCAAATGATTGTCTGTAAGTGCCTCTTGTACGATACCAGTCGGTAACAGTCTTGGCATTTTCCCCTCTTCCGGTTCGCCGTTCTTTGCCATACTCCGCAGTATATTCGGAAGAAGTCTCTGCATCAAAAGTCCAGTAAGGAAGATACACTCCTTTGAAATTCTTAGCCTTTGCACTTTCTTTCGCAAGCTTAGGGCAGAACCATTTCTTCCTGATCCAGCCTTTAAAAAGCTGGGAAGCTTTCTCATCCGTAATCTGAAACGGTACTACGCCGCCCGGAGCCATGACCTTTTGAGCTGATGCCTCCATTACCTGATTGGAGCCACAAAAAGGACAGACCGCTGAAATTTCCAATGCATCATATACTGTCTCTGCGCCGCATGACTTACACAGAACAGTCTTTTTTTCTACACCCCAATTACAGTTTTCCACATTCTCAGCCTGGGAAAAGTCAAGCTCGGCTGCCGATCCTTGCTGTTGTTCTTCTCTTTCAATTGTTTCTGTATGCCCGCAATAAGGACAGGCTAACCCGCCTGTGGCGGGATCAAAATCCATGACCCCGCCACAGCTTGGGCATTTTTTATCTGTTTCTTCTAACGTAGATACTACTTTTGTATCCAGATTTTCATCAAATTCACTCATATTCTATCTCTCCGACACTCAGTCTATGACAGATCTACTGCTGGATATCGTTGTCATTAAAGGGATCTCCACATTCAGGGCAGAACTTAGGAGGATTTTTGGGATCTTCCGGTTCCCAGCCACACTTATCACATTTATACAAAGGTTCTCCTACAGGTTTTTTAGCTCCGCATTCGCTGCAGAACTTACCTTTATTAACTGCACCGCATGTACATTTCCATCCTGTTTCCACAGGTTGGGAAGCTCCGCACTCACTACAGAATTTACCGGTATTTCCGGTATGTCCGCAAGAACAGGTCCATCCTGCCTCCTGCTTTTTAGGTGCGGGTGCGGGTTCATTTACCGGCGCTGACTGCTGCCCAGACGTCTGTCCCTGCATGTTGGTCTGTGCTCCCATCTGAAACAGCTGCTGTGCATTCATGCCCCCTGCCTGTGTTGCCATATTCATTCCTGCAAAAGCCATCATAGGACCTGTAGAAGTGTTGGAAGCTGCTGCTCTCATAGCCTCTGCCTGTGCTCCGGCCAAAGTAGCTGCTGCCATATTAGGATTGCGGAGAACAGCATTTTTCTGCAGTTCCTTGATCATTGCCTCATCTTCTTCAGATGCCTTCATGCCATTAACACCGAAGGAAACAATTTCAATACCACGAATCTGCCCCCACTTTTCTGAAAGGACTTCGTTCAGCGCATCTGCCAGTTCCATAGTATGTGCGGGAACTTCGCTGTATCTGACGCCCATAGCTGAGATCTTGGCAAAAGCAGGCTGAAGAGCTGTCATCAGTTCTGCTTTCAGCTGACTGTCCAGCTGCCTTTTTTCGTAATCTTCTGTTACATTGCCGCAAACATTTGTATAGAACAAAAGAGGATCCACAATTTTATAAGAATACTCACCATTGCAACGAATGGAAATATCTATATCAAGTCCTATATTCTGGTCTACTACACGGAAAGGAACCGTATTAGCCGTACCGTATTTATTTCCTATAATTTCCTTGGTATTAAAGAAATAAACTCTCTGATCCTTAGCTGTGTCCCCTCCAAAGGTAAAACGCCTTCCTATTGTAGCAAATGTCTTTTTAAGATTTTCACCGAGGTTTCCATAAAGCAAACTGGGTTCTGAGGATGTATCATACGTAAATTCACCTGCTTCCGCACAGAACTCCACCACTTTGCCCTGATCCACGATGATCATGCACTGTCCTTCATTGACAACAATTACAGAACCGTTAGAAATAATGTTCTCTTCTCCTTTGTTGTTGGATGCACGGCCCCTGGTCTTTTTCTCTCCTTTTGTAACCAGTACGTCATTATCAATAGATGGACAGTAAAAATACTCTCTATACTGATCTGACAATACACCGCCTGCTGCACCTGTAATTGCTCTAATTAATCCCATTTACATTTCCTCCACTTATTTTTATTTTCAGTTCATCAATATGCTTCCATTATATCCATTTTGTCGATTATTGTCCATAATCACCTTCATCTATTTATAATAAAAATTATTTTTCTGCCAGTACCTTTTCTTCATTTCCTTCATATGATAAACCATCATGTTTAAAATGGAGGTTCTTATGAAAAAGAAACGATCATGTAAGATAATCAGCCTTGTTCTCTGCTTCCTCTTAATTGCAGGTATGGTTACAGGCTGCGGCAAAAAAGAAAGGTCCGATGATTCCGGCAGTGCTTCTGTGAAGGTTACTTTAAATGAAGTTGCCCACAGTCTTTTTTATGCTCCCATGTACGTAGCCATTGAAGAAGGATATTTTGCCGATGAAGGAATTGACCTTACTCTTGTTACCGGTTTCGGCGCCGACAAAACCATGACTGCCGTATTGACGGGAGAAGCAGATATCGGGTTTATGGGCAGTGAATCCACTATTTATACTTATGCCGGAGGAACACAGGATTATGTAGTAAACTTTGCACAGCTGACACAGCGTGCCGGAAATTTTCTGGTATCAAGAGAACCTATAGATGATTTTAGCTGGGATATGATAAAGGGTCACAATGTCCTTGGCGGAAGAGCCGGCGGCATGCCTGAAATGGTATTTGAATATATTCTGAAAAAAAATAATATTGATCCTAAAACAGATCTGAGCATTGACCAAAGCATTGACTTTGGCTCTACCGCTGCTGCCTTTTCAGGCGGACAGGGAGATTTTACGGTCGAATTTGAACCCCATGCTACCTCCCTTGAGACCAAAGGAGACGGTTATGTTGTAGCATCTCTCGGCGAAGATTCCGGCTATGTCCCTTATACTGCTTTCAGCGCCAAAAAGAGCTATATAGAAGCCCATCCCGATATTATTCAGTCCTTTACCAATGCCCTGCAAAAGGGTATGGATTATGTAAACAGTCATTCACCTGAAGAAATTTCCAAAGTAATCGCTCCTCAGTTTGAAGGGACTGAAGTTGAAACCATAGAGACCATTGTCACCAGATATTATGAGCAAAATACCTGGAAAGAAAATCTTGTCTTTGAGGAAGATGCTTTCATGCTGCTTCAAAATATTCTGGAAGAAGCAGATGAACTGCCAAAAAGAGTGCCCTATGAAGAACTGGTCAATACAGAATTTGCCAAAAGTTCCATAACAGGCACCCAAAAGTAGAACTATCTGCGATTTTTCTTTGGAAATGACAAAGGGACTCACGGCGTTGCCGTGAATCCCTTTCTTTTTACAGCCAAATATAATTCTGTGTTTCATAAACCCAGTCAATCAGGGCCATAAACATTGCAAATCCTGTAATGACGATCATTAAAAAAATAGCTGCCACATCATATACTACTTTACTTTGTTCTACAATCTTTCCCTGCTCATTCAGAATCTCATATGTCTTATATCTGCTTCCTGCAAGTACTTCTATTCCAAGCAGTATCAATATTACCGGCCAGAATCGATAAATGAAAAAAAATTGAAATGCCGGAAACAGCAGATGGATAATAAACAGAACTCCCGTAAGGATCAGGATAGTTCCAAAAGTAACAGAACCTACCCTTCTTATTCGAATTGTCTGTTTTCCCATATCTATTCCTCCCTATTTGTTATGTCCTCATTACTCTTTTCCTGTTCTGCTTTCTGATCCATTTCCAGCTGTGCCAGCTGCCCCTTTCTGCCGGATATCATTCTGATGCCAATATATATAATAACAAGTGATATCAAAGCTCTGGGAGCGTAATTTCCCACAATACGCATCCAATCATACACAAATCTGGGCAAAATATGATAGGCCATATCCGTAAATGTATTCCATAAAAGCAGGATGCCTGCCACAATGAGAATTACCGCCACCCACTTATGCTGTTTTCCATTAAGTTTTTCCCCTTCAGGGAAAAAGTGCAGATTAAGCATACTGTTATCCTCAATCTGGTCAAATTCCTCGTCACTTAAGCTGGCAAGATGATTGGCATGGAAAAATCCATAGGCCCATATGATAAAGGCAAATATGGCAAGTTCATCCATCCGGAAGAAAATAGGCAGCGAAATTGCTGCAAAAAAGATAAACATCAGGCTCAATCCCATATTCATAAATCCCATAAACATTTCTCCTGCTCCCGGCAAAAGGGAAAAGCAAAAGGTTAAAAATTTACTCTTTTTCTTAGCTTTCATCATTGTCTCCTCCTAAATCATTTTTGTAGAATAACTCATCAAGTTTCTCACTTATCTTGTTTGTTTTCTGATTCTTTTCTTCTCTTTTTTCATTCATGTATCTGCTGATCCTGTCGCTTAAGCTGATTCTGTCTCTGTCTTTTTCCAGCCGTTCTTCCTCAGAAGCATCCCATTCAATTTCCGGCGTTTCAGCCAGGCTGACACTGCTCCCATCCCTGACGGGGATCATAAATACCAGAAGAACAGCAGCAGCCATACCTGCTGCCATTTTAAAAGTATATAGGAGAAAGGAACTGCCCTTCATCCTGTTATGTTCTGACTTTTCCATAGATGCCTGTTTTTGTGCCTTTAAAAGAATTTCTTCTTTAAGGTTTCCCGGCGCATACAGCTCTTCTTTCTCTATTTCTTCTATAAAGCTGTTTAATTCCTCGTCTGTAGGATATCTGTGCATGCCATTTCCCCCCTTCCATATATCTTCCGCAGCATATCTCTGGCACGGTAAATCTGCGTCTGAATCGTTTTAAGATTGACCTTTCTGCTCTGTGCAATTTCTTTAGCGCTCATTTCCTTCAGATAATAATCCCGGGCTATTTCATCATAAGGAGGTTTTAAGCTTTCGCAGCTTTTTTCCAGACTGTTTTTTATCTCTTCCTCCATACAGAGTTCCTCAGGACTGCCTCTCTTTTCCATCACGCCTTCAAAAAATCCGTCTTCCGTAGGAATGCCCTTACGTCCTGCACTTCTGACATAATCAATACTCTTGTTCGTGGCAATCCTGCAGATCCATGCTTTTTCATTGCTGCCGTCAAAGGTATCATACTTTTGGAAAACCGATAAGAATGTTTCCTGAGTAATATCCTCTGCTATAAAGTAGTCTTCCGTTATCCTGTAACAGATGGAAAAAACAAGTTTCTCATAAGTATCAATCAGCTCAGAAAGCCGGCTTTCCGAACATTGTGATTTCATCACTGTGCTGCTTATTTTTCCCACCTCGCTTCCTATCATCGACTGCTTTCATAAGTATAACGCTAAATGACTTTTTATATCTTCAATATTTCAAACTTTTTTTGCACTATTTTAAATCTCCTTTAAAATAGTGCAACTAAAGATTGCGCTTTAGAGATATGCATTGTATGATAATTGTAATTGACAAATATTGCTTAGGCAGGAGGATTCTTATGGGAATTTATGTAAATCAGATTGGTTATCTTACAAACAGTGAAAAAGTGGCAGTATCTACTTCTGCCTGCAATTTCCAGGTTATACGGACAAGCGACCAAAAATGTGTATTTGACGGAGTTGCCTCAAATACAGGTATGGATGCTTCCTCCAATGACAACATCTGGCAGATCGACTTTTCTGCTTTAAAAGAAAGCGGAACTTACTATATATTAAGTGGAAAAGGCGAAAAGTCGCCTGTCTTTTCTATTGGCCAAAATATATATGATTCTTTAAAGAATGACGTAATGAAAGCATTATACTTTCAAAGATGCGGCTGCGCCCTTACTAAAGAACATGCCGGCCCCTACACCCACGAGGCCTGTCACACTGCGCCTGCCATTCTTTATGAAGACTTCGCCCGCCATACTAAAACGCCTGTATCTTTTGATATGACAGGAGGCTGGCACGATGCCGGGGATTATGGCAGATATACTACAGCCGGCGCTGTTGCCGTAGCTCATCTTCTCTATGCCTACGAGCTGTTTCCCGCGGCTTTACAGAATTCTTTGAATATTCCGGAAAGCGGTAACGATATTCCTGACCTTTTAAATGAATGCCTTTATGAACTGAAGTGGCTGTTAAAAATGCAGGCTCCTGACGGCAGTGTTTATCATAAACTTACAGCCTTCCGCCATGCAGATTTCATCATGCCCCAGGAAGATCATGACCAGTTTTTAATTTATCCCATATCCTCTATGGCTGCCGGTGACTTTGCAGCAGTAATGGCACTGGCATCCCGGATTTATAAACCTTTCCTGCCGGATTTTGCAGCTAAAGCCCTTGCAGCTTCCAGGAAAGCTTTTGACTGGCTTATTTCCCATCCTTATATAGGATTCCACAATCCTGAAGGATCCAATACCGGTGAATATGATGATGTCTGTGATATGGATGAAAGGATGTGGGCAGCTGCAGAACTTCTTCGCAGTGACCCCGATACTGATCCCCGCTATTTCCCTGAACTGGAAAAATATGCCTTATCCGATATTAATAAAACAGACTTCGGCTGGACTGATGTTTCGGGATTTACACTCCTCAGCGTTCTGTTTGACCCCTCTCATCATGTTACGGGAAGTGTGGAATCTGCTCTTAGAGATGCTTTGTTTGCAGAAGCGGACCGACTTCTTGCTGTCCTGCAAAAGAGCGGTTACCGGCTTGCCATGGAACCGGAAGACTTCTGTTGGGGAAGCAATATGGTGGTATGTAACCGCTCCATGCTTTTTATTGCTGCTGCTCTTTTATCTGATGAAGAAAAGGCCGGTACGTTCCGGCAGGCTGCTGAAGAACATCTGCATTACCTTCTTGGCAGAAATGCCCTCAACATCAGCTATGTTACAGGTCATGGAGAACATGCCTTTAAAAACCCCCATAACCGGCCTACTTTCGCTGACGACATTGAGCTTCCCATGCCCGGCTGGGTCAGCGGCGGTCCTTTCAAGGCTTTCTGTGATGCCAAGGCAAAAGAGCTGCTTGCACCAAACACAGCGCCTATGAAATGTTATGTAGATGAAGTAGAAAGCTACTCCACCAACGAAATTACCATTTACTGGAATTCACCTGTAGTTTTTATGACCGCTTATTTTGAAACCTATCAATAAATTTCCAAAATAAAATCCGGCAGGATTGCCGGATTTTATTTTTTATCTTTCTGAGTATCACCAAAAGCAGCATCGCCAAAGGTATCCACCATTTTTTCAATTAGAAGCTTTTTAATATATACATCGAAGCTCAAAAGGCCAATAAAAGAAAATAACTGTAAAAATTCCCTGTCTTCCAAAGGTGCATCTTCAAATGTACTGCCGGAAGTTTCAAATTTATCTAAAATATCCTTTTTCAGAGCGTTTACCTGTCTCTCCTCGAGTTTGAATACTTCTTCATAAATATAGCTTAGATCCATGCCTTCCTGGGCATGAAAATACTTTTCCGAAATAGGTCTAAGCAGTGTCTGAATATCATTAATGGACAAAATACCCTTATAATAATAAATGAATATCAGCATCAGCACATGCTCCCGGCTGTACTTCTTCTTTACAGGCGGTGGCAGCAGATTATTTTTAGCATAATTATTGATCATGGTCTTAGTCAGGATCTTATCATTCTTTGGATCTCTCAGCGTGCTTTTCAGCTTGCTTTCCATAAAAGTAGTGACCTGATCCATATAAAGATCAATATTGGGAATATCCTCTGCTTTAATATGATCGACTCTTCCGAGGCTTTCCATAATGCTGTTAAGCAAATCATCTTTATCTATCGTCATGATTCCTCTCTCGTTCTGCCTTAAGGCATCTTTAAAGTTATTTATCCTTGTTCTATATTATATAGTATTCAAAACTACATGACAAGTATATGTTCTTTAACTTTTTTAAATTTATTCCTTTACTCCCAAACTTTAGTATGTTAAAATTTCACTGTGCGAATAGTTTCCTATCTATTATTTGTATGGAATGGGACTTTAAAAGGAGGAATAATTGCATCATGAACAAGAAGATACAAACAGCGGCTGTAGATCAGTTATTTGATGCTATATTATGTCTTGAAAATAAGGAAGAATGCTATAGTTTTTTTGAAGATTTGTGTACCATCAATGAACTTCTTTCTTTATCCCAACGCTATGAAGTAGCATCTATGCTTAAGGATAAACGGACTTATTTGGAAATTGCCGAAAAAACCGGTGCATCCACTGCCACCATCAGCCGTGTAAACCGTTCTTTGACTTACGGAAATGACGGGTATGAACTGGTATTTGACCGCATCGGCAGATCATAAAACCTACATAATCAAAGCGCAGGTAAATGAACCTGCGCTTTCTTTTATCCGTTAATATTGATCATCTGCATGGGATCGATATACTGGTCGTTTTGCCGGATCTGATAACCCAGCGTCTGATTATCATCTCCCACCGAAAACAAAATGTATCCCTTACCCAGCTTTTCTCCAAGCTTCACCAGGGATGTCCCATTATTTCTGTATATTGAATAATAGCCATTTTCATGGTCGATCACAATTTTAGTTCCATATTCCGTATCAGCGTCTACGCTGAGTACAGTTCCGGTTCCGGTAGTGATGATATTCACTCCTTTAGATGTCGTAAAGACCAGCATTGGCTCTTCCTCTCCTGCCATCTCCATAGTTGCGGAACCACTAATCGGGAAGCCTTTAGGCAATGCGTTTTCTACTGTTTCCTGAGACACAGCATCCTCTGTAGCTGTTTTCTTACTGACAGTTTCACTAAGGACCGTCACCTTACTGGCTAAGGAATCATTCTCTACTGTCAACGCTTCATTTTCATCTGTCAGGTTATTGATTGTTATGATCTGATCTACAATCTGACTTCTTGCATCTTTAAGAGTAATGGTATCATACACGATCTTACAGGTAACTACTACCGCAATTATAAAAAGGAATGCTGCCGCCATTTCCACAACTGTGGAGCTGATTTGGCGCTGCTTCATAATACCTTCCTCATCTTCCGTTACAAGAAGTAATGCAAATTTATTTCTTCTTTTACTTTGCTGCTCCATAGGTAAAATATCTCCTTCGGTCTGAACCTATTTTGGCATATTGTACCATATATACCAAAATAGCACAACTTTTTATCCAACAGTCCGATATTCCGGAAAAGGAATTTTGCATAAAATACGGAATTTTCTTTACTTTTGGAAATTACTGTGATATTCTGAATGTGCCGCAGCAAATGCTGCATAAACTTATATTTTTTATTTTTTGGAGGTATCTATAATGAACAAAGGTACAGTAAAGTGGTTCAACAATCAAAAAGGATACGGTTTCATCTCCGATGAATCAGGTAATGACGTATTCGTACACTACTCAGGATTAAATATGGAAGGCTTTAAGTCTCTTGAAGAAGGCGCTTCTGTAGAGTTCGATGTAGTTAATGGAGAAAAAGGACCTCAGGCCGTAAACGTAACAAAGTTATAATCATTACAACATTATAACTCATTAATTCAGTAACACGATGTGCCTGTTCTTAAATATAAATGTTTCATTTTATTTAGAATTTGCTATTGTTTTAAGGAATTAAGAAACCAAAGACGGTACGATTTACAAGTCGTCTTATTGGACAAACGAGCAGCTCACCTGCTCGTTTTTCTTTTAATCTGAAGTCGGTTCACAAAGCGTGGCATCCTTATGTTTTTATACCTGCCCTATACCGATAAGCACTTCTTCCAGTTTTAAGCTGCCTCCAAACAGATCAAGGGCGCTGCCGATGGTAACATCGACTTTATTATTTCCCAGTTTTCTTAGCTTTTCCAAATCTTTCATAGAATGAACACCGCCTGCATAAGTAACGGGAATACTGCATTCCCTGCCGAGAAAAGATACCACTTCTTCCTCTATCCCTTTAGCTTTCCCTTCCACGTCCACTGCATGAACTAAGAATTCATCACAAAAAGAAGAAAGCTCTGCAACTGTTTCTTTATTTAAAATGACATCCGTATATTTCTGCCACCTGTCGGTCACAATATAGTAATCCTTTCCTTTTTTACGACAGCTTAAATCCAGCACCAGATGTTTTTTGGAAACAGCTTTTACCATTTCTTTTAATCTGTCGTAATGCAGCTTTCCGTCCTTGAATACATAGGACGTAACAATTACGTGGCTGGCTCCCGCATCCAAATATTCTTCTGCATTATCCGGAGAAATTCCGCCTCCTGCCATAAGACCGCCGGGATACGCCTTAAGGGCTGAAACTGCCTGTTTTTTTGTTATTTCATAAAATTCGCTGGATGGGGGATTCAATAAAATAATATGTCCGCCTTTCAAACCTTTATCCTTATACAACTTTGCAAAAAAGGCAGCTGTCTGTTCAGATACAAAATTTTCTCTGGCACTATTTCCCACATCGCACAGGCTGCCGCCTACAATCTGCTTTACTTTTCCGTTATGGATGTCAATACAGGGTCTGAATTTCATCTTACAGTTACCTCTTAAAATGTCAAAATTTTCTTTTTTTTAAATTTCCTACTCGAATATTTTAACGCAAGGTGCACATAATAGCAACAGAACTGATATTATGCGGTTCATTTATTATGAAATAAATAAGGAGGCTATTATGAAAAATATGAGAAAGTTCATTACCGTAGCTGCCATCCTTATGATGGTTCTTGCTTTTACGGGTTGCGGTAACAAAAAGAACACCAATAATGAAAATGATATGGCAGGAAACACCACAACCACAGAAAACGGCACAACTGCCGGCACAAACAATGGTACAAATACCGGCACAAATAATGGTACTGCCGCCGGTACAAATAATGGTACAACTACTGGCACTACTGAAAACAATAACGCCCTTTCAAACAATGCATCTGACAGCCAGACAAATGGGGATAACCTGAATGATGCAACAGCAGGTAACGGAACCGGCGATAATGATTCTCTTTTAGAGGATACAGGAAATGCCATAGGAAACGTTGTAGATGATATTGCCAACGGTGTATCTGATCTTACCGATGATGTAGCAGGCGGAAATAACAACAATAATTCCGATACAAATACTGCAACGGATACTACAAATACCAAAAACAAATAATTGGTAAAGAACATGACAAAAGAGCTGCCCTTTATTGAGCAGCTCTTTAAAAGTAATCATCTTACAAATTTACATTCCGATTTTTTCAACAATTGTGCCGTCCCGATATGCCTTCAGAAGCAGCTCCAGCTGCTTAATGCTTTCCTTCAGATCACTTCCTATATCCGTATCTGCTACAAGAATCCTTTCATAAGAAGTTTCCACTATAGTGGTATCTGAGAATATATCCGATTCATTCATAATTGCAGATTCTGTAGATTCAAAAGGTTCATGTGCCACAAGGCGCATGCCATGAGAATTGACAACCAGAGTGTAACCGGCTATTCCTGTTTTATTCTGGTATGCCTTGGAAAATCCACCGTCAATGATCAGAAGTTTTCCGTTACATCTGATGGGTGTTTCTCCTTTTTTTAGTTCAACAGGAACATGCCCATTGATAATATGGGATTTGTCCGCATCCAGTCCAAATTCTTCCAGAATTTTGTTGATAACAGCTTCATTATCAAGAAGAGAATAATAGTTGTTCTTTTTTTCCTTGTGGGTTTCTTTGTCCGTAAGGAAATATCTTTCAAAGGTTGCCATCTTATCTTTACCAAATACCGGTGAATTCGGCCCTGCCCATGTATACCAGATCAGATCCTGCGCCCTGCGCATTTCCATCGGATCATTTTTGGCATAATATCCTTTTCTTGCACAATTATCCAGAATATCATACAATTCTTTTCCTTTATATTTTTTGCCGTCTATATCGGCAGCTTTAAATCTGCCTTCTTCATCCATGGGAACACAGCCATGATACAAAAGATTGGAATTATGAATTTTGTATAAACCGCCATTTGCATATAGGAATCTTACATGCTTTTGCAGTTTTTCACACTTCAAAAATCCATGGGCAAGCCTTGCCATGACCTGTTCCTCTTCCGGTGACAGATTATAAGGATCTGACGGGTCCACTGTGGGAAACTCTACATCACTCATCTCATAGTCACATCCTCCTATACAGACTGTTTTCTTTTCATAATTGATTTTATCAAGAAGCAGTCTGTCATCCATTTCAAATTCCGGATGTTTTTTGATGATCTGTCCCTCCAGCTTGAACTGAATAATGGAAATAGCCTTATGTATTTTCATGTCAAGGTCTAAATCCTTCGTGTCATAATCCGTATTATATTTAATGGCAAAAACATCACAGTTAACATCTTTATATGTCTCTAAGGCAAAAGTAGCCAAAGGAATCAGATTAATTCCATATCCATCCTCTAAAGTATCGAGGTTCCCATACCTTGCCGCAATCCGAAGCACTGTGGCAATACAGGCCAGATGACCGCAGGCTGCCCCCATCCAGACAATATCATGATTTCCCCACTGAATATCTACAGAATGATATTTCATCAGAGTATCCATAATAACATGGGGACCGGGGCCTCTGTCATAAATATCTCCTACAATATGAAGATGATCTACTACAAGCCGCTGTATTAAATGGCTTAGGGCAATTATAAAGTCGGGAGCTCTTCCAATTCTGATAATTGTATGGATAATTTCATTGTAATATCCTTCCTTATCGGAAACTTCCGCTTTCTCGGTAATCAACTCTTCTATAATGTATGCAAAATCCTTTGGCAGGGCTTTGCGTACTTTAGACCTGGTATATTTGGAAGCAACTCTTTTAGTTACCTGTACCAGCCTGTGGAGGGTAATCTTATACCAGTCCTCAATATTGTCCTCTTCCTGCAAGATGATATCCAGCTTTTCCCGGGGATAATAAATCAGGGTAGCCAGAGATTTCTTATCCTTATTGCTCAGGGTGTTGCCGAATACTTCGTCTATCTTACGTCTGACAGCTCCTGACCCATTTTTCAACACATGATTAAACTGCTCATATTCTCCATGGATATCCGTCAGGAAATGTTCCGTTCCTTTCGGCAGATTCAGAATCGACTGAAGATTAATAATTTCAGTTGAAGCTGCTGCAATATTAGGATACTGGTTTGCAAGACTTTTTAAGTATTTTAATTCTAATTTGTTCAGTTCATTCATGGTCTATATGTTCCCTATTACATCACTCATATCATACATTCCTGCCGGTTTCCCTTTTAAAAACTTGGCAGCCTGCACTGCTCCCTTTCCAAAGACAGCTTTTGAATGGGCAGCATGGGAAAAGGTCACAACCTCATCTGTACCGGCAAAGATAACATCATGTTCTCCTACAATGGTGCCGCCCCGTACAGCCGCATAACCAATTTCCTTTTGGGGACGTTTCTGTCTTCTCTTACTTCTGTCAAATACATAATCATATTCGTGATTTAAAACTTCGTTAATAGAATCCCCAAGAGCCAGCGCCGTACCACTGGGCGCATCCAGCTTTAAATTATGGTGTTTTTCCACAATTTCTATATCAAAGCCTGCCGGAGCTAATACTTCTGCAGCATTCTTTAAAATCTTAAGGAGCATATTAATGCCAAGAGACATATTTGCCGACTTAAGTATTGCCACCTTACCGGAAGCTTCCTCCACTTTATGGAGCTGCTCTTCTGAAAGACCTGTAGTACAAAGCACACAGGGAAGCTGCTTTTCCACACAATATTCTAAAAGATCATCTACTGCGGATGCAGTGCTGAAGTCAATTACCACATCTGCTTCCACGTCACAGTCTTTGATCTGCTTAAATACCGGAAAAGGATTTTTACCTTCATCAAAGACATCCACACCCGCTGCCAACGTAATATTTTCATCTTCGCGGATAATGTCGGCGATCATACGCCCCATTTTCCCATTACATCCATGCATTATTGCTTTTGTCATAATCTTATCTTCACCCTTCTGCTTTTATAAAATGCCATATTCTTTCATAGCCTTTTCCAGTTTTACAGCATTTTCTTCTTCCATTTCTGTAAGCGGCATACGTAAAATACCAACTTCTTTTCCCATTAAATTCAAAGCTTTTTTCACGGGAATCGGATTAACTTCACAGAACAGCGCCTTGCAGAGGGGAATAGCCCGCAACTGCTCTTTGCAGCTGCCTTCCACATCACCTGCAAAGAATTTGGCACAAATCTCATGAGTCTGTCTGGGAGCCACATTGGAAAGTACGGAAATAACGCCTTTACCGCCTAAAGAAAGAAGCGGCACGATCTGATCATCATTTCCGGAATATAAGTCCACCTTGCCCTCTGCAAGGGACATCAGCTTAGCTACCTGGCTTATATCACCGCTTGCTTCTTTAATTCCTACAATATTTTCTACCTCACTGCAAAGTCTGACTGCTGTTTCAGGTGCAATATTGCAGCCTGTACGGCTGGGCACATTGTAAAGAATACAGGGCAGCTTAACAGCATCGGCAACTGTCTTAAAATGCTTATAAAGCCCGTTTTGGGTAGCTTTATTATAGTAAGGAGTTACTAAAAGCAGAGCATCTGCACCATATTTCTCAGCTTCTGTAGAAAGATAAACTGCTGTTTCCGTGCAATTTGATCCTGTTCCCGCTACTACCGGGAGTCTGCCTGCCACTTTTTCTACACAGTATCTGATAACTTCCAGATGCTCTTCATGGGTCAATGTGGAGGATTCTCCTGTTGTTCCGCATACAATGATAGCATCTGTCCCGTTTGTGATCTGAAATTCAATCAGTTCTGCAAATTTCTCATAATTTACTTCTCCGTTTTCCTTAAAGGGTGTTACAATTGCCACACCTGCACCTGTAAATACTGACATACTTTTTCCTCCTTAACATTGCGTCATACTGTTTGTCTTATAGGATATTTGGCATAAGCCTCCTATAAAATGAAAAGCCGATGTTTAAACACACACCGACTCATTTCCTGCATCATCGGATAGCGCCCCATCAAAACCTGATGACAGTCATACAGCTCTTAACTGCATGCCCAAGAATCTATCGCAGCGTAATCAGACCCTTTCGGCGTTTTTTCCTTTCATTTTTCTTCTTATGTGCCTGCCACATCCAAAAAATTACTCATAAAACACGCAACCTCTATCTCTTTATTTAATTACTTCCGTTAAGCAAATCATAGCACCTTGCACGAACGCTGTCAATGCATAGATGCTATGATTAAATGCTTATAATATTGCAAAAACTGCTACTGAATTATCAACATTCAAATTTTAATGTTTCTATTTGCGATACCTCATCAGCCAGCATACATATTTCGTCATTCAATGCAATGCCTGTCATAATAATATCTGTCTCTCCATCTCTGGCTTCCAACAAACTTTTCAAATCGTCTACTGTAATGATCTCATTATCAATCAATCCCAAAACCTCATCTAAGATAAGCAGATCACATTCACCGGTAGCCAGTACCTTTTTGGCATAATTAAGGCCGTTTCTGATATTAATGGCCTCTTCCATCTTTTTTTCTTCCGAAAGCTTGTCAAAATTGCTGTCGCCCTTTTCAAAACGGAATATTTTAATTTCCGGCTCCAGTCTTTGGATAAATTCCGAATCTTTGATTCCCTTCCCCTTTAAAAATTGAATAATAACTACGCTTTCCCCTGCTGCTGCAGACAAAACTGCCTGTCCCAATGCCGCCGGTGATTTCCCGTGTCCATCACCGCTGTATATATGTATCAGACCCTGCTTCATAGTACACCTCATATGATTTACATCGGATATAGTATCAATCCCATTTGCGCTCATAATATCACAGAAGTCATAAAAAAGCAACATCAGGCACGAAGCGGACTGTCTAACATGCTTTCAAGCAGTTCCAGCTTACTGACAGATACTTCGTAAGCCACTCTTTTTTCCACTTCTTCTTCAGAAAGCTTCTTCATATATTCTCTGCTCTGGATTCTTCCCCATATTTCGCATCTGGTTCCTACATGGAAATTATTGGCATATCTGGCATTTCTTCCCCAGCAGATGCAGGGAATATAATCACTTTTCCCATAGGGTCTGTTGACTGCCAGCAGAAGGTCTGCAATCTCTCTTCCAAGAGGTGTCTTTCTGTAAATGGGTTCCTTGCAGATATAACCATCCAAATAAATCTGATTGGTTTTCGTACTCTCTTCAATTTCATCCACAAATTCAATTTCCCTTGCAAAAACGGAAAGCACCAGTTTATTTTTTCTTTCTTCATGCCTGTTATAAGAACGGAACTGTCCTGAAACCACAACATTCTGCCCCTTATAATCAGCTAAAACATCGATCAGCCGATCTGATACCATAATCGGAATGATATCATTAGAATCGCTAAGTCTTTTTACTTTTACATCCAGCATGTAAAAGCCTTCACCAAAGATTTCATGGCTGAACAGGAAATCACTGACTACCTCACCCATGATCACCACCTGGTTATTTTCAATTACCTTATCTGTCATTATAGTTCTCCCTTCTTACATTTTTAAGAATTTTTTCCCTGTATGTAATTAATATATATCATCTTTTTTCACAAAGAAGAACATTCATTCATCGCATAAATCGACATTCTGGCGCTTTACAAGCCATTTATATTAGTGATATACTACTACGAAAAGTATTTTTGTAAGAAAGAAGATATGGTTATTATTTATGAAGCAAAAACGAGAAGATATAAGAAACATTGCAATTATTGCCCATGTAGATCATGGCAAAACCACATTAGTTGATGAACTGTTAAAACAAAGCGGCGTATTCCGTGAAAATCAGGATGTTGCAGAACGTGTTATGGATTCCGGCGATATTGAACGGGAGCGCGGCATCACCATCTTATCCAAAAACACAGCTGTAACTTATAAGAATACCAAGATCAATATTATTGACACTCCGGGGCATGCAGATTTCGGCGGAGAAGTAGAGCGTGTCCTTAAAATGGTAAACGGAGTTGTTCTGGTAGTAGACGCTTTTGAAGGCGCTATGCCTCAGACAAAGTTTGTACTTCGCAAAGCTTTGGAACTAAAACTTCCTGTCATTGTCTGTATCAATAAAATTGACAGGCCGGAAGCGCGTCCTAAGGAAGTAATTGATGAAGTGCTGGAGCTTTTTATTGATTTGGAAGCAAGTGAAGAGCAGTTGGACTGTCCCTTTGTATTTGCTTCTGCCAAAACGGGCACTGCTTCCCTTGATATGGACACTCCGGGAACTAACATGGTTCCTCTCTTTGAAACGATCCTTGATTACATTCCTGCTCCTGAAGGAGATCCGGATGCCGGCACACAGGTTCTGATCAGTACCATTGACTATAATGAATATGTAGGGCGCATCGGCGTTGGAAAAGTAGATAACGGTTCTGTCTGCGTAAATCAGGAAGTAGTCATTGTTAACCACCATGAACCTGACAAGCAGAAAAAAGTTAAGATCAGTAAACTCTACGAATTTGACGGTTTAAATAAAACGGAAGTTACAAAGGCCGACATCGGTTCCATCGTAGCTATTTCCGGCATCACAGACATCCATATCGGCGACACCCTCTGTTCTTTGGAAAATCCCATTCCCATTCCTTTCCAAAAGATCTCGGAGCCTACCATTGCCATGCATTTTATAGTCAATGATTCTCCTCTTGCAGGTCAGGAAGGTAAATATGTCACCAGCCGTCATTTGCGTGACCGGCTGTTCCGGGAACTGAATACAGATGTTTCCCTGCGTGTAGAGGAAACAGATACTACAGAAGCTTTTAAGGTATCCGGAAGAGGCGAACTTCACTTATCGGTACTAATTGAAAGCATGCGCCGTGAAGGCTATGAATTTGCTGTAAGTAAAGCAGAGGTTCTCTATAAAGCGGATGAAAACGGAAAGAAGTTAGAGCCTATGGAATTATGCTATATCGATGTTCCTGAGGAGTTTTCCGGTTCCATTATTGAAAAACTCAGCCAGCGCAAAGGTGAACTCCGGAATATGGGCACTGCTTCCGGAGGCTACTCCCGTCTTGAATTTTCCATTCCTTCCAGGGGACTTATCGGGTATCGGGGAGAATTTTTGACGGATACCAAGGGCAACGGCATCATGAACAGTATCTTCGACGGATATGGCCCTTATAAAGGAGATATCCAATACCGCAAGCAGGGATCACTCATTGCCTTTGAATCCGGTGAAGCCATTACTTACGGTCTGTATAATGCCCAGGAACGCGGCACTCTCTTTATCGGCCCCGGAGAAAAAGTTTATTCCGGTATGGTGGTGGGACAAAACGGACGCGGAGAAGACATTGAACTGAATGTCTGCAAGAAAAAGCAGCTGACAAATACCCGTTCTTCCAGCGCAGATGAAGCATTGCGGCTGACGCCTCCCAAAATATTGAGTTTGGAACAGGCTTTAGACTTCATTGATACAGATGAGCTTTTGGAGGTAACTCCCAAGTCCCTGCGTATCAGAAAAAAGATTCTGGATCCCACTATGAGAAAAAGAGCCACCATGCGGGCAGCTTCTCTTTCTCAAAATTAAATTTAAAATTAATTAATGTGCGGAATCAATTACAAGCGTTATGCAATATGCAGTATAGAAGTTGCAATCCTGAAATAAATCAAAAGGGATAATGCATCTACAATGGTTGTAATGAAAGGACTGGCCATAACCGCAGGATCGAATCCTATCTTTTTAGCCAGCATAGGCAACGTGCATCCTACAATCTTGGCAATAAATACCGCTGCTATCAAAGTAAGACACACTACCAAAGCAACAGTGACTGTCACTCTGTCAAGCAAAAGAAGCTTAGCAAAGTTTGCTGCTGCCAGAGTACCCCCGCAAAGAAGCGCTACCCGCGCTTCTTTCCAGATAATATTAAAAATATCTGAAAAGGCTATTTCATCCAGCGAAAGACCACGAATAATTGTTACACTGGCCTGCCCTCCCGCATTGCCTCCTGTATCCATCAGCATAGGAATATATGCCGTCAATACCACGCATACACTTAGTGCATCCTCAAAAGACGTAATGATGCTGCCTGTAAAAGTAGCTGAAATCATCAGAAGGAGCAGCCATGGTATTCTCTTTTTCCATGTTTCAAATACCCCTGTTCTCATATAGGGCTTATCTGTAGGCACAATAGCTGCCATCTTTTCAATATCTTCAGTGGCTTCCTCTAACAGAATGTCCACAATATCATCTACTGTAATGATCCCCACAAGACGGTTTTCATTATCTACTACCGGCATTACCGTAAAGTCGTATTTCTGGAACTGCCTTGCTACTTCTTCCTGATCCATCATGGTATTTATGAAAATCACGTTCTCGTGCATGATTTCACCAATCACGGCATCCGGAGGATTTAGCAAAAGGTAGCGAAGTGTTACTGTCCCTACCAGTGTTCTTTTTGCATCCAGTACATAACAGATGTTTATGGTCTCACTGTCTACGCCGATTTGGCGGATACGGGCAATGGCATCTTCAACTGTCATGCTCTCTTTCAGATCCACGTATTCAACAGTCATAATGCTTCCGGCAGAATCTTCCGGATAGCGAAGAAGATGATTGATATCCCTTCTGATTTCTGCATTGGCATTTGCCAGCAGTTTTTTAACTACATTGGCAGGCATTTCTTCTAAAAGATCCGTAGCATCATCTGCCATCAGATGGTTGATGATGTTGGCTGCTTCTTTATCTGACAGGCTTACAATAATCGACTGCTGATTATCCACCTCCAGATAGGAAAAAACATCTGCTGCCATGCTTTTAGGCAGAATCCTGAAAATCTTAAGCTGCTCCTCTTTTTCCAATTCTTCCATAACGGCAGCCGCATCGGCGGTATTCATATCTGCCATTTTCTGGCGCAGTCTGGTATACTGCCTGGTTTCAAGCAGTTCTTTAATTACTTCCAAATCTCTTCTTTCTTCCATAGCAAATCTCCTTTATGTGTGGTTTTTATGTTCCACCCGTGAGGAGGAATATCTGTACTGCCTGACTTTGTACTTTTTTTCATAAAAACCACCACCTTTCGGAAATTGCCTATGTATTTCAATGACGTTTCACGTCATCTGCTAACCCTTACTTTAGACTAAAGGTCTCTTTTTGTCAATGTAATTTGCAGTCAGATAATGACCAATTTACAAATCTTTTTCCATATAATAATCCTTTTCCCGGATTGTTATAGCTGCTTTTCCTGATGTACTTTCCGTAAGCTCCCTGATCAGAGAGTGTGATTCTTTTTCGGGTACTCTTACTGTAAGCGCCACCTTATCCGTGTACTGTGAATCCAGAATTGCTATTTTCTTATTGCCAAGAAGGTATTGGATTCTGCCAAGATCCGTATAATCTGTTTCGATAGTAAGAGAAACTCCATAATACATAACAGCCGTTTTTGAATTTGACACACCTCTTTTGGCCGCTTCCGTATATGCTCTTACCAACCCGCCTGTACCAAGCAGTGTACCTCCAAAGTATCTTGTCACAACCACTACCGTATTGGTAAGTTCTCCGGAAAGCAGCACCTCCAAAATCGGTCTGCCGGCAGTGCCGCTGGGTTCTTCGTCATCACTGCATCTTGTCAGTTCTCTGTTTCTTCCTATTATATAGGCAAAACAATGATGCCTGGCATCATAATGCTTTTTTTTAATGGATTCTATAAATGCAGCCGCCTGTTCTTCACTGTCTGCCGGTGCAACATCCGCTATAAAACGTGACTTCTTTTCTATAAATTCTCCATTTCCCTGTTGATATACTATTTTATAAGGAAGAAACTCCTGCTCTCTTTCACTCATTGAAAACCTCCGTGGCTGCCGGGTTATCTGTATGATTCCCTTTTCCGCGATAATAACGCCTTATTCTGATAATGTCAATGTACTATTCTGATAAATACCTGTCAACCACCTTACAGCAATGAATATGCATGCTTTCAGACTTTCCGCAAATGAGAATAAAACCCTAAGAATTTGTGAACAATTCTTAATAAAACATAAAAAACCTTTATTTCAGTTCCACATTTTGGTATACTTTATATATTGTAAAAATTGCTATTTAAGATAAATATGGAGGCATATAAATGAACTACAGTAAGAAAGGGATTCGGGCCAAACAGAAATCCCTGCATGCTACATCCACGAAATGGTGCAGAAAGCTGCTTCTTGCTATTTTGAACCTTTCGCTGCTGGCTATTCTGGGAGTAGGAATCATAGGCGCCAGCATGGCTATCGGTATCTTCAAGGGTGTCATTGATACCGCACCCAGTATCGAAAATATTGATGTTACTCCTACCGGATTTTCCACTTTTGTTTATGACCTTGAGGGAAATCAGATCGGTAAGCTGATCGCACAGGATTCCAACCGTATTCCGGTTGCACAGGATATGATTCCTGAAGATTTAGCGCATGCTTTTGTTGCCGTTGAGGACGCACGTTTTTATGAACACAACGGTATTGATATTAAGGGTATTTTCCGTGCAGGTTATGTTGCCATTACTACAGGGTTTAAGCGTAAAGAAGGAGCCAGTACCATTACCCAGCAGCTTCTAAAGAACAATGTATTTACCAACTGGACAAATGAAAAAGGTCTTGCTGAACAGGTAAAGCGTAAGATTCAGGAGCAGTACCTTGCTATTGAACTTAGCAAAACCATGTCCAAGGAAGATGTTCTTTTAAACTATATGAATACCATTAACCTGGGGCAGAATACGTTAGGCGTTCAGGCGGCTTCCCTGCGCTATTTTAACAAGTCAGTTAACACGCTGACTCTTTCCGAATGCGCTGTTATAGCCGCTATTACCCAGAATCCCTCTAAATACAATCCCCTTACCCATCCTGAGGACAATGCTAACAGACGGAAAAAAGTTCTTGACGATATGCTGGAACAGGGATATATTACCCAGGCAGAATATGATACGGCTATGGCCGATGATGTTTATTCCCGGATCCAGATCGTCAATTCAGAGGTGGAAGAAGATACAGTTAATACATACTTTGTGGACGCATTAACTGATGATATTATGACAGACCTGCTTGCCACCGGGCGCTATACGGAGACACAGGCCTATACGCTGCTCTATAGCGGCGGTCTTAAAATTTATGCTACCCAGGATCCCCATATTCAGGAAATCTGTAATGAAGTATTTTCCAATGAAGAAAATTATCCTGAAGGCGTCAGATGGCAGTTGAGTTATGAGCTAACCATCCAGAAAGCCAATGGAGATTTCCAGAACTTCAGTACCGAAATGTACAAGGATTATTTTAAACAGTTCGATTCTTCCTTTAATCTGCTTTACAGCAGCCAGGAAGATGCTTATGCTGCTATTGAAGAATATAAAGAATCTGTTATGTCCTCAGGTGATGAAGTTTATGGTGAAAAGGTTTCCCTAACTCCCCAGCCTCAGGTTTCTATTGTAGTAGAGGACCAGAGTACCGGTTATGTATTAGCCATGGTAGGGGGCCGCGGGGCGAAAGAAGGCAGCCGTACTTTAAACCGCGCTACAGATACCAGAAGACAGCCCGGTTCTACCTTCAAAATTGTAGCTGTTTACGCACCTGCCCTTGACAGTGCCGGACTTACCCTTGCTACCGTTCAGAATGATGCTCCTTTCAATTATGCGGACGGACGCCCTGTTAAGAACTGGTGGGGCGATGAATATCGGGGTCTTCAATCTCTGCGGGAAGGTATTAAACAGTCTATGAATATTGTTGCTGTCAAAACTTTAACGCAGATTACCCCTCAGCTGGGCTTTGATTATCTGAAGAACTTTGGGTTTACAACACTTGTAGACCGTGCAGAGATTACTGTTAATGGCGAAACCAAGATTTATTCCGACATTCAGCAGCCTCTGGCTCTCGGCGGTCTGACTTATGGTGTCACTACGGAGGAATTGAATGCTGCCTATGCCACCATTGCAAACGGAGGAACTTACATCAAACCCAAGCTTTATACAAAGGTGCTTGATCATGACGGTAATGTGATTCTTGACAATACACTTCCGCAGTCCAGACAGGTCATTAAGGAAACTACGGCATGGCTTTTGACACATGCCATGATAGATGTAGTTAGCTCCGGCACCGGTACTGCTGTTAACTTTGGCAATATGGCTATTGCCGGTAAGACCGGTACTACCTCTGATTACAATGATGTATGGTTCTCGGGATATACGCCTTACTATACGGCTACCGTATGGACCGGTTACGATAATAACACTAAGCTTCGAAGGGATAACGGAGAACGTAATCTTGCCAAAAAGCTTTGGCGGGCAACTATGTCCCGCATACATGAGGATCTGCCAAGCCAGTCCTTCCAGGTACCGTCCGGCATTGTAACTGCCACTGTCTGTACCCAATCCGGCAAGCTCCCTATCCCAGGTATCTGTGACGGTACTCTTCGTTCAGAATACTTTGCAGAGGGCACTGTTCCTACCGAAAGCTGCAATGTACACTATCAGGGTATGGTATGTCCATACAGCAACCTGCCGGCATCTGAACCATGTCCTTTCCAGGTACCCGGAGTACTGACTATGCTTCCCCCTGAGGATGTTTCCCTGCAGCAGGGATCAGGAACAGTTCCTGTAGAAACAATTCCTCAGGAAATTACCAATGAAGACGGCACTACTTCTACTATTACAGTGCCACAGGCTCCTACAAATGCATGTATCCACACTTGGGAATATATGGCCCAGCCTGAAATTGAAGCAATTCTTGAGCAGCAACGTGCTGAAATGGCAGCTGCGCAGATACCAGTCCCTGCTCCTGCTGAAGGAGAAGCACCACCGGCTCCTTCTGAAGGAGAGGCGCCTGCTGAATAGACATCTTATTAAAAAACAACGGACGGCACGCTTTGTATCCGATTTCATCGGAAAAGTGTGCCGTCCATTATTTTTACCCGCAAACCAGGCTAGATCAATTTCTTTTGGCTCCATCTGCCGGACAGATACCTGATAAATGAAATCAAATAGTTCGTGCTCCAGCCAATAGGAACTGCAATCCACACTGCCTGTACGCCCAAAATTCCTGCCATGCCAAAAGAGAACAAAACTCTGATGCTCAGATTGATCAGATTGGCCAAAGTAAAAACAATTACATCTCCAGCCCCTCTGAGTACACCATCCGTAATTGCTTTTAATCCAATGAACACAAAGAAAAAAGCAATAAAGGACAGATATTTGTTACCTGTATCGAAAGCTGCCTGTTCACTTCCGCTTTCCAAAAAGGCACTTATGATCCTGCCATGAAAAACAGTAAGTACAAGGCAGATAAAAACAGCAAATCCAAATACCATTTTCATTCCTGCTAAATATCCTTTTTTCACACGTTCAGCATTGCCGGCTCCAAGGTTCTGTGCCGTGAAAGTAGAAACTGCATTACCGGTTGCAATCATAGGAACAATGCAGATAGATTCAATTCTCATACCGGATGTATATCCTGCCAGAACCGAAGATCCAAACCCGTTCACTACAGATTGCACTAAAAGCATGCCAATAGAAACAATGGATTGTTGAAGCATGGAGGGAATAGCTACTTTAATCATATTTCCCAACATGGAAAAATCATAGATTCTGACACTTTCCTCTTCTTTTCTGCTATCGTAAGTTTTTAGGGTTCTTACTAACAAACTAAAAGACAATACTGCCGACAATCCCTGTGAAAATACGGTTGCAATAGCAACACCTGCCACACCCATGCCAAATATCCGTACCATGACAAGATCTGTTACCACATTTAAAAGAGATGAAAAGATAAGCAGATATAACGGAATCTTAGAATTCCCAAGGGCATTAAAAATAGAGGATAGGATATTATACATAAAAAGAAAAGGAAGGCCTAAAAAATAAATATTCAGATAGAGTACTGCATCATCTAAAATATTTCCGGGTGTATTCAATGCTGTAAGGATCGTTCTATTAAACAACAATCCTGCCATACTTAAGATCAGGCTAAGAGAAAGGAAACTGATAAGCGCCGTGTTAACAGATGTTTTCATCTTCTGATGGCTTTCTGCACCCAGATACTGGGACGTAATAACAGAAGCGCCGATCCCTCCGCCAATAGCAATCATAATAAATACTGTTGTCAGGGAATAAGAAGCGCCTACTGCTGCCAGTGCATCTTCTCCTACGAACTGCCCCACAATGATAGAGTCAACGGTATTATAGAATTGTTGAAACAGATTCCCAAGAATCATGGGAAGAGCAAAGAAAAACAGTGCTTTCCCCGGCTCATCCGTAATCATGTTATACTTTTTCATCGTGCTCCTGCTTTCTTTTCTGACATAATATTTACTTAATATAAAGAATATTACCTAATATTGTCCCCATAAAATGAGTATGTATTAAAGCGTCATATTCGCTTACATTAATATAATATTTTTTTCCCCAGGAAGAAACTTCATAATACAATATATCATTTTTCTGTATCACACCGGTTATGGTAACATAATGTGCTTTTGTAAAAACAGCTCTGCTGCCATCAGAGATATGGTAAAGCCACAGTCCCTCATTTTTATCTTTTTTTCTCACCATCATGGGAATGCACAAAATAACAGGGATGTCCCGGCTCAGCATTTCTTTAATTCTGGGAAGGAGTTTTTTTCTGCTCATTCCCCATCTTGCCCGGAGTTTCCATCCTTTTTTACGGGCAATCCGGTTAAAACTCCAAAAGAGCTTAAAACCGCTGATTCCTCCGGAAAAGGGAATACCGCCAAGAAATGAATACACAGAGTTATAATAGCTTTTATATTCCTCTTCTTCCAAAATTCTGTTTACATAAGCTTTGCTTTCCTGAATCTCGAAATCCTTTCCTCTTTTTCCAAGATACAATAGCAAATCACTAAATGCTACTATTCCGCAGCCGCTTGCATTTTTCCTCTTATCTGCCTTTAAGCCTTCCGGCGTGTTAAAAAATCCCTGATCGCCGCCAAAAGTCAGAACATCGCCATTTTTTCTCTTGACGCTGATATATTCATTTTTTAATCCGTTTCTTTTATCCAAGTTAATTCCCCTCTTATTTTTCCTTTACGTTAATTATACCATAAATCTTCGATTCATGATCATCATTCCATTCCTTTTATTTCTACCTGCCTTCCTTTAAAAACAAGTACATTGTCATTCTATCTTTTATATATATTTTATGAAATATTATTTAAGATTTCATTAAGATGATTGTAAATCCAAATTTTGGATGATACTATAAATATATCAATAACGGATCTTATGAAGAAAGGCTTCATAAAAAATGCTGTTTTTACAGCCGAAAGGTCAAAGCTTTTAAGGTGGGAACATACCATAAGGTACTACCTGCTGTGAAAAGAAATGTAAAAGATGGCAGAATATATTGGAGGTATTTGTGTTTACTTCGGCGCAATTTATTATTTTTTTAGCGATTGCGGTTACGCTTTATTTTGCTGCTTTTGGGAAATGTCGTCCTATCCTGCTGCTCTTATTCAGCTATTTTTTCTGCAGCGCATTAAGCATCCCCTCTCTCGCCATCTTAATTCTGATCACTTTATTTACGTACTTTTCGGCACGATTGATTGACAAAGACGGCCCCTGTAAAAATCAGGCTCTGCGAAAGGCTTTTGCTGTATTATCAATTCTGATCTGCATTTTTATTTTAACAGGCTATAAATATCTGAACTGTTTTCAGGGTTTCATTCCTATCGGATTGTCCTTTTATCTGTTTCAGTCCATAGGATATCTTGTGGATGTCTATGAGGGTAAGTATTCTGCCAGAATCAGCTTTCTATACTTTGGACTGTATCTGGCATATTTCCCCAAATTTGTCAGTGGTCCCATTGAGCGGGAAGATACTTTCATAAGGCAGCTCTCCCATATTGAAACTATCAGGTTCTGGGATCGCGGACGCCTTTCTGCTGCTTTTACCTATATGCTCTACGGTTACTTTTTAAAGATGGTCATCGCAGACCGTCTCGCAATGATCGTCACCGAACTTTTTGAAGCTCCCGCTAATTACAACAGTTTCTTTTTAGCTCTTGGCGTCCTGTTTTATACGATTCAAATCTACTGCGATTTTGCCGGCTACTCTTACCTCGCCGTTGGATGCTCCAGGCTCTTTGGCATTACTTTGAACATCAACTTTCTGGCGCCTTATTGTTCCCGAAATATCTCAGAATTCTGGCGCAGATGGCATATTTCACTGAGCACCTGGCTCCGGGACTATATTTATATTCCTCTGGGCGGCAGCAGAAACGGTCTTTTCCTTAAATGCCTTAATACCATGATCGTATTCATTATATGCGGCCTATGGCATGGCACAGGTCTTAGTTTTTTAGTCTGGGGACTTTTGCATGGCCTGTATTCCATTATTCATACACTATTTAAAAAATTTGGCATCCGGCTGCCCCTTTCCCGGGTCATTACTTTTATTGAGGTCGCTTTTGCCTGGATTTTTTTCAGAGCATCAGGGCTTAAATCTGCTTTATGGTATATTTGGAATATGATGACCGCAGGAATCCGTTTCCATGAATTTCCGGTTCTTTTAAACAGCCTTGGAATGACCGGGATTGAAATAGCCGTCATTATCATCAGCATCCTTCTTATGATTGTCTCAGATATTATCAGCTACCGGCAAAATGAACCTTTTCCTGAACTCATACAGCATATGCAGAACGGAGGTCGCTATCTGGTTTTTTATATAATGATCATTGCACTATTCATCTTTGGTATTTATGGACCCGGCTATCACTCGGAACAGTTTATTTACATGCAGTTTTAACTAAATTGGAGATATGATATGAAAAAAACAGCAATACGCATTAGCTTTATTCTTTTATTAATTGGTACTTTTTATATTGTTTCTACTGTTCTAAAAGTAAAATCTCCTCATGGTATCAATCAAAGCGACTGTTTCTACTGGCAGCCGGAAAATACTGTGGATGTGGTGATGATGGGATCCAGCCATATTCACTGCAATATCAATAATGGACTTCTATGGGAAAAGTATGGGATTGCATCTTATGATTACAGCAGTGCCGAACAACCTCTCTGGATGACTTACTACTATATGAAAGAATTATACAAGTATCAGGATCCTGAAATAATCATTCTGGATGTATTTTCTCCTGCACGTTTTAAAGAAGATTATCAATATACCTGGATTTCCGAAAATATCTACGGTATGCGTTTTTCCTTAAACAAACTGCAAATGCTTTCCGTCAGTGTAGAGCCTGACAGACTTTTTGAATATTTCCCTTCTTTTATGACCTATCACAGCCGTTATAATGATTTAGAGGCAGATGATTTTAAGCGTTTCTTTTGGGATGACGATGTCATGGAAAATTTCAAAGGATATACGCCTTATCTGGAAAGAGAGCCTCAGATCCGTCCTGTGATTTCTGAAGAAAGTGCATCGGGGTTAAGTAAAAAATCATTGAAATATTTAATGAAGATTATTGATTATGCCAAGAAAAAGAATACCACTTTGATTTTAATTGCTGCCCCTTACATCGTCACTGATGAAGATACAAAGGCCTTTAATCAAATAAAAGAAATTGCGCAAAAAAATGGAATAACCTTTATTAACTATAATGAATATTATGACGAGATAGGTCTGGATTTTGAAACTGATTTTAATGACGATTCCCATTTAAATTACTGGGGAAGCTGCAAATTTACAGAATTTCTGGGAGATTATCTTTCTTCCTATGGGGAACTTCACGATCATAGAGGTGAGGAGGGTTATGAATCCTGGGATGATAATGCACAGATAATTAAAAACTACGTCAGAGATGCAAATTGAGTTGACAAACTCTTTTATGCCATGCTATAATATGCTTCGTTGATGCAGAGCATCACAGGCTGCTGTGGCTCAGTCGGTAGAGCGTCGCATTGGTAGTGCGGAGGTCACGGGTCCGATTCCCGTCAGCAGCTTTTTTTAGTCCATGTTTTTACTTGCTATTGAAAATGCTAAAAGGTAAGACCTACCAAACTCACGTTTGGTAGGTCTTTATTTTGTTCAATTTTATGTAGTATATGTATATAATTGTCATTATGCTGTATGTGCTGCCCTATCTTGTTTATGCTTATCTAAAATATCATGTACTCTTTCAACTTCATCAAGAACTAAGGCACATTCTTTTCGTATTTCATTTTTTAAAACACGTTCCGTTTGCTTTAACTGTGATTCTAAATTGTCAATTCTACTATTCATACTTTGCATATCTGATTTCATGCCTTGCATATCTGATTTCATGTCTTGCATATCTGATTTCATGTCTTGCATTTCAGAAAGAATCATATCAAGTTTTTCACTGTCTGTCATATGATCACCACCTTTGTTATAACTGCCGGATTGGTAAGTTTACTGAATAAATACAGTATATCACAGATAAAGCGCAACGTCTATACGATTATTAAAATAATATTAAACGGTAATATAGACAGTATCAAATATATAAGACCAAAGCTTCATAAGCTCTCAGTTCCATTTCTTCCTGTATTCCCTCTTGCTCATAATTGGAAATCCATATCTTTCCTTTGACAAATTCATGGGGCAGTTTTATGCTGCACACATTACTGCTGAAATTACAGATAACAAGCAGCTTTCTGGCTTCATAATTCCTGATATACATAAAAATATCTTCATCTTCAGGCATCAGAAGCTCAAATGTCCCATATACAATAATAGGGTTTTCTTTACGCAGCCTTATGAGCTTTTGATAATACCGGAACACGGAATCTTCTCTTTCCAACTGTTCCCTGGCATTTATCTTGGTATAGTTGGGATTTACTTTAATCCATGGAGTGCCTTCTGTAAATCCGGCATTGTGACTATCGCTCCACTGCATGGGAGTTCTGGCATTGTCCCTGCTCTTATAACATAAATATTTCATCATGTCTTCCGGGGTAAAAATACCGTTCTCCGTATATTCCTGATAAGCATTGATACTCTCAATATCCTGGAATTCTTCCAGTGATTTAAAAGGAACATTGGTCATGCCAAGCTCTTCCCCCTGATAAATATAGGGAGTTCCTTTCATCATATGAAGGCAGGTTGCAAGCATTTTGGCAGATAATTCACGATACTTTTCAGAATCATTGCCAAAGCGTGAAACTACTCTGGGCTGGTCATGATTATTCCAATATAAGCTGTTCCATGCCCTGCCTTCCAAATAAGTCTGCCATCTGTTCAATACCTTCTTCAGTTCCGGCAGATAGATCTTCTTTTGATTCCATTTTGAATGCTCTCCACCATCCAGATCATTCTGTTCAAACTGAAATACCATATTCAGTTCACTTTCATCTTCTGCAGCGTATTTCACTGCCTCCTGCACGGTAACGCCTGAGGTTTCTCCTACTGTAATGGTATCAAATTTAGAAAGCACCTGATTACGCATTTCCTGCAAATATTCATGTACACGTGGTCCGTTGATCACCAGGGGACCAAAATCGCCATAAAGCGCTCCTTCTTCTTTTTTGCCATCAGGAAGATGCGGTACCTTGGAAATCATACTGATAACGTCCATGCGGAAACCATCCACACCTTTTTCGAGCCACCATGTCATCATATCAAAGACTTCTCTGCGTACCTTTTCATTTTCCCAGTTCAGATCAGGCTGTTTCTTAGAAAATAAATGCAGATAGTACATATCTGTGGTTTTATCATATTCCCATGCGGAACCGCCAAAGCATGATCCCCAGTTATTGGGTTCTTTCCCATCCTTTGCTTCCCGCCAGATATAATAGTCTCTATAGGGGTTATCTTTGGATTTTTTGCTTTCCACAAACCATTCATGTTCATCGGAAGTATGATTTACTACCAGATCCATCATGATTTTAATTCCCCGCTCATGAGCCATAGCCAGCATATGATCAAAGTCCTGCATGGTGCCGAATTCATCCATGATTGCCTGATAATCGCTGATATCATAACCATTATCATCATTGGGAGATTTATAAATAGGGGATAGCCAGATAACATCAATTCCCAGTTCTTTCAGGTAATCCAGTTTTTCCGTAATACCTTTTATATCTCCGATTCCATCCCCATTACTGTCTTTAAAGCTTCTGGGATAAATCTGATAAACTACGCTTTCCTTCCACCATTTTTTGTCTGCATTCATTTTATGGCTCCTTTTTTCGTAAATTTTCGTTTAGAAACATTTTATACTCTCCGGCAAAAGGATGCAAGCAGTTTCTTTATCCCATTATTTCTTCCACTTCTCTACAGATTCCCTGATTGATCAACTCATGCATGGTCTTTCGTTCTTCCTTCTGATATTCCGGACGGTTTAACAGCATACCATAGCACAGCATCTTTGAAAAAATACTCATCATGAGGTACGTCATTTTTTCCTTTGATGGCATCTGTTTTCTTTCAAACTCATCTTGCAATACATGCTGCAGTACTCCTATCGCCGGCATTTCTCCAGAATTTCTGCTTTTTTCCAGCTCTCTGATACGCCTGTTGATCACAGAATAGTCGGACATAACATGAATCAGCCTGAAAATGCAGTTTGTCTTTACTGTATGCTGTTCCATTCTCACCAGAATATAATCAATTCTGTCATAAAGATTTTTTTCCTTACTTAGTCCCGCACACAGCTGTTTACAGAAATTTTCTACATGATAGAGAAGGGCTTTGGCTATCATCTCTTCTTTATCAGAGAAATACTCGTAGGCAGTTCCCTTGCCGATTCCTGCTTTTTTCGTGATTTCTGCCACTGTAAGGCAATTCAGGTCTGCTCCCTCTTCAAACAGCTCCAGTACTGCCTGATAAATGGCTTTTTCTTTAGGTGAAGGCTCTTTACTCATTACTTGTCACACCCTTCCTTTTACTTCCTGTGAAAAGATCATAGATACAGGGAATTACAACCAGTGTCAGCAAAGTACCATAAATCAATCCTCCAATGGTTACTATAGACATGGGTTTTGACATATCCGCCCCCATATCATTACTGAATACCATGGTACTTAAAGCCAGAATTGTAGTCAGAGCCGTCATCATAACAGGACGCATCCTGGTTCTGCCTGCAGTGATGATTGCCTCTCTTTTTTCCATACCGCTCTCCCGCAGCTGATTGATATAATCCACCAGTACGATACCGTTATTAACAATAATACCTGACAGCATGACAAAACCGATCAAGGCAATAACGCTTACCTCACTTTTACTGATTGCAAGGCCAAAGAATCCTCCCGTAAATGCAAGGGGAATTGTAAACATAATAATAAAGGGCGATAAAAGCGACTGAAACTGAGCTACCATGATCAGATACATAAAGATAATGGCAAGTATCAACATCAGATAAACCTGACCCATGGCATCTGTTATTGTCTCATTTTCACCACTCATTTCCAGACTGTAACCATTTGGCAGGGAATAATCTTTCAGCGCCTCCTCCACATCATCTGAAACAAAACCTACATTATAGCCTTCTGCTATCGCCGCACTTACACTAAAATATCTGGTCTGGTCAATTCGGTTAACAGACTTAGGTGCCACGGTATTTTCAAAGATGGCAATATCAGAAAGCTTTATTTTTTCTTTCGTTCCATCCTGTTTACTTCTTTCTATCTCAAGATTTTTTAACAGATTTCTTGTAAGTTCCATATCATTGCCATGCTTAACATACACACTATACTCTTTAATCTCTGTTTCCAGAGTTGTTGCACTGACAGCATCTGCAAGCTTTGATTGAATCTGCTGGAAAATCTGTGCAACCGTAAGTCCATATTCTATTGCCTTATCTCTGTCAATAATAATACGCATTTCACCGGTAGCTTCTTCCAGCCCGTCTGATACATCTGTTGTACCTTCAATGTTTTCTACAATGGCAGCAATATCTTTGGCAATTTCCTGCAGAGTATCCAGTTCACGTCCCTTGATCCGGATCGTAATACCGCTTCCGCCCAATGCACTCATATCCATGGTCGAAGTTTCTATTGCAACTTCCGCCTGATTAGCTTCCAGTATATCTCCGATTTCATCTCTGATTTCCAGGGCAATTTCCTGATTGTCTTTCTTCTTATCTTCGCTTAAGGATACATAAACAGTTGTTGAATTGGTAGCTGCATTGCCTCCTCCCGTAAGCATGCTCATGGAAGAAGATGAGGCCATAGCGCCTACGTCTTCCACATCTTCTCTTGCCATCAGCTTTGCCACGATTTCATCACTTACTTTTGCTGTCTCTGTAAGCGGTGTATCCTTAGGCATATTCAAAGTCAAAGTAATCTGGGTGCTGTCCATCTCAGGCATAAAGGCAATTCCTCTGGAAAAAGCTGCCCCTATACTGGCAAGAAGCAGCACTATGACTAATATCAAGACTACCGGTTTAAAAGTCAGCGACATTTCCAGTATTCTTTCATAAATCTTCATTAAGCCGCCAAAAAATCTGCTTTCCTTTTGGTCCTTTATTCTGGAAAGTACACCTGCCGCCATAGCCGGAACAACCGTAAGGGCTATCAGCAGGCTGGCCAGCAGTGAATATGCAATGGTTAATCCCATATCCACAAAAAGCTGCCTGGTAATTCCTTCCGTAAAGACAATGGGCAGGAAAACGCAGACTGTAGTAAGAGTAGAAGCCATAATGGCACCGGCTACTTCTCTGGCACCTTCTATGGCAGCTTCTTTTGCCGAATATCCTTCTCCCCTCATTCTGTATATATTTTCAATTACTACAATGGAATTATCTACCAGCATTCCCACGCCCAGTGCCAGGCCTGAGAGGGAAATGACATTTAAGGTAATGCCGCTGAAATACATACATACAATTGCCGTAATAATACTGATAGGAATAGAGCAGGCTACCACTGCTGTAGGCCGCCAGTCCTTTAAAAATAGGATCAGAATCAGTACGGCTAAAATGGCTCCGAATAATACATTATTAATGATAGAGTCCATAACAAAATCAATGTAAATTCCCTGATCCATTAATGTAATCAAAATCAGATTTTCATTCTCTGCCTTTAATTCTTCAAATTTATCAAGAATTTTGTCAGATACATCACCTGTAGAATATCCTGTCTGCTTCTGAATGGTAACCATAATTCCGGGTTCGCCATTGACATTGGCATAAATGTCAGCAGAATTGTCTGTCATGAATACATCTGCTACATCTTCCAGAGTAATAATATCCACCCCATCCATTTCAGGATTGATAAGGGGCATCTTTTTTAATGCCTCTATATCATCGGGCTTATCACCTACTCTGATCAGATAGTCGATCCCTTCTTCCGTCACATACCCTGCCGGCATAGAGAAATTCTGTGCTGCCAAAAGGGACTTGACGGTATCCACAGTAAGAACGCCATTCATGTCAGCCTGATTATAAGCATCTTCTCTGGCTTCTTCCAGTTCTTCCTCTCCGTCTAAAATCTGCTGCAGAGCATCTGCAAGCTGCTCTGCTGTATCATTAAGCTGTTTTAAGCCATCATCAATCTGCTTCTGCCCTTCCTTTAACTGATCTACTCCCGCTTCTAACTGTTCTTCACTAAGTTCTATCTGCTTTTCCCCTGCTTCCAGCTGTGTTTCCGCCGTAGTGAGCTGCAGCTCTCCAAGGCTAATGGTGGTCTGGGCATTGGCAAATTCAATTGCTGCCGTAAGGTTCCCTTTGTACAGTTCCGTTAAGGCACTGTCCAGTTTGGAAATGTTTTTTTCTATTTCAGGAAGCTGGGCCTCATAAGCCTTAATGGTCAATGCCATGGTTCCGTCCGGATCAAGGTTTGCAAGCTGCTCTTCCATAGCATCTTTCTGAGCCTTTAAACCCGTAATGATTCCTTCCAGCTGAGCAATGGCAGCACCGGGATTCTGTGCAGCTAAATCTCTTTTCTTTTTTTCTAATTCCTCTCTAGTGCTTCCTTCATCTGTCAAAAGGCTCTCTGAAATACCAAGGGCAGCAGCAATCTCTGCTTTGGTATTTTCAAATCCGTCACTCTCAATTTTGTCTAATAACGTATCAATTTCCGTTATCCCATTCTGGATTTTTTCCAGACCGCTTTTTTGTTCTTCCAGCTTTTCTATTTCTTTTCCCAGCTGAACTATTCCCTTCTGCAGCTGCTCCCCGGGTGCTTTCATTGAGGCAATCTCAAGGGTAATATGTATTTTAGTTGCTTCTAAGTCTGCTTTTGCAGTCAGAATTTCTTTTTCTGCCTCTGCAAGTTTTTGTGCTGTCTCATCTTTCTTATTGGCAAGCTCTGTTTTTCCTTCTTCCAGCTTTGTCTTATTTTCCCGGATCTCCAGCTTGCTATCGGCAATTTCCTTTTTGGAATCTTCTAACTCCTTACGGCCATCCTCTAATTCCTGCCAGCCGTCATTAAGCTCTTTCTGGGCATCTGCCAGCTCATTTCTAGCGTCTGCCAGTTCTGCCTGCCCGTCATAAATTTCCTGCTTTCCGTCTGCCAGCTCCTGTACGGCATCCTCCATTTCTTCATCAATATATCCAAAGACCTGTTTATTAATATCATCAATCTTTTCCTGCCGGATAATAACATGGACGCTTTCTTCCAACAGACCGGTGGCGCTGGCAGAAGCAACGCCTTCAATACTTTCCAATTCCGGAATCACTGTATTTTGCGTCATTTCACTGACCTGTGCATCTGTCATGTCTATGCCGCCCACAGCAGCAATCATAACGGGAAGCATATCGGGATTCAGTTTGATAATAATAGGATTTCCCACGGAGTCATCCCAATAGCTTTTGATCTGATCCAGGTTTTCCCTGATTTCCAAAGATGCCGCATTCATATCTGTTGACTGTGCAAATTCCAGAATGACCATAGAATAATTCTCGCTGGAAACAGAACTGATCTCTTCTATATTGCTGACTGTAGCCATGGAAGCCTCTACCGGCTTAGTTACTACCATTTCCACTGTTTCCGGACTGGCTCCCGGGTAAGTTGTCATAACAATTACATAAGGCAGACTGATGCTGGGCAGAAGGTCTGCAGACATCTTTGTAAATGAAACTACTCCCAAAACCACTACCAAAACCACTGCTACCAATACAGTATAAGGCTTCTTAACACTGAACTTTCCTAACATATTAATAACCATGCCTCCTTCTTAGTCTGTAAATCCCTGGTTATATTATGTAAATACACTTTATCACCGTCCGACCAGTCGGTCAGTTCCGTTTATCAGTATAAAAATAAAGATTCCTTCTGTCAAGAATCCCTCGGACTTCTTTATAAATATTTTATTTTCAATCAGGGGGAAGTATCAGTTTCTTTAATTTATTCTTTATTCTCTGAAGTGCATTATCCGTTGATTTGTCGTCTCTTCCAAGAACCTTGGCTATCTGTGTATATTTCATTCCGGTCAAATATAAATCCAACACCTGTTTTTCAAAGCTGCTAAGCTCCCTGTCAATTGCTCTTTCCATCAACTCCACATTTTCTTTGTCTATCATCATATCTTCAGGACTCTGTTCTGCTCGTGAAGCAATAGAATTGATTAAATCCCATTCTTCCCCTTCCTCTTTTTGAGATGAATTGGCATACAAAGAAATATAGGTATTAAGGGGCGCATGCTTTTTCCTGCCTGCTGCCTGTACGGCAGTATACATCTGCCTCGAAACACACAAATCTGCAAAAGTAGAAAAACTGGCGTCCCTGCCGCTGTCATAATCTCTGATGGCTTTAAAAAGCCCTATCATGCCTTCCTGTATCAGATCTTCTCTGTCAGCGCCCAGAATATACATCGATTTAGCTTTATTCCTGACCAGATTTTTATATTTATCCATAATATAATCTGTAATCTGTCCTTCACCGTCCCGAAGACGGACAATCAGTTCTTCATCTGTATCCTGACCATAATTATGCTTCATTTCCATCAGTTTCTTCCTCTTTACTAAGAATCTGTATCAGTTCCGCTGCCATATGCTCTGCAAGCATCCTGTAACCTGATTCGTTGCCATGCACACCATCCGGCATAAAATTATAAATAATTGCAGCATCATGAGAATTCAAAAAATTGGAGTAATACAAATCTATCACGGGAATTCCGTATTCATCCGCCAGCAGATTCATTATTTTTACAAAGGCCGACTGTGGCATAAGATAATCTCTTTCCTTGCGCAGCATATCGTGGAGTACATTGGAAAGAGGCGTTGCAAGCACAATGACAGCCTCGGGATAGTCTTCTTTTAATTTACTCAACAGCTCATTCAGATCACCGGCAAATGTATTTGTCTCCCGGGTCTGTATCGATCCCAGTTCCCTCTCCGATGCACAGAATCCGTCGTTGGTTCCGCCCATTACAATAATGATATCTGCATCTTCAGGTATATCCCGGTATCTGTCTACAAAAGCATCATTCCAGTATCTTCCAATGGAAGATCCTCCAATCCCAAGATTTACTACTTCTTTAGCTCCCAGTATCTGGCAAAGCTGATAAGGATATGACATTTGTTCATAGTTTTCCAGAGTTTCCAGATTAGATGCTGCTGTAATACTGTCTCCCAGACATACGATTTTTTTATTGGAAAAATCTATTTCATTTCGGGCAATGACCTCTTTATCCCGATGGTTGATATTCACAGTATCTTCGTAAGAAGCACAGGGTACGGTTTTCCCCGGGGAATTTCCTGATATATCATTTGAAAATCCTCCATTGCCTGAGACCGTATTTCCGGACACGGTATTTCCTGAGACCGTATTCCCCGAGACAGTGTTTCCTGAGACGGTATTTCCTGAGACCGTATTCCCTGAGACAGTGTTCCCTGAAACCGTATTTCCTGAAACCGTATTTCCCGAGACGGTATTTTCTGAGACAGTGTTCCCTGAAACCGTATTTCCCGATATAGTATCTTCTGAAACAACGTTACCTGATATGGAATTTGCTGACACGGTATCTTCAGGCACGCTGTTCTCATTAAGCTCTATTTCCGGAACTTCCTCTACCTGAGGTATGCCGCTCTCATCCTGTTCAAAATCTTCTTCTGTATAATTCAATCCGTTTTCTTCCATATAAGTAATCAGCGCTTCCCTGTCCTCCGACAGACTTTCAATGGTTGTCTGCATTTTGGCAATGTCTGCCCTGGCTTCTTCAAAAAAAACTTCTCTTTCACTATCCCATTTTTTCTCTTCGATATATTTAATTCCCTTATCAATGCCTGCTGCCATAATCATAATTGCAGTCATGGCAATCAGCATCCACAAAAACCTGTTCAGCTTATTCATTCTCCCCGGTCCTTCATCCGCATCTATTTCAATTTCTGACGCACTATTTCATAAGCCAGAACTCCCGCTGCCACTGATGCATTTAAAGAATCAATATCTCCTTTCATGGGAATGGCTGCCGTCATATCACAATTTTCCTTTACAAGACGTCCTACACCTGAGCCTTCGCTCCCAATGACAAGTCCTATGGAGCCTGTCAGATTCAGTTCATACATTGGAGTGCCTTCCATATCGCCGCATACAAACCACATGCCTTGTTCCTTTAGTTCTTCCATTGTTTTTACAAGATTGGTAACCCGTGCAACAGGGGTATAATAGATGGCTCCCGCTGAGGTTCTTGCAGCCGCTGCCGTAAGTCCTACTGCTCTGTTCTTGGGAATGATCACCCCATGGGCTCCCGCCAGATTTGCCGTTCTGATGATGGCACCCAGATTATGGGGATCTTCTATTCCGTCCAGCAAAAATAAGAAAGGAGCTTCTCCCTTTTGTTCTGCTAAAGAAAGCATGTCCTCTATCTCGGCATAACGATAAGCTGCTGCCATAGCAATAACTCCCTGATGCTTTCCTGTTTCCGAAAGCTGGTTAAGGCGTTCCTTCGTCACATAACGAATCTGCACATCTCTTTTCCTTGCTTCTCTCTTAATAGTCATGACGGGGCCGTCCTGACAGCCATCCAGTATATATATTTTATCAATTTCCCTGCCTGCGCGAAATGCTTCCAACACAGCATTTCTTCCCTCTATAACAGATTCATTGTTTTCTGATGATACTGCTTCCATATTGTCATTGCTCCCTTCCTTATAACATCATGTTAAGCCTTTCTAAACCCAAGTAAATAAGCTCAACCATTCTCGCTTCCCCATCTGTCAGATAAAGATATCCCATCACGGCTTCCAGTCCGGTTGCTTTCCGATAATCACTGATGGACGCATTCTTGGCGCTTGTATATGGTTTCGCATTTCTTCCTCTTTTATATACTGCCAGCTCTTCTGTTGTCAGATCGGGCAAAAGGACCTCTGCCATAGCTGACTGGGTCTGCGCTTTAACAAGACTTATGGTCTTATGATGGAGCTTATTTGCAGGTCTGTTGCCTCTTTCCACTACCACAGTCCTAATGACCAGATCAAAAACGCCATCTCCTATGTAAGCAAGCGTAAGAGGTGAATATGCCTTGATATCCACCTCCTCTATGCCAAAGCTTTTCTTTATCCGTTTAAGTAAGCTTATGCTCTCTTCCATTTGACCCCTTCTCTGGTATCCTCTAAAACAATACCCTTTAAAAGCAGTGTTTCCCTGATTTCATCTGCACGCCCAAAATTCTTTTCTTTTCTTGCCTTTTGGCGTTCCTCAATCAGCGCTTCTATATCACTATCCAGCATTTCTTCTTTCTTTTCTACCAGCAATCCGCAAATGTCGGAAAGCATTACAATCTTATCCTTTAATGAACGCAGAAATTCCTGACTGTTTTTAGCAGATGCATTTGTATTTGCAAATTTAACCAGTTCAAAAACAGCAGCAAGGGCATCAGCTGTATTAAAATCATCATCCATAGCCTCATCAAATTTAACAGAAAAGCTCTCTGCTTCTTTTAGAAGCTCTTTTTCTTCTTCACTCATAGCACCCAAGCTTCCATTCTCAATCAGGTAATTCAGATTGCTGACACTTGTCACAATCCTGTCATATCCGTTTCCTGCTGCCTCCATCAGTTCTGCGCTAAAATTTAAAGGACTTCTATAATGAGCGGACAGCATAAAGAAACGCAGTACCTGCAGATCATATTTTTTACTGATATCCCTTACTGTGAAAAAATTGCCTGCGGATTTTGACATTTTCCTGTTGTCAATGTTTAAAAATGCATTGTGCATCCAATATCTGGCAAAGGTTTTTTCATTAGCAGCCTCTGACTGGGCAATCTCATTTTCATGATGAGGAAAAATCAGATCCTCGCCTCCTGCATGAATATCTATCTCATCTCCAAGATATTTCTTGCTCATAACAGAGCATTCAATGTGCCATCCGGGACGGCCATTACACCATGGTGACTCCCAGTAAGGTTCCCCCTCCTTTTTAGGTTTCCACAACACAAAGTCAAGGGGATCTTCCTTCTGGTCTTCACCGCTTACAAGCAGGGAACGGTTTCCTCCCTGTAAGTCATCTAAGTTTTTGTGGGAAAGCTTTCCATACCCCTTAAAACTTCTGGTTCTGAAATAAACGGTTCCATCCTCTGCCACATAGGCATATCCTTTTTCTATCAGCACTCCGATCATATCCAGCATACCGCAGATCTCTTCTGTTGCCTTAGGATGAGTTGTTGCCGGTTTTACATTCATAGCTTCCATATCCTTCTTACATTCCGCAATGAAACGCTCCGAAATAACAGAAGCATCTACTCCCTCTTCTATGGCCTTTTTAATAATTTTATCATCTACATCCGTAAAATTGGAAACATAATTCACTTCAAATCCCTTATGTTCCATATAACGCCTTACTGTGTCAAACACGATCATTGGACGGGCATTGCCGATATGGATCAGATTATATACGGTAGGTCCGCAGACATACATTCTTACTTTTCCCTCTTCTAATGGTACAAAGGTTTCTTTTCTCCCTGATAGTGTATTATAGATCTTCATGATGTTTATTACTCCTTTTTATATTTCTGACCTGCTGTTCCAAATCAATCAGGCGGTTAGTGATTTCCGCATTACTATGCTGCAGCATAGTCAATTCTTCCTTTACCGGATCCGGGAAATGAATCTGATCCATTTCATCCTGAGGCCGGTTGGGATTTACTCTCTTCACAATCCGTCCCGGTACTCCCACTACGGTACAACCCGGCGGCACATCCTCTAAAACCACACTTCCGGCTCCTATTTTACAGTTATCGCCGATTGTGCAGGACCCGAGAACCTTAGCTCCGGCTCCTATCATAATATTATTTCCAAGGGTAGGATGACGCTTCCCCTGTTCCTTTCCTGTTCCTCCCAGTGTAACTCCCTGATAAAGAGTTACATTATCACCAATAATTGTGGTTTCCCCAATAATAACGCCGGAACCGTGATCAATAAAAAATCCCTTTCCTATCTGTGCACCGGGATGAATCTCAATTCCGGTCTTGCGCACTCCTTTCTGGGAAATCCATCTTGCCAGAAAATAATGTTCTTTTAAATATAGCTTATGGGCCATGCGGTAAAGAATCATGACTTTAAAGCTCGGATATAAAAATACCTCCATGGAAGAATGGATTGCAGCATCACGTTCTCTGATAATCGCAATTTCTTCTCTGATATCCCGAATAAATCCCACTGTTTTAACCTCTTTTTATATGGATGGCAGACGTATCCGCTTGACTCATTGTTCCACAGTACAGTCAATACCTCCGCAGCAAGCTGCTGTATTGACTTTCGCGACATTCGCCATACAATAGAAAGTGTTCTATTGTCATGAATGGATACTGACGTATCCGCTTGGCTCATTGTTCGCGAAAAAAAACGCCTCTAATTAAATTAGAGACGAAATTATCCGCGGTTCCACTCCATTAGAGACTTAAAAAGTCTCCTCCTTAAATCACGTAACGTGTGAATACGTGCCGGACTACTAAATATGACGACCATATCTGCATTCACCCGGCCTGCTCCCGGATGCACTTCTATATCCTCGCTTTGGGATTGCTTTCAGCCTCCGGCCATCCCTCTCTGTAAAAACGCCCCTTAGGTGCATGGATATATACTCTTTCCGTTCCCTGCATTTGCCTGCCATTTACCAATGTCTTCTATATCAGAATATGCAAAAGCGCTAATTTTGTCAACCGTTATTTTTCGGGCATCCGCTGCATCCGTCACATTTAGCCGCAGATTCTGTCACATCCACGCTTCCGATTCCTACAGGACTTGTAAGCAGGCAGACTGCCTGTGCGGAAATCCCCTCACCGCTTCCTGTAAAACCAAGGCCTTCTTCCGTAGTAGCCTTCACATTGACCTGTTCCTCCATAATATGAAGCGCCCCTGCAATATTTTTTTGCATGGTATCAATATAGGGCCGCATTTTAGGCGCCTGTGCAATAATGGTAGCATCAATATTTTCAATAAAAAAACAATTTTCTTCTAAAAGTTTCCCTACGTGTTCAAGCAGTTTCAGAGATGAGATGCCCTGATAGGCAGGATCTGTATCCGGAAAATGCTTTCCGATATCGCCTAAAGCCGCTGCACCAAGCAGCGCATCCATGACTGCATGGATCAGTACATCCGCATCGGAATGTCCCAGAAGTCCTTTTTCATAAGGAATCTTTACGCCGCCTATGATCAGATCCCTTCCCTCAGTCAGTCTGTGAACATCGTATCCCATTCCGATTCTCATAATTAGACCCGCCCTTCCTGCTATCTTTATTCCCGCAAGCAGTGAACCAAGTGACTGCCGCGGGGTTTTACTTATTATTCTGTAAAGAATTTGGCTCACTTGCGCTTATTATAGCATATATTATCAATAATCATACTTGAATAGGAAAAAGTTTTGAAAAAAATTTTAATTGCCGGCTATCCTTCTAAAACTCAAAATTATGTAAATGCCATGATGTCCCTTGGCGCCTGTCCGGATGTCACTCTAAATGTCCCCGACATCACCCGGTACGATGGATTGATCCTTCCCGGTGGAGGAGATATTGATCCTAAATTGTTCGGGCAGTTAAACTGCGGCTCCCGAAATATTGATTCCCAGCTGGACCGCCTACAGCTGGCTATCCTAAAAGGCTTCATTCTGCATCGGAAACCGGTGCTTGGAATTTGCAAAGGAATGCAGCTGATCAATATCTTTTTTGGCGGTGATATTCATCAGCATCTTTCCGCTTATACCACTCATCAATATAACGGCGCCGATCAAATCCATCAGACAACTGCTGCATCCGGCTCTTTCCTTGAACATTTATATGGCAGCCGTTTCGTTGTAAACAGCGCCCATCATCAGGGTGTCGATATGCCGGGACAAAAAATATATTACATACAGTTTTGCTCCGATGGTGTGGTGGAAGGTCTTATGCACGAGTATCTTCCTGTTATCGGGGTGCAGTGGCATCCTGAGCGCATGTGCTTTCATCACAAGAGACAGGACACGGTTGATGGCTCCCTGCTGCTTCAGGCCTTTCTTGCTTCAACTGATTTTCATGATCTTTCTCATTCTTTTGCTTAATACCAACGCAAGCACCATTTTGATAAGATCAGGAATAACAAAGGGAATAACGCACCATCCTAAAACTGTCATCAGTCCCACTGCGCCGGAATCCCTTGCGTATACTGCCATAAACCATATTGTTCCGATGAAAAAGTATGTAAACATTCCAAGTACCATGGAAACTGCCAATACCCAGGTCTTTTTCCCCAGCAGCCTTTCCATGGCCCACATAATAAGAGCCGAAAAAATAAATCCTATGATATATCCGCCGGTTTTCCCTAAAATAGCGCTGATACCGCTTTGGAATCCTGAAAACACAGGCATACCTATTGCCCCCAGCAGCAAATAGATCAAAATCGCCAGACTTCCCCGCCTGCCGCCCAGCACTCCTACTGTTAAAAATATTGCAAAAGTCTGCATGGTAAAAGGAACTACCGCAGGAATGGAAATCCATGTGCAGATTGCTATTAAAACAGCAAATACTGCAATATAAACCATATCCAGAGTTTTTATCTTCTGTTTTGAACCCGTTGTCATCACCTTCTCCTTTGTCTTACATAGTTTAGTATTTCATAAAACCTTAGATATGATAACATCGGGATTCCAAATTGTCAACTCATGTTACAGTATTGGTTAACAATCATTTTCGCTCTGCTTACGGATCTCGTTCTGAATAAACTGCACATCTTCCGGATTAATATAACCTACCTTGTGATAAGAAGAGCCCAGATTGATTTCCATCATCTTATATCCTCTGTAAAGATACTGACCAAAGCCAAAATAAACTGCTGCCGTATCAGTAAGCACTTCATTCATCAGTGTATCGGAAAAACAGATTCCATTATAGTGGAGATAGAGATGCATAGCCTCGTGAGCCAGAATGGCAGTGATCACATCCAGATCATAGTACTCATGAAGCTGCAGATTAATCGTTGTCAAAACTCCCCCGGTAGAGATTTGTCCTGCATAGCCTAATGTATCATCATCCTGAAAACGCAGTTGGATCAGATCGCCTTCAATTCCCATATGTACCGTAATGCTCCTTAAAAGCTCTCTTAACAGCTCTTTGTTATGAAGGTCTTCAATAAGTCCCCTCTCCAGCTGCCCGGGCATAATATAAGGTTTATCCGCATATTTTTTTCTCTTATAAAGAAGCTGAAGGCTTTTTAAGATTTTCTCCCTGTCCACTTTCTTTAAATCACTTGAAGAAAGCGGCGGTTTTTTAAGGAAAAAACTCCTTACCAGATAGTAGATAAATCCTGCCAGTGTCAACAGTTTAAAAATATCATTTAATGAAAGAACGCTGCCAAATAAAGGCATTTCTTATTTCTCCTTTCCTCGTTTCGGCAAACAGTAATAACAGATGAAATCAAATTGCACAAATCTATTTTATTTAGTATAATTGTACTATAAGTTAACTTTTTTTGAAAGGAGACCGGAAATGGCATTATTCTATAATGGTTCTGCTACCATTGATGATCAAATGACATTAAGAAAAGCAGATGAATCTCTCTACAAATTTATCGGACAGAATATCTATTGTTCCGTGTCTCATTTTATTCATCCGGAGGATTTCCATCGTTTCCAAAATGCTCTCCGCGAACTTCAAAATGGTCTGCCCCGGAATTTTATCGTTGTTCGCCTTAAAAACGGCGATAACTATGACTGGTGCCTGACAGAACTTACCCGGGAACCCTTTGATATAGACGGCAAACCTTTAACCCACCTGAGTTTTTCCACTCTTACAGAAGAAGAATATTATCATGACCAATTACAGAAAGTTAACATAGAATTGGAGACCTGCCTGAATCTTTTAGGATGCACTCTTCTTTCCTATGATTCCCAAACAGATTCTCTCATAATTTTCGAAAACTGTGATGGACAGAAGATCTTTTTATATCAGGGAACACTTAAAAGCTGGAAGGAAAGCCTTTTACCTGATAAAGTAGATGCTGATTATCACAACGTCTTTAATACCTTATGCAATGAAATAGAAACAGGTAAGGATCTGTTTAGGCACAATATTATGACAAACAGCCTTTCTGAAAATGGTTCTATGAGGTTATACACCTTTAAATGCCAGACTATAGCCGGAAAGAATTCTTCCCATAAGGTATTTGGAGCCATTACTATATCCGATGGAACAAAGGAAAATGTTTCCGACATCAGCAGCCGTATGGATGCGGGACTTCCTGTTCTTAACAAGGCAGCCATCACGGAATATGCCAAAATGGCTATTCTTTCCGGCAACGGCAGCGTCCATCTGATTATTGTGGATCTTGATAATTTTAAAACCATCAATGATACTTATGGTCATATGTTTGGTGATGAAGTGCTGCTAAAATCATCCACCGTTATTAAAGAGGCAATTGGAAATACCGGTGTTGTAGGACGGATCGGCGGAGATGAAATGATGCTTGTTTTAACACAGATCAAGAGTCATGCCGAACTGAGAAATATCTTGCGTTCCATCCGTACGGGAATCGACTGGGCCCACAAAGGAATCCACAGTGACTTGAAGGTCACATGTTCTATGGGTATTGCAACCTATCCGGATCATGGGAACAGTTATGACGAAGTCTTCCAGTTAGCTGACAAGATGCTCTATATTGCCAAGAATAAAGGAAAAAACCGATATGTTATCTATACACCGGAAATTCATAGTGTAACTCCTTCTTTAACTTTAGATTCTGCTGAGAGTAATGCCTATGAATCCCTTCAGGAAGATCAGACCGGTGTTATGCGGCGTCTGATAGAAGATTTCTTTGTCCGCAGGGTAGTTCCCTATTCCGTTCAGCTCAATGAAATCGGCTGGGGATTTAAACTGGATGAGATTGTCATGGTCTATGGTGATATGAAAGTCTCTTCTACATGGAATCACAAAGGTGTCTTTGATGACATCGAGGGGCCTGAATTTCTGAATCCTGACCCTCTTCTCCTTCAAAGCTTTGATAAGAACAATATCCTTGCTGCCAACGGTATCTTTAATCTGGAAGGAATTTCACCGGCATTTGCCAGATTAATGACAGAAAGAGGGATTAAATCCGCGCTGTTCTACAAAATGGTCAAAAACGGAACTATGTTTGGTTATATTATGTTTGCCAAGAAAAATCGCGGACAGATGTGGTCAGAATACGATAAAACGCTCTTAGCTTCCATAGGTAAAATTATTGAACTGTCCTTTAAGGGACACCCATAAAAAATCTCCGGTCATGCCAAAATCCATGACCGGAGATTTTATTACTTTTCGCCAATAGTATCTGCTATAATCTGGCGCATCTCACCTTTTTCCTTACCGATGGCAAATGCCAGCTCAGAATACAGATTGTCTTCTGCCAGTTTAAAATACCTTTCATCTGTTGCAGTACTCTTCTTCCCCTGCTCGTTTCTTGTTTTCTTTCTTAAATACAGATTTTTGATAATTCCGACAAGGGCTGATGGATTACAGCTTTTTATAGCCTCTTTGTATTCCTGTTCACGAAGCTTGTCATTGGTACTCCAGTTTCTTTCGGTTTCAGGAATCTTCTTAATTACTTCCCATGCTTCATCTTCACTCAGTACTTTTCTGATACCTCCGCTCTTGGCATCTACCGGTACATATACTTTAGCGCTCTGACACTCTCTGGGAATCAGGAGATAATACAGCTTATTTTTATCTGTTCCCGGCATATCCAAATGCAGGATATCCTCTACCTTGCAGACTCCATTATTCGACTTGATAACGTAATCTCCAATTTCATACATGGCAATCACTCCTGCTTCTGCAATCTCAACTATTTGTTACTATTTTATTGTACCACTATTAAACCATGGATTTCAAAGGTATTTTTGCACAAAAAGAAGACAAAATCAGAGGCCTATCTTCCGGCATTATCATAAGTTCCCACCAAGGGACTATTCATAATTCGGAATTTCTTTTTCCTATTCCACAGATAGTGCAATTGATCAAAATTATCATCCGGATTCGTCAGAAGGCCGGCCAGTTCATCCAATTCCTGCAATTCTTCCTCTTTTAACTGTTCAAACCTGCCATCAATATAAGAGGGATGAAAAAGATAGGATATCTCATCATTCATAAGTGCATGGAAGTCATAAAAAAGCGCTCTGACTATTGCTTTCAGCGAACAGGTACCCTGTCCGTCTGCATACAGGAATTTTTCTCCCGGAACTTTCCCCTTACGCACATTCAGCCATGCATCTGCTGCATAGTCAAATCTGCCCTCTGCAATGTCATATTGTCCAAGATCCATTCCGTTTTCATCATAAAATCCGTCTGCATCTATTGTAACCCATCTTTGCTGCTCTTCCTTCCAATATTGATTGATCCAATGATCCATACTGACACCGGGTTGAAAATAAGGAGCAAATCCTGCACGGGAACGGCAGGGAATCCCTTTTGCTTTCAAAATGGCACTTATCAGCACCGATACGTAACGACAGGTTACTACTATCTTGTCCTCTACTTCTCTGTCCGGTATAAAACCACGCTCATCCAACCGGAAAAGCTCTGCTGTCATGGCTGTGGCCGTCAGAAGAATATCATCCTCACACCGCATGCGATGCCATGGGAATCTGTTCATGTCGCCATATTGCAGTTTATCATTTGCATTGGTATTCCCTTCTTTCAAAGTAACTCTGTGAATGACCTGAGAGCAGATCAAATGTCCCAGTTCACTTACATCATCACTTAAAGAACGGTAATAATCTCCATAACCCCCGGCATATGTATAAATTCCGGTTTTCAGATAATGATCTAATATTCTTTGTTCCATACCTATACTCCTTTGCTTTGCTTTTGAAAACAATATACACGATATTCGATAGTGCTTCCCGTCAATATCTGCTTTTTTCTGTCCGCTTTCTATATACATAAGGCAAAGCAGCTGATCAGGTCATGGCTTGCATTTATTACACGGAGTATATCCCTGACTGATGATCTCATCTCTGGATTTAGTGGTGTCTTCCCTGTTCTTACTTTTGATAGTATCTACACTGTCGCAATCCGGCTTATGAAATTTCATTGTGTTCTTATTTATCACATAAGTAATGCCCTCCGGCAATGGAGTAATCTCATCCGGTTCCTGCCTTGGTTCTCCCGCTTTCCATGTCTCCGATGGTGAAACGTTAAATACTATGTTCTTTCCGTCTGATGTTGCTATGATGCTGCCATTTTCATCTGTCCTGTAAGTTTCAACACCATTGAACCTGAAAGTATTTAATGTATCTGCATGGGGATGTCCGTAAGAATTTCCTTCTTTGCAGCTGATAACTGCATATGCAGGATCAACCGCCTGAAAGAAGCTTTGAGATGTAGAGTATTTACTGCCATGATGCCCTGCTTTGTAAACATCAGCAGAAATATCTATTTTATTATTTAACATGTCGTTTTCAGCTGCTTCACCTGCATCACCCGTAAAGAGAAAGCTGTTTTCTCCGTTCCTGATGATCAGGGCAATGGAAGAATCATTGGCATCCTCATATTCATGATTTGGCCCTAATATGGTTATAACGGCTGTCCCAAGTAAATATTGGGACCCTACTTCAGGCGTAGTATATTGCAGTCCTTTGTAATCCAATGCCTGCATCACCTTTTCATAGGTCTTACCATCCTCGTTGTAATTTGATACAAACACCTTATCTATTTCAAACTTAGTGATAATAACCGGGGCTCCGCCTATATGATCAAAATCAGGATGAGTAAGAACTAAATAATCTAATTTTTCAACACCCTGTTTTTGCAAATAATTTTGGATGGTTGTTCCCTTAGAATCATCACCTGCATCAATCAGCATGGAATGTCCGCCGCATTTTATAAGTGTGGAATCGCCTTGTCCGACATCAATAAAATGCACCTCCATGATATCCGTATGAAGCGGATCACCTGACAATTGCACAGAGTCCGCAGATGATCCTGCTGCTGAAATCGCCAATGCCAGTATGAAACTTACTATTTGCCTGATTTGAAATCTAAAGCTCATATTTTGTGCCATGTGAAAGTAATAATCCGTCTGTTAATTCTACACATAAAATTATGGTATTTTCATCCTCAAAATTATTATGTCCGTTATCAATCCATTCAGCAAAAACATTTTTCAGTTTTTCAGCAATCTCATGATTTTCTTTTTTTCCAAAATAGCCCAAATTGATTCCTTTTCCATGTGCCGTAAACCACTCACCGGCTATTGCAACGGTTGGATTGTTTCCTATATGTTTCATTTTATTGGAAAGTGCGTATGTGATAATATAAAATGCGCCGTTTTCATAATAGGCATCTACATAGCGTACGTAAGGAACTTCATTTTCTACCGTTGCCAATGCAATAACAGTGTCTTTTCCAAAACGTTCAATCATTATTTCTTCAGCTTCCTGATCTATTTTTTTCATGAAATTATCTCCTTTACAACTACCGGTTTGTTGATCGTGTTAATTTTTCATTTCGGATACCTTATAGGCATAGTACCAAAATCATACATATCAATTACCATTATTACCCAATCAACATCTCCTACGGCCTCTAAATCCTGCCGTTCTCCGGAAGAGAGCCGGTAAACCTCAAATATATCTTTCTTATTGGTTTCTTTTTCTTCACTCTCACCATCATGCTTATTATAATTGACATAAAAAAGAGTGTCTTCATCTAAAAAGCCGACCTTACAACACATCATTCCTCCGGAGTATATCTCTTTCGGTACTTCAAATGTCACCACTTCTCCGGTATTTACATCCACCCGGTCCATCAGCCAGGCCACGCTTACTATGCCTTTCTCATCCCGCTCTATATAAAAAACATCTAAATAGATTGTATCTTCTGCCTCCACCCACTTAAAATCATACACATCATCTGATGCCTTTTGATACAGAGTTTCTCCTTCTCCCTGGCGCAGCACCACTCCTGTGATATCTCCCCAGTCAGCTTCTTCCGTTCCCGTCAAAAATGCATAGCTTTGGTCATCAGGTCCATATTCCACTTTTACAGGACCGTCAAATCTAAAATCACGCTGTCCACACAAGCAGTCATCCTCATTGATTTCATGAGGAGCAAAATAAGCCGACTCTAACAGCTTCCTGTTTCCGTTCTCCAAATCATATTCATAGAGTCCCCCATCCGTGCAGATAATCATCCGTGAAGCATCTGCCGTCACATCGCATGTTCTATAATCTATGCCTATTGATGAGGAATAGTAATCTCCCATAAGCTCACGGAGATCGCCCAGCAGAGAGGCTTCTTTAAAATCCTCATGCAAAAAATACAATACCCCATCTAACTCATAGATATAACCTCCATCTACAGGGTATGGGCGCTTCATTCGCCGTTCCAGGCGTTCCGTTCGCTTTAAATCCTCATCCCAGCTTTTAGCATCCTGCCTGAACACCTCCCGGAGTAAAAAATCGGGAGCCTCCGCCAGGAAAAAAATCTTCTGCTGCAGCTTTTCCCCCGGAAAGTAACAGTCGATGTCAAAAAGAAGGGTGTCTGAATCCACCCGGACACAATCATTAGCCCAAAAGAAATCCAGTATTCCCTCTTCACCGTTCAATTTCACTATTGGTTCTACAAAATCTATTTGTTGGGGAATTATAATCTCATTCTGCCCCTTCGACTCTGGTAATTCCTGTATTGCTTCTGCCTCTATCCCATTCGGCTTCCCACTTTCGGGCTGTGCTTCCTCTGGTCCTTCCGGTTCTGTCTTCTCTTGTTCGGACTGCTCATTTGATCCATCAGAGACTATGTTTTCTTCCACAACAGCATTTTCAATTACAGGTACATCCCTGCTGCTGACTATCAATTTTGCACATAGTCCTAAAATAAATATTCCTGTAATGGACAAAAAAATAATAACTTTTTTCTTCATTCATCCTTATCTCCCTTATAAAAATCCCAAATATATGCTTGATTAAATTTTTCACTTAGTTCTTATTCCATTATTTTTGCATCATAAGATTTATTATACAGAGCAATTTTATTACTAAATTGCAGTTGTGAAATCACATAATAAAGTATAACACATTATGAATAGACTGTGTGAACTGATTGAAACTAAAATAAATTTCTGATTTTCATGGCTAAGATATATATCTTGGTGTATACTATTATTAGGAGAAAGGAGTTGAGCATTATGATGACAGCAAAAGTTTTTGAAAATGGCAGAAGTCAGGCAGTTAGGTTGCCAAAAGAATATAGGTTTAATACCGACGAAGTTGCAGTGAATAAAATTGGTGATATAGTTATGCTTACACCCAAAACCAATAAGTGGAATTCATTTATGCAGGCTATAGATATGTTTTCTGAGGATTTTATGGATGGTGGCAGAACTGATGAAATGAGGCAGGAGCGGGAAGATTTATGAGATACATGTTAGATACAAATATTTGTATATATGCTATAAAACACAAACCAAAACAAGTATTTCTTAAATTACAGGAACATGATCCGTTGGAGATATGTATTTCTTCAGTAACATATGCTGAATTAGTTCATGGTGTTGAGAAGAGTCAAGCAATAGAAAAAAATAGAGTGGCATTAGCATTACTTTTAGCTAATATTGAAATTATGGATTTTGATTCTTCTGCTGCTGAAAGTTATGGAAAAATACGAGCAGATTTGGAAAAAGCGGGAAAACCAATCGGACCATTAGATATGATGATTGCCGGACATGCAAAGTCATTAGGATACACAGTTGTCACTAATAATACTAAAGAATATATACGGGTTAATGGGTTGAAACTTGAGAATTGGGCAGAGTGATAGATTCCAATTGGATAATTCTATATTTCGTTCACTCACTCTTTTCTATTATGTTCTCTACAGCAAAAATGATTGCCGCAAAGGTTTGCAGGACAAGGTCCGGATCTGTAAATAGATTCTGAAATAAACAATTGAGATTTTCTTCAAAATTGATCGGAAGAATTTCCGCCTGTTCTTTTGCGTACTGAACCATTCGTTTTTCTCCCGGATGAGTCAGTTTATTTAACGCAAAAATAATGTCAAAATACGATTCCAGAAAAGCGGCGGTTCTATGATTAACACTCACCCAATCTTTACGGATAATAGCTTTTTTAATCTGCAAATCATATGAGGGAAGATTCCCTCTCAATAACCGCAGGTTCTGCTGAATAATATTGTCTTTTAATTCGTCCGGATATGGAACATTATATTGGTTTTGCATGGTTGTCATTTTTCCGCTTTTATCATAAAGGATCCGGCTATGTAAAAGATTGTGCCACATACAGGTAGTATAGCCATTATGTGCAATATGCTGTTCAACAACAGAGTGGATTTCCTGTGAAAAATCTTCAATATTTCTATATAAAATATCAATATCAACTCCGTCTTTCAGTGTACAGTCATCCTCAAGTTCCCAAAAAGAATTTCCAATCTCCATATACTGACAATGTTTTTCTAAAATCCGCTTTCTGATATCCGCTTCAGGAACTTTCGTACAATAAATATATAAATCATAGTCGGACTTTTCATCATAATGTGTACCGGCCCTTGAACCGCCTAAAGCAATTGCTTCTACCTCCGAAAGTAATGCAAATTCATTCCATAATGATTCAAAAAGCATATATTCTCTCCTCTGTGATGTTCACGTAAGCTTAAACAATTAACGAATAACTGCATATCGATAATGAAGCATATCCACACCCCGGTAGTGTTTTGTCCAACAATCCATTACAATCATACCGTTTCTAATGGCTACATTCTGAGATGCTGTATTCGTATCTCTGATAATAGAACAGACTTCCTCAGCATCCAGCGTTTCAAAAGCATATTGTTTACATGCTTTGGCTGCTTCCACAGCATAGCCTTTATGCCAATATACCCGTTGAAAAAGATAACCAATTTCAAGCACTTCCTCATCTTTCCATGGTTGCATTGAAAGTCCACATTGCCCAATCATTTCATCTGTTTCCTTTAGGATTACCGCCCATAAGCCAAACCCCCATTTCCGGTAACGGGAAATTTGTTTGTCAAGCCACTCTTGTACTTCCATATTACTAAAAGCACCTTCATAGGCATACATTGTTTCTTTATCCTGCATTATTTTACATAAAGATTGAAAATCATCCTGATTCATCTCACGCAAATATAATCTTTCTGTTTCAAGTATCATATTATTGCCTCATCAAATCGTAATTTATTAAAAACTACCTTCGCTCTTTTATAGGCAGCGTGCAGGTAGTTCTATTCTTGTGCTATGAAATATGAATTTACATATTGTCCTGCGAAACCAACTTTAATAACTGCTCCGGAAGAATAGCCTGAACTTTTGATTTCTCATAATCCTTAATATTTCTTGTTACAATATAATCTATATGATTATGCGATGCACAACAGGATATTACAGAGTCTTCATAGTCGCTCATCTCTGTTAATAGAGCCTCTCTGCTATCACCAGCAGTAACATCCAGAACGTGAAATAACTCGAATAACTTTGACATAACGCTCTTTGCCTGTTCTGTACTATGAAGATGTTTTCTCACAAGATAATAAATATCCGTTGCAGAACTTGCAGGGATATACATATCTTCTATCCGATTAGCCGTCAGCATGAAAATCTGTTCTGCATCTTCTCTAAAAGGTTCCTGGCTAGTCAGTGCATCTATTATAACGTTAGTATCTACAAGGACTTTCATTATTTAGCAGCCAACCTTTCCTCTTTTGAAACATCTATATCTGCATCCTGTGGCAGGATGCCAAATAATGATTGTGCAGTACTCACCCTATCCTGATTTGGATTGGTCAATTTTGCAATTATTTTTCCATTCTTTGTAATATAAATATCTTCCTGCGCAGAGAGAAGTAAATATTTTCCCAGATTCTGTTTTAACTCTGTTGCTGTAATTGACATATAAATCGCCCCTTTCGTACTTTTATTATATATTATTCGTACAATTGCGTAAAGTATTCGCACGGTATTAATCGATAAAATTGAGCCTGTATCTAAACACATATTTATTTACTGACAGCTATCCAAGACGCACTACTGCTGGCTGGACAAACCTTGACAGACTTTACACCCCTTAAGTTAATACTCTTTACCGGGCGCACAACCGGAATTTTACTTTGCATAAGATTCTTTGCTTACTGGTTGCAGTTCCGTTTCCCAAGCTTCAAATGCCGGTTCAACTATATAATTACCATCGAAATAATTTCTGATATACTGAGCTGCTCTGTTCTCACAGTATTTATAATTCAGAACATTACCTTCCTCGTCAACTTCCAGATTATTCATAAAAATTGCAAAAGCCTGTTCTGCGAAACTACTTTCTTCTTTTAAAATCTCTCCGGTATAATCTATATCCTTTAGTAATGGATACCCGAGAGTTCCTTTTGCAAACCATAACGAAAACTGTCTCACGGCTCCACACACATATTTGCTTACTTTCATGTCAATTTCCTCCAGCAACTTCAATTTTGTTAATATATTGTATCGTATATTCATAAACTCTCATATGTTTTTAAGAACAATAAAAATTTTGACTTATCAATCAAGATGTAACGTATAATATGATGCATCAAATATTTCGCTTCCATCATATCTTGAATACTGTCCATAATGTTTGAATTGAAATCCACATTTTTTTAGTACATTTCCAGATGCTTTGTTTGCATTTGCATGACGAGCACAAAAGTCGCGTGCGCCAATGTTTTCGTAAGCCCATTGAATTAACGCTTTAGAAGCTTCAGTTGCATATCCCATTCCCCAATAATGTCTGTTCAAATTATATCCCAATTCATATGAACCATATTTCTCTTTGTATACTATGGACCCTGCACCTATTACTTTTCCAGAATCCTTTAGGCAAAAGCAGAATTCATTTTTATTTCCCAAAGAGCTTATCCACTCCTCAGCTTGATGAACATTTTCATGTAAAGGGTAAGGCATATATCTGTTCACAATTCTCCATAAATTTATTTTGTCCAATACCCATCATAAGCATATCCTGTCTTACCTATCAACAAATGTTCAGACTTGGTAAATCCTGCTTTTTGAAGGGCTTCTATTCTTTCTACTGCATATATCGGTGCTTTCGTAAGTATTCCGTCACACCCCAAAAGCTCCGAAATGTGCGGTACTATAAGCGCAATAATATCGTATAACATACTCACTTTTTCGTAGTCACTTCTTACATCTACTCTTAAAATTCCCATATTGTTAAATTCATCATCAGAAGCTCTTAAACACAGTTCAATCGTTCCGATCACACTTGGTACAGATTTATCAACAATGGAAAGTCTGGCAAACCAGCCATTTTCATACGACAGCTTCCAAAAATCAAGAGCCTCCTGCATTCTTTTCTTCGTTGTATAGTAAAAAATATCTCCGTCACAATTATCGCTATTAAAAAATGGCAAAGCATTTTTGTCGCTATAGACCCGTAACAGATCATCGCAATCTTTATTTTCAACGGATCTTAATTTAAATCTTTCATTTTCCAATACAGGGATCGTTTCATAAATATTCATATTATACCTCCGCAATTTTCCGGCAAAAATTGAAAGTTAATCTCTTTCCAGTTTCTTCTCCATAATTTCATAAATCAACTTAACATCATTTTCTAATTCGTAAATTCCATGCCCTACCGTTTTATATCCCCTATGTTCATATAAACAAACTGCCGCAAGCGAAGCATCTAAAAAAACTGTATCATATTTTTTTGAAATTTCCGCTTCCAAGCAATCCATAATCTTCGAACCACAACCATGTTTCTGATAGTCAGGCAACACATATACCCCTGTGATATGATTACTGTCATAACATCCTGTTCCGATCACAACATCTCTATCTACCAATACTCCCATATTTCCAGAAGCTATCCCCTCTAAAACATGTTCCCTGCTATGGTGGTTGCAAAAGAAATCTACTACCTCCTGAGGGTAATATTTGGGATATTCCGTTCTTATGGTTGTATGTAAAATATTGTGTATCGCATCTGCCATATCTGCTGTCGCTGTTATATACTCCATGTCTTCCCTTTCCAACTCTCACTTATATAATTAATTCTCTAACAAATTATTCAGTTCGTTTATTCCATTCTGATACGACGAATTTACCTCTTGATACAGACTGTTATAAAACTCAATCGCACTATGTCTCCGTTCTTTAGCAATTGCTGTGGCTTTATTCGTATAAAAATTGGAATACAATTTTTCTAATTTATACTTATATTCCTGGAAAAACGATGGCGTAATATCATTTTCCCCATTCGAAACGGATCCATTTGGCAATACGGTATACAATGGTTCAGAAACAATACCTTTATAAAGTAATGTTCTTGCAATTCCCATTGCTCCTGCTGCATCCAATTTGTCTGCATCAAATAAAATTTTTGCTTCTAAACTTTGCGGCAGGTTATTTTTTCTATATCTGTGTGTCTCAATACACTGTTTTACTTGTTCTGCATAGTCCTTTTCAAATCCATGATTCAAAAGAAATTGATAAGCTTTTTCACTTCCTACGATTGCGTGGCATAAAGCAGGATTTTCAAATTGTTCTTTTCTCCCGATATCATGTAATAGACATGCTGCGATCAAGACATCATAATTCACATTATTTTCTGTTTTCGCAATTTCTAATGCATTATACAACACACGATATATATGCTCTTTATCATGGGCTGTATCTTTCATACAACAAAGCATAAAATTTTCGAGTAAACAATATGTTTCTTTATTCATCAGTTATTTTCTCCCAACTAAGTGTAAAATCATTATACCATATATTGTGGCAAAAAACATATCATACGTATCCGGCATTTCAAAAGCACATTGCTTACACACTGAATATTATCCCGCTTGGGGCGGTGTATGGTTTACAGTTGCTTTTTATAACCAAAGGGGCAGCAGCATTTTAGGCTGTTGCCCCTTGATTATCTTGGATATAACTATTCTCAATTTTAATTTAACAATGCATTATTAGTGCTTAAGAATCTTTGAATTAACTGTGCAAATCCTTCTGCGTTTGATAATATAGCTGGGTGTCCTCCTTGATTGAAAAAATAAACTTTTGCGTTAGGAATAACAGTTGACATTTGCTTGTATTCATCTTCAAGATTGGGTCTACACATTTCGTCTTTTTTGCTCCCAACTAATAGGGTAGGCACTTTTAATTCGTTTAGAAATTTATGGAATAGAGGCCGTTTTTCTTTAGCACATTGCAATAGTGCTTCGGTATCAAGGTCAACGACCTTCTCCCAATCTTCGCCTTGACACCATTCATAAAACTGTCTTGATTGCAAATCGTTTTTTGCCCTTGTTCTTTCTGAAAGTAAATTATCAGAAAAATTATCATTAAGCGTTCGTCCGTCAAAACTATCAGCTACAATCGCATAAATTAAATCCGGGCGTTCTAAAGCGGCATTAACAGCTACCCATGCACCGCCACTCGTTCCAACCAAATTAACCTTTCCACAATTCAAATGCTCAATAAGAGCAATTGTCTGCAAAGCTTCATCATGCCACATATCTGGTGGGAATTTTTTGATTCTGTCTGATTGTCCGTTACCTAAAAAATCAATAAGAATACATCTGAAATTTATAGCATACAACGGCATAAGAATTTCAAACATTTTGGAAGAGGCTGTATTCCCATGCAAAAAAATAAGCGGTTCACCTTGTCCATATTCTTTATAAAAACAACTATTATGTTTATAGTTAAAATAGGGCATTTTCTATCACTCCTTGGCTTCAGATATTGAGTTAATTATAATTATATAAGTGGTAATTAAAAACCTCCTGTTCTTTCTTAAAATAAAAATGTGCCACGTATGTTCGTGACACATTTCTAAGTTACATTTTTTCCTGCCTAAGTATTCTTTGTATGCTTTTCTCTGTCAAAAAATATTTTTCCGATATCTGTTTTATTGTCATTCCATTTTGACGGTCTGAACAGATTTGGCAATTACGGGAAGCTAAAACTTGTTTAGTATCTGTGTTTTCTCCCCAATGCTTTTTGTGCATCTGCTTTTTAGGAATATAAATCACTTTACCGTCTACATATTCTTGAATTTGTTCGATTAACTCCTTCGGCAGTAGATTCGTTGAGTCCTGATAGACCATTTTGCACCTCCTAAACTGTCGCTTTTAGGATTCGCAAAGGCTACTATCACTCAAAAATTATTTTACGTGCAATAGCCTTTGCTATGCACAAAATTTTGTTCCCATAAATTGGCACTCCTTTCTACTGGTCAAAGGGTTGCTCCATTGTCCTCATATTGAGTTTAATAGAAAGTCTACATTTTTATTATATACATTCCAGCAGATAATAGCAATCGCTTTTAAAAATATAGGGATAAGATTGTTTTGAGAGCTAAAGTACTCATTCCTGATCCACAGCCTACATCTAATATTCGTATGCATACTTTATCTATTCTATTTACCAAATCAATTCTTTTGGTTTCTCTATTTTTGCCATCCCAATAAGTCGGAAATTGTTGATTTGAATATATTTCGTTTTTCGATCCACTTGAATAACGCCAGAAAATATGATATATTATAAACATATAAGGGAAACAACCGCCCACAAGGGTTGACCAACGGAAAAGAATAGAAATTCCACCCTCTCTACTAGCCAAGTATACAAGGGTGGTTTTTCTATTTAAAAATCCAGAAAAACGCTACTGACTTATCGAAATGATTAAGGTCAGTAATGCAAGAATGAACATCCCAAAAGACATAAGATCTTTGAAATCAAACTTCATCCGCACCACCTCCCATCTTTTGTAATAGGAGGCCAACACCTTGCAGTGACACGATTGTTCCCATATTCTAATTTTACCATATACTACACGATTCTACAATTATTCATTGTTCATTTTTATCAATTAAACGATTATTTATATTTTCAATTTTATCCTTTTCCTTACACCTTATAAGAGCAAAAACAAGGGAAACAAAATCTGATAGCAGAATCTGCATTCAACTGTAAGTAGAATGGAGCTTTTGGATTCAAGTATTTGGTTAGTGTAAATGACTCAATAGGTATATTATAATTGAAATACACTATAGAGTCGGAGGTTGCAAAATGCTTGATAATAAAAAAATATCGGAATTTATTTCAAATAAAAGGAAACAACTTGGCATGACACAGACAGAAGTGGCTGAAAAATTAAAAATCTCTTTTCAGGCTGTTTCAAAATGGGAAAATGGTACCTTGCCAAATGTGGAAGTTTTAGTAGAGCTGGCTAAAGTTTTGAATACGACGGTTGACGAGATTCTTGTGGGGAGGGATAAGAACACCGAGACCTTTTCATATAGTAAAGCCGGAGTGGACATTTCTTATACGAACACTATCAAAAGTGAAATGGCGGTATATCTGAAAACGGATAACGAACGCGTTTTAAATGGCGTAGGTCCTTTTGCATCTCTATACGATATAGGATTTTCAAATATAGAAGATCCTATATTGGTTTTAAAATCAGAAGAACCTGGTTCTAAACAAAAATTAGCTATGGAGTACGGGTACAGCGAGTCGATATGTCATGATATGATAAATCATTTGGTAAATGATATTGCAGTAATGGGAGCGAAACCGCTTGCAGTACTTGACACTATTGTGTGTGGAAAGGCAGAAAAAGAAACAATAAAGTCTTTTGTGAAAGGCATATCCGAAGCGTGTCAGGAAAACGAATGTAATTTGGTTGGTGGAGAAACTTCCATCCAACCGGATGTTGTCGGTAGTGGATTATATATACTCACGTCTAGTATTGCAGGTATCGTTTCCAGAAGTAATGTCATTGATGGCGCCGATATCCACCAAGGAGATATTGTGCTGGCAATAGCCTCGAATGGTCTTCATACAAACGGTTATACATTAGTTCGGTTGTTGATGGAAAAAATGCCACAAATAAAACTGGACAAGATAAGTGGAGAAACTTTTATTGAACAAATTATGAAACCACACACGCCATACTACAAGTCAATAAAATGTCTATTTTCTGATAGTAGCGTTCATGGTATGGCGCATATCACCGGTGGTGGTATAGAAGGAAATTTAGGCAGGATCATTCCGAACGGGTTATGTGCTGAAATATATTTGGATCAGGTAAAACCATTGCCCATATTTTCTTATATCAAAGCAGTCGGAAATATTGATGAAACTGAAATGCTCTCTACATTTAATTGTGGCGTCGGCATGATTGTTGTTGTAGAAAGACAACATGCAAAGCGGGTAACAGAACTTATCCAAAATCATTATGATTGCTACGAAATTGGTATAATTGAAACTGGGAGCAAAAAAGTAAGTTTTAAGAATCATATTACTTGGTGAAAAGAGAAACACCTCCAGCATAAGTCGTTAGACTTGTGCCGGGGGTGTATTTCGCTCTCAAACGCCGAGAGCTTTTACTTTACGAGAAAGCAGAATATAAGCATCTTTCCGCAAGAATAACAGACGCAGCTACATTGCTTGTAGTTTCTTTCAATATCACAAACATGTTCTTTAACCAAAAATATTCTGCCTGTGGGTTACCTTTTACCCATGCTAATCTGATAGAAGTAAATCCCTTCAGTTTCAGATAATCACATAGTTCAGAAATAATTTCTGAACCGATACCTTTTTTCTGTATTTCCGTATCTGTCATAAAAAAGCCTATATATGCAATTTTCTCCTCCGGATAACCATATATTAAATCCATAACCGCAATTAATTTTCCACCTGCGTAAAACCCTATATAAGATTTGTCATCAGCCTTGACATTTGGCGGAAGCGCAAGCATGTCTTCTTTGATGCTTTCCTCCGTAACCATTGGCGGGCAATATTCATAATATAATTTGTTTTCGCAGCATAAATTAAAAATATCTTGAATATCACTATTTCCAAGCTTTTTTACAACATACTTATTTGATAATTCTTTTATATCCATTCTTCCACCTTTGCATATTTAGGCTTGCCAGTTTCTTTGTTCTTTATGACATTTCCATATATCAAAATAACATTACTATTTTGCTTATTAAGCAGACTTGCGTTAAAATTTCTCTTTTTCTTTCTTGTACAGTTCAAAAAAATAACCGTTATTTTCCAGCAATTCTTCAAAAGTTCCATTGCCGACGATCTGTCCATCCTTAAATACAATGACTCGGTCAAATTCACTGATTGAAGACAAACGATGAGCAATAGCAATTACTGTGGCATACTTCACCTGTTCTAAAACATTTCTCATGACAATGCTTTCCGTTACATTATCCAGTGCTGATGTTGCTTCATCTAAAATAACTATGTCAGAATGGTCAAACCACAGTCTGGCTAATGCCAGTCGCTGCTTTTCTCCGCCTGATAAACAGGTTCCTTTTTCACCAATTCTCGTATCCACTCCATTGTCCAATGATACAACCTTTGACAGCAACTGTGTATTTTCAAGACTTTTATAAATATCATCATCCGAAACTTCTTTGTCAAACACCAGATTTTCTCTGATTGTGCCATCAAATACAGGTGTATCCTGGGATAAGTAGGATACTTTTTCATACAGCGATTCCAACGAAAAATTTTTTAGCGGTTTATCATCAAAACGAATCTCGCCTTCTTCATACTTAAGTAATCCAATCAATACTTTTGCCAATGTAGATTTTCCGGAACCTGACTCACCTACAAAGGCTATCTTTTCTCCCTTCTTAATGGTCAGGCTGACAGATTTAAGCATTTTTAAATTACAATGGCGCAGGTCATTGCAAGAAGCCTCTGAATCATTACCTCCGGGCAACGCTTTTTCATAAGAAAATGACAAACCGTCAACACGAATCTCTTTTAAGAGCGTATCAAAAGAGGCGCCTTCTGACAGCTGCATATCCTCTTTTAAATCTAACAGTCCCATAAGCCGCAGCCACGCCGTTTTGTTCAGTTTGTACTGAACATAAATAACGTTAAATATTGCAATAGGAGTGTAGGCATTATCAATCAACGTGATCAATGCCACTATAGAGCCAACAGACAAATGGCTGTTTTTCCATACGTATGTCAGAATCCCAATATCCAGACAAGCGACTAACAATGCAAATATCGTAAAAAACGCTTCATGTATCATGGTCATTTTTACTTTTGATGACACAATGATCCTCTTGGCTCCTAATGCTTTTTTTATCTCATTTGGGAATTGGTGTTTCATACGGAAAACAGGCATTTCCATAAAACCACGTACAAGAAAATGGTTGAGTTCCTCCTCATTAGTTAATATCTTTTCCTTGATCTGGTATAATCCTTTAAGCAGCAAATTAGTCACTATAAACACAACGATATATCCTGCCATAAGAAAATAGGTTATATTTCTGTCTATTTTCCAAATAAAGTATAAACTAAACAAGATTGTTGGAAGTAAATTTCTAACAACACAGAACCAAAAGTCATAGAGAACACCTTTTCCTGCATTGGCACCATTTTCAATTTGCTGTACTAACTTTCCTGTTCCCAGCTTTTGATATTCGGCATAATCCATTCTGCCTATTTTCTGTAATGCCAGTAATTTGAAATCCAGATAGATCTCATTTCCCAGTTTTGCTGCCGGATACTCATCCAAATAGTTCATTCCATAGTTTACAAAAAGGACAATACCATAAAACAAGATTCCATAAGCGGTTATTGTCCTGTCTGTCAATCCATCTATGATCCTTTGAAAACAGTCAGTCTTATAATTTAACATAAATGCATTGAATAATCCTATTACCAGATACACAATAACCCAATTTCTATTATTTTTTAAAATTTCTTTCATATAGCGCATAACTGTACTCCTTTTCTAATGTCAATATTCCCATTGAAACAGTACAGTTGTGACTGTCAGCAAGTTTCATTTTCCTCAGCACAATCTGCTAACAGTTTTCATCAACTGTACTGAGTAATTATCTCGTATATATTTCATTAAATGAATTCACCTCAATCCTATTCTATATCATTAATAATCTTTATTATAACACACTCTTTGTCCCCTGTAAGGACCAAGTCTCTATTGTATAAACTGCCTGAGATTTTGGAGTCAGTTCACATTATCATTGTCCTGTCTCTTGTGCAAAGCCTCATTCATTTTTTTGACATTCTGTCTGCCTCTGGTATACTGTACAACCCATACAATGGCAAAAATAAAAGTAAAAACACCAAAATAACTTAGAACTCCTTTTAAACTATGTTCCATCCAAAAGGTAACATAAGCTATCGGCATCATGATTACTGAAACAATCAAAAAATAAATCCCTGTCTGTTTCACGATCCCCCAGTCCTCTATTTGCCATATTACAGAGCTTCCTGCACATCCCATACCCAATATTCCGCATAAAGCTGCCTGCAGCAAAACAGCATTGATTTCACTCCCTATCATAACGGTCAATTCAGGTACGCACGGAAAATAATAGCCATTTCCCCATATCAGAGAAGTAATGATGGTTATCAGATATCCTATTGATAATCCAATTGGAAAGCCTGATATACTACGCAAAAATATTTTCTTTTTCATGTTTATTACCTCACATTCCTAATATTTTTTTAATTTTTGAAACATATCGTCTTGATACATAAGTTGTTGTTCCATTCATTAGTTCGACACAAATGGTGCCGGTAAAGCTTAAATCAAAATTTTTAACCTTTTTCAGGTTAATAATTTCTGAATTTGAGATACGAACAAACTGAGATGAACTCAATCTCTCCTCCACTTCATAAAGTCTAAGTCGTAAAGTATATTCCCCATTATTTGTTACTGCAAACACCTTACCGTTGCTAGCATAAAGTTTGAACAAATCATTTTGCTCTAAGACTTCAATTTTTCCGTTCTTACTGCCGGAAATGATTTGAGGATTATTTTCGGATAGTTTTTTCATAACATTGTTGACTTCTTCAGTCATAGAAGCCGTCAGTATGATTATTTTAGGTTCAGTATAGGAATCATCGATTTTTATCTCAACCTGCATGTTACTTCCTCCTTTCTGTGCTGTCATTATATGAAAAACAGATATCTCCTTCAATAGATTTTCAACAGGCGGTTGATTATAGAACACAAGTGGTAAGAATAGAGCAATATATAATGGCAGGGATTTCTCCCTGTCGCTTTCCTGTCATTTTATCAACTCCTGTGCATTGCACAATGCAGCTTTAATTTTAGGTATAAAAATACCACTAGCCATTGCTGACCAGTGGTATCAATAATTATGCCACTCACAATCTCTACAGATTTCTTCCCAATCAGGAAGTATTGTATATTCTTTTGGAATACTGTCTTTTTTTAGGATTCCATCAACTGCATCAGAATTTTCTATGCAGTCAATATCCTCAATCATTCTACCGACTAGCGGACACATCACAAAATCATTATCTGGCATTTTTTATCACCTCCATTGCGGCTTTTGTGCGTTCATCATACTGTTTCTAAATGCAACACAAAATAAGAAAACACCGCATTTTCACGGTGTTTTTGAATAGCGAGAGGGGGATTTGAACCCTCGACACTACGGGTATGAACCGTATGCTCTAGCCAACTGAGCTATCTCGCCATATAAAATTATATATCCTGCCAAAATCACACTTCTTTCAAAATGTTCTTTTGCAAGAGTGGGACCTACAGGGCTCGAACCTGTGACCCTCTGCTTGTAAGGCAGATGCTCTCCCAGCTGAGCTAAGATCCCAAGCCTGTGGCTCATTTCTGCAAGCCACTTTGCTAATATACCATTTATGGAAAAGCTTGTCAAGTCATTTGGGTAATTTTCATAGAGGAAAATTTCCTCCGAAAAATTTCTCTCTGTTGCCTGAAATACGGACTTGCAGTTATCCCTGCTGCAAGTCCATATCCTGACAAGGTTATCAGTAACCATTCCTCACATGTCAACTATCTATGACTCTATGTAATCTCTAAAATTCTTGATTTCATCAATAGGCTTATCAAAGGTAATCTTAATTTCTTTAACCTCCAACCCATTCTGTCCAAAATACATACGGAAAATGGGATATTTATTATGCAGCATTATTTTTCGTATACGACTGTCCCATTGTCCCTCTGTTCCGTTAAAACTGAATACCGCTATGGGAATATTATGATAAAACAGTGTAACAGGAATCTGTGCCAGCTCTCCAAGGTCTGATTTGGCAACAACTTCCATCTTATATCCTCCCATCCTTTGCGCATCTAATGCAAAGACATAATTTTCTCCTTTATGGGTATTGACACCTTCCATAGAAATAATACAGTCGTCTTCAACCTTATGGTATACTACATTATCAAAAGAGTCATCGGCAGGAGCATCTTCCCCTGTCACTTCTATCTTAGCTTCTATTCCCTGCATTCTGTCAAAAGCATGTGTATGAAGCAGGAAATTGCAGATATTCATGGCATTTCTCTGTAATTCTCCTCTTAATAATCTTCCGCTTCCCAAGGAAGACAGTGTATTGTCACCTCTCTCATTGACAACTGCATCAGGACATACCATATACAAATCGTTTTGTGAAACCGTCATGGCTGCCAGGTTACTGGCGGAAGCTTCTTCCCCTTCATCATTGATTGCTGCCCACCAGTCTGTCATGACAATACCGGTAAATCCCCATTCATCACGTAAGATCGTGGTGTTCAGATCATAACTTCCTGCAGTCCATAAACCATTTACGGCACCGTAAGTAGTCATAATGGCATCTGCATTTCCCTCTTTTACTGCAATTTCAAATCCTTTCAGATAAATTTCCCGAAGAGCTCTCTCAGATATCACACAATCTATGAAACGGCGTTTTGTTTCCTGATTATTGGCACAAAAATGCTTCGCTGAACCGGTAACCCCTTCCTTATGCAGACCTCTGATCATTGCTGCTGCCATTTTCCCCGTAACCAGGGGATCTTCTGAAAAATATTCAAAGTTTCTTCCATTTAGAGGATGTCTGTGGATATTCATTCCCGGTCCCAGCAGTATATCTATTTTGTTCTTTACCATTTCCACACCGGTATAACCATACAGTTCTTCTACCAGCTGTGTGTTGAAAGTACAGGCCAGAAGCGTTCCGTTTGGCAGACTAAAAGCTTTCATACCGCTGTCCAGGCGCATGCCGGAAGGACCATCCGTACAGCATCCACAGGGAATGCCAAATTTTTTCAAAGGCTCTGAAATACCTCCAAAGGCCGATGCCGTACCGGCAGTTACTTTGGGACTTCCCATTCCCTCACCTCTGATAATGCAGGATAAGTCCTCATCACACAACTGGGCAATAAAATCTTCCATGCAGATTTTTCCCTCTTTCACATCCGCCAGTCGATATCCTTTATCTCCTGTATAGGGAATCTCCTTTGGCAGATTTGCTTTTCTCTTTTCCTCTAAGGAGCCTTGGCGCATGGGGACTTCTTCCTTCACAAAAGAATAGCTGCCGTCTTTATTTTGTAAGGGCTTAAGTCTCTCAAATGGTAAAACCGGAGCAAGGGCCTGTGACAGGGCTTTTATCTGCTTTGTTTCCTCCATGGTGAAGCTTCCTGCCTCTTCCACATCCCGGACATTCTTACCGGCATAAATATGATAAGTTCCCTTTTCCAATACATAGCTGGAAGCAAATCCCGATATTCCTGTCTCATCATAGGATGCAATAGTTTCAAAAGGAACTGTCACCATAAGCATCTCTTCTTCTTCCGGTTTCAATTCTCCTGTCTTGGCAAATCCTGCAAGATTCATAAGAGGCTTTCCCAGTTCTCCCTGAGGCAGCTTTGCATAAACCTGCACAACTTCTTTTCCCGGCACATTTCCTACATTTTTTACAATAACTTTAAGGACTGCCTTATCTTCCTCTACTTCAAAGGAAACAGTCTTTCTCGTAAATTCCGTATAAGACAGGCCGAAGCCAAAAGGATAACGGACTTTATCCGGAGCTGCTGTCTCAAAATAGCGATAGCCTACATAAATATCTTCTTCATAAATATTTCTCTCCAGGTTGCCGAAATTGGCATCAGAAGGATAATCTTGTACAGAATAAGCTATGGTATCCGTCAGTCTGCCGCTGGGATTCACATCCCCTGTCAGCACATCCACTGTGCCCAATCCTCCTGTCATGCCGCCCTGCCATGCATATAAAACAGCATCCGGTCTGTATTTATCTTCAAAGCTCATATCGATAATATTGCCTACATTCAGCACCACGATCATTTTGGCAAAATGACTGCGCACTGTTGCAAGCAGTTTTTCTTCTTTTTCTGAAAGCAGATAGGAACCTGGACAATTCAGATTGTCTCTGTCCTCGCCGGCAGTCCTCCCAAGAACGACGATAGCAGTATCTGTTTCTTTGGCAATTTCAGCAGCAAGACTGTCAGACACTTCCATTTCTTCCTGTGACCATGGTTCATTTCCCCATCCGATTCCTTCATCAAATGGGTTTTTGTCTTCCCATTCCATATAAGTTTTTAAAAGCTTATCATTGACCGTGATCTTATCAGACTCTTTCAGTGCTTCCAGAATACCGGTAACTTTATTCACATTGACCATGCCGCCTGAACCTGTTCCGCTCTTATAGTAATGGAACTGTATTCTTCCGAATACTGCTGCCTGTGTATGCTCCTTTAAGGGAAGCACATGATTTTCATTCTTAAGAAGCACCTGTCCTTCTGCCACTGCCTGTCTTGCCACCTTACTGTAATCATCAAAATCAAGAATCCGTTTGTCCATTATTCTTTCCTCCATTTATTTTTATAATGAAAGACCGGCAAAAAAGTCCTCTCCGGCCATATTCTCTTCTTTATACCGCAGCAGCCATCCTTTCATTTCGGGATAGCTTTCTCCCATATCCTCTATCAGTTTCTGAAAGTTTTCTGTGGTAATACCGCCTGCATCTGCCAAAATCCGGTAATACTCTATATCCTGAGGATGTTCTTTTAAAACCACCTCCCAGGCAGCTTCATATTCACAGCCTTTTGTATTTTCCCGCAGATACTTCTGCAGATACTGTTTCAAGTCATCTTTTAACCCTATATGATTACACAGCCGCGCAAAACAAAGGGATGATTTTTCTCTTCGTCTATTGGCAAGATATATCTCAAGACTTGCCATCAAATCTTCCTCGCCACACAGCACCTGTTTTAAATATCCATCCTCATCTGCTCTCTGAAGCAAAGTGACCAGTCTTGCATCCAGCTTTTCAAGCCATTCCTTCTCTCCTGCCTCCATTGGGGTCAGAAGATATTCTGCATCCAGCATAACCGGAACCATGGAAAGCAGCCCTGCCATTTTTTCATCTTCCTGTCCCTTCCAGTAAATACGCAGCAGATTTTTGCATTCCTTAAAAACACCTTTTCCAAACCGAATATTCTTTTGGGGCATCCAGACTTTCTGAAGATTTGTACAGTGGGCAAAGGCCCAGTCACCTACCTCTGCTATATTTTGTGGAAGCACTAATTCCCGAAGCGCCTTGTTGCTTAAAACAGCTTTTTTAGCAATCTTTGTCACCCAAAAGTCCTCTATCCTATCCGGAATTTCAAGAACAGTCTCCATAACACGGCAGGATTCTATCTCTACATGATCCCGGTTCATCTGATAAATCAGTCTTCCACCTTTTACTTCTATCTCACCTGACTGCTTCATGTAAACACTCTCCTGAAGTTACGACTTTTCTCCTAATTCTCCGCTTTGATTAAGTGAACGTCCCTTCCAGCAAAGCAGTCCTATGGCAGCTGCTACAATAAACAGAGAAATAAACTGTGAGGTAGAAAGGGTTCCTACCACTCCTCTGTCATCATTTCTTAAAAATTCCAGGAAGAAGCGTCCAATCCCATAAAGCAGCATATAGACAAAACCGGTATCTCCCACTCTCTTTCCGCGTTTATAATGCCATAGCAGGAAAAACATAATACAGAAATTTCCTGCTGAGGAAAACAGTTGGGTAGGCAATACTTTCACTCCTGCAGGAGCCATGGAGTTTTCAGGAAAGATTACACCGATAGGCAGATCCGTTTCTTTTCCGTAACAGCACCCTGCCATAAAGCAGCCAATTCTTCCAAATCCCTGTGCCAGCGCAATAGAAGGCGCACATAGGTCAAAATATTCAAGAAATACCAGCTTCTTATATTTACAATAAATAATTGCTCCAAGCACACCGGCGCTGATTCCTCCGTAGACTACAAATCCTCTGCTGCCAAGCAGACTTAAGGGATCTGCAAGAAAAGCTCTCCACTCTACCACCAGATACAACAGCTTAGCTCCCAGAAATCCTGCCGCAAGTCCGCAGATTGCAATATCTATAACAGCTTCATCAGACATTCCGTATTTTTTTGCACGTTTCATTGCCATAGCGACACAGCATATAACACCCACTGCTATCATAAATCCATAGCCGGGTATCGTTACCGGTCCAATGGAAAACAAACTAATCTTCATTTTTATTCCTCCAGTCACACTACTTCTTATGCTTACAGCTCTAATGCTTCAACTTCTTCCCTTAACAGTGACTGTCTCTCTGAAAGCATCAGGCTCTCATTATGTCTCTGATAGGCATCACAGCCAAACTGACTGATGTAGCGGGAACTGCTGTGATTGACGGTAAGCTCTGTTACCAGAATCAGCATTTCATTCCCCTCTGCAAAAGCATTCTCCACAAAGGCAAATAAATTGTCAAGACGCTTTCCGATCCTTTGGGTTTCCTTTTTCATTTCATCCAACTCTTGCTTATATTCTTCCTTTACCAGCACAAAGGCTTCCTGTTCCGTGCTGTATTCTCCCAGACAAAGCTGCTTCCTGACAGTTTCCATAAAACGGACAACTCTGTTTCCTTCCCTTCTTGCCGTTTCAGAAAGACTGCCTGCTTTCTGCATGGATTCCATCTGCTTTTTCCGGTTCTGTACCTGCCTTAGCAGCATACTTTCTACTGAAGGTATATTTTCGTCCTCTTTTGAAACTGCCGTCTGAATTGCTTTCAGACTTTTAAACAGACTTGTAAGATAATCAGCGGTCTCTATATTTTCACGGATTTCACTGATCACTTTATCAATCAACATCCTGAGCAGGGAAAGTCTCTCATCAAAGGCTGCAATTCTTGCTCTCTCTACAGTCTGCCCTGAAGATAAGCCTTCTAAAATTTCCTCGATCTGATATTCTTTCTTATACTTATTATATAAATCATAGTAAGCTGCAAATTCCCTGACAATCCTGTCATTACTAAGATACTGCCTCATCAGCATCTCATCTGCTTTCATTCCTTCTTCTTCATAAAGAAGCAGGATTTCCGACAGGTCCTCCCATCCTCTTGCTGTCACATAACTTCTGCCATTTACTGTTGTCTCAATCCGATAGAAATATTCCTTTTTCAGTTCAAGGAAACTTGTAATAGCCGTATGAATCCCACGTTCATTGGCATATTCCTTAAAAGCCTGATAATCGGCATCTACAGAAAGCACTTTCAGCCTGTCCATAGTGACTACATCAAATTCTCGAACCGACTTATTGTATTCAGGCGGGTTTCCTGCTGTTACAATGACCCATCCTTCCGGAACCTTGTGTCGCCCGAAAACCTTATATTGCAAAAACTGCAGCATAGAGGGAGCCAGCGTTTCAGACACACAGTTGATTTCATCCAGAAACAAAATTCCCTCCTTAATGCCGCTTTCCTCCATAACTTCATAAATGGATGCAATAATTTCACTCATGGTATATTCAGATACTTCATATTTCATTCCTTCATATTCCCTGTGAGAAATAAAGGGAAGTCCAAGTGCAGACTGTCTGGTATGATGAGTCATGGAATAAGAGACCAATGCCACTGACAATTCCTGTGCAACCTGCTCCATTATTGCTGTTTTTCCGATTCCCGGCGCTCCCAACAAAAAGATGGGTCTTTGACGTACCACCGGTATACGATATTCACCGAACTCATTTTTCTTCAAATATAAACGAACCGTATTTTCAATATAATCCTTTGCCTGCTTAATATTCATTCCTCAATCCTCCAGTTCCTCCTCATCAAGCAGTACCTTTACTGCCCATGGCGGCACTTCGGGTCCTTCATCTCCATTGTCCAAAAATACAAACATCACTTCATAAGGCGGCATATTAGCCGGATATATCCCATATCCGTCAGTAAAATAAATGAGCCCTTTCAGGTTCGTGAATTCTCCTTTATGACATAACTCCTCTACATGGGAAAACACCGGACGAAAGTCGGTAGCGCCAAATCCGGTCAGTGTTTCATTTTTTAGAAAAGTGTCAAAATCTTCTCTGGATGTAATCTTTGTATCCTTCTGTACTTCATTATCACACTGGATAATATGGACGTTCATCTTTTTAAAGAAATTCTCTTCTCCCTTTAATATCCCATATGTCTTTTTCAGAAAAGCCTCTACCACAGATCCCCTGCAGGATGCAGAAGTATCAAGGGCTATGACAAATTCTTTGATTTTTTTACTGTCCTTATATTCTAACGGCTCTATCAGCGGCATATTGCCATAATGTTCAAGTCCGTAAGTATAGTAAATATAGTCAAATTCATCATCATTGATCTGCATGTCCTCACTCATAACGGTAAACCGCCTAAGCAGCTCCCCATAATCATAAGAATCTTTAAGGGCAGCAAGATTCAGATTCAGGCTTTCCCCGCTGTTTCCTCCTTTAGAAAAGGACTGCAGATCTGCCCGAACCCGTTCACTTAGCTTTTTCCACTGTTCCAGAGTGACTACCAATTCTTCCTGTTCTAGAGGCTCCCAGTATATATGAGCATCCATGCCAAAACATCCGGCATATTCTTCTTTTTCCTCTCTGCTCATACCATTGTTTTTCAGATAATGATATATTTTTTCTGCTGTAAGAGCACCTATATCCTCCTTCAGCACTTTTAGTTTCCGGCCTGCCCTTTCATCTTTTTTTAAAGAAAAACCGGAAATTCCAAGCTCCAAAAGAGTATTCTCTACGGCAATATCTGCCGCTATGTTCCATTTATCCCGATCCATCTTGTCATAGCGGAAACTGTGAAAAAAGATCATATGGAGCAGAATGTGAAGATAAACCCTTACTGCATAAGATGGTTCTTCCTTATATTTCCTCAGCAAAAAGACAGGATCATAATAAATACTTTTCCCATCTGCTGCAATACATGAAAGATTCTGCATAGGTTTTGCGGTTAAGGCTGACATTGCAACATCCAGAAACCGCAGATTCACAAGAATGCTGTCTCTCGCATAACTCATAACCTTATCTGCAAGAGGCAGCGCTTTTTCATAAAGGTCCATATTTTTCATTGCTGTGTATACAGTGAACTTCTCCGTTCATTTCAAACCAAAGTGTCATTCCCGTAGGATTATAGATAATTCTGCCATCCGCAGAGCGCATCAGTTTTTTAAATGCCCCTATGTAATCGGCAATTTCAATATTAGTGGCAAACCAGATCTTCTCCTGATAAGCGGAGGCATATTTCATAAAATCCTCTATGATCTGCCAGTTATCCTTCTGACTGAATTCATAGCTGTGTCCCCAAAGATAAAAAATCTCCGGACTTTGTGCTTTTTCTTTACAGAATTTTTCCAAAAGTTCCAAAAGCTTTGGAGAATCATGGTGACAGGTAGGATGCCATTCCAAAAAATTCTGCGGAATCTCAAAATTTTCCGTACTATACACTGTTCTTGCGTATTCAATGCCGCAAACTCTCAGAATTTCTTCCACCTGTTCATTATACGTGCCATAAGGATAAGCAAAACCCCTTACTAACTCTCCTGTTAAAGTTTCCAGATTATGGCGGTCATTTAAAACTTCTGCAACTCCCATATTGGAAGGAAGTTTTATAAGTGACGGATGTGTCAGTGTATGGGAAGCCACCTCGTGTTCTGCATAAAGAGTTTTTACTTCTTCTTCCCTGATTCGGGAAAAATCTATATCTTTTCCGTCTATAGTCTGGTGTCCCTCTCTTCCAAACCACCCGGAGTTTAAGTTAAAAGTCCCCTTCATTCCATACTGATTCATAAGCAAAACCAGTCTTCTGTCATGAATAGTTCCGTCATCATAACTAAAGGTAAGGGCCTTCCGTTTTCCGTCTTTAAATAACATGAAAAGTTCAGATTCCATATCAATACCCCTTTACGCCTGATAATGACTCATCATTATCGATCCAATCCTGCACATTTATTTCGCGATACTTATTTTTATCATCACGCACATATACTTTTTCAATACCGGCATTGATGATCATTCTCTTGCACATGGAACAACTGTTGGAATTGGAAATATACTCTCCTGTCCTTGCATCCGTACCTGCTAAATAGATGCTGCTTCCAATCATCTTATCCCTGGATGCGCTGATGATGGCATTTGCTTCAGCGTGTACGCTTCTGCACAGTTCATAACGTTCTCCTCTGGGAATGTTCATTTCTTCCCGGATACATTTTCCAATATCATTGCAGTTCTTTCGACCCCGGGGAGCTCCTACATAGCCTGTGGAGATCACCTCGTCATTTTTTACAATAACTGCTCCATAGTTACGCCGCAGACATGTTCCTCTCTGAGATACGCTTTCTGCCAGATCAAGATAATAATTAACCTTATCTCTTCTTTCTCCCATTGCTGCTCCTTTCTACCGAATCTATCTTTTGTGAAAATTCCTCTGTTCTTATAAAATAAGATAAACAGTAATAAATGATACTACGATCTGAATAATAGCAAACCTGAAAACGGTCTGGGTATTGGACCATCCCCAGATCTTACGCACATGGTCATGAAGCGGCGTCCTTACGTTTTTCAAAATGTGTATCTTAAGGAACCGAAGCAAAGCTACCTTTAGAAGTCCCAATCCGCCATCTAAAATAAGCACAATGGCTACAGGAATATAAAGCAGCGGACTGCCTGTCTTTAAGATGGCAATGCTGATAAAAATACCCATGGCCCGGGAACCTGCATCCCCCATCATCAGGTGGCTTGGTGTTGCATTGTACCACAAATATCCTAAAATACAGATTACAAACAACAGCACCAGATAACGGAAACCGCTTAAGTCATTTTGATTTGCTCTGTAACATACATAAATGGTCATCAAAGTAATAATAGCCAATGTTCCCGAAAGTCCGTCAACACCGTCAGAGCAATTGGTCACATTGATAGACGTCCATACTAATATTACGGTAAGTATTCCAAATACTATGGGCGGGACTGTAATATCAATACCTAAAGTTGCAATATGGAAGGTGGCCGAATTAAAGTTCAGATACGTAAAGGCCAGTACCATTGCCACCACAAAATCCAACAATCCCTTTTTATATTCATTCCAGGGATGCTCCGAAGCATCATCCATATATCCCGTCAACATTTCTGCCGCCACTAAAATAAGGTAAATTCCTATTTCCCGGTTAATGGGTGCAAAAATAAGAGCCGTAACGGTGAACACCAGAATAAAGATGATTCCGGCTCCTCTCGGTTTACCTGCTGAGAGCTTACCATCATGTGCAAATTCCCGTCCTGCATCCTTTGGAAGGTACCTGCTTAATTTCGTCAGCAGAAAACAAGTAGCTGCAAAGGCTGTTAAAAGTCCCAATGCTGCTGCCAGTGGACTGATATCTGCCGAATGCGCACTTTGATTTATGAGATATTGAATCACTTCCCATCTCCTCCTATTCTGTCAAAGTCCAAGAGCTTCTTTTGCCAGTTTGTCCGCCATTTCATTATAAGTATTGCCGGAATGTCCCGTTACCTTTACAAATTTAATAGCTATCTCTTTACTGGCTTTATCATAAAAGTCTTTATAAGCTTTCGTTCCTTCTTTATTTGTCTTCCACAGTCCCAGACACCACTTGGCAATCCCTTCGTAGTCATGATAAATAGCAATTCTAGGAATTTCATGTTCTATGGCATATCTCATGGCAGCTTCGGCTCCTTTGATTTCCCCTGCCACATTATGCATGGCGGCAAGTTCCTTATCATCATACTTTTCATGAAACGTCAAGGTTTCTGTTTCAAGAAGCACTACCATTCCATAGGAAAATTCACCTGTTGCACTGTTAAAACTGCCATCTACATAAATAGGAACATATCCGTCTTTTTGCATCTCTATATCTTTAGGATTCCCAAGATATTCCTCCGCCTGCTCTAAAGAAGAAAAACTTTTGTATTCTGCGCCGGAATATCCGCTTACGTTTGCCTTACATTCTTCCCATGTATGAAAAATACCGGTTTGTAACCCTTTTCGCACTGCATAAAATTTAGATGCCATGAAATATCCTTTTCTGCTGAATCTGCTTTATTTTCATAATAAATTCAAAGGTCAAAAGTCCTATATCACAGTCATGTGATGGCAAAGTGCACAAAAGAATTCGTGCGCACTCCATTGCACGGACCATTACGCCAAACCTCCTAAAAAAGTGCAAGCTCCGCAGCTTGCACTCCAAGAATTTACTACGTAAATTCTTGTTGGAGTCCCACTACGATTACAGCATTTTTCTATAAGATAAAGTGAAAATCGTGTTCAGCAAAGGCTTCCACGATTTTTGAGTTTTGGCTCCATCGTGCAAAAGTCGTTTGCCCAAACTTCTTTTGTGCACTTTGCCATACAACAGTTTCAATCAGGGCTTTTGACATCCGAATCATAATAAATAACTGCTCATATTGTACCATTGTTTCGCACACATTACAAACACTTTACACTTACTCTTATTGCATTCATCTACAGACTATTATATAATATCCACAGCATCAGTTCTGGGAGGAATGCGGTTTATCCGTATTGCCAGTGTCTAGGTTCAAACACATGATTATCCCGTAGAACACTTGGCAGCTGATGCTATTAAAATCTAGAACGATACAGCGCAAAAAGAGCCTTGATTTTTCAAGCCTCTTAGACTGTAATCCCCTTATCTTCTGTAATATCTATCTCAACATTATTTTCAAACTTTTGTTATACATATATTCTATACTAATATTTGATACATACTATATCTACTACTTCTGCCCACAGTACAGGATTTGCTGGAGGCGATAGGATTCAGGCTACAATGGTATTTGAGAAATTATAGTAAAAATGAATCTTCTTCCAACATCAGGCATGGTTTGATATGTTTAATCGGGGAGCCAATGGGGCGATTATGTCAGCTACCGGACACTTAAGGAAGGGAGCTGGTGCCAATGATTACATATTCGGACTTAATCCAATTTGTAATTATGCTTTGCGCTGTTATAACTCTTGTTATCTACATACAACGCAAAAAGTAGCGCCCTCGTCCTGGTAAGATAAGGCGCTACTTTTTTTAGTCATATTTTGCCGGCGGCTAGGTGTACGCTAGTCATTGGCTCTCTTGTTAAGTATATTATAAGCAATAAACAAAAAGCTGTCAAACAGAAAACTGCGCCGATTAGAAATATGTGGGTTAGATGCAGATCTCATATCAGGTAATACCCTGCATATAAGACAGGCAAAAATAAAGAGCCTTGAAAAATCAAGGCTCTTACTAAGCAGATAACGGGAATCGAACCCGCCTCCCCAGCTTGGGAAGCTGGTGTTCTACCGATGAACTATATCTGCGTGGCATTTAGTATAGCATAAAAAGAAAATTTATGCAATGCCCATATGTGAGTTACATTCTTTCAGGCGCCGTAAATCCCAGCACATCAATACAGGTTTCAAGGATATCCCTGGTCAGCACAAGCAGTCCGATATAAGATGATTTCCTTTCCTCATTTTCTTCTGTCAGAATCTTTGTTTCATGATAGAAACGGTTAAATGCATTTGCCAGATCATAAATATACGCACATACCTTATGAGGCGCAGATTCTTCACAGGCAGCTTCCATCATACTATTGAATTTCGTAATTTCAAGCATCAGGGATTTTTCCGATTCACTTCCTGCATCGCACAAAACCAGCTCTTTTGGCAGTATTCCGCCCTGCTCTTTGTACTTATTCAAAATAGACTTAATACGCACAATCGTATAGAGAATATAGGGACCGGTATCTCCTTCAAAGGAAGTAAATTTATCCACATCAAAAATATAATCTTTTGATGCCTGGTTGGACAAATCGCCATACTTTACTGCAGAAAGCGCTACCACCTGAGCTGTTTTCCTGGCCTCCTCCTCAGAAACCTCCCTGTTATCCGTAATCTTACGATACATTTCATCATTGATCTCATTCAGCAGCATCTCAAGCCGCATAACGCCGCCATCCCTGGTCTTAAAAGGTTTTCCGTCCTTTCCGTTCATGGTGCCAAAGCCAATGTGCAAAAGCTCTGTTTCCGGTTCCACTAATCCTGTCTTCCTGGCACAACGGAAAACCTGTTCAAAATATAAATCCTGCCGCTTATCTGTTACATAAATGATTTTGTCAGGATGATATTCCCTCATTCTTTCCATAATGGTTGCCAGATCCGTTGTATTATAGAGAGCTGCCCCATCAGATTTAAGGATCATACAGGGAGGAATCTCTTTTGTGTCACTTTCTTCCTTCACATCTACTACCAGAGCTCCCTCACTGATATAGGCATATCCTTCTTTCTTCATGTAATCCACCATATCGGGAATCACATCATGAACATCGGACTCTCCTTTCCAAAGATCAAAATCCACATTTAGATTCTCGTAATTCTTCTTTAAGTCTATGACTGAAACAGTCAATATGTGTTTCCACAATGCACGGTATCCTCTGACACCACTTTGCAATTTAAAAGTGGCATTCATGGCGTTTTCTTTATATGCGGCATCTTCCTTTGACTTACTGCTTGCAGTAGGATAAATCTCCTCAAGCTCTGAAATAGTGAAAGGAGGCTCTGTAGGATACTCACCGACATAGGTGTCATCAAAGTAAACAAGGTCAGGATACCTCTCCTGCAGCTCCGTAATGATCAGTCCCATCGGAAGACCCCAATCTCCTAAATGAATGTCACCAATGACATCATGACCGGCATATCTTGCAATCCGCTTAACACTCTCTCCAATAATAGCCGGACGAAGATGTCCCACATGAAGAGGCTTCGCCACATTTGGACCGCCATAGTCAATAATAATTTTCTTAGGATTGGAAGGCATTTCCAGACCAAATTTGTCATTCTTTGCCATATCCATCAAATATTTTGCAATAACAGACTCCTTTATTTTTAAATTGAGAAATCCCGGAGCCACAACGGAAACTTCAGCAAACACTTCGCTGTCACTGCATTTTTCCGCTACATCCCCCGCAATCATAATAGGCGCTTTTTTGTATGTTTTCGCACCTGCCATTGCTCCATTACACTGATATTCACAAAGGTCAGGCCGATTAGAAAGAGTAACTTTTCCAAGCTCTCTGTCATAACCTGCTGCCTCAAATGCCTGTTTCATTTCCTCAGAAATCAAATCCAGAAACTTTTTCATCTTAAAACTCATGCCTCCTTCTTAGTCTGCAAACATCCTAATGCATCTATCCTAACATCTTAAGCTCCTTTTCGCAAGAATCAGTTAGCTTTTCCCTCTTCCGCTTCTTTCCGCCGTCCATCTTCCCTTTCCTTTTTAGAAAAGACACAGCCGCAGTAATCCTGTCTGTAAAGTCCATATTCCGCTGAAAGCTCTATAGAGCGCTTATATCCGTTTTTTTTCTTAAAGTCAGAGGGAAGAAAACAGACCCCATATTCTTCTGAAAGTCTTTCACCAATTTCATTGATTTTAGCAGCATTCTTAAGAGGACTGATGGTCAGTGTGGTTGTAAAATAGTCTGCCTGCCTTTCCCTTGCTTTTAATGCAGTCTCACGGAGCCTTAAGTCAAAGCACAAAAAGCATCTTTCCCCGCCCTCTTTGCAGTGTTCAAACCCTCTGATCCTGTCAAAGAAATCTTCTTTCCTATAGTCTCCCTCTACAATATCTATCAAAAATGCCTCCGGCTCTTTTCCCTCTTCCTGCTGTTGCAAAACCTGCCTGTTAAATTCACCAATCAGACGTTTCTGCTCTTCTGCCCGCTTACGGTATTCTTCCTCTTCTGTAATATTGGGGTTAAAATAGAACACCGTAATTCTGAAAAAAGTCCTGAGGTATTCCAGTACATAACTGCTGCAGGGTGCACAGCAGCTGTGCAGAAACAACTGCTTTCCCCTGATAGAAGGATCTTCTAAAATCTTATCAAGTTGTTTTGAATAATTGATATTTTGCATATTTCCACTACTATATGAACAATTTTCTATTATTAAAAAGTACATCACGACAGGCTTCCTGTCAACCTGCCGGTGATGTACTTTTATCTGCAAAGCATATTGATTCTTTTATGATTTCTTTAAGGGACTTTCCCGGTAAATGATATCTGACCTTCCGGGACCGTTGCTGATCATGGTGATAGGATATCCGATCTGTTCCTCAACAAATTCCACATACTTCCTGCAATTTTCAGGAAGATCTTCATATTTTTTGATGCCGCGAATATCACATTTCCAGCCGGGCAGTTTCTTAAGCACAGGCTTTGCCTTTTCCAGTTTGTATGTTACCGGAAAATCCGTGGTAACTTCGCCGTCTATTTCATATCCGACACAAACAGGAATCTCATCCAAATATCCCAATACATCAAGGACTGCAAAAGCAACATCTGTAGCTCCCTGCAGCATGCATCCATATCTGGAAGCAACACAGTCAAACCATCCCATACGTCTGGGCCGTCCTGTTGTAGCACCGAATTCACCGCCGTCACCGCCTCTTCTTCTCAGTTCATCTGCTTCTTCTCCAAAGATTTCAGAAACAAATGCTCCGGCGCCTACTGCAGAAGAATAAGCTTTACATACAGTAATAATCTGCTTAATCTCATATGGCGGGATTCCTGCTCCGATGGCGCCGTAAGCAGCCAGCGTAGAGGAAGAGGTAACCATCGGATAAATTCCATGATCGGGATCCTTCAGCGTTCCAAGCTGGCCTTCCAGCAGGATTGTCTTGTTTTCTTTGATTGCCTTATCTAAATAGGTTGATACGTCACACACATAAGGAGCTGCCATATCCCTGTACTCATGAAGGGTTTCTAAAAGTTCTTCCGGAGAAATAACAGGCTTATGGTATAAATGCTCCAAGATTACATTTTTCTGTTCACATACTCTTTCAACTTTTTCTTTGAGCAGTTCCTCATCAAACAACTCACTTACCTGGAAACCTATTTTCGCATATTTATCAGAATAAAACGGTGCTATTCCCGACTTGGTAGACCCAAAAGATTTACCTCCCAGTCTTTCTTCTTCATATTGGTCAAACAGAATATGATACGGCATCACCATCTGTGCCCTGTCCGAAATAAGAATCTTAGGTGCCGGAACATCTCTATCCGTAATGGATTTGATCTCCTTAAATAATAAGGGAATATTCAGCGCCACACCATTTCCGATAATATTGGTAGTATGCTCATAAAATACACCTGAAGGCAGTGTATGAAGCGCAAATTTACCATAATCGTTAACAATTGTGTGCCCTGCATTGGCGCCGCCCTGAAAACGAACAACAATATCTGCCTGCTGCGCAAGCATATCCGTGATTTTCCCTTTACCTTCATCGCCCCAGTTGGCACCTACTACTGCTTTTACCATATCCTTTTCCTCCCTGATAGAAGTTTTCCTATATGTATTTGGCACAAGAGTAAAGGGCTGGTCCGTAAACTGCCCCTTATCAACTCTTTCCTTACTGATTATACAACAGATACTTACATTAGCCGATTTCAACAACCCATCCTTCAGGAGCTTTAATTGTTCCCATTTGGATTCCTGTCAGTGTTTCATACAGCTTCTTGGTAACAGGACCCATTTCGGTCATACCACTGGGGAAACAGATTTCCTTGCCATGATCAACAACCTTGCCAACCGGAGAAATTACTGCTGCTGTACCGCAAAGTCCGCATTCTGCAAAATCCTTTACTTCCTCTAAGCTGACTTCTCTCTCTTCTGCTTCCAATCCCAGATACTCCTTTGCAACCTGTACCAGAGAACGCCGTGTAATAGACGGAAGAATACTTTCTGACTTAGGTGTGACTACTTTGCCGTCTCTTGTGACAAACAGGAAATTCGCACCACCGGTTTCCTCCACTTTTGTTCTGGTAGCTGCATCCAGATACATGTTTTCGTCATAACCCTGTTTATGGGCATCTACAATTGCATGGAGACTCATAGCATAGTTAAGTCCTGCTTTAATATGGCCTGTCCCATTTGGCGCTGCACGGTCAAAATCACTTACTCTGATGGTCAAAGGTTTTACACCGCCTTTAAAATAAGGACCTACCGGTGTTGTGAATACTCTGAACTGATATTCATCTGCCGGTTTTACCCCAATGACCGGATTACTTCCAAACATATAAGGACGGATGTAAAGGGTAGCACCGCTGCCATAAGGAGGCACAAATGCCTCATTGGCCTTAACAGTCTTAATTACTGCTTCTACAAATCTATCTTTAGGGAAAACAGGCATTTCAAGACGTGCTGCACTCTGTTCCATTCTTTCGCCGTTTAAGTCGGGACGGAAAGTAACAATACGACCATCTGCCGTTGTATAAGCTTTCATGCCTTCAAAAATTGTTTGTGCATATTGCAGAACGCCTGCGCATTCACTAATCACTACATTGGCATCTTCTGTGATAATTCCTTCATCCCAAGCGCCATTTTTATAATTGGATACAAATCTGTAGTCTGTTTTTATATAGCCGAATCCAAGATTCGCCCAGTCAATATTTTTCTTTTCCATCATTATACGCGCTCCTCTTCATTTCTGTATATCATTAAATTTCCTTATAATTATTATCCTTTTTACATAAAAAGTCAATAGCCTGTACTAGCCATTATGATAATGATTTGATATAATGGAAATAGTTCAGTCATATGAAAATGATAATTATACGAGGTTTGGCACAATGAGCAGCAACCGACACAACGGCATGGATGAGCAAATAAAAAGTGCATTGGCAAAAGCCCTGCAGACAGGTGATTTTGCCAACTTAAATGAGTTAGTATCTCTGACGGTGACAGATGCACTATCCGATGCCGGAAAACATATCTCTCAAAATGTTAATATTAATATAAACAATCCACCTAAAACACCCAAGAAGCAGCCCCCTCCTAAACCGGCAGAACCTGTTCCGGTTCAACCTAAAACGCAACTGCCCCAGCAAAGTACTAAAATGCCTCCTGTTCCTTTTAGGGAGGTCGGCAGCGTTTCCAGTGTTCTGTACCAGGTATTTGGCGGTATCGGCTTCGGTCTTTCCTGTACGATAGCAGTTTTGCGTCTGCCGGGTGTTTTTTTGGGAAATTCCACTCCCATAGGATGGATTACAAATATTATATTTATGGCTGTCTTTCTCAAGATGATACGTTTAGGCTCTAACAATATGAACCGTCTGAAACGCGCCAAACGCTATCTGCAGCTGTGCCGTGGGAAAATGTACGGACAGGTGGAACAGCTTGCCAGAGATACGGGGAGCAGCGTGCGCTATGTAGTAAAGGATCTGCGCAAAATGCTGAGTCTCGGCATATTTCCTGAAGGTCACCTGGACAGTCAGAAAACCTGTTTTATGTTAACTGATGCTATTCACCAGCAATACATGGAGGCAGAAAACAACCGTATTCTTCGGGAAAATTCTCCAAAAGAAGAAAAAGCGCCTGACACTGATGCTTTTTCCGGCTCGATGAATAATACCCCGGAAAATGAACTGAATACCATGATAGCGGAAGGAATGGAATGCATCCGCAAACTGCACGCTCTCAACGATAAAATTCCCGGAGAAGTCATTTCTCAGAAGCTCTATTGCCTGGAAAGTCTTTTAAAAGATATTTTCGACAATGTCAGGGAACATCCGGAACAGATGCATCGGATGCATACAATGATGGATTATTATCTTCCCACTACCCTGAAACTGGTGGAAGCATATGAAGAATTCGACAGAATCAGCGTACCGGGGAAGGATATCATAGACGCCAAAGCAGAAATAGAACGCACTCTGGATATTATCAATCAGGCATTTAAAGAACTGCTCAACAATCTGTTTCAGGATGCCGTATTTGATGCCACTACCGATGCACAGGTCTTACAGACTATGCTGGCTAGAGAAGGTCTGACAAAGGATACCGAAATCAATTATAGGAGGGAAACCTAATGAACAATAATTTAGATGAAATGCTTAAAGAGGCACCTGTACTTACTCTTGAGCCTTTTGCCCAGGAAAAGGCAGACATCATACCAACTAAAGAAGAACAATCTATGCAGGAAATGACGGCGGAGATTCCCGAAACGTCACTGACACCGGAAGAACAGAAGATGGTAAATGATTTTGCCGCTCAAATCGATATTACCAATACCCAGCTGGTCTTACAATATGGCGCCGGCTGTCAAAAGAAGATTGCCGATTTTTCGGAAAACGCACTGAACAATGTGCGCACCAAAGATATGGGCGAAATCGGCCAGATGCTTACTGATGTGGTATCCGAGTTAAGAAACTTTGAGGAAGAAGAAGAAAAAGGATTTCTTGGTCTTTTCAAAAAGAGCGGTCATAAACTGGAAAATATGAAAGCCAAATATGACAAAGCGGAAACCAATATCAATAAAATCTGCCGGGTAATGGAGAATCATCAGGTGACTCTTCTTAAAGATGTTGCCATGCTGGATAAGATGTATGACCTGAATTTAAATTACTTTAAAGAATTATCCATGTATATCCTGGCAGGCAAGCAGAAGCTTGAAACGGCAAGAACCACTGAACTTCCGGCGCTTCTTGCCAAGGCAGAACAGAGCGGACTGCCGGAGGACACACAAGCTGCCAAGGATTTTGCCGCTATGTGCGAACGTTTTGAAAAAAAGATTTATGATTTGGAACTGACAAGAACAATTGCCATGCAGATGGCTCCTCAGATTCGTCTGATCCAGAACAACGATACCACTATGTCGGAAAAAATCCAGTCCACTCTGGTAAATACTATTCCTTTGTGGAAAAGCCAGATGGTCATTGCCATTGGCCTTACTCATTCAGGCGAAGCTGCAAAGGCTCAAAAGGAAGTGACCGATATGACCAATTCTTTGCTTAAGAAAAACGCTGAAACACTTAAGATAGCCACTATCGAGACAGCCAGAGAAAGCGAACGGGGTATTGTAGACATCGAAACCCTGACCGCTACTAACCAGACTCTGATCAGTACTCTGGATGAGGTCATGAAAATACAGGAAGAAGGACGCACCAAGAGAAAGAATGCGGAAACTGAGCTGATAAGAATTGAAAATGAAATGCGTCAAAAGCTCCTTGAGCTGAGCCGCACTTCCGGACAGACGTCTTAAAAATAGTTACTTAAGGGCGGATGCTGATTTTCAGCTTTCCGCCCTTATCTGCATTATACCAAAGCCTCTATAAATTGTGGCTTTTCCTTTTTTAATTCTATCTCTCCCTTCTCCAACAGACTTTTAACCTGACTTCGGGACAATCCTAAAACCTCAGCAATTTGTTTTTCAGGACGTATTTTTAGCCTGTAAGGATTACTTATTGTAATCATAGTTTGCTCTCCAAAGTCACTGCTTTCCACGCTTTCATGCCGCTTAACAAAGTCATAATTTAATCTGTTAAAATCAATGACCACTTTGTTTTTTAGAAATAACTGCATATTTTTTCCATATATTTCTGCAAGTTGTTCATTATTGTCCAAAAAACGCTGATATTCTTCCTTAGGTATTGAAGAAACTTTCTGCCTCTCATAAATGGCAAGATTGAGAGTATATTTACATTCCTCACATTGATAAATCAGCCAGATATCCAGTTTATTGCCATTGGCATTAACGCGAAATTTTTTTGTATTTTTATAATGTGTCTTTCTGCTGCATTTAGGGCAGTTCCTGATAACATAAAATGAATCTTTCAGGACAATTTCATATTCAATTTTCTTTAAATAGCTCATTTGCATCTCCTGTTCATTCTCTATTGCGATGCATGGGCTATTACATTATTTCATTTTATTCCCGATAATACTTCTATTGTATGCAATAGCCATGCTATGCATAGTAAACAGGTGTAGTCATAAAGCATCTTTCTCCTCTCTTTATACTTTCAGAACAAATCACTCCAAATGATCACAGTTCGCCTTGGGCTAACAGATTATCTTTTCCCATACCGCATACGAATGGGTTGGAATCATAAAGGTGGCAAAAAGTCAAAAAATCAGAACGTTGCTTTGGATCCTTCATGATCTTTACAAGCAATTCATTCGGAAGGGTTCTTGCATATGCACCGGGACCTGCCAGCTTGATGTTTTTCACACCATGGCGCTTCAGTATATCTTCTAATTCATCCGGCATAAAAGTGTATGTGATGCACCACGGTGAACCTCCTTTTTCATACTCGGCAATTTCATCATCGCCACCCATGAGCCCTTCATTCCACAGCTTCATGACAGTATCTTTGCTGAAACGAAAAGCTTCAATTGCGTTTGCTCTATTTCCGATGCACCATCTGACAAATGGATCATCACAGTTTTCATCTAATATGAATTGGTTTTTTTGTATCGGATTCGCCAAATATGGAAGGTACCCTAAGCGGCTTGATACACTTATCATAATTCGTTTGCGGCATATGCGTATGAGTTCACTGATAACTTTCTCCTGATTGGGATAGGTATATGAAATGGGAGCGTCAAAGGAAATCACCATATCAAAGGATTGGTCATTGAAATCTTTTAAATCCTCCAAGGCTCCGTTTACAAATGTTATTCTTTCAAGAACTCCTTCTTTTTGGGCCAATTCTTTTGCCTTATCTATCATAGGCTGTGAAATGTCAAAATGTGTAACTTCGCAACCACGTTTTGCAAGAAGAATGGAAAATCTGCCGCATCCCGCACCGCCGTCAAACACAGTTTT